>NZ_JBFTLY010000001.1:0-837030 GCF_056396685.1 Pseudarthrobacter sp. 05T312
ATGGGCCTACGCCCGGCCCTACACTTCAGAAGCCGAACGCGCCGCCACCTACGACCAGTGGCTCCACCACTACAATCACCACAGAACCCATACCGGCATCGGCGGCACAACCCCCATCAGCCGCGTTCACAACCTCAGTGGGAATTACAGCTAGGCTCGGGGCTATGGACAAAGTGCGTGGCAGGCGGCCAGAGGCAGTTGCGGCGCCCAGGCTCTCCCCGGTGCAGCTGCCGGACCTCGAGGACTCGCCGGAACTCACTATCCAGCACGCTGGCAGGCATGACAACGTTCGGTTCAGCCGCATCGACGGGGACGGGCTGGAGCTTGGCGGAGCAGTCTTTTCCGAATGCCTTTTTGAGGGTACTTCCTTCAATGAGGCGCAGCTTCGGGGTGCCTCATTCCGCGACAGCATCCTGGGGGAGCTGTATGCGCCCGTGTTCCGCGGTGCCCGCAGCACCTGGCGCGAGGTTGAGATCCGCAACCCCCGCCTGGGCTCCGCGGAACTCTATGAGAGCGGGTGGCAGTCGGTCCGGATCGACGGCGGCAAGGTGGACTACCTCAACCTCCGCGGGGCAAAGCTCACCGACGTGCTGATCAGTGGCTGCATCATCAACGAACTGGACCTGGGTGCTGCCGCCGCAACAAGGGTGAAGCTGGAGGACTGCACGGTCGGATCGCTGGACCTGGCCGGAGCCACATTGAAGGACTTTGACCTCAGGGGCACGGAATTCCGCAAGATCAGCGGCCTGGCCAGCATGTCCGGGCTTGTCATTGATGAGTACCAATTGGGCCTGCTGGCTCCCCTGATCGCCGCACACCTGGGGGTGACCGTCCTGTAACCGGATGCGCAGCATGACCCTGCCGTGTACCATTTACAGAACGAACGGTCGGTAAGTGGAGGATTCTGCTGTGCCGGCCGCCGATGACAGTGCTGTTTATCGCGTGAAGGGTGTTTCCATGGCTGCAACCGCAGGTCCACAGGCTTTCCTTGTTGGCGGCGTCCGAACGCCCGTGGGCAGGTACGGAGGGGCGTTGTCCGCCGTGCGGCCGGATGATCTCGCGGCCCTCGTGGTCCGCGAAGCCGTGGCACGCGCCGGCCTGGACCCGGAGAGCATTGACGAAGTCATCCTGGGCAACGCCAACGGCGCGGGCGAGGAAAACCGCAACGTGGCCCGAATGGCCACCCTGCTCGCCGGGCTGCCGCTGCACATTCCGGGAATCACGGTCAACCGGCTTTGCGCATCGGGTCTGAGCGCCATCATCCAGGCAAGCCACATGATCAAGGCCGGCGCCGCGGACATTGTGATCGCTGGCGGCGTGGAGTCCATGAGCCGCGCCCCTTGGGTCCAGGAGAAGCCTACTGCTGCGTTCGCGAAGCCGGGCCAGATCTTCGACACCTCCATCGGCTGGCGGTTCACCAATCCCCACTTCCAGCACGGCGGGCTGTCCCGGGACGGGAAGATGACCTACTCCATGCCCGAAACGGCGGAGGAGGTGGCCCGCGTTGACGGCATTTCCCGCGAAGACGCTGACGCGTTTGCCGTCCGGTCCCACCAGTTGGCCTTGGATGCCATTGAAGCCGGCAGGTTCAAGGATGAGATCGTGCCGGTCACGGTCAAGACCCGCAAATCCGAGACTGTGGTGGACACGGATGAAGGTCCCCGCCCCGGCACCACCCTGGACGTCCTCGCCAAGCTCAGGCCCGTGGCGCACGGCGGCTCCGTGGTCACGGCCGGAAACTCCTCCTCCCTGAACGACGGCGCGTCCGCCATCATCATCGCCTCCGAAGCAGCCATCGAACGGCTCGGCCTCACGCCCCGGGCCCGGATCATTGACGGCGCCTCTGCCGGCTGCGAGCCCGAAATCATGGGCATCGGCCCCGTGCCCGCCACCCAGAAGGTGCTCAAGCGGAGCGGCTTGAGGGTCGGCGACCTGTCCGCCGTCGAGCTTAATGAAGCCTTCGCCACGCAGTCCCTGGCCTGCATCCGGCGGCTTGGGCTGGAACCGGAGATCGTGAACCGCGACGGCGGCGCCATCGCCCTGGGGCACCCGCTCGGCTCCAGCGGGTCGCGGATTGCCATCACCCTGCTGGGACGGATGGAACGCGAGGACGCGAAGTTCGGCCTGGCCACCATGTGCGTCGGCGTGGGACAGGGCACTGCGATGCTGCTGGAGAAGATCTGATGGCGGCGCCGGTGGACCTCGCGGCAGGGAACTTCTCCGCGCTCCTCGTCGAGGAACGCGAGGACCGGGTGGTGGTGCTGCTCAACAGGCCCCAGGTAAAGAACGCGATCGACCAACAGATGGTGGACGAACTCCACACCGTCTGCGCAGCCCTGGAACAGAACCCCAAGGTGCTGATCATCGCCGGCGTGGACGGGGTCTTCGCCTCCGGTGCCGATATTGCCCAGCTGCGCGAACGCCGGCGGGACGACGCCCTGCAGGGCATCAACTCCACCATCTTCGTGAGGATCGCCAAGCTGCCCATGCCGGTCATCGCCGCACTGGACGGCTACTGCCTGGGCGGCGGGGCGGAACTTGCCTACGCGGCGGACTTCCGCATCGGCACCCCCAACGTCCGGATTGGCAACCCGGAAACGGGGCTGGGAATCCTGGCCGCGGCCGGCGCCAGCTGGCGTCTCCGGGAACTCGTGGGCGAGCCACTGGCCAAGCAAATCCTGCTGGCGGGGCGGGTCCTCGGCGCCGACGAAGCCAAGGCAGCCAACCTCATCACGGAAATCCACGACCCCGCTGAGCTCCTGGACGCCGCCCACAGCCTGGCCAACAGGATCGGGCGGCAGGATCCGCTGGCCGTCCGCATCACCAAATCCGTGTTCCATGCGCCCGCCGAGGCGCATCCGCTCATCGACCAGCTGGCCCAGGGCATTCTCTTCGAATCGCAGGCCAAATTCGACCGGATGCAGGCATTCCTGGACCGCAATGCAGCGAAGAAGGCAGCCGCCTCCAACAACCCCGCCGATGGAAAGTAGACCATGAGTAATTCATCAGTAGCCCCCGGCCTTCCTTCCTTCGTCGGCGTGCTGGGCGGCGGCCGCATGGGCGCGGGCATCGCCCACGCCTTCCTGATCAAGGGCGCCAACGTGCTGGTGGTGGAGCGCGACGACGTCTCCGCCGAAGCCGCGCAGGAACGGGTTCAGTCCGCAGCGTTGAAGAGCATCGAGCGAGGTGCAGTGGATGCCAACTTCGAAGAGCTGGTGACCCGGCTGACCGTCAGCACCGACTACGACGCCTTCAAAGACCGCCAGCTGGTGGTCGAAGCCGTCCCCGAAGACTGGGACCTCAAGGTCACGGCATTGAGGGGAATCGAGGAACGGCTTGGGCCGGACGGCTACATTGCGTCCAACACCTCCTCACTGTCCGTGAACGGCCTGGCCGGTGAACTGAAGCGGCCCGGGAACTTCCTCGGCCTGCACTTCTTCAACCCCGTACCGGCATCCACGCTGATCGAGGTGGTGCTGGGCGAACGCACGTCTCCCGAACTCGCTGCCGCGGCCAAAACCTGGGTGGAGGCACTCGGCAAGACCGCCGTCGTCGTCAACGATGCTCCGGGGTTTGCCTCTTCACGCCTCGGGGTGGCCATTGCGTTGGAGGCGATGCGGATGGTGGAGGAGGGCGTGGCCTCGGCGGAGGACATCGATGCCGCCATGGTGCTGGGCTACAAACACCCCACCGGCCCGCTTAAAACCACTGACATCGTGGGCCTGGACGTCCGCCTGGGCATCGCCGAATACCTGCACTCGACGCTGGGGGAGCGGTTCGCGCCGCCGCAGATCCTGCGCGACAAGGTGGCGCGCGGTGAACTCGGCCGCAAAACCGGCAAGGGATTCTTCGACTGGCCCAGCTAGGCCGACCGCCGGCCGGAACACGGCCTAGTCAAAAAAGCCCACGATGTAGCCGATGAAGTAGAGCAGGAACAGCAGCACGCCCGCTCCGATGGCCGCCAGCCAGAAGATCTGCTGCCCCCTGCCGGATCCCGGCTGGCGGGGCTCCTGGGTTCCCGCCACCGAACCTTCGCCAGGCGGGGTCTCTCCCGGGGGCACGCCGCCGCCGGGCTCCAGGCCGGTGATCTTGTCGTCTTCCGGGTCCGGATTGGTTCCTGACACGTTAACTCCCTTGCTCGCGGTCTGGGTTTTCCCAGCGTAACCGGCCCCGGTGAATGGTCCTAGGCTGGTGCAGTGACTTTCCTTGAACCCCTTACCCTGACCGGCCGGCATGTAATCCTGGAGCCGCTGGCGGTGGAACACCATGACGGATTGCTGGAAGCGGCCAGGGACGGCGAACTCTGGAAGCTCTGGTACACCTCCGTTCCGGAACCGGACGCCATGGCCGCGGAAATCCGGCGCCGGCTCGCCTTGCAGGAACTGGGATCCATGCTGCCCTTCACCACCCGGCTCATTGATCCGAGCACGGGCGGGCCGGGCCGCATCATCGGCATGACCACCTACATGAACATCGACCCGGCCACGCCCCGGGTGGAGATCGGCTCCACCTGGAACGCGGCCTCCGTGCAGGGGACGGGGACCAATCCCGACTCCAAACTCCTGCTGCTCCGGCATGCCTTCGAAGTGCTGGGCTGCCCGGCCGTGGAGTTCCGCACGCACTGGCTCAACCACCAGTCGCGGGAGGCCATCGCACGGCTGGGCGCCAAGCAGGACGGCGTGCTACGCAGCCATTCACGGACCAGCGACGGCAACCTGCGCGACACCCTGGTGTTCTCCATCCTGGAGCATGAATGGCCGGCGGTCCGCGCGGGGCTTGAGTACCGGCTGGACCGGCGGGGTTAGGAACAGGGCTACTGGCGGGCGAGCTGCTGGAGTTTCACGGACGAGAGCAGGGCCGCCGCGTACTGTGCATGTCCCTCCCGCGTCGGATGGAAACTACGAGGATCGAACTGTAGAACCCCGTTGGCGTCCGCGGATGCGGCTAGAAAAATCCAAGGGACAGCTGTGTTCACTTCGTGGCCGGAAAACCCGGGGGTGACGTCAACGTACTGGGAATTGGCGCCATACAAAATATTGGCCGCTGCGATGGATGATGCGATGGTGGTGTTCAGCAACGCGGTCCCCCGGTTGACAAGATTCTGATTATCAACGGGGATGATGGGAGCTCCCGCGGTGTTGAACAGTCGAGGGTATCCCAGCACCACAATCCGCGCGCGGGGCGCCTGCTTGTGGATCGCGGCGAGCACTTTGACCAGGTTTGCACCAACGGACGGCATAGTGGCGGCTGCAGCGTCAACTGCCTGGCTGCAGGTTGCGGCTGAAGAAGTGGCGCACACAAAGAGGACAGTGTTGACGCCAACGTCATTGGCGCCCGCCGTCATGCTGACCAGTTCAGTATCTTTGGACAAAGCCCCTGAGGTGGTGAGTGTGGCCAGTTGATCGGTCACGCTGGGAACGCCGTCCCAGGTGGGTTTGGTCAGCAGGGATCCGTGGCACGCTGCGTTGGCCGCAAGATTGACCAAGTCTGCTCCGTCCACGATGTCGACGTAACCCCCTCGAGTTTTGGTGCAAGGCAAAGTCGGAACAAAGGGGCCGCTGGCCGTGCGAACACTGGTGTCCGCCCCGGTGCCTGCCGTGTAGGAGTCCCCCAAGGCGACATAGTCGACGTGCCGCGACGTCGTTGCTGCTTCGGCTGGTAGGGCCGCGAAACCCAGTGCCATGGCAAGGCTAGCCACGGCAGCAGCAAGAGCCCGCTGGCGCCGTCGTAATGGTGAATGTCCCACGTAGTTCTCCTTCGAACGTGAATGCCCGTGCAGGGTCAATGCGTGATGCCACAGTACGACCGGAGCCACGGGCCCGTCATGGGGCCTTTCTACCCTTCCCTTTAGAGGACTTTGGGGGCACCACCCAGCAGCGTGTGGTTAGCTGTGCGGATGGGCGAACAGGACAGGTCCGTGGACTGGGATGGTGCGGTCAACGCGTGGCACGTAGCCGGTGGAATCTATCGGATGGGGCGGCGTGAGTGGCTGACCGAAGAAGGGTGGAAACAGGCGTTCGACGACGGCGTCCGCACCGTGGTGGAACTGCGGAACCCCGCGGAGGGCCGGCGCCGGGACGCTGATCCAGTGGTACCTGCCAGCGCATGGGCGGCCTTCGAGGTGGTCCAGGCGCCCACCGAGGAGCCGGGCAATCCGCGGTTCGCGGCCGTCACGGGAGCTTATCTGAACGATCCCGCCCACTATCCCGAGAATGCCAGGCTTTTCCCGGAGAAACTGGTGGGCGTCTTCCGGGCCTTGGCCCTTGCAGCACCGCGGGGAGGCGTCGTACTGCACTGCGCCGCCGGGCGCGACCGCAGCGGACTGGTTTCCGCCATGATCCAGGACCTGGCGGGCGACTCCGACGAGGAGATCACCGCGGGCTACCGGCTGGCCGCCCGCGGCATCAACGAGCGTTACCGCACGCACGGGCCGCCCCACAGCCGGGAGCGGTACCTGACAGAGGCGGAACTTGAGCCCCTCCTGGAGCAGCGCGGGCTGGCAGTGGTGGAATTCGTCCGCACGTTGGATACGCCCAACTACCTCCTGGCCCATGGACTGCTGGAGGCGGAGCTGGATTCTGTTTCCGACCTCGCATGCCGGAAGATAACCTTGTGACTTAAGTTACTGAAGTGACTGCTGAGATTTTTCTGGCAGTTGAAGTCACAGGCGCCTCAACGCGGGCGTGGACGAGCGGAACGGCGAGCCCCATGAAGAAAATCTTTGCCGCAGGAACCATGGCCGGCGTGATGCTGTCGTTCGGGTTGGCCGCCGGACCTGCAACGGCCCAGCCCGTGCCGGCCACCTCGGACGTTCCCACGGACACAACCGGCCCCTCCAGCGCCGGCCTGGCTGAGGCGCTTCGTCGGGATCTCGGCATCAGCCTGGCCGAATTCGATGCTGCCGGCGAACTCGGCCGCCGTGCCGCCGAGGCGGCGCCCGGCCTGCGGACCCTGCCGGGCTTTGTGGGCATCAGCCTGGACGCCGGCATCATCAAGGTGGCGGGTGACGGTGCGGAACTTCGGGCCAGGGTGGATGAACTGAACCGCTCAGGCCACCCGGACTTTGTACTGGTCGTCCCCGCGTCCACATCGGCTGCCCAGTCCGCCGCCCCGCTGACGGACACGTCCCCGGCAGCTCCGGCACCCGTCCTGGTCGCGGGGGACATTGACCAGCTGTACAAGGCCTACATCCGCGACGTCGGCCCCCGGGACCTCCAGGCCATCGCCTATACCGGCGGCCATTTCGTCATCCGCACCGGGCCCGTCAATACTCCTGAGTCCGGAACCCAAATTAACCAGCCGGAGGCCACCCCGGCCACCAGCGGGCCAACCGGCATCAGCAAAATGACGCCGGCGCAGTTTGTTGCGCAGTACACCAACGTCAAACTGGAGAAGGGCGCCGCGGTCAAAACCGAAGGGGATCTACTCGGCGGGCAGGGCTACTACGCCGACAACACTGCGATCTGCTCGGCCGGTTTCAGCGCGTTCAGCCCGGCGGGGCTGCCCCTGGTCCTGACGGCCGGGCACTGCACTGCCGATGGGCTGGCGCGGCAGGCGGCGGTGGAGCCTCCCGGGTGGGCGCCCGCCAGCGGCCCCGGCGCTGCCACGCCCCAACCGAGGCCTCCGCTGGCACCCCTGGGCACCTTTGGGTTCAGCCAGTTCGGGGGGCCCGGCAACTCGGCGGCAGCTCCGGACGGATCGGTGGCCGGAACTGATATCGCCGTCATCCAAAACATCGCGCCGTCGGTGAACCCGTTGCCGGCTACCACCACCTGGGCGGCTCCGTCGGCACCGGACCCTGTCAAAATCATCGGGACCGTGGCACCCTTCCAGGGCCAGGACGTCTGCAGGTCGGGCCGGACGTCCGGCTGGAAATGCGGCACGGTCGATTCGGTGGGCATCTGGATGATGCCGGGCGAGAAGAGTCTTCCGCCCAACTACGACAACGATCTCCGGCCGGTCCGCGCGTTTGATTCAGCGACGGTCAAGTCGGCCGGAGGGGACTCCGGCGGCCCGTGGATCAGCGGCAACTTCGCCGTTGGTACCCACACCGGGGCCGAGAGTGAGAACGGCGTCCAGACCCGGGCCATTGCAGCAACCCTGCAGGATGCCCTTGCCGTGCTGCCCGGCTACCAACTGGCATTGTTCCTGAACAAGCCTGCCGTCACGGCACCGGCCTCGGGGAAGGCCTACCAGCCTGGCCAGCAGATCAGCGGCCAGGTCCCCGCGGCTCCAGCATCTGCGGTCGCTGCCGGATCCTCGGTCCGCGTCACCTTCCAGGGAAAAGACCCGTTTGAGGTGCCCGTGGACTCCACCGGGACGTGGAGCTTCACGGCTCCGCAGGATGCGGGTACGCTCCGGTTCACCGCGGAAACGGTGAACGGGTACAGCAAGTCCGGTGCGAACAGCTTCGAATTTGCGGCCATCGCGCCGCCAACCAGCCCGGCACCGACCCCGCCGCCAACCAGCCCTGCTCCGGTCGCTCCCGCCGCAACCGTTCCTGCCCCGGCTGTCCCTGCTCCCGCAGATCCGTCACCCATCCCGCCCGCGGAAGGTCCCGCCGTCGTACCTCCGCCGGCAGCCACCCCGGCCCCCAGCGCGCCTCCCGCTGACCTTGCCAACACGGGCGGAAACGGTGATGCCGGCAGCGGCGGGCTGGCCTTTACCGGACCATCCGGATTGGTGCCCGCGGCGGCGGGTGCGGCCGCTGCGCTGGTCCTTGGGATTCTGCTGACGGTCATTGTCCGCCGCAGGAAGAAGACGTCGGACTAAGGTTCGACGGGCGGAGCCGCCGCTACTTGTGGCGCTTCATCAGGAGGTTGGTGATGCGCAGCGTGCACAGCCGCTGGCCCGCCTCGTTGGTGATCAGCACCTCGTGCGTGGTGAGCGTGCCGCCCAGGTGGATCGGGGTGGCAGTGATGGTCACCTGGCCCTCCCGAGCAGAGCGGTGGTGGGTGGCGGAAACATCCACGCCCACGGCCGTCTTGCCCATGGTGCTGGCATGGATCACAGCTGCCCAGGACCCCACTGCCTCTCCCACAGCCAGGGAAGCACCGCCGTGCAGCAGTCCGAACGACTGCCTGTTCCCTGCCACGGGCATGGTGGCCACCACGCGCTCCACTGACTCCTCCAGGATCTTCACGCCCATCTTCTCGTCCAGCTCCCCGAGGGTGATCTTCCAGAGTTCGTGCTCGGAGGGCTGGCTTCCGGCGTCATCTTTCGGGGCAGCGGCATTCATGGATTCTCCTTTGAGGCGGCAATTCCGTACTGGCCTTCTAGTCTGCAGCACGGCACGTCATGTATGGTGAATATATTACCGAACGGACGGTCAGTAATGACCGGCCGCTTTGCCTGCCCCCTTGTTGGAAGGACCGTCAACGATGACCACCACAGCCACAGCTCCCCAGGCCACGGTCGACACCGTGGAGACAGTGCCCAGCTTCGTCATGGACGCCTGGTGGACGCCCGACGCCGGCTCCTCGGCTTCCGCGGTCCCCGTCCGGGACGCGAGCACGGGGGAGATCCTGGCCAAGGTGAGCACGGAGGGGCTGGACCTCGGCGCCGTCGTGGAGTACGGCCGCACCACCGGCCAGGCCGAACTGGGCCAGCTGACCTTCCACCAGCGTGCCCTCAAGCTCAAGGAGCTGGCGCAGTACCTCAATGCGCGCCGGGAGCACTTCTACGCCTTCTCCTACCAGACCGGCGCCACCAAAATCGACTCCATGGTGGACATCGACGGCGGCATCGGCGTCCTGTTCACGTTCGGCTCCAAGGGCCGGCGCGAACTGCCCAACGCCCAGGTTGTGGTGGACGGCCCCCTGGAGGTGCTGTCCAAGGACGGTTCCTTCGCCGGCGAACACATCTACACCCGCATTCCCGGCGTGGCCGTGCAGATCAACGCCTTCAACTTCCCGGTCTGGGGCATGCTGGAGAAGTTCGCCCCCGCATTCCTGGCCGGCGTGCCCACCATCGTCAAGCCCGCCACCCCCACCGGATACGTTGCGGCCGCCGTGGTCAAAGCCATCGTGGAATCAAACATCCTGCCCAAGGGCTCGCTGCAGCTCATCTCCGGCTCGGTCCGCGGCCTGCTGGATGTCCTGGACTACCGCGACCTGGTGGCCTTCACCGGTTCCGCCTCCACGGCCAAGTCCCTGAAGGCCCACCAGAACGTGGTGGAGGGCGGCGTCCGGTTCACCTCCGAAACCGACTCCCTGAACGCCGCCATCCTGGGCCCGGACGCCGTGGAGGGCACCCCCGAGTTCGATGCCTTCGTCAAGTCAGTGGTCACTGAGATGACCGTCAAGGCCGGCCAGAAATGCACCGCCATCCGCCGGGCCATCGTGCCGCAGGAACTGGTGCCCGCCGTGTCGGCAGCCATCGGCAAGCGCATCGCCGAGCGCGTGGTCCTTGGTGACCCCCGCGGCGAAGGCGTCACCATGGGCGCCCTTGCGTCGGTGGAACAGATGGAGGACGTCCGCGCCGCCGTGCAGTCAATGCTCGACGCCGGCTGTGAGCTTGCGTACGGAACGCTCGATTCGCCGTCGGTCACCTCCGCCGACGGAACCACCGGTGTAGTGGACGGTGGGGCCTTCATGGCACCTGTGGTCCTGAACTGGGACAACCCGGAAGCCGAGTCCGTCCACTCGCTCGAGGCGTTCGGACCGGTGTCGTCCGTGATCGGCTACAGGGACCTGGCCGACGCCGTCCGGCTCGCCGCCCGCGGCGGTGGCTCACTGGTGGCCTCGGTGTGCACCAATGATCATGAGGCGGCCCGCGAGCTCGTCACCGGGATCGCCGCCCACCATGGCCGCGTCCTGATGCTCAACCGCGAGGACGCCAGGTCCTCCACCGGCCACGGCTCGCCGGTTCCCCACCTGGTCCACGGCGGTCCGGGACGCGCCGGCGGCGGCGAGGAACTCGGCGGCATCCGATCCGTGCTGCACCACATGCAGCGGACGGCCATCCAGGGCTCCCCGAACATGCTGACCGCGGTCACCGGTGTGTGGCACACCGGGGCTGACCGCAACTTCACCGTGGAAACCGAGGGGACCCACCCGTTCCGGAAGCACCTTTCAACCCTTCGGATTGGCGATGCCGTCCGCTCCGACCTGCGCCAGGTCACGCTCGATGACATCAGCGCGTTCGCCAACTCCACCGGAGACACGTTCTACGCCCACACGAACGAAGAGGCCGCGGCAGCGAACCCGATCTTCCCGGGCATCGTGGCGCACGGCTACCTGTTGTTGGCATGGGGCGCCGGGCTGTTCGTGGAACCCGCACCGGGCCCCGTCCTGGCCAACTACGGGCTGGAGAACTGCCGGTTCACCAAGCCCGTTGCCGCCGGCGATTCCATCCGGGTGACCCTCACGGCCAAGAAGATCACCCCGCGCGAAACGGACGAATACGGTGAGGTGGCCTGGGACGCCGTCCTGACCAACCAGGACGACGAGATCGTGGCCACCTACGACGTCCTCACCCTCGTCGAAAAGTAACCCGACGCCCCATCACTTACTGCCGGTTTTTCCCACACGCCCCATCACTTCTTTGAAGAAAGTGATGGGGCCTTTGGGTTTGGTGGGCGGGAGGTGATGGGGCGTTTGGACCCGGTTCTTTTTGGGGCCGCCGGGCGTATGATTCTGCCCGTAGGAGGTGGCCCCAATGACCCTGAAAATGAACACAGCCACGACCATCCTGCCTGTCGACGATGCAGCCCGTGCCCGGAGTTTCTATACCGAAAAGCTGGGACTCCCGCACCGCGGAATGACGGACGATGGCAGCGAATTGCTCGGCACCGACGGCGGGCCGTTGCTGCAGCTGATGCCGGTCTCCGACGGCAGGCACTCGGACCACACGGCGCTGAGTTTTGAGGTTGCGGATATCGAGGCCGCCGTCCGTGACATGGAGGCCAGGGGCGTCCTGTTCCAGGACTACGACCTGCCCACCCTGAAGACGGAAAACCACATTTGCACCACGGCATCCGAGAAGTGCGCGTGGTTCATGGACACTGAGCACAATATCCTCTGCGTCCGCCAAAACCTCGGCAGCGAGCCCGAGTACCAGGTCTAGGCACGCGGCACGCTGAGGAACTAAAGCAGCAGGGGCGCCCCATATGGGGCGCCCCTGCTGTGTCAGTGGTTGCCGGGCGTCAGCTTTCGGCGCCGCCGTGCAGGCCGTCGTCGCTGCTGTCATCCTCGCGTCCGGTGCCGCGGCCGTCCTCGCTGCGGTCGGAGAGGTCCATGTTGCCGCGGGCCTCGTCCATTGTGGGGCCGCCCGGCGGGACGCTGTAGGTATCGGGGCGGATCCCGTGCGACTGCTCCTCGATCAGGGCCTGCTCCTCGCTGAAGCGGATCGCGTTGGCCTCGTCGCCGGCGTCACCGGGAATGTCCTCGCGGAGCTTTGACGGATCCGGGACGATGAATCCTGCGTCGGGATCTTCTTTATGGGTACTCATCTTCCCTACCTCCCTGGAATCACTGGTTTCCTACCACCGTAGCCGGGGAGCCGCTAAATACCAAGCACGCTTAGTACTTTGCTGCGGCCCCTGGCTGTGGGCTCTATAAGTCTGCGTGCAGGCCGTCGAACGCCATGGTGATGACGTCGTCGGCCAGGCGCTGCGGGGACAGGGCCCCGCCGGGTTTGTACCATTCCACGATCGAGTTGATCATGCCGAACAGGAGCCTCGTGACGGTGCGGGGATCGATGTCCTGGCGGAGCGACCCCTCGTCGCGGGCAGCCGAAATCAGTACGGCCACCTTGTGGTCGAAGGTCCGGCGGCGTTCCAGCGCGTCCCGCTCGATTTCCGTGTTGCCGCGCAGCCGCAGCAGCAGCGTGACGAAGGGCAGGCGGTCCACCAGCACCGCCACGGTTTGGCGAAGCACAAACTCCAGCCGGGCATCAGCGGCCCCTGAGGTGGCCTCCGGCTGCTCAAGGATGGACTCAAGGCCGCCGAGCGCGTGGTCGAGGGCAAGCTTGAGCAGGTCGCCCTTGGACGGCACGTGGTGGTAGATCGCGGACTTGGAGATGCCCAGGTTGTCCGCCAGGATCCCCATGGACGTGGCGTCGTAGCCATGGCGGTTGAAGACGTCGACGGCGATGCGCAGCACAGACTGCTGGTCGTAGCCGGGGCGGCCGCGCTTGGCGGTGCCGTTGGTCGGGCTGGATGTTTCGGTGGTGCTGGGCATAGTGGCTAGTTTCTCACGAACGGTCGGTCGGTCGGGGAGCTCCGGGCCGGCCGGGAGTTATCCCGGCCGGCCCGGCCACGCCCCGCAGCATGTTCCGCTACGCCTTGGGCCGCATGTCGTAGATGCGGCGGAGCTTGCCGTTGGACCGCTCCAGCGAACCGGGGTCCACCACGTTCACGGTGCACGAAGAACCCACGTGGATCTTGATCTGTTCCTTCAGGGTGCGCGCCGCCGTCGTGCTCTGCTCAACGGTGACCGCATCCCGGCGCTCGATCCGGACGGTCAGCTGGTCCATCCGCTGGCCTTCCGGCCGGGTCAGCTCGAGCTGGAAGTGCGGGCTCAGCTCGGGGATGCGGAGGGCGATTTCCTCGATCTGGGACGGGAACAGGTTCACGCCGCGCAGGATGATCATGTCGTCGCTGCGGCCGGTGATGCGGCCCATCCGGCGGTGCGCGGGACGTGCCGAGCCGGGCAGCAGGCGGGTGAGGTCCTTGGTCCGGTAGCGGATGATGGGCAGGGCTTCCTTGGTGAGCGAGGTGAAGACCAGCTCGCCGTGCTCGCCGTCGCGCAGGACGTTTTCCTTGCCCGGGGCCGGGTTGAAGGGGTCGATGATTTCGGGGCGGAAGTGGTCCTCCCAGATGTGGCTGCCGTCCTGGGTTTCAACGGCCTCGCCGGCAACGCCCGGGCCCATGACCTCGGACAGGCCGTAGATGTCGCATGCCTTGATGTTCATCATCACTTCGAGTTCGTGGCGCATCTCCTGGGTCCACGGCTCGGCGCCGAGGACGGCGAACTTCAGCGACGTGGAGGCGGGGTCGATGCCCATGTGTGCCATGGCGTCGGCGATGGTGAGCAGGTACGTGGGGGTGGCCAGGATGGCGTCCGGCTTGAAGTCCTGGATCAGCTGGATCTGGCGCTCGGTCTGGCCGCCGGACATGGGGATGACGGTGCAGCCCAGGGCTTCGGCGCCTGCGTGTGCGCCCAGGCCGCCGGTGAAGAGGCCGTAGCCGTAGGCGTTGTGGACCTTCATGCCGGGCCGGATGCCGGAGGCGCGGAAGCTGCGGGCAACGAGCTTGGCCCAGTCGGCCAGGTCCTGCTTGGTGTAGCCGACGACGGTGGGCCGGCCGGTGGTGCCGGAGCTGGCGTGGATCCGGGCTACCTCATTCTGCGGCACCGCGAACATGCCGAACGGGTATTCCTCCCGCAGGTCGTCCTTGGTGGTGAAGGGGAAGTTGCCAAGGTCCTCGAGTTCGCGCAGGTCGTTGGGGTGGATCCCGGCTTCGTCGAACTTGCGCTTGTACAGCGGCACACGCTCATAGGCGTAGGCCACGGTGTGCTGGAGGCGGGCGAGCTGGAGGGCCTCGAGCTCGTCGCGGGAGATGGTCTCCTCGCGGTCCAGGCCAGCGTCGATGCCGGTGGCGGTGTCCTGGGTGGAAGCGGCAGCGGCGGGGGTTTCGGGGGCATGCAGGGTCATGATTTTCCTACTTCTTGGGGATGGTGCGGCTGCGTCCGCGGAACTCGGCGATGAGCTCGCCCGGGGTGCTGGAACTGGGCTGGCCTTCGGGAGCCGGCGCACCGGCGTCGGCGGCGAAGATTTGGATGTCGTAGAGTCCGCTGCGGCCGGCGCTGGAGCGGCGGTCCGCGACGGCGGTGAGCACCTGGCCCCGGAATGCGGGCTTGAGGAAATTGATGTCGACGCCGGAGGCAACGGTGATGGTGTTTTCCTCGCCGGGTGCAGGGTGGACGGGGTTGCACGCCAGGGCGAAGGCAGTGTCGCCGAAGGCGAAGATCATTCCGCCGTGGGCCATGCCGAAGCCGTTGAGCATTTCCTGCCGGAGCGTCATCCGGATGGTGGCGTGGCCGTCGCTGAGGGCGAGGACCTCGATTCCCATCCACTCGGAGGCGTAGTCGTTTTCCAGGATGGGGTGGGTAGCCCCGGAAAGTGTAGTTTCAGCCATGCGTCATTGCCTCCAGCTTTATTTACCGAATGTTCATTAGGTAATCCCATAAGGGGGTCCGGTGTCAAGAGGAGGCGGCCCGCGCGCGGACGCTCCTGCCCGGTTGCCGGGCCTGGGGCGCCCCTTCATCGATTGCTGCGTAACTGCCGTTTTCAGCGCTCAAAACGGCGGTTACGGAGCAGTCGACGCTGGGCCAGGCGCCCCGCGCACAGCCTCGAAGTGCAAGGATTGGGGGGACCGGCACCAGCACCAACAGCAAAGGGCGGACCATGGCCACAGGCATCTACGTCAGCGCAACCACCCCCGGCTCGGGCAAGTCCCTCGTGGCCCTGGGCTTGGCGGACACCCTCCACCGGCACGCCGACAGGATCGGGTTCTTCAAGCCAGTGGTCCACGGGCCCTCGGCTGCCGATGACCCCATGGTGGCGCTGATGAAGGCCCGGTTCGCCCTGGAGGACGAGCGCTGCCGCGGAGGCCTGACCTACGACGAGGTCCGCACCCTGCTCGCGGAAGGAAACCGGGCGGAAATCGATGCCCGGTGCGTGGAGATCTTCGCGGACATCGCCCGGCACTGCGACGTGGTGATCGTGGAGGGTACGGACCTGGTCGGCCAGGACTCCGCCGTCGAGTTTGACCTGAACGCCCGGCTGGCGAACAACCTCGCCACGCCCGTGGTGGCCGTGGTGGGCGCCAAGGGGCGGACCGTCTCCGAGACCGCTGCCGCCGTCGAAGTTGCCCGCAAGGAACTCGCCGCCGAACGGTGCGCGCTGCTGGCCATCATGGTCAACCGGGCAGGCGCCGGCGACCTGGACGCCATCGCGGCCGCCCTGAAGCCCGGCGCTTCCGGCCGCCCCGTGTACATCCTGCCGGAGCTGGAGGAGATCGCCCGGCCCACCACCGGCGAGGTGGCGGCGGCCCTGGGCGTCCGCCAGATCGCTGGAACGCCGGACATGGAACGCGACGTCCGGGACATCAAAGTGGCCGCTATGAACGTGGGCAACTTCCTGAACGTGCTGGACGAGGGCGCCCTGGTGATCGTACCGGGGGACCGGGCCGACGTGATGGTGGCCTGCCTGGCCTCGTCCTTCTCACCCGAATTTCCCGTGGCCTCCGCGCTCATCCTCACGGGTGGCCTGGCGCCGGACGCCAACATCTACCCGCTCCTGGCCCAGGCGCCGTTCCCGGTCTTTGCCGCCGACGAGGACACGTACCAAACGGCCCGCCGGGTGTCAGAGGTGCGCAGCGAGATCTGGTCCGGCCACCGGCGCAAGGTGGCATCAGCCCTGGGCCTCTGGTCCCGCCGCGTGGACGAGGCCGAACTGGTGGAGCGGCTCCACCTGCCCAGGGCGGAACGGATGACCCCGCTGCGGTTCCTGCACGACCTGATCGAGCGGGCCCGGGCGCAGCGACGCCACGTGGTACTGCCCGAGGGGACGGATGTCAGGATCCTTCGGGCCGCCGAGATCCTGCACCGCCGCGATGTCTGCGACTTGACCCTGCTGGGCCCCGAATCTGCCGTCCGCGAGCTGGCAGCCGCCAACGGCATCGACCTGTCCGGCATCAATGTCATCGACCCAGCCACCTCGGACCTGCGGCTGAAATTCGCCGAAAAGTACGCGGAACTGCGGGCGCACAAGGGCGTGGACCTGCCCAAGGCGCTGGAGATCATGCAGGACGTCAGCTACTTCGGCACCATGATGGTCCAGCTCGGCGTGGTGGACGGGATGGTGTCCGGTGCCGCCCACACCACGGCGCACACCATCCGGCCGGCGCTGGAGTTCGTGAAGACCCGCGAGGGCGTGAAGATCGTGTCCTCGGTGTTCCTGATGCTGATGCCGGACCGGGTGCTCGTGTACGGCGACTGCGCGGTGAACCCGGATCCCAACGTGGAGCAGCTGGCCGACATCGCCCTGGCCTCGGCCGAGACCGCCGCGCAGTTCGGGGTGGAACCGCGGGTGGCCATGCTGTCCTATTCGACCGGCGGCTCCGGCGCGGGCGAGGCCGTGGACGAGGTCCGGCAAGCCACCGAACTGGTGCGCCAGCGCCGGCCCGACCTCGCCGTCGAAGGACCCATTCAGTACGACGCCGCCGTGGACGCCTCGATCGCCGCGTCCAAGATGCCCGGTTCCTCCGTGGCCGGGCAAGCCACGGTGTTCATTTTCCCGGACCTGAATACCGGCAACAACACCTACAAGGCCGTGCAGCAGAGCTCCGGGGCCGTGGCGGTAGGGCCGGTCCTGCAGGGGCTGCGCAAACCGGTCAACGACCTCTCCCGAGGCTGCACGGTGGAGGACATCGTGAACACGGTGGCCATCACTGCCATCCAGGCTCAGTCCCCAGTGCAAACACAGGCCCCGCTTCAAAAGGACGACGCCGGCACTTAGGCAGTTGCTTGCGTCGCCTAGGGTGATCACATGGAGCAGCCGTTGATGGCCACCAAGCTTTACGTTCCTGTCCCCCCGCGGGGCCTGGTGGCCCGGCCGCGCCTTTTCGAAAAACTGGTCCACACCGAAGGCGCCGCACTGACGCTGGTCTCGGCCCCGGCAGGCTTCGGGAAGACCGCGCTCCTCGCCGACTGGCTCGCAGACACCACGAAGCAACAGCGGAGCGTCGCCTGGCTTTCGCTGGAACCGGCGGACAGCGACCCGGCCACGTTCTGGGCTTATGTCATAGCTGCCTTCCGGAAAGCGCTCCCCGGTATCGGCACCGCAGCGCAGGAACTGGTCGCGTCCCCACCATTGGCAACAGAGCTTGTCCTGACCGTGCTGCTCAACGACCTCGCCGCGGCCGCCCATGACATCTGGTTGGTCCTGGACGACTACCACGCAGTGGACAGCCCTGCCATCGCTGACGGTATTGCCTACTTCCTCAAACACCGCCCGCCCAACGTGCACGTGGTGGTGTCCACTCGCTCGGACCCTGGCCTGCCCCTTTCGCGCTGGCGGTCACGGGGAGAGCTCCTGGAGATCAGGGCAGCAGACCTGCGGTTCACCCGGGACGAGGCTGCGGCTTACCTCAACGGCGCGGCCGGGCTAGGACTGGCCGACGCACAGGTGTCAACGCTGGAGCAGCGGACGGAGGGCTGGATTGCCGCCTTGCAACTTGCCGCACTGTCCATCCGGGACCGGCCAGACCCCGCCGGTTTCATTGAGGGCTTTGCAGGTGATGACCGGTACGTCGTGGATTACCTTGTGGACGAAGTATTGCGGCACCAGACGGACAATGTCCGGAGCTTCCTGGAGCACACGGCAGTCCTCGATCGCCTGACGGGTCCCCTGTGCGATGCCGTGGCTGGAACCGAGGGTGGCGGCGGCATGCTGGCAGACCTGGAGCGGGCAAATCTCTTCGTCATTCCCCTCGATGACAGGCGGGAATGGTACCGCTACCACCACCTTTTCGCCGACGTCCTTGGAAGCAGGCTGCTCAGGGACGATCCCGGGCGCGTTCCGGTACTCCACCGGCGAGCCAGCCGCTGGCATGCGTCCCACGGTGGCACCGCCGACGCCGTCCGGCACGCCCTCGCCGGCCAGGACTACGAGTTCGCCGCCCTGCTGGTGGAACAGGCTGTGCCGCTGCTCCGGCGCAACCGCCAGGACACGGTGCTGTTCGCGTGGCTTCGGAAACTCCCTGACGGCACCATCCGCCGCAGCCCGGTGCTCACCGTCTTTTATGGGGCGATGCTGATGGCGGAGGGCGACCTGCGCGCCGTGGAGCAGCGGCTTGCCGACGCCGAGGAAATGCTTGCGGCCGCGGCTGCTGTCCGTCCAAGGAAACCGGACGACCCGCCGGACCCGGAGAACCTGGAGCTTCAGGCCTTACCGGCGACAATCGCCACCTACCGCGCAGCGCTCGCCCTGGCCCGGGGAGACACAACCGGTGCCGCGACGTATGCGCGGGAGGCCCTTGAACGCGGGCGCCCGGAGGACCACCTGTCGCGCGGTGCGGCGGCTGGTTTCCTGGGACTGGCTGCCTGGGCTGCCGGGACGGTTGATGAAGCCCGGCAGACCTTCACGGAGGCAATAGCCAGCCTTCATGCCGGGGGCAACCTTCTCGACGGGTTTGGCAGCACCGTGATCCTGGCGGACATTTTGCTCACGGCCGGCCAGCCCGGTGAGGCGCGCAGGATCTGCAATATTGCGCTGCAGGCTGCCGCAGATCATTGGGAATCGCTGGTGCGCGCCAGCGCCGAACTGCACGTGGTACTCAGCGAAATGTCACGGCAGGCCGGCGAACCTGCCGCGGCAAAAAGCCACCTTGATGCCGCCGCAGAGTTCGTCGAACGCGGGCCGATGACGGAAAGCCGTTACCGCTGGTTCCTGGCCGCTGGATTGTTGGCGCAGGATGCGGGTGACGCTGGACGGGCGGTCAGCTGCCTGGACCGGGCAGAGGAGCTTTACCGGCCCGGTTACTTTCCGGAGGTGCGCCCTGTTCCCGCAGTCAGGGCACGCCTCTGGATACGCCAGGGTAACCTCGCCGCCGCCGGCGCCTGGGCCCGTGCGCTCGGGATCACAGCGCATGACGACCTCGGTTACCTTGGGGAGTACAACCAACTGACCCTTGTCCGCCTGATGATCGCCGAGCTGCCGGCGGATCCTGGTGCCGCTCTTGATGCACCTGACCTCCTGGACCGGCTGGCCACCAATGCCGCGGCATCCGGCCGGGCGGGGAGCCTGATGGAAATCAGGATGCTCCAGGCCGGGGCCCTTGCTTTGTTGGGCCGTCGGGCGCAGGCGCAGGAGGCCCTTCGGGAGGCCCTCACGGCGTCACCGGAACCGGAGGCCTACGTGCGGTTGTTCCTCGACGAAGGGGCACCCGTGCAGGAACTTCTGCGCGAGATCGTACGGTCGGGTGACGGGACGCACCACGGCACCGCTGCAACCGCCCGGCACCTGCTTGGCATGGCTGCCCCGACCGGGAAGGAGCCGGCACGCTTGGGGAAGGCGCCGCCGGCCGTCATTGATCCGCTGAGTGAGCGCGAACTGCAGGTCCTCCGGCTCCTGGGCACTGAGCTCAGCGGCCCGGAAATTGCCCGGGCCCTCTTCATTTCGCAGAACACCCTCCGTACCCACACCAAGCACATCTTCACCAAGCTTGGCGTGACCAGCAGGCGGTCGGCGGTCGCCCTTGCGCGACGTCATGGCCTGGCCTGACTCCCGGGTCACCCTCACGGATCACATCATCGGGTGATGCCCGCTCACCCAACGGATTCCTACCTTGGACTTATCCGGCAGCGCTCCGCAGCCGGAACCCCAAGGCTTAGGAGCCCACCATGTCCATCACCACCACCCGCCTCACCCGCTGGGCCGGCGTCAGCGCCGCCGCCGCGGGTGCACTGTTCATCGGTGTCCAGATCAACCACCCGCACTTGAACGCCGAGTTCGCTGTCACGACGGAGTATGCAGTCCGCCAATCCCTCAAGATCCTCATGGCCTGGCTGTCCCTGATCGGCATCACCGGCATCTACCTTCGTCAGGCTTCACGGGGAAGCGTCCTGGGGTTGGTGGGATACCTTGTATTCGCCGCGGGCTACCTCATCATGACCGGCATGGAACTGATCGGACTTGTGGTCCTTCCAACGGTGGCCCGGACCAATCCCGGCTACGTGAATGACGTCTTTGCCCTGATCCTGGGTGAGCCGGTGCATGGTGATGTGGGCCTGATGACGGTGCTAAACCTGGCCGGTGCAGCCACATTCCTGGGTGGCGGCCTCTTGTTCGGCATCGCACTGTTCCGTGCCCGGGTCCTGGCCCGCTGGGCCGCCGCACTCCTGGCCGCAGCCTCGGTGGCAACCCTGGCCATACCCTTCCTGCCGCAGGTCAACGAGCGGCTGTTCGCCATTCCCACCGGTGTGGCCATGATCGGCCTCGGGTACTCCCTCTGGCGGGGGCTGAAGCCTGCTGGCGAGTCCCCGGCCCCAACCCAGGTACTGGGCCAGGTCGGTATGCCGTGACCGCCGTCCCTCGACAAGAGAAGCCCGGCCGGTACCGCATCCGTGTCGGAGGGCACCTTGACCGGAACTGGTCTGCCTGGTTTGGAGGGCTGGCGGTGACGCACGACGACGGGGGAACCACCTCCTTAAGCGGGACGGTCCCGGACCAAGCGGCCCTTCACGGGCTGCTTGCCAGGGTCCGTGACCTTGGCCTAGTGCTCATCTCGGTGGAGGCGGAGGGAACGCATGACGGCGGTACCGGGCTTTTCCAACAAAGCCCGGTACCGCCGTCGAACGCCTAGCTGTTGTCCGGCTTGGCGGGGCTCTCAGGGTCTTCCTGCTTTGCGGGTTCGTCGGAGAGGCCCTGCGGTGTGAGGTCCAGGTCTTCGGGGTTCTCCGGTGCTTCCGGCGCCTCGCCGGTTTCCGCAGCCTTTAGATTCCCGGTATCGTCCAGCGCCGGGTTGGCGCCCTCCACCCCCGTCGGATCACCCTTGCTGCCCGAATCCGGTTGCGCGTTGAGCGGGGCGGTGCTGCTGGATCCCGTGTTGGTGGGGTCGTTCTCGTCGATCGAATTGGGCTCGTTCGTCATGGAATTGTCCTCTCGGCGTGGTCCAGCCTGGTCTGCCGACTCTATGCACAGGCTTCGCTGCTCCGCAAGGAAACGGCGCGGAAGCGTGGCCACATATAGTGGGGTTGAACTGCAGACGCCAGGCTGAGGAGGCCCCGCATGCTCGTGCTCGTCATCAACTCCGGTTCGTCGTCGTTGAAGTACCAGGTCCGTGACGTGGCGGCCGGGACGGTGCTCACCGAGGGACTGATCGAGAAGATCGGCATGGGCAACGGCGGCGGCGGTGACGGTGAGGTCGAAGGCCCGCGGGACCACGCCGAGGCCCTGGAACAGGTTGACGCGGCGATCCACCGGGAGCTGGGGGACCGGGAACTGGGCGCCGTGGGGCACCGGGTGGTCCACGGCGGCGAACGGTTCGCCGAGCCCGTGCTGGTGGACAACGAAATCACCCGTGCCATCGAACGGCTCAACCCGCTGGCTCCGTTGCACAACCCCGCCAACGTCCTGGGCATCCGCGCCATCACCAGGAAATGGCCCAAGATGCCGCAGGTGGCCGTCTTCGACACCGCCTTCCACCGGACCCTGCCCGAGCACGCCTGGCGCTACGCCGTCCCGGACGAGCTGTACACCAACCACGGCATCCGCCGGTACGGCTTCCACGGCACCTCGCACGAGTACGTTGCGCGCCGGGCCGCGGCGCTGCTGGACCTCCCCATCGAGGAGTTCGACGGCGTCATCGCCCACCTGGGCAACGGCGCGTCCGTCACCGCCATCCGGGGCGGCCTCTCCGTGGACACCTCCATGGGCTTCACCCCGCTCGAAGGCCTGGTGATGGGCACCCGCTCCGGCGACCTGGACCCGTCCATCCTGGTGTTCCTGGGCCGTGCCGGGTGGACGCCGGAGGACATTGACACCATGCTGAACCGTGAATCCGGACTGAAGGGCCTGGCCGGCAACAACGACATGCGCTCCGTGGTGGAAGCCTCGGAGGCCGGCGATGAGAAGGCCAGGATGGCGCTCGCCGTCGCCTCCTACCGGCTGGCCAAGTACATCGGCGGCTACCACGTGGCCGTCGGCGGGGCCAAGGCGCTGGTGTTCACGGCCGGAATCGGCGAGAACTCGCAGCAGTTCCGGGCGCACGTGGCGGACCGGCTCGGTGCCCTGTGCATCGAGCTCGACGGCGGCCTGAACGCTGAGCGGTCAAAGGAACCGCGCGTCATTTCCACGCCGTCCTCGGCAATTCCCGTCCTGGTGGTTCCCACCGACGAGGAGCGTGCCATCGCGGAGGCGACGGCCGCCGTCGTCGGGTCAGCTGCCGCCTGATCCCGTCTGATCCTCAGTAGGTGTCGTAGTCGCATGGTTTGACCGCGGGGTCTGCCGGAGTCCTGGCGGCCAAATCCTGGAGCCGTCCAATCATCTCCTTGGTATCCGCATCCTGCTCCAGGACCCCGTAGACCGGTGCTGCGGCAGCACGGAAGGCGGCGAGCTCCTCCTCTGTTGCCAGGACCACCTGGCCGCCACCCTCGCAGTACTTCCGGACTTGCGCAGAGAGTGGTGCCAGCAGGGCGGAGGCCCATTCCCTGGTGGAATCGGCGGCCTCCTGGAGAATCTGCTGTTCGTCCGCGGTGAGGGCAGCCCTGGCCTTGTTGTTGATCACCAAAGTACTGATCTTCGAATGCACCACAAGGTTTC
Organism: Pseudarthrobacter sp. 05T312; assembly: GCF_056396685.1. Classification (NCBI taxonomy): domain Bacteria; kingdom Bacillati; phylum Actinomycetota; class Actinomycetes; order Micrococcales; family Micrococcaceae; genus Pseudarthrobacter; species Pseudarthrobacter sp. 05T312. Next base: position 23,329 of record NZ_JBFTLY010000001.1, read on the forward strand.
CGGTGGCGACTGCACGGCCCGTCGTGTTCCGTGCGCCCGGCAAATCCTGGGCGTAGGCCATGGAGGATTCGGCGCCGCCCACCGTTCCCCTCTCCACGCCTTCACCGAATTCCTGGTCGGACAGGTCCACGGGGACGGCGCCCAGGGACGCGAGGACGGCAAAGGTGGTGTCGGACAGGGGCGCCCTGACCACCATGCCCTTGACATCCGCCAGGGTGAGGATGGGTGTGGTGAAGGAGAACAGCATCCTCGGACCGTCCGGAAAGAGCGCCAGGCCTGTGACCCCTGCACTTTCGAGGCCGGCCAGCATCCCCCGCGCGTGCTCCGGTTTCACTACTTCCTTGATCATGGCGCTTGATGTCACCAGGAAGGGCGCGGAGAGTGCCCGGAAATCCAGTACACCCTCGGTGTCCCACGTCCGGGCCGGCACCACGGCCATCTCCAGATCTCCGCTCATCACCCGGCGGGCAACCAGCTGGTCCCAGCCCTTGTCCGTGTCCCCTCCCGCCCGGTACACCGGGTCAACCATCAGGGTCCGGTGGGAGCGGGCCTGCACCTGCCGGGCAAATTCCTCGATCTGGCCGCGGGTTGGGCCTATCGCATCGTCCTGGGTGCCGATGCGGAGCACTTTGGCGCTGGGGGCTGCTGTGGTTGCTGCCCTGGTGGGGTCCTTCGTGGAGTCCTCGTAGGTGCAGGAAGCGGCGCCCAGCAGAATGCCGACGGCGACCAGGGCTGCCCAGGGCTGTGCGGACTTCACTCTTGCCCCTACTTTCCAAGCTTTCCAAAGGAACAACACGGGCGCCAGCGAGCCGTACGCGAACGGTACTCCCGGAGGTTCGCCGTGGCAAGAGGCCGCCGACCGTGAGAGGTGGGAGCCGTCGTCGTTCTTTGCCGGGCGGTGGCGTAACCTCGATCCATGCCTGAAATCCGTCTGCCCATCACCACCGAACGGCTGGTCCTGCGCCGGTTCGACGGCGGCGACCTGGACGCCTTCCACGCCTACCACTCGCTGCCGGACACCGCCCGTTTCCTCCCCGGGCCGGCCAAGACCTATACGCAGTCCATGGAGCGGGTGGGCAGGTACGCCAACTTCGTCTTCGAGAAGGAGGGCGACTGGGTGGCCCTGGCCATCGAAGCAGCCGAAGATCCGGGCCTGCTGGGTGAAGTGGTCCTGAAATGGCTACCGGGCCAGGGCCAGGCCGAGGTTGGGTGGACCCTGGCGCCGGCGGCCCGCGGCAAGGGTTACGGCACGGAAGCGGCCGACGCCGTGCTCCGCCTCGGCTTCGAGGAACTTGGCCTGCACCGGATCGAGGCGCGGCTGGATGAACTCAACCATGCTTCGGCCGCACTCTGCAGTCGGCTGGGCATGCGGCCGGAGGCACGGCACGTCGATAAATGGCGTTACAAGGGACAGTGGGCCACCGAGCTTGTCTACGCCATCCTGGCTGCCGAATGGCGTGTTGGGGCTGGCGGTTAGCTTTTAAGCCCGGCCCTTGAGGATCAGGTTCCAGTAAATCTTGGGAAACAGGTCCCGGTCCACAACCCAGGACAGCCGGCTCTCGTTCCAGGTGGGCACCCGGGGGATGGTGGGCTTGGGCCGGTAGTTGTCGTCGAATTCGGCGAACACTACGGTGTCCCGTGACACGGTGAACGGGCAGACCGAGTAGCCGTCATACCTCGCCCGCAGCGGCTTTCCTTTCCTGGCGGCCACGAGGTTCTTGGCCACCACCTTGGTCTGCTTGCGCAGCGCCCCGCCGGACTTGGAATTGGTGGTCCCCGCGGCGTCGCCCAGGGACCACACGTTGGGATAGCGGAGATGGCGCAGCGTCTGCCGGTCCACTTCCACGAAGCCGCCCGCGTCACCGGCAGCCGGCAGGTCCGTGGCCTTGAGCCAGTCCGGAGCCGACTGCGGCGGGACGGCATTGATGAAGTCGTAGGCCAGGTCCTCCGTGGTGTGGGCCGCGTGGTCCCGGATGGTGGCCCTGCGCCCGGCAGGGCTGACCGCAACCAGCTCACTGTTGGTCCGCAGTTCAATCCCGTACTCGGAGATCTTGCGGTTCAGTTCGCGGTCCACCTCCGGCACCCCGAAGACGGTGGGGTAGGGCTGCACCATCACCACCCGGATCTTGTCCAGGACCCCCTGTTCCCGCCAGTAGTCGCAGGCCAGGTACATGGGTTTCTGGGCGGCCCCGCCGCACTTGATAGGGCCCGCCGGCATGGTGAACACGGCGGTCCCGGAGGTCATGGCGCTGAGCAGCGTCCAGGCTTTGGGGGCCAGTTCAAACTCATAGTGGGAGGCGCCGTTCGGCGAATGGACAGCCTCGGCGAGTCCGGGCACCGCGTCCCAGTCGTACTGGAGCCCCGGGCATACCACCAGCTGCCCGTACGCCACCCGGGCCCCCGATTCCAGGGTGACGGTGTTGCCCATCGGATCCACGCCGGCGGCGGCATCCCGGATCCAGGTCACGCCGTTGGGGATAACCGATTGCTGCGGCCGGATGGCCTCCCCGGCCTGCGCCCGGCCGCCTGCGATATGCGAGAAAAGCGGCTGATAGAGGTGGTGGTCCCGGGGTTCGATCACTGCCACGTCCTTGACGCCGTAGCGCTGCAGCCGCGCCGCCAGGGAGATGCCGGCGTTCCCTCCGCCAATGACCACTACCTCGTGCTGGGCAGCCACCGGACTACTTCTTCTCGGTCAGCGCGGATGCCTTGTGCGCCGCCCGGGCGCCGGTCTTGTCCGATTCCACCACGTACTGCGGCTCATCCTCGCTGGCGCGGTGGGTGTTGCCGTCGAGCTCGAAGTCACTGGTCTTCTTCTCAACGATCCTGCCGTGCGTCTTGCCCTGTGAAGTGTTCCACTCCACGTGCGTTCCCTTACTCAATGACATGCCTGCTCCTCTGGTATCCCGTGCCGAAAAACAAGTGCCCCCCAATGGTAAGCATGGTGAGCTTTTACGGGTACGCCGATGCGCATCGATTGCTCCGTAACTGCCGTATTGAGGGCTGAAAACGGCGTTTACGTGGGCCCACGCCGGCAGGGTTCCCCAGCCGAGCTTGCGAGGCCAGGGGGCCGGTGGGGAGCAACCGATGGGTTACTTCAGGCCGGCGCCGGGGAGGAGTTCCGTGGCGCCCAGGGCATCGGCGATGAACGCGTAGTCCCAGGCCCGTTCGCGCCACTGCACGTACCGGCCGGAGGCGCCGCCGTGGCCGCCGTCCATCTCGATCTTCATGACGATGGGCTCGGTCCCCGTGGTCTTGTTCCGCAGTTCCTGCACCCACTTGGCCGGCTCCACGTAGAGGACCCGGGTGTCGTTGAAGGACGTCACGGCGGCGATCTTGGGGTACGCCACCTCCCGCACGTTCTCATACGGGGAGTAGGACTTCATGTAGGCGTAGGCCTGGGGATCGGTGATGGGGTTGCCCCATTCCTCCCACTCCAGCGCGGAGAGCGGCAGGTCCGGGTCCAGGATGCTGGTGAGCGGGTCCACGAACGGCACCTGCGCCACAATGGCGGCGTACTTTTCGGGCGCCATGTTGGCGATGGCGCCCATCAGCAGCCCGCCCGCGGAGCCGCCGAGAGCGGCGATCCGGGCCGGGTGCACCCATCCGGAGCCTGCCAGCCAGTCGGTGGCGTCCACGAAGTCGGTGAAGGTGTTCTTCTTGGTGAGCTTCTTGCCGTCCTCGTACCAGTGCCGCCCCAGCTCGCCGCCGCCGCGGATGTGGGCGATCACGAACACGATGCCGCGGTCCAGCAGCGACAACCGCGCGATGCCGAAGCCCGGGTCCATGCTCATCTCATACGAGCCGTACCCGTAGACCAGGCCAGCCGCCGTCGAATCCTGCTTCACGCCCTTGTGCCGCAAGACGGACAGCGGGATACGTGTGCCGTCGCCGGCGGTCGCCCATTCCCTGGTGGCCACGTAGTCGCTGCCGTCATAGCCGCCCAGGACCGGGCTTTCCTTGCGCAGCAGCAGCTCACCGGCCGGCTGCCCGGGCGTGGGCAGGACGAAATCGTAGATGCGCGACGGCGTGAAGTAGGACGTGTAGCCCAGCCGGATGACGGGGGATTCATAGTCCGAGCCGCCCACGCCGGCGGTGTAAAGCTCCTCGTCGAAAGCCGGTTCCACGGGCTCCTGCTGGGCGGGCGTGCCCAGGCCGGCCAGTCCCATCACCTGCACGCGTTCGATGGTGTCCTTGCGGATGGACACCACCAGGTGCGTGGCGGTGACGCCGGCGCCGTTGACGCGCACGTCGTCGGAATGCCCGACGACGGTCTGCCAGGCCTGCTCGGCCAGCGGCTTTTCCAGCTCGGCCGGGTAAGCCAGGGAGACCATGGAGTTGATGGCGCCGCGGTTGTGCGTGAGCAGGATGCGTTCCTCCCCGTCCAGCAGGAAAGGCTCTGCCTCGTACAGGACGCGCTCGTTGCGGGAAATCACCGTAGTGACGGTGCCGGCAGGATCGTCGAAGCGCAGCAGCCTGGTTTCGCTGTACTCCGAGCATCCGATCCCCAGCACCAGGTGGCGCCGGTCCGCGGAGAGTTCGAAGCCCAGCCACATGGCGGCGTCGTCCTCCTGGTACACCACCACGTCCTCCGACACGGGCGTGCCCAGGACGTGCGCCTTCACCTGGTACGGGCGCCAGGAGTCGTCCACCACGGTGTAGAACAGGCGGGTGCCGTCCGGGGAGAACGCCACCCCGTAGAAGATGTTCTCGATGACATCCGGCAGCAGGCCGCCCGTGCGCAGGTCCTTGATCCGCAGCGTGAAGCGTTCGTCGCCGGCGTTGTCCACCGCATAGGCGTACAGGTTTCCGTCCACGGTGACCGCCGTCCCGCCAACGGAGAAAAACGGCTTGCCTTCGGCCTCCACGTTGCCGTCCAGAAGGATCTCCTCGCCCGGGATTTCCACCCCGGCCTCCACGGCCGGCGGCGTCCAGTCGGCCACCTTGTCCCCGGTGTCCTCTGCCTTTACCCGGCAGTGGATGCCGTACTCCTTGCCCTCCGCGGAGCGGCTGAAGTACCACCAGCCGTCCTTGCGGTGCGGGACGGACAGGTCGGTCTCCTGGGTGCGGCCCTTGATCTCCTGGAAGATGGCCTCCCGGAGCGGTGCCTGGTGCGCGGTGACGGCTTCCTGGTAGGCGTTTTCGGCCCTCAGGTGCTCCACCACCTCCGCCGATTCCTTGTCCCGCAGCCACTCGTAGTTGTCCACGAACGTCTCCCCGTGGTGCGTGCGTTCGGTGGGGATCTTCTTGGCAACCGGGGGGACCGGGGCAGCGGTACCGGTGGAATCCTGCAGGAAAGTGGAGGTCATGGATTCAATATATAGACCCCCTCCGGCAACCCCGCAGGGCGTTCGCTACCGGGGGAGCCGAAAGGGGCGAAAGACTCTGGGTGCCTGCCGCGCGGCCCGGCAGGCTGGAAGGGCTTTGCGAGGATAGGAGGCACCATGACCGTCGAATCCGGACCCGCTCCCCGGGCCCAGGCATGGCTGGCGGTGGCCCGCTGCGTGGCGGCGTCCGGTGCCATGCTGGTCCGCCGGCAGGTCCATCTTCCGAAACACAATGTTGGCAGGGTGCTGCGGTTCGCCGACGGAAGCACCGCGCGGGTCTACCGGGAGACCTCCGTCGACCGCCGGACCGCCGAGCCCTGCGTCCTGGTGGTGGCCTTCACCCTCCGGCTGGTCCGCGGCAGGGCGCACCGCCTGTTCGAGGCGGAGAGCCTGCTGAACACCCCGCTCTTTGTGGGGTTCCCGGGGTTTGTCTCCAAGCTTTGGTGCGCCCACGACACCTTCGGCGCCTACCGCGGGCTGTACGAATGGGACGGTCCAGAACGCGCCCGCAAGTACGCCGCAGCCCTGTGGCGCGTCCTGGAACTGGTCAGCGTCCCCGGGTCCATCAGCTACAAGGTGCTTCCTGGACTGCGCCGCGACGAGGTGCTCGCCAACCCCGCCGCGATGACGGCCGCCGTCCAGGCAGACCACGCCTGGTGGCGGCTCCTCAACCCCAACTAACATCCGCCGCCCATGGCACCCGGTCAAGGTACGACGGCGGACAGCGACGTCCTGGTGGTCGGCGCTGGTCCCGCCGGACTCACCACTGCCCTCCAGGCGCACGCCCACGGCGCCACAGTTCGGGTGGTGGACCGGCGCGCGAGCAGAGCGCGTCCTTCCCGCGCCATGATGCTGCACGCCAGGGCGCTGGAGGGCCTGCGCCCCCTGGGGGTGACCGATGAGCTGCTCAACCGCGCCGACACCACTCCCGAGGCACGCATCCACCTGGGCCGGCACGTTGTCGAAGCCCGGCTGGGCCACGCGGACCTCCCGGACACGGCCTTCCCACACCTCACCCTGGTCCGGCAGGCCGACGTCGAGGACGTCCTCTGCCAGGCGCTTCAGGCCCGGGGGATCCACGTGGACTGGGGCGTGGAGTTCCGCGGGTTCGAGCGGGAGCCAGCCCTGGCGTCCACGCAAAGCCTGGTGCGCGCGGAGCTGCATCCCGCCGGGGGCCTGGGGCGCAACCTGGCGGAGCACCACGTGTCCCGGTTCCTGGCCGGCTGCGACGGGCAGGCAAGTACTGTCCGGGGCCTGACCGGTGCGCAGTGGCGCGGGGGCCCGTACGGGGTGGAAGCGGTCATGGCCGACCTTGAACTTGATGGCTCCCTGGACGAGGGGTTGCTGCACGTGGCCGTCGGCGCAGCCGGGCTGGTCTTCCTGTTCGCGCTGGGCGAGGGTGCCACCTGGCGGATGCTGGCAACCCGTCCGGCAACCCCGGCGCCCGGAGCCCGGTTCGGCCAGCTGGGTCCACCCATTCCCGCCGAGGAGGTGGCCAGGCTGGTGGGGGAGTCGGGACTGGGTGGATCCGGTCTGGGTGCTGCGGTCAGCGAGGTGCGCTGGTCGGCGCAGATTCCGCTGCAGCACCGGATTGCCAGCACCTTCGGCTCCAGTCCCGTCTTCCTGGCCGGAGATTCCGCGCACGCCCACTCACCCGCCGCCGGCCAGGGCATGAACAACGGCATCCTCGATGCCCTCAACCTCGGCTGGAAGCTGGGCTTCGCCTCGTCCGCAGGCACGCCGCTCCCGGAACTGCTGGAAAGCTACGGACAGGAGCGGCGGCTGGCGGCCCGGCGGGTGCTGGCGCTGACGCACGTGATCTTTTTCGGCGAAGCCTCGCCGCATCGGGTGGCCCGCCTGGCCCGGAGCGTCCTGCCCGTCTTCGCGCCGGTGCTGCCGCTGCTGCTGCGCCGGCGGTGGCTCACTTCCAAGGGCATCAGGCTGCTGGCCCAGCCGTTCGTGAACTACCGCGGCAGTGCGATATCACGTGACCGGATGCCCAGGGGCGGCGGATGGCCGCGGCCTGGGGAGCGGCTGCCGGACGGGCCCGCCGCCGTGGGCGGACGGGTGGCCCGACTTCACGACCTGACCGCTGTGCCGGGCATACACCTGTTGTTCGAGCGCGACGCCGGCCCGGGCCCCGCGGGTGCCGGCCCCGCTTTCCCTGCGGGTCCCGGTTCGCCACTGGTCCACGTCCACCGGCTCACCAGCCACCCCGGGCGGGGCGTGGTGGCGGTCCGCCCGGACGGGTACGTCGGCTACCGCTGCGGCGAGGCGGACCCCGGCCAGTTGGGGTCCTGGCTGCGGCTGGTGGGTGCCGCGGACTAAGCGCTGCGCACGGTGGAAACCTCCCGCCGTCGTGATGCTCCATCACTTACGGCTCCCAAACCCGGTGTCTAGGAACCACGACTGATGGAGCAACCGGGGAGTGGAGGGTGGTTGCCGGCGGGGCGCAAGCGTAGGCTGGTCAGTTCAAGGCACATCCGCCCAGTGTGAGAAGGGAAGTTCATGACCATCCCGCCAGTGCACGAACCTGAGCCGTTTCCGCCGGAACCCGGCCCGGAGCCCACCTCCCCGGACCCCACCCAGCCGCGCCCGCCCGGCCCGCCGTCCCCGAACCCGTTCCCCGCGCCGGAGCCCCCGGGCCCGCTGCCCGTCCCGGATCCCGGCCCCGCGCCGCTCCGCCCGGACCCCACCAGGGACTGACCGCCATCCTCGGAAAGGGCCCTTCCACTGCCTGCCTATGCACAGCTGGAAGGGCCCTTTTGTGTGCCCACGGGGGCGGAAAATCTTCCGGAATCCGCTGCTGGAAACCCTTGCGGACCTGGTCTTCCAGTGCTAAAAAATCTATATCAGCCACCATAGATCGGCTGATGTGGGAAATGATGTTGGACCATCTCTTACGAGGAGGGAAGCCATGTTGATGCGAACCGATCCGTTCCGCGAGCTGGACAGGCTGGCCCAGCAGGTCCTCGGCACGGCTGCACGCCCGGCGGCGATGCCGATGGATGCATGGCGTGAGGACCAGGAATTCGTCGTGGCCTTCGATTTGCCCGGCGTTACGGCGGACTCGGTGGACCTGGATGTTGAACGGAATGTCCTGACGGTGCGGGCCGAACGCCCGGACCCCGTGGGCAAGGACACCGAATTGGTCGCCTCCGAACGGCCGCGCGGCGTCTTCAGCCGCCAACTGATCCTCGGTGACACGCTGGATACTGACCACGTCAAGGCCAGCTACGACGCCGGCGTCCTGACGCTGCGGATCCCGGTCGCCGAAAAGGCCAAGCCGCGCAAGATCGAGATTGAAACGAAGGGGGCAAAGCAGGAAATCGCCGCTTAGTTTCACCACAGGACCGGGAGGCGGGCACATCTGTTGACTGCCTTTTTGGGGCGTATCGCCATTCTGTGCACGCCACAGCGCCAGACAGCGCATCGGCAGCGTAGGCCTTAACCTCCCGCCACGGTGGCCCCCGGTTCCGGCCGGGGGCCATCCACGCGTCCGGGGACATGCGTCCGGGATCCGGCCGCCCGGCCCCGCCGCCGGGGCCTGCGTTCAGACGCTGAGTTCCAGCATCAGCGCGGGCAGTTCATCGGCCAGCTCGCGGGCCAGGAATCCCAGCGGCCCCATCCTGCTGGCCAGCCGGTCCGCGGCCGCCGCGTGCAGGTGCGTACCCCAGCAGGCTGCCTGCGCGGCGGTGGTGCCGCGCGCCCGGAGCCCGGAAATCGCCCCCGCCAAGACGTCGCCGCTGCCGGACGTGCCCAAACCGCCGTACCCGGTGGTGATTTTCCACAGGGCGGGGCCGTCGGCATCGAGCCCCGTTGGCTTGCTGATCAGCCCCTGGCAGCTGACCACGGCACCAAACCGTTCAGAGATTTCGGCGACGTCCTTTTCGAGGTCCGCCACGTCCCGTCCCAGCAGGATCGCCGCTTCGGTGGGATTCGGCGTGAGGATCAACCGGCCGCGCCAAGGGTCCAGCTGGTCCTCCAGGTGCACCATAGCGGCCAGGGCATAGGCATCGAGGACGACGGCGGGACCTCCTTGGCTGCCGTCGGGATCGCCGGAGGTGCCGTCCCCGCCACGGCCAGCCTCGCGGCGAAGCATGGCCTGCAGCAGTTCGCCGGCGAGGTCGGGGTCGTCCAGCCCGGGCCCGACCAGCAGGGTGTCCGCCCGGTCCAGGTAGGAGGAGATGCCATCGAGTTCGGCCTTGACGGAGCCGCCGGACGTTTCCGGCATCGGGATGGCCCCGCATTCCGGTACCGCCACTCCAAGTTGTACGGCCACCGACTCCGCCACGGCCAGCGTAAGTTTCCCCGCTCCCGCACGCAGCGCCGAAACGCCTGCCAGCAGTGCCGCACCGGGGGTGGAGCGGGCGCCGCCCACCACCAGCACCGAGCCGCGGGAATACTTGTCAGCGCCCGGTGCCGGCAACCGCCAGTCCCGCAGGAGCGAGGGCGTTACGGGGACGGGAGAGGAGTCACTGCGGCTGGACACTGGTATCTCCTCCGTGCTCCGTGACCGCGACGCCCTGCTCGGCCAGGTGGTCGGCAACATTGAAGCTCTCCAGTGTCCACGGGCCCGCGCCGGACGGGCGGACGAACCGGGTCACCGACGCGTTGAGGATGGCTTCCCTGGCGGCAAGGTCCAGCAGCTCTTCTTCACTGAGCCCGTCCAGCACGTAGCGGAACAGCATGATCACGGCGTCGTGGCACACCAGCATCACCCGGTGTCCGTTGCCCAGGTTGTTCAACTCCGCCAGGACGGACCGGAGCCGCAGTGCCACGTCGGCCCAGGATTCCCCTCCGGGCGGCCGGTAGTACAGCTTGCCGAGCCAGTCCCGGCGCTCGGATTCCTCCGGGTAGCGGTTCTCCACTCCCAGCCGGGTGAGCCGGTCCAGGATGCCCAGCTCACGGTCCCGGAGCCGCTCGTCCGTGCGCACCTGCACCGGCCACCCGGCGGTTTCCACCGCGATCTCGGCCGTCTGCCGGGCCCGAGCATAGGGGGAGGACACCACAGCGTCCGGCCGCAGCTCCGCAGCGATCCGGCCCAGGGCGCTGCCCAGCGCTTTGGCCTGGTCCCGTCCCGTCCCGGACAGGTTCACGTCCGCATCGCGGGCGGGAACCTCGATGACCTCCACCCCGGCTTCCCGCGCCTCGGTGGCCGCAACGTTGCCTTCGCTTTCCCCGTGCCGGATCAACAGCAGCTCCACGGCCCCGGCCTCCTGGACTGCCTGGGTCAGGCCGTCGTCGTCCGCCGCAGCACCCTTCGTCCGCTCATCCTTCACAACACCACCCCGTCCGCTCGCCGTGCCAAATGCAGGAACATTACCCACGGCGTACCCACGGCACGGCGGAAAATAACGGGCGACGGCGGCAGGGCACCGTGGGTGCGTGCGCCGCAGTCGCCATTGCAACAGAACGGGAGGGAACCGACGTTACCGCTCGGGGGTCAGGACCTTCGAGAACACGGTGGCGCCGTTGGCGTTGCGGAGGCTCACGGTGAAGCTGTTGTCCTCACCCAGCTGGACGTGCCCGAAGAACTGGTTTTCGCCGTCGCGTGAGGACTCACCGGCGAAGCGTCCGGCCTTGGAGAACACCACCTCGGGGCCGAACGTGCCGTCCATGGCGTTGGGGCCGAAGGATCCTGCCGCGATGGGGCCGGCCACGAACTCCCAGAACGGGTCGAAGTCCGTGAAGGCTGCGCGTTCGGGGGAGTAGTGGTGGGCGGCGCAGTAGTGCACATCGGCGGTGAGCCACACCGTGTTCTTGACGCCGTTGCGCTTGAAGGCACTCAGCACCCCGGCGAGCTCCAGTTCACGGCCCAAGGGGGCACCGGCGTCGCGGTTGGACACGCTTTCCTCGTTCACCGGGCCGTCCGGCACCACGACGCCCAGCGGCAGGTCGTTGGCGATCACCTTCCAGGTGGCCTTGGATTTGCTGACCTCGCTGACCAGCCAGTCCACCTGCTCCTGGCCCAGGATGGCGGTGGCGTAGGGTTCCTTGCCGTCGGTGTTGGGGGACTTGTAGGTGCGCATGTCCAGGCAGAAGATGTCCAGCTGCGGGCCGCGGGAAATCTTCCGGTAGATGCGGGCGGGCTGGTACGTGCCGGCGGCGTCGAATGTTCCCGGACGCCAGATCGCCGAGCTGTCCGCGATGGGCATGTTCTCCTGCCAGGCCTGCCGGCCGCGGGCGGCGAGGGTGTTGACGTCCCGCACGGTGTAGCGGGAGTCGTCGAGGATCTGGCCCGGGTACCAGTTGTTGTGCGTCTCGTGGTCATCCCATTGGGCGATCACCGGCACGTCCGCGAACAGGGCGCGCATGTTGGCGTCCATGGAGTTGTAGCGGTGCCGGCCGCGGAATTCGGTGAGCGTCTCGGCAACCTTGGACACCTCTTCCGTCACCAGGTTCCGCCACACCTGCCCGTCCTTTTCCACCACGGTTTCGGCGATGGGGCCGTCGGCGTAGATGGTGTCCCCGGAGTGGATGAAGAAGTCCGGGCGGGTCTGGTGCATGGCCCGGTAGCCGCGCATGCCGCCGATCTCCTCGTTGATGCCCCACCCCTGGCCGGCCGTGTCGCCGGTCCACACAAAGCTTTGCGCGGACGACGCCGGGACCCCGCCGCCGTTGCCCGTCGCACCGGTGCGGCCCTTGCCGTTGAACGTCCCGGCGTCCGGCGCCGTGCGGAAGCCGCCGCTGACCGTCTCGCCGGCCGCGCCGCCGTCGTCCTCGAAGCTGATCTCCAACGCGAAGCGGGTGTTGGACGGCAGGTTCCCGGCGTGGATCTTCGCGGTGAAGTCGGACGCCTGGGTGGCGCGGGGCCCGCGGAGGACCCGCTCAAAGGCGCCGCGCCCGCGCAGGACCTGGCCGGCGTCGTCCACTGCCCGCAGGACTGCCGTCATCCGCCCGGCGCCCGAGGCACGGGACCAGAGCACGGCGGAATCGGAGGTGACGTCGCCTGTGGCGATGCCGCTGGGCAGGGTGAGCCGGTTGCGGACCAGCGCGACGCCGGCGGGAGACTGGGTGGCGGCCGTTGCGTTGGCTGCAGGAACGGAGGCCAGCGCGGCGGCGAGGACGGAACTCTTGACGATGGTGCGGCGGGAAACCCCGGCCTGGGAAGACTCAGTCATGTCCCCAGCCTTTCCCGGGCCGGCACACAAACGCTGGCGGCCGGGTGAACCCGGGGTGTACGACGCGCAAATTCACCCGCGACGCGCAGATTCCCTGGCGCCCCCGGGATGTGGGCCGCGGAAAGGAATATCCGCCGCGGCAACGGGTATGCGCATCGCTGCGCGCCTCCCGGGCTAAGGCTTCGCGAAGTCGCCGATCCGGCCCTCCCGCAAGGCCGCACCCACCGCCGCAATGCCAGCGTAATCGGGAAACAGCACGGACTGGCCGGCCACAAAGCCGGATCCCAGCGTGGGAAGGGTCATGGTTCCGATGGCGTTCACGTCAAGGTTGCGCAGGCTGTACGCGAGGATGGCAGCCTGGACGGGGTCAAAGGCCTTGTCCACCGTCAGGCAGCAGGAGGCGAAATCGACCAGCGACCGCACCGCTGTCACATCGTTGAGGGCGCCGCCTCCCGTGAGCCGGGCCAGGATCGCGCGGAGCATGATCTGCTGGTCGCGGACCCGCTGGAAATCGCCGTCGGAGAAGGCGTAGCGCTCGCGGGAGAATTCGAGGGCGGCCTGGCCATCGAGGTGGTTCATGCCGGCGCTGAAGACGTGCTGGGTTTCGATGCTGGACTGGAAGTCCATGGGCACGTTGACGTCGATGCCGCCCAGGCCGTCCACCAGGAGCTTGAACCCGCCGAAGTCAAGCATCAGGGTGTGGTCGATGGTGATGCCCAGCAGCTGCTGCACGGTGGCGGTCTCCATGTCGATACCGCCGTACTGCAGCCCGGCGTTGATCTTGGCGCTGCCGAAACCGGGGATGTCCACCCAGTTGTCCCGGTTGATCGAGATGAGGTAGAGGTTCCGCCGGTCGGCAGGGACGTGGACCACCATGAGGGTGTCCGCCCGCTGGTCCTGGGGTTCGCCGGTGGCAGCCGTGTGGGCCGCGGCGTCGCGGGCCGGGGTGTCACGGATGTCGCTGCCGATGACAAGGATGTTCATGGGGGCCGCCGGCAGGTCCGGGATCGGCGCCGGTGGTGGCGGTGGGGCGGGGGCCGGTGGAGGAGTTTCCGACGGCGTGGGCGAGGGCGTGGGCGTCGGGCTGGGCGACTGGGTCTGGGTGGCTGCCGGCTGGGCTTCCTGGCCGGCCCGGTTCAGGCTGAAGACCGCGACGCCGGCGGCCACCACCAGCACCAGCGCCACCAGCGCGGCGATCCAGCGGCGCCGCCCCAGGGCAAGCATCCAGGCAGGCCGGGGGGAACTGGTTGGGCCGGGTTTCCGGGAGCCGGAATTTCCGGCGCCGGATGAATCAGAACCGCCTGGAACGCTCATGCCGCCTCCACCTCATTGTGACTGGTGGGATCAGTGTCCGTCCCGCAGGCCCCTATTGGCTACAGGAGTATCCAAACTGTCACCTGGCGCCCCCATGGACCGGGGAGTTGAGCCGTGCGTGGCGCAGGATGGAGACGATCGCTGGGGCCAGTTGGTCCTCCATCTCCCGGTAGACCTCCGGAGCGTGGCGGTAGGGGTCCACGATGTCGTTGTCCGAGGAATCGGCCGGCAGCGAGAGGTGCCTTACTCCGGCGGCCCGCGCCGGGAGCCCCCGCCACAAGGCGGCATTCGCACCGAGCCCGCCATCGACGTCGGACCCGGTGTCCTGCGAAGGTGCGACGGCGGGGAGCTGGCTGTCCGCCCGCTGGCGGTCTTCCCGTTGATCGAGGACATCGAGCATCCGCGCGAACTCACGGATGGTGAACGTCCGTTTGAGCAGGGAAGCGTCAAGCTGGAGGACCTCTCCGCGGTGGCCGGAGGTCATGGTGAGCACCAGGTCCACCCCGCGCAGGATCTTTGGCGTCAGCTGCCGCGCGGCGAACCCTTCCGGCTCCCCGCCGAAGGTCCGCACGATCTCCGCGGAGAGTGGCTGCATCGGCTCGCCCACCAGGGCCCGGGTACCGGCGCTGGACACCTGGAAGCCGCCCGGCACCGCCTGGTCCAGCCCTGCCTGCAGCAGCCGCTCGGCCACCGGCGACCGGCAGATGTTTCCGGTGCAGACGGTCAGGATTCGTACTGGTGTGGAAGTGTCCAAGGAGGTGTTCTCTTTTCCCAGCTGGTGCCGGACCCGCTCGGGCCCGTGCCTTTCAACTTAACACGCGACGGCGCGCAGCGGCCTCCCGGACCGGGGTGCCGCCGCCGCGCCGCGCGCTTTCGCGGGTCCGCCTGCTACAGCGCGGCCAGCAGCTGTTTCATCTGGGTGATCTCCGCCTGCTGGGCATCCACGATGTCGTGGCCCAGCTTGACCGCGTCCGGGAATTTGCCGGCGCTGAGTTCCTGCTGGGCCATGTCGATGGCGCCCTCGTGATGGCCGATCATTTGCTGGAGGAACAGCCGGGCGGCCTCGGTACCGGTAGCGGACTTGAGCTGGTTGATCCCGTCGTCGTCCACCATGCCTGCCATGCCGTGCCCGGAATGGTCACTCATCACGGTGGGCACGTTCCAGCCGGTGAGCCACCCGGTCATCTGCTTGATCTCCGGCGCCTGGGCCGCCTTGATCTTGGTGGCAAGCGCGGTGACGTCGGCGGGCATGTCCTTCTTGGCCAGGATGATGTCGCTCATTTCCACGGCCTGGGAGTGGTGCGGAATCATCATCTGGGCAAACATGATGTCCGCCTGGTTGTGGTCGGCGCCGGCGCTGGGCGTGCTGCCGGCGCCAGGCATGGTGCTGGACATGGCGCCGGAGCTGCCGTGGTCCACGGGCATGCTGTTGCCGGAACCGGCATTGGCGGCGCATCCGGCGAGGCCGAGCGAGGCGGCCAGGGCAGCAGCGATGGAAAGGGTCTTGAAAGTGGTGTTCATGGTTGTCCTTCAGGAGTAATGGAACTGGGCCGTGCTGGGTGGCGCAGCCCGGTTTACGTCCGGCTGATGGACACCTCGCAGGGCGTGGGGCTCGGCGGCAGGTAGCTGTATCCGGGCGCGGGATTGCCGCCGGCCGGCTGCAGCGGCAGGACGGCCAGGGTTGCCTGCGGCGGGGAAATGGCGAGGGGGCCGCTGGGCGCGGACGGGACGCAGGGCGCCCCGGACTCCTTCACTCCCGGGCACGCGTCGCCGCAGGCGGCCGGGGCCAGGTCCGGTGTGTCCACGGCAGCTGCGGCCGGCGCGTGGGCAGGCTGCGGAGCTGTGCTGTGCGGAACAGCCCCCTGTGCCATTGACCCGTGCGAAGCGTGCCCGGAGGTCAGGACATGCATGCCCAGCAGCCCCGCGATCACGGCCAGGGCAGCGGCGAACAGCCATGCCCTGCGAAGGAGGGCCGGCACGGCACGGGTGGCCACGGCCGTCCCTCCTTCCGTTCGGACTGCAGTACTCAACGTACCTCTGACGGGTTCAGTTTCAGGCGCCGGAGGAGCTGGGCGTTCAGTGCCACCACCACGGTGGACGCGGACATCAGCACGGCGCCCGCCGCGGGGGAGAGGACCACCCCGGCGAAGGCCAGGACGCCGGCGGCCAGCGGCACGGACAGAATGTTGTAGCCGGTGGCCCACACCAGGTTCTGCCACATTTTCCGGTAGCTGGCGCGGGACAGGTCCACCATGGACAGGACAGCCCGGGGATCATTCCCGGCCAGCACCACACCGGCGGACTCCACGGCCACGTCGGTTCCGGCGCCGATGGCGATGCCCACCTCGGCCCGTGCCAGGGCAGGGGAGTCGTTGATGCCGTCGCCCACCATGGCCACCTTCATCCCGCGGCCCTGCAGCTCGGCGACCTTCTTGTCCTTGTCGGCCGGCAGGACTTCGGCGAATACCTCGTCGATGCCCAGGTCCGCGGCCACGGCCTGCGCCACCTGGTGGGCGTCGCCGGTAACCATGGCCACCTTGACGCCGCGCCGCTGCAGGGCCGACACGGCCTGCCGCGACTCCGGCCGCACCGCATCCTCCATGCTCACGGCGCCCAGGACCTTGCCGTCGTCGACCACGTGCAGCACGGCGGCGCCGCGGTCCCTCCACGTGCGCGTACTGGCAGCCAAGGATTCAGGTTCGACGACGCCGAGCTCGCGCAGCAGCGCCGGCCCGCCCACGTGCACCGTACGTCCGTCCACGCCGGCCCGGACGCCGCGGCCCGTCAGGGCGGTGAAGCTGGTGGCGCGGGGGAGCCGCAGGTTCCGTTCCCTGGCGGCCCGCACGATGGCGCGCGCCACCGGATGTTCGCTGTCTGACTCCACCGCGGCGGCGAGTGCCAGCACGGTGTCGGGATCGGCGTCGTCCGCCACGGCGACGTCCTTCAGTTCCGGTTCGCCGGTGGTCAGGGTTCCGGTCTTGTCGAACAGGACAACGTCGATGGTGCGCATGCGCTCCAGTGCCATCCGGTTCTTAATCAGGACACCGGCGCGCGCGGCCTGTTCGGTGGAGATGGCAATCACCAGCGGGATAGCCAGGCCAAGGGCGTGCGGGCAGGCGATCACCAGGACGGTGACGGTGCGGGTGACGGCGTCCGGGACGCTGCCGAGCAGGGTCCACGCGATGAAGGTCAGGACGCCGGCGCCGGCAGCGAAGTAGAAGAGGAACGCCGCGGCGCGGTCCGCCAGTGCCTGCGCACGGGAGGATGACGCCTGGGCTTCCTCCACCAGCCGCTGGATCCCGGCCAGTGCAGTCTGGTCCCCCACGGCCGTGACCCGGACCCGGACGCTGCTGTCGGTGGCCACGGTACCGGCCACCACCGCGTCCCCGGCGCCGCGGCCCACGGTCTTGGACTCCCCGGTGATCATGGACTCGTCGAACTCGGCCTGCCCGTCCACCACGCTGCCGTCGGCCGGCATGCGGGCGCCGGGCCGGACCAGGACCAGGTCCCCGGGGCTGAGGTCGGACACCGGGACAGTCTCGGTGCCGGTGTCCGTGATGCGTTCGGCCTCGTCCGGCAGCAGGGCGGCCAGCGCATCCAGGGCGCCCTGCGCCGATCCGAGGGCGCGCATCTCGATCCAGTGGCCCAGCAGCATGATGGCCACCAGCAGCGCCAGCTCCCACCAGAAGTCCAGGTCGAAGCCGCCGATCCCCAAGCTGGTGACCCAGGACGCAGCGAAGGCCACGGAAATGGCCATGCCGATCAGCAGCATCATCCCCGGCGAGCGGTCCTTCAGCTCCTGCACGCCGCCCTTGAGGAACGGCTGGCCGCCATAGACGAAGATGACCGTACCCAGGACCGGCGGGATCCAGGCCGAGCCTGTGAACTCCGGCGGCATGTAGCCCAGGAGATGGCCCATCATGGGGCTGAAATAGACCACGGGGACGGCGAGGGCCAGGGTCAGCCAGAACCTGTTCTTGAACATGGCGGTGCTGTGCCCGGCGTGCTGGCCGTGGGTGTGGACGGTGTGGTCGTCGTCGGCCGGGGTGCCGTGTGCGTGGCCGGCACCGTGCGCCGGCGGCTGGGTGAGCGTCCCGCTGGGCCGCTGGTGGTGTCCATGGCCGGTGGAATGCTGCATGTGCTGATGGTCCTGCATTTGTCCTCCTTGGAGGCAATCGCTACCCGGACCTGGTCCGGGGCTGCGGAATGTGGGGGCGCCGGCTGTCTCAGGCCAGGGCGTAGCCGGCCGACGTTACGGCCTGGCGGATGTCGGCGTCTGGGGCGGTGCCGGTGACGGCCAGCAGGGAGCGGCCGCCGGGGACCAGGTCAACCGAGGCTGAAGCAACGCCGGTAACGGCGGACACGGCCGCCTCGACAGACCGGACGCAGTGCCCGCAGGTCATGCCCTCCACCGCGAAGCTGCGCTGGGTGCTGGCACCGGCCTCGGCCTCGGTTTCGGTCAGCACGACGGCGGCGGGGGACACCTGCGCGGACGGAACGGGGAGGGCGGCTGGCTGGGCGGCACTGGAAGGGCCGCAGCAACTGCAGCCGGAGGACGCGAGGGGGAGCTGGGGGCGGTTTCCGCTGTTCATGTCAGGTCCAATCCGTTGAAGACATCAAGGGGTGCTGGGGTTGAACGGCTGTGAAAGGCTGGGGCGCGTGCGCCGGCCGGGACATACCACTTCACTGACAACACCGCCAATATACCCCCTAGGGGTATACGGGTCAAGTGCCCTAGGGCATTTCCCGAGTGGCGTCCATAGGGCCTCCCGCACTACCTTCCCTCCACCGGGGCGGCCATACTGGAGGGAGCGAGGACAAAGCCGGCCCGCTGGGGGCCGGCGTACGCCGGGAGGTGGACCTGTGACGGAGCTCAGCGGCCTGTACACGTATTCGAGTGCCCTCGGGGACAGCGAAACCGATGCCGGAACCTTCAGGGTGGACATCGAGCCGGCAGGCCCAACCTTCCACTGGTCCGACGGTACCTACCGGCTGCACGGATACCGCCGGGGCGAAGTGGTCCCCACCATGGAGCTGGTCTTCGCCCACAAGCATCCCGATGACCGCGGACGGTGCGAGGAGATCGTGGCGCAGGTCTGCAACACCGGCGGCTTCTTCTGCATGTACCACCGGCTGGTCGATGCCCAGGGCCGGACGCGGCGCGTGCTGACCTCAGGCGAGGCTGTCCTCGGCCCGGACGGCGAAGTCACGGCGCTCGAAGGCGTGATGGTGGATCTCAGCCGGACGCTGCAGCGCGAAACCGAACAAACCGCCCGCGAGGCCGTGGCCGGCGCTACGGCAACCCGCACCGTGATTGACCAGGCGCGCGGAATCCTCATGGGCCAGCTCAAAATTGGCTCCGATGACGCCTTCCAGATGCTGGTGACCACCAGCAGCCACCGGAACGTAAAACTCGTGGCGGTGGCGGCGGAGCTGGTCCACCTGGCCAATTCACCGGAGGCGCGGACCTACCTGGACCGGGCCGTGCGGGCCATCGAGCTGCACGGCCGGCCGGAACCAGCCCGGGGCCGTTGCGCGGGCTGAAGCCTGTTCCCTTAGGATTGAAGCAGGTGCGCCGGGAAGTCTGGTCGGCATGGATTTGTCGAACCCGGATTTAAGGACGCCCATGAACTCCACGCCGCCCACCCCGCGCCGGAACATTTTGTTCGGTTCCACGCTCTTTTCGCGCGGCAGTTACTCAGAGGCGCTGCGGATCGGCGAGATCCTCCGCAAGGAGACCGTCGGCGGAGCCCTCCTGGTCGCAGCCGCCGTGATCGCGCTGGTCTGGGCCAACTCGCCGGCGTCGGACAGCTACTTCGCTCTCCGCGACTTCAAGCTGGGCTACGAACCGTGGCACCTTGACCTCAGCCTCGGAGCCTGGGCGGCGGACGGCCTGCTGGCCATTTTCTTCTTCCTGGTGGGCCTGGAGCTCAAGCGGGAATTCGTGGCCGGTGACCTGCGCCAGCTCAGCAAGTCGATCGTGCCCGTGGCGGCCGCTGTGGGAGGGGTGGCCGTCCCGGCGGTGATCTACGCCGTCGTCAATTTTTCCAGTCCGGACACGCTCCGTGGCTGGGCCATCCCCACAGCCACGGACATTGCGTTCGCCGTTGCCGTCCTGGCGATCATCGGCTCCCACCTGCCCAGCGCCCTGCGGATCTTCCTGCTCACGCTGGCCGTGGTGGATGACCTGATCGCCATCACCATCATCGCGTTCTTCTACTCCAGCGACATCCAGGTGGCCCCGTTGCTGCTGGCGCTCATCCCGCTGGCCCTCTACGCCTTCCTTGCGCAGAAGTACCGCCGGTTCTTCGGCCGCCATGCGGCCGCCGCCTGGCTGATCCTGCTGCCCCTGGGTGCCGTCACCTGGGCCCTGGTCCACGCGTCCGGCATCCACGCCACCGTGGCCGGCGTGCTCCTGGGTTTCGCCATCCCAGTGATCCGCTCGCAGGCCTCCGGCGGACCCGAGGCCGGGCCAGGGCTCGCGGAGATTTTCGAGCACAGGTTCCGGCCTATTTCCGCCGGCGTAGCCGTCCCCATTTTTGCGTTCTTTTCCGCGGGCGTGGCCGTTGGTGGTTGGGCGGGCCTGGGGTCGGCCCTGGTGGACCCGGTGGCCCTGGGCATCATCCTGGGCCTGGTCCTGGGCAAGCCGATCGGCATTCTGGCCACCACGTGGATCCTGACCAAGGCCACCCGGGCACGCCTGGACAGCTCTTTCAAGTGGATCGATGTGTTCGGTGTGTCCCTGCTGGCGGGGATTGGTTTCACCGTCTCGCTGCTGGTGGCAGAGCTCAGCTTTGGCCAGGGCAGCCTGCACGATGACCACGCCAAGGTGGGAATCCTGGCTGCGTCACTGATCGCGGCGCTGCTGGCGACTGCCGTCCTGCGCACCCGCAACCGGCAGTACCGGCTTGCCGAAGAGCTCGAAAAAGTGGACTCTGACAACGACGGCGTCCCGGACGTCTACCAGGAGCACACCTGACCCCCGAGGAGCGTCAGGCCGGGGCGAGGGGCGGTGCCGCCCCCGCCTCCAGCGTGGCCGCGGCGGCGAGGGCCGCCGGTGCCGGTTCCACGTGGCGGATCTCCAGGGCCTCGGGGTCCAGCAGCTTGCGCGCACCGGTCCGGGCGTCCAGGATCCAGAAGAGTTCGAGGGCCGGGACGACGTCGGTGACCCGGCCTTTGTGGAAGAGCCTGCCCCGGTGCCACGCCTCGATCTGGTCGCCGATGCGGAGCTCGGCGGTGCGTATTCCTTGTGCCTCCATTGGGCTGCCTCCTGCTGTTGTGTCCCCGTAAGCACAGCTTGCCGTGGGCAGGTTGCCGCAGTGTTTCGGCCCGGTGTTTTTTCTGTGTCTTGTGTGGCTGGAGGGGTTACTCGTCCATGGGGAATGCCACGGCCTCGCCCACCACCCGCAGGCAGAGCTCCATGCCGGGGCGGGCGATCGAGGCGTTCCAGTGCCGGATGGTGATCACTTCGCCGCCGCCCGGGTAGCGGTGGTCGGCGTGCTCCGCCACTTCCTTGGGCACATTGAGCTTCAGCCGCACAGTGGTTTCGGGCCCGAAGTAGTCGGTATCCACCACCACACCGCGGATGGGGCCGTCCTCGGCAATGCGGATCTGTTCCGGCCGCAGCATCAGCTGCACGCGGCCCTGCGCCGGTGGCCTGCGCACCGGGATGCCGCCCAGGGAGCAGGTGGCCAGGGTCCCTTCCAGCCAGGCGTCCAGGATGACGGCGTCGCCCAGGAACTCGGCGGTGGCCCGGTCCGCGGGCCGGGTGTACACCACGAAGGGGTTGCCGATCTGTGCCAGCTTGCCGCCGCGCATCACGGCCACCTGGTCCGCGAAGGACAATGCCTCGGCCTGATCATGGGTGACCAGGATGGTGGTGACGCCGGCCTCGGCCAGGACCTTGGCCACGGCGCGGCGGGTGGCCACGCGCAGGCCCGCGTCCAGGGCTGAGAACGGCTCGTCCAGCAGCATCAGTTCCGGCTCGCGTGCGAGGGCGCGGGCCAAGGCAACGCGCTGCTGCTGTCCACCGGAAAGCTGGTGCGGCCGGCGCTTGGCCATGGAGGGATCCAGCGACACCATTTCCAGCAGCTCCGCCACGCGGGCGTTCACGGCGCGGCGTCCGCCGTCGAGCCGGGCCGGATTCAAGCCGAAGGCAATGTTCTGGCCAACGTTCAGGTGCGGGAACAGTGCCCCGTCCTGGGCCACGTACCCGATCTGCCGTTTATGCGCCGGAAGCCACGCGCCCTCGCCGGCCACGGTGGTGCCGTTGAGCGAGATGGTCCCGGTGTCCGGGTGCTCGAACCCTGCGATCAGGCGCAGGAGGGTGGTCTTGCCGGAACCGGACGGACCCACGATCGCGGTGGTCCCGCCCTTGGCCACGGACAGGTTGACGCCCCTGAGGACCGCCTGGGATCCGAAGTTCTTGGTGACGTCCGTGATCTGCAGGTGGCTGTTGGTGGTGGCTGCCACCGAAGGTGCCACCCGCGGCTCGGGCAGCCTGCGGGTTGATGGTGCTGTCACTGTCCGGCTACTTTCTTGGACTGTTGGAAGAGGAGATAGGTCATGGGCGCGGAAAGCAGGATCATCAGCAGGGCATAGGGCGCGGCGCCGGCGTAATCGATCTCGCTGCTCTTGCTCCAGAACTCGGTGGCCAGCGTCTTGGTCCCGTTGGGAGAGAGGAGCAAGGTGGCGGTGAGTTCGTTGGCGATGGCCAGGAACACCAGGGCTGCGCCGCCGGCCGCGGCCGGGGCAGTGAGCCGCAGGGTGACGCGGATGAACGCCAGAAGCGGGGGCTTGCCCAGCGCCTGGGCTGCCTCATCGAGTTCCTTGGGGGCCTGCGCCAGTCCGGCCCGAAGGTTCACCAGGGCGCGCGGGAGGAACAGCAGTACGTAGGCTGCCACCAGCACTCCGGCCGTCTGGTAGATCCCAGGCGCCAGGCGGATGCTGACGGTCACGAAGGCCAGGGCCACCACGATGCCCGGCATGGAGCTGGTGACGTAGTTGGACAGTTCCAGGGACTTGCTGAACCAGCCGGGCTTCCGGACCGCCAGGTATGCCATGGGGAAGGCGACCACGATGGTGGCCGCGGCACCGGCGAGCCCATACCCGAAGGTGGCAAAAAGCGCCGGAAGGAACTCGGCGGCGGCCCACACCTCGGCGCCGCCGGCCACGATCCACTTGAGCACGTAGTACAACGGGAGGCCGAACGCCAGTGCCGTGAGTGCCAGCAGGAAGACCTGGCCAGGGACCTGGTAGGCGTGCAGCGGGAGGCGCAGCGCCCTGGCCTGGACCCCCGAGCCGATCCTGGCGTACCGGGCGGTGCCGCGGCTGCGGACCTCCGCCAGCAGCAGGAGCAGGCAGAAGAACACCAGCACGCTGGCCAGCATGTTTCCGGCGGCCCCGTTGAACGTGGACCGGTACTGGGTCATGATCGCAGTGGTGAAGGTGTCGAAGCGGATCATGGCGAAGGCGCCGTATTCGGCGAGCAGGTGCAGTCCCACCAGCAGCGCGCCACCGGTCAGGGCGATCCGCAACTGGGGGAGGACCACCCGGAAGAAGGCCCGCCAGGCGCCCAGGCCCAGCGCGGCTGCGGACTGTTCAATGGCCGGGTCCAGCCGGCTGAGGGTGGCGGCCGCCGGGATGTACACCAGCGGGAAGTAGGACAGGGTGGAGATCAGGATCCCCGAGCCCAGGCCGCCCAGCGACGGGATGGCCGATACCCACGCGTAGCTGTTCACGAACGCCGGGACGGCCAGCGGTGCGGCCAGCAGGACCGCCCAGATCCGGCGGCCGCGGAGGTTGGTCCGTTCCACCAGCCACGCCCCCGCCACGCCAAGCAGCAGGCACAGCGGGATGGTGGCTGCCATGAGGAGCAGCGTGTTCATGAGCAGTTCGCCCACGCGGGGCCGCAGGATGAGGCCGACGGCGGTATCCCACCCGGTTGCCACCGTCATGTAGACCACGTACCCCAGCGGGACGAGGGAGAAGAGGGCGATCAGCACCGCCAGGACAGATACTGCGGAAACGCCCAAAGGCGGGCGGGGGCTGCTGCCCCTGCCCGCCGTCGTCGCGCCCGCCCTTGGCGGAGCCGATAGATCGGAGGTCACGGAATTAGAGTAGTCCGGCCTGGGTCATCAGATCGCTGACCTTCTGCGAGTTGAGCTTTGCGGCGTCAACCTTGGGAGCCTGCAGGTCCTTGATGGGAACCAGCTTGTCGTTGGCGGGCACGTCGGAGCCGATGGCGTACTCGAAGGACGTACCGTTCTTCAGGACTTCCTGCCCCTTCTTGCCCGTGATGAACTTCAGGAACGCCTGCGCAGCGGCAGCATTCTTGGAGGACTTGAGCACGCCGCCGCCGGAGACGGACAGGAACGCGCCCGGGTCCTGGTTCTTGAAGTAGTACGGCGTGACGTTGTTGGAGTTCTCGCCGGTCTTGGCCTGGTCGCCGTAGTAGTAGTAGTGGTAGATGAGGGCGGCATCCACTTCACCGGCGTTGACAGCCTTCATGGCAGTGCTGTTGCCCTTGTAGGCCTTGGAGTTGTCCTTCATGGCCTTCAGCCAGTCCTCCGTGGCGGACTCGCCCTTGAGTTCCAGCAGGGCCGAGACGATCGCCTGGAAGTCGGCGCCGGTGGGCGAGGCAGCCCAGCGGCCCTTCCACTCCGGGCTGGCCAGGTCCAGCATCGACTTGGGCAG
Source organism: Pseudarthrobacter sp. 05T312 (assembly GCF_056396685.1). NCBI lineage: Bacteria > Bacillati > Actinomycetota > Actinomycetes > Micrococcales > Micrococcaceae > Pseudarthrobacter > Pseudarthrobacter sp. 05T312. The sequence continues at coordinate 47,789 of NZ_JBFTLY010000001.1, forward strand.
CTGGTCCTCGGTGAGCTTGGTCTTGTTGTACACCAGCACGGTGGAGCGGGCCGCGATGCCCGTCCACTTCCCGGTGGACGGAGAGAACTCGGCCGGGACCTGGTCCAGGGTGTCCTTGTTGACGTCCGCGAACAGGCCGGCGTTCTCAACCTGCGTCATGGCGGGGGAGTTCTCGGTCAGGAACACATCCGCGGGGGAGGCCTGGCCTTCCTGGATGATCTGGTTGGACATTTCCGTGTCATCGCCCTGGCGGAGGGTCACCTTGATTCCGGTCTCAGCGGTGAAGGCGTCCACCCATTCCTGGGTGAGGCTTTCGTGCTGGGCGTTGTAGACGGTGATCTCGCCGGAGGCCGCGCCGCCGGAGGCGGAGGAGCCGTTGCCTGCCGGGGTGCCGCCGCCGCAGGCGGTCAGGCCGAGAGCTGCGGTGGCGGCGAGTGCGATGCCTGCCAGCGCGCTGTTGCGGATCTTCATTGAGGCTGCTTTCGGTGGGGAAAAAAGTCTGCTTGAACCGAGGTCCTATTGCGCAACACTAATGTTGCCTATGTCTGAAAACTGTAGGGTAGGCAAACCTAAGCTCCAAGCCGAAAACCGGTTTAAGTGACGAGGTTCACATCAATTACGAAACTATGGCGTGACGTAATTATCGGGATATGGGTGTGAGGGGACCGGCGCATTCCTGCCATGCAATGCCGCGGCCGACACGGAAAATGGAATGCGCTGCGCAACATCACAGGCGCTGCCCGGCTTTGGGGTGCGCCAGCGATGCTGCGCCTCGAAAAGTACGGCGCGCCCTGGAAACCGGCCTGGGCTATTTGTCCGGGTTGGGATCGCGGACGTCCTGCGCCCCGATGTCTGCGGCTCCCAGGACGCTTTCCGCCGGCGCGTCCTCCGAGGGGTGGAGCCGGATACTCAGCTCGGGATGGTGCAGGTCCAGGGCGGGTCGCTCGGACCGGATGCGCGGCAGCGACGTGAAGTTGTGCCGCGGCGGCGGGCAGGAGGTGGCCCATTCCAGTGAAGCCCCGAAACCCCAGGGATCGTCAACGGTGACCTTCTTCGCCGAACGGGACGTGATGTACACGTTCCAGAAGAACGGGATCAGGGACGCACCCAGCAGGTAGGACCCGACGGTGGAGAACTGGTTCATGAAGGTGAAGTTGTCCTCCGGCATGTAGTCCGCGTACCGGCGCGGCATGCCCAGGACCCCCAGCCAGTGCTGGATCAGGAACGTGGCATGGAAGCCCAGGAACAGCATCCAGAAGTGGATCTTGCCGAGCCGCTCGTTCAGCATCTTGCCGGTGAATTTGGGCCACCAGAAATAGAAACCGGCGAACATGGCAAACACCACGGTGCCGAACACCACGTAATGGAAGTGCGCCACCACGAAGTAGGTGTCCGAGACGTGGAAGTCCATGGGCGGCGAGGCCAGGATGATGCCGGTGAGGCCGCCGAACAGGAACGTGGCCAGGAAACCCAGGCTCCACAGCATGGGGGTTTCGAAGGTCAGCGATCCGCCCCACATGGTGCCGATCCAGTTGAAGAACTTCACGCCGGTGGGCACCGCGATCAGCATGGTCATGAAGGCGAAGAACGGCAGGAAGATCGCGCCGGTGACGTACATGTGGTGGGCCCACACCGTGACCGACAGGGCCGCGATGGCGATGGTGGCATATACGATGCCCTTGTAGCCGAACAGGGGCTTGCGGCTGAATACCGGGAAGATCTCCGAGACGATGCCGAAGAACGGCAGCGCGATGATGTACACCTCCGGGTGGCCGAAGAACCAGAACAGGTGCTGCCACAGGATGGCGCCGCCGTTGGCGGGATCGAAGATGTGGGCACCGAACTTCCGGTCCGCGCCGAGGGCGAACAGCGCCGCGGCCAGCGGGGGGAACGCCATGAGCACCAGGATGCCCGTCACCAGGGTGTTCCAGGTGAAGATCGGCATCCGCCACATGGTCAGCCCGGGAGCGCGCATGCAGATGATGGTGGTGATGAAGTTGACCGAGCCCAGGATGGTGCCGAAGCCGGACAGTGCCAGGCCGAAGACCCACAGGTCACCGCCGATGCCCGGCGTAAAGGTGGTGTTGGACAGCGGCGCGTAGGCAAACCAGCCAAAGGACGCCGCGCCCTGCGGGGTGATGAAGCCGGACACGGCGATGGTGGAACCGAACAGGAAGAACCAGAAAGCCAGCGCGTTAAGGCGTGGGAACGCCACGTCCGGGGCACCGATCTGCAGCGGCATGATCACGTTGGCGAACCCTGCGAACAGCGGGGTGGCGAACATCAGCAGCATGATGGTGCCGTGCATGGTGAACAGCTGGTTGTACTGTTCCTTGGTCTGCAGGATCTGCATTCCGGGCTCGAACAGTTCGGCCCGGATCAGGAGCGCCATCACGCCGCCTGCGCAGAAGAACACGAAGGACGAGATCAGGTACATGTACCCGATGGTCTTGTGGTCCGTGGAGGTGATCCAGTTGACCACAAGGCGTCCCTTGGACTTAGGGACCACGGGTGCCGGCAGGACTCCGGCGGCCGGGGTGCCGCCCATTCGTTGGCCTGTGGTGGTCATCGTCATGCCCTCACTACTCTGTAACTTCCGCGGGCTGCGGCGCAGGGGCCGCTTGCGGGACCCTGTCGTAGTCGGCGCCCAGGTTGCCGGTGTTGCCCTTCGCCTTCAGGTCGGCGATGTGGTTGTCGTACTCCTGCTGCGTCACCACCCTGACTTTGAAAAGCATCTCGGAGTGGTACTCGCCGCAGAGCTCAGCGCACTTGCCCATGTACTCGCCGGTGCGGTTGGGGGTGATGCTGATGTACGGGTTGTACTGTTCGTGGCCCGGGTAGAGGTCGCGCTTCTGCAGGAAATCCACCACCCAGAACGAATGCTGGACGTCGCGGGACTGCAGGTGCAGCTCCACCGTCTTCCCCACCGGAAGGTAGAGCGTGGGCAGCCGGTCCGGTGCGCCATAGGACCCGTTCAGGTGGGCCTGCTGCCCGGCGTCCTCGTGGACCTGCTCCTTGACGTAGTTGAAGTCCCAGGACCACTGCTTGCCGAAGACATCGATCACCACGTCCGGGTTGGGGTAGCGCGCATCGATGGCACGCTGTTCCCGGTCGGTAAAGACGAACAGGACGCCGATGACAATCAGCGGAATGGCGAGGTAAAAGACTTCGAGGGGGAGGTTGTAGCTCAGCTGCGGTGGGAACCCCACGGTGTTCTTCCGGCGCCGGTACGCCACGATGACCCAGATCATCAGCCCCCAGGTGATGACGCCAACTACCAGTGCGGCGATCCAGGAGTTGACCCACAGGTCCGTGATCAGCTGGGTGTTGTTGGTGGTGTCACGGGCTCCGGGGAGGAAACCGCGGGAGACTTCCGCGGAGCAGGAGGCCAGCGCGGGCAGGGCAAGAATCCCTGCGGCCAGCGCTGCGAAGCGCCGCATGCTGTGGTTTCGGAACGGTTTCTTACCCACTTGTGGTCCCTCCGGCATGCTCCAGAAGCCCGACTGCATGAGCCCACCGCCGGCCCGGGGACCAGCAGTTGTGAGCCCCACCCTACGCGCGGAGCATGGCGATGTGAAGGGTTTTTAGGGTGCCCGGGGCAGCAGGTGCAGGTCCCCGAAGAGGACCGTTTCGCCGGGCTGGCTCCGCTAACGCGTGGCGGCCCAGACTGACGCTGCTCCCGAGTGGCCGGTGGCGATGCTCTGGTACACCAGGAACAGGCCCGCCAGGACGCCCAGGACGGACGCGGCAGGAAGGACCCAGCGGGATTCGAGGAGCGTGGCCAGGCCGCGGAAGGCGGGCAGCCGGCCAAGCAGCGAGGGGAATGCGGCGGCGATCTGCACCGCCACCACCACCAGGAACAGCGCCGCAACATAGCGGAGGAAGCTTCCCTGGTGGGCGTGGTCCTGGATGAGTTGGGATGCCGGCCGGGCCTTCTCCAGCTGCTCCCCGGCTTCAGCAGTGACCACCGTCAGCGGAACCATCATCAGCGCCAGGATGCCCAGCGGCCATGCCAGGTAGCGCCTGCTGCGCCGGAGAAGTGCGAAAACCACCGCCAGGACACCGGCCAGCGGGGCCAGGACCACCACGCCGTGAATCAGCAGGATGTGGGCGGGAAGGCCGGCGATTTCGAGCACGTGGACGCTCCTGGGCGGTAGGTGGCGGGCGGGGTGGGTGCTGCTAGGCGATGCCGGTGGTGCCCAACAGGCTACCCACCGCGAATGTGAAGGCCATGGCCAACGCGCCGCCCACCACCAGCCGGATGGTTGCCTTGCGCTTTGAGCTTCCGCCGATCTTGGCGCTGATGGTGCCGGTCAGGGCCAGCGCCAGGATGACGGCAACGAAGGTGACCGGGATGCGGGCAGCTTGCGGCGGGAAGATGATGGCCAGCATGGGCAGGATGGCGCCGACGGTGAACGCGATGGCGGAGGCGAATGCGGCGTGCCAGGGGCTGACCACTTCTTCTTCGTCGATGTTCAGTTCGGCGGAGAGGTGCGCCTTCAGGGCGTCCTTCGCCGTCAGTTCCTCGGCCACGGTCCTGGCCGTGGCTTCGCTGAGTCCCTTGTTCTGGTAGATGTGGGCCAGTTCGTCCAGTTCGCCCTCGGGATCGTCCCTGAGCTCCTGGCGTTCCTTTTCAATCAGTGCGCGCTGGCTGTCACTCTGGCTGCTCACGGAGACGTATTCGCCCAGGGCCATGGACACGGCACCGCCCACCACGGCGGCGGTGCCCGCCACCAGGATGGGTGCGAGGTCGTTGGTCACACCCGCGACGCCCACCACGGTTGCCGCGACCGAGACAATACCGTCGTTCGCTCCCAGTACACCGGCGCGCAGCCAGTTCAGGCGTGCTGCCACGCTGCTGTCGTGGGGCTCGTTGCGGTTGAGCTTGAGGGTTTCAGACATGTTGGCAGTAAAGCACCATGGCGGCCGGTACGCCATGAAGGTTTGCATCCCCTAACACGAGGGTCGGGGACGTGGTGGCTCTTCCCACGGATTGATAAGGCTGCTTATCATAAGGTTTCCTTCCAACAGCGCCTGGAGACAGGGGGCTGGGGGCCGGCAGCGGGAAGGAACTTGCAACGGCGCAGGGGACAGGGGACGACGGCGATGGACACCTATGGCAATGACGGCTCCGGCGGTGCGGGTGCAGGCAGCCGGACGTTCGGCATCGAGGAGGAGCTGCTCCTAGTGGATCCCGGAACCGGGGAAGCCGTGCCCCTGGCAGGGGCCCTCCTGGACCTCTACGTCCGCCCGCTGGAAGCCGCGTCCGGACCCGTCCTGACAGCCGAGTTCCAGCAGGAAATGATCGAGGTGGTCAGCCCCCCGCATGCCACCCTGGCCCGGCTGGAACAGGACGTCGTGGCCGGCCGGGCCATCGCCCGCCAGGCGGCCGAGGACGTGGGTGTCAGGGTGGCGGCACTGGGAACCTCACCGCTGCCCGCCGATCCCCATCCCGTACAGCTCCGGCGGTTCCGGGCGATGATGGAGGAGTACGGGCTGACCGCCAGGGAACAGCTCACCTGCGGCTGCCACATCCACGTCTCGGTCGAGTCGCCGGAGGAGGCCGTGGCCGTGCTGGACCGCATGCGTAACTGGCTGCCGGTGCTTGTCGCGCTGAGCGCCAACTCCCCGTTCTGGCACGGCGAGGATACCGGCTACGCCAGCTACCGTTCGCAGGTGTGGAACCGCTGGCCGTCCGCCGGGCCGCTGGAACTCCTGGGCTCCCCGGACGCCTACCACCAGCTGGTGCATGACATGGTGAGCACCGGCGTCGCCATGGACGAGGGCATGGTGTACTTCGACGCCCGCTTGTCCCGGCACTACCCCACGGTGGAAATCCGCGTGGCCGACGTCTGCCTGCGGCCGGAGAACACCGTGCTGCTGGCCGGAATTGCCCGCGGCCTGGTGGAAACCGCCGCCAGGGAGTGGCGGGAGGGGATCGAACCGGTGTCCGTCCCGTCGGCGCTGCTCAGGCTTGCCGGCTGGAAGGCAAGCCGGTGGGGCCTCCGGGGTGAGCTGCTCGATCCCCAAACGCACCGCCCGGCGCCCGCGCTCGCCGTCGTCAATTCCCTGCTGCACCATGTCCGCGGGGCGCTGGAGGACATGGGCGACCTGCACCGGGTGGAGGACCTGATGGACAGACTGCTGGCGGACGGTACCGGTGCGGTGCGGCAGATGGAGGTGCTGCACCGCACCGGTGAGCTGGAGCGCGTAGTGGAGGACGCGGCGGACTGCACGGTCCCAACCTCCTGAAAGGCCTGCGGCGGGGTCAGTACGTTGTCGCGTCGGAGATGATCAGGGGTGGCCGGGGCGCCTGGTTGAAGTCGAAGGCGTTGGCCAGGTCACCGAGCTGGGGATTGTTCTCCCGGACGCCCGGACGGTTGTCAGGCCGGCCGTCGGTGGCGGGGTCGATCCGCTCACCGCCCAGGAAATCGTCCTCGATAAACTTGAAGTACGCGTCCTGGCTGAGGACCTGGTGGTCGATGTACCCCTTCTTGGCATACGGGCTGATAACCATGGCGGGGACGCGCAGGCCGTATCCATTGTTGTCCACCACCGGCGGCTGGACGTGGTCATAGAACCCGCCCCAGTCGTCCCAGTTGAGGAAGATGGCGGTGCTGTCCCAGTCCGGTCCGCTCATGATCGCGTTGATCAGGCCGGCAACATACTGCTGGCCCGTGCTCATCTTCGCCGGGGGATGTTCGCTGACTGCGTCGGTGGGCGCCACCCACGTGACTGCAGGGAGCCTGCCCTGCCGGGCATCGTCGTAAAAACCGGTCAGCGGCTTGATGTTCCCTTGCTCCCCGTCCTCCTTGACGGTGTCGAAATAGGGAAGCGGATTCCACCGGCCCGGCGTTTCGGCGTCCTGTTTGACGGGCTGGCAGGTGGCGGCGTCGTTTTCGCAGTCCGGTTCGGTCCCGCCGAACACGTAATACGCCCACGGGACGGCGTGTTTGTGGAGCAGGTAGGTCAGGTCGGTCCAGGCGTAGTCCGGCCGGCTGAGCGTTTTGGCGGCATCGGCCAGTTTTCCCTTTAGGGCATCCGGGACGTCGGCGCCGTTAACGGCGTTCCTGCAGCCGGTGAAGGTATCGGTGAATTTGCAGCTGCCAGAGGCGACCTGCGAGGTTTGCGCGGCCAGGTCAGGGCTGAGGCCCGCAGCCTGGAGGGCAGCCTGGCAAGGCTGCGGATCGGTGTTCGCCTGGCATTGGCCGATCAGGCTCTTGTCAAAGTCCGCCTTCTCCGGCTCGGTATCGAGGCCCTGCAGCGAATTGACGCACGACGACGGGTCCCCGGCCTTGGTGCACTTGGCGGACCACTCCGAAACCATGTAGAGGTGGGCCTGCAGGCTGCCGGCCGCAGCGGAGGAAAACATGTGGTCCTGCAGGACGAAGTTGTCGGCGTAATCCCAGTAGGTGGGCAGTTGGTTCCTGTCGTGGTAGCCCATGACATCGGTGGCCTTCGACTTGTACTTGCAGTCGGTGGCCGTGGGTTCGCAATGGGCCAGGCCTTTTTCCGCCTGCGCCACGAAACCGTCCAGGGCCCCGCCGTTGATGTCGGCGGTGGCGTCGTCCGGGCTGTGCGGGCCGCCGGCGTTGGAATCGGCGGTGCTGTAGAACGGTGCCGCGCAGCCGCCTTTGGCAGGATCCGGAATGCAGGCGGTGGGTTTGCCGTCCTGCATGGGAATCCCGTCGGCACCCGGGTAGGTGCCGAAGTAGCTGTCGAACGACCTGTTTTCCTGGGTGATGATCACCACGTGCTTGATCTTGGAGATTCCCGTGTCAGGCCCCGAGGGCGTCCCGGACCGCATGACGGGGGGAATGGCGACGGCGAGGACCACCAAAACGAGCGCGGCCGCACCCGCCAGGACGGCCCGCCGTCGTCCTGCCCGTTGAAGCCGGGCCCGGGAGAGCTTCACCTAGGATGCCTGCCGCAGGACGTCGCCGCTGAAGGTCTTCACGCCGGGGTCGGCCGCCATTCCCAGCCGGGGCAGGTGGAAGAGGTCCTCGATGGTGGCCAGCAGGCTGTAGTGGTTGTACGGCTGGTCCGAGGAAGCGCCCGCCGTGCTGAACGGGGAGAGCACCAGCGCTCCCACCCTTCCGCCTGCGGCACCTCCGGCGGGGCTGCCCGTGGATCCGGAAGAGGGGCCCACCGAGTTGACCTCGGCCTCGTCGAAGGTGATCACCAGCATGCCGTCCTGTTGGAAGGCCGGGGAGGCGAGAATGGCCGGGACCTGGTCCTTGAGCCAGTTGTCCACCGTCCCCATGCCGCCGCCGGTGCCGTCGGCGCAGGATTCGTCATGCCCGTCGTGGCAGAGGTTGGGGGTGATGTAGGCGAGGTTCGGTGTGGTGTCCACGGATTTCAGGTCGTCCGCAAGCGCAGAGTAGTTGACCACGTTGTTGGCGCAGTCCGGGGACGAGAGGATGGAGTGGAAGTAGACGAACGGATTGTGGTGCGTGGAGTACATCTCCTCCCGGGTGGCCCTGATGTGGTTATCGGCTTCCCCGACGTTGGGGTGCTCACACGGTTGCTGCATGTCCTCCATGTAGCCCTTCCACGTTTTGCCTTGCGCGGTCAGCTGCCCGGCCAAAGTTTGGGTGTCCCCAGGATAGACGCAACCGTTGCCCTGCAGCGTGCCGTCCGGCCCATTGCCGGTGGCATGGAACTCGGTGTAGGTGCGGCAGTCCTGCTTGGTGGCGTCGTTGGGTAGCTGTCCGGAGATCTGGGCAAGGTAGTTGGGCAGCGAGTTATGGGATATCCCGTAGTAGTTCGTCAGCAGCACACCCTGGCTCCGGAGAGTTCCGGCAAGGTACGGGGCCGGAGAGTTGTCACCCCAAACAGTGTCGTAGTTCTTGTTTTCGAGGTTGATGACAAATACGTGCCCCGGAGTTCCCCTGGCTGGTGAGCCGCCGGGATTTGTGGCCGGGGAGGGTGCCGGGGCTGCCGTTTTTGTGGGGCTCTGGGTTGGCGCTGGCTTGGGGCTGCCCGTCGGGGCAGGCGCGGGGCTGGCGGGCTGGCAGCCCACCAGGACGGATGCCAACAGGGCCGGGGCCAGGAGCAGGCCGGCGGCCCGCCACCCCCGCGGCCTTTTTTGCGGAGCTGAACCTGGTTCCATGCCTGGCCTCCTTGGGCTGTCTGAGGTGACCTGCCGGCCGGGATGGGGGACAGCCCGGCCGGCAGGTATTTGCTCCCCAGCGATGCGGACACTCTCGCACACCGAAACCGCGTTTCGTCCGGGCACTACCTGTGAGTTGACCGGGAATCCAGTGCCGACGCTCCGCAATGCCTGACCAGGCTCAGCCGGTCTTTCGGCGGTACACCAACACCGCGGCCGCGCTGGCTGCGAAGAGGATCCCGACAAGCCAGGCCAAGGCGGTCCAGATGCCGCTGCCCACCGCTTGCTGGGCAAACAGGGCACGGATGGTGTCCACGATGGAGGTCACCGGCTGGTTCTCCGCGAACCAGGCCACCGGGCCCGGCATCGAACCGGTGGGAACGAACGCCGAACTGATGAACGGCAGGAAGATCAGCGGGTAGCTGAAGCCGCTGGCCCCGTCCACCGTCTTGGCCAGCAGCCCGGCGATCACGGCGATCCAGGTAAGGGCCAGGGTGAACAACGCAAGGATTCCGACGACGGCCAGCCAGGCGGCCACGGAGGCTCCGGTGCGGAAGCCCATCAGCAGGGCAACGCCCACCACGATCGACAGTGCGCCGAAGTTGGCGGCCAGGGACGTGAGTACGTGGGCCCACAGCACGCTCGACCTGGCCACGGGCATCGACCTGAACCGTTCAAAGATGCCGCCCTGGAGGTCCAGGAACAGCCGGTAGGCGGTGTAGGCCACGCCGGAGGAAATGGTGATGAGCAGGATGCCGGGCAGCAGGTAATTGACGTAGGGGCCGCCGGTGCCGGTGCTGATGGCGCCGCCAAAAACGTAGACGAACAGCAGCATCATGGCCACCGGTGTGACAGCCGTGGTGATGATGGTGTCCGGGCTGCGGAGGATATGGCGGAGTGAGCGCCCGGTCAGGATTCGGGTATCGCTGAGGGCATGGGTACGCATCACAATTCATCTCCAACAAGTGCCAGGAAGACGTCCTCCAGCGACGGCTGCTTCTCGACGTATTCCACTGTGGCGGCCGGCAGGAGCCGCTTGAGCTCGGCCAGGGTCCCGTTCTGGATGATGGTGCCCTGGTGCAGGATGGCGATCCGGTCGGCGAGGTGTTCGGCCTCGTCAAGGTACTGGGTGGTGAGCAACACCGTGGTGCCCTGGCCGGCGAGTTGCCGGATGGTGTCCCAGACCTCGAGCCGTGCCTGCGGGTCCAGTCCGGTGGTGGGTTCATCGAGGAAGATGACCGGAGGATTTCCGATCAGGCTCATGGCGATGTCCAGTCGGCGACGCATGCCCCCTGAGTAGGTGGAGGCCCTCCTGCCGGCGGCCTCCGCCAGCGAGAACCTGCGCAGGAGCTGGTCCGCGATGGCCCCGGCATCCTGCAGGTGCCGGAGCCTGGCCACCAGCACCAGGTTCTCCCGTCCGGTCAGCACTTCGTCCACGGCGGCGAACTGGCCTGTAAGGCTGATGGAGCCGCGCACCCCCGCCGGCTCTGCGCCGACGTCGTACCCGCCTACGGAAGCGGTGCCCGCGTCCGCCCTCAACAGCGTTGAGAGGATCCGGACCATTGTGGTCTTGCCGGCACCGTTGGAGCCGAGGAGCGCAAAGATGCTGCCCCGGGCGACATCAAAGTCCACGCCCCGCAGCACGTGCACGTCCTTGAACGACTTCTCGATGCCCTGCACCCGGACGGCGGGTTGCAGGGCCTGGTCAGTGGCCATGGCTGGTCCTTTCGGCGTTGGTGGGGTCAGGCGTCGCCGGCGGAGGCCTGCTTGATGGAGTCCGTCAGGCGCTGCCGCTCCTTCTGGATCCACTGGCCGCCGGAATAGTTGCGGATGAAAGTCTCGGCGAATTCCACGGGGTCGTCCCCCACGACGTCGCGGACGGGGGTGTTGTTGGCGGCGGCCTGTTCGATCAGGTCAGCAAGGTCCTCCAGCATCTGCATGAGGACATCGCCCTTGACGATGGCGCCTGCGTACATGAAGTAGCGTTCGAGGGCGTCGATGGCAGTGCGATAGCTGCCGGGCAGCTGCTCCTTGCGCACCTTGTACTGGCGCCAGCGCTTCTTGTCCTCGAGCGGGCCGGTGACTTTTTCGAGCCATCCCTGGGCCATGGTCATTCTCCTTGTTCGTGTGGTTGTTGATTGTTGCGGTGGAGGTGTTCGATCCGTTCGGCGAGGAAGCTCCAGGTGCTCCAGAATTCGTCCAGGTAGGTGCTGCCTGCCGCATTGAGGGTGTACACCTTGCGGGGCGGCCCCTTTTCTGAGGGGACCTTTTCCACGTCCACCAGGCCACGCTGCTCGATCCGGACCAGCAGGGCGTACACCGTGCCCTCGGCGATGTCGGAAAAGCCCTGTTCCCGCAGCCGCGCCGTGATGTCATACCCGTACGCGGGCTGCAGGGCGAGAAGGGCAAGGACCACGCCTTCCAGCGTGCCCTTGAGCATCTCGGTCATTTGCTTGCCCATGAGGTGTTTTCCTTAGTACCTAGTTACGCTGACTACCAGTAAATAGTAACACTGAGTACCGGAAGGGCAAGGGCCGGGCAGGTCTTTCTGCCCTACAAGCCGGACAGCGGCAGGCGTTGACTTAAACCGCGGGATGCTGGGGACCGCGGGCTGGAAACGCACAACGCGTCCCGCCCACACCAGAAAGGAAAGTTCAGTGAAAAAGTGGTATCGGTGGCAGGACTATGTAGCGGTCGCCGCCGGACTCTTCACCGCGGTGGCGGTCCTGTTCACGCGGCAGCTAAACATGTCCACCACCCTGATGCTCGTCTTCGGCGGGCTCCTGGTGGTCAGCGGCATTATCAACCTGGCCATGCCGGGAACTCCGGCCATGGAATACGTGCAGGCCATCCTCGCAGCAGGACTGGTCCTCTCGCCATGGCTCGGGACATACACGGGCGCAACGGGTGCAGCCTGGACGTCATGGATCGCAGGGGCAGTGGCACTGGTGGTAACAGCGGTGGCCATTAAGCCCAGCACCGACCTCCGCCACACCTACCGCGTCTCGCATTAGCAGGAGGCATCCGCCATGACTGAGGTGCTGCGCTACGAAGTGGGATCCGGAACCGTGCTCGTCGAGGCTGCGGACAACAGCTACGGGGTGGACCATCCCGCCCGCAACGAGCAGGGGATCCTGGACACGGGCAGGCGGCTGGAAGATGCCCTTGCCAGCGTCCGTCCCGCCGCCCGCGCAGCACTGGAGGCCATGGCGGAACTCACCCCCGAACAGATCCAGATCGAGTTCGGCGTGAAGCTTGCCGGGGACGCCGGGGCGGTGATCGCCAAGAGCAGTTCGGACGCCCACTTCGTCCTCCGGATGTCCTGGAACCCCGCGGCGGCAGCGCCGCCACGGGAAGAAACCACACATGACGGGTGACGGCGATGGTGTCATTTCATGACAGGTCCGACGCCGGGCGGCGGCTGGGAAAACGGCTGGCCGGCCTGCGCGGCCGGGACGTCGTGGTGCTGGGCCTGCCCCGCGGCGGCGTCCCCGTTGCGTTTGAGGTAGCCAAGGCCCTCGGGGCGCCGCTGGATGTGATCGTGGTGCGGAAACTGGGGGTTCCGTTCCAGCCGGAGGTGGCCATGGGCGCCATCGGGGAGGGCGGCGTCCGCGTCCTGGACCCGCGCACCATCTCCATGGCCCGCGTCTCCCAGGAGGACCTGCAGCAGGTGGAGCGCCGGGAGCGCGCCCTGCTGGACAGCAGGGTGGCGCGGTTCCGCCAGGGCCGGCGCCGCCTCGACCTCGCCGGCCGTACGGTGGTCATCGTCGACGACGGAATCGCCACCGGGTCAACCGCCAGGGCGGCCTGCCAGGTGGCACGGCAACTCGGCGCCGCAAAAGTCATCCTCGCGGTTCCGGTTGCCCCCGCCCGCGCCATTGTGGAGCTCAAGGAACCGGACGACGTCGTCTGCCTGCTCTCGCCCCAGGACTTCCAGGCCGTGGGGTACTACTACCGTGACTTTTCGCCCACCGAGGACGGTGAGGTGGTGCAGCTCCTGGACGCCGCTGCCGCTCCGGAGCATCCCAGCGACGGGTATCTGGGAGACGGCAGCCTGGAGGACGACGTCGAAATCCCGGACGGGATGGTGGTGCTGCGCGGCAGCCTCTACCTGCCGGCCCGGTGCGACGGCACGGTCCTGTTCGCGCACGGCAGTGGCAGCAGCAGGCACAGCCCCCGCAACCGCTTCGTTGCCTCCGTGCTGCACGCCGCCGGCCTGGGGACACTGCTCCTGGACCTGCTGACCCCCGAGGAGGAAGTCAACCGGGCCAATGTGTTCGACATCAGCCTGCTGGCACGCCGCCTTTCCGCCGCCACGCATTGGCTGGAGGCGCGGCATGACGGATCCGCCGGCCGGATCGGCTACTTCGGGGCCAGCACCGGTGCGGGCGCTGCCCTGTGGGCCGCCGCCGAGCCCGGCGCCCAGGTTGCCGCCGTGGTGTCCCGCGGCGGCCGGCCGGACCTGGCAGGTGCCCGGCTTGCGGCAGTCAAAGCCCCCACCCTGCTGATCGTCGGCGGCGCCGATACCCAGGTGTTGGCCCTCAACCGGCAGGCCATGGCGGGCATGCAGGCCCCCACCCGGCTGGAGATCGTCCCGGGCGCCACGCACCTCTTCGAGGAACCCGGCACCCTCGCCATGGCAGCAACCCTGGCAGCGGACTGGTTCCGGCATTACCTCCTGCCCTCGCCGGTGGGCCGGTCCGCGCCGGAGGCCAGGGAATGAACGTTTCCGCCGGCGGACAGGTCGCCACCGCCATCGCCAAAGATGTGGCCGCCCTCAGGGTCCGGCCCAACATGCTCGATTACGACGCCGCCCGGCGGGACTTCAGCTGGGAACGGGCACGGCAGGCGCTGGCCGGTCTGCCCGGTGGCCGCGGCGTCAACATCGCCTACGAGGCCGTGGACCGGCACGTGGCGGAAGGCCGGGGCGCCAAGGAGGCGCTGCGGTTCGTGATGGCCGACGGCGGCACCAAGTCCCTGAGCTACGGGGACCTTGCGGACGGGTCCGCAAGGTTCGCCGCCGTCCTCAGGACGCTCGAGGTGGGGCGCGGCGAGCGGGTCTTTTCGCTGCTGGGACGCAGCCCGGACCTGTACACCGCAGTGCTGGGCACGTTCAAGAACGGCTGCGTCTTCTGCCCGCTCTTTTCCGCCTTTGGTCCCGAACCGGTCCGGCAGCGCCTGCACCTGGGGGCAGGGCGGGTGCTGGTGACCACCAGGGCGCTGTACCGCAAGAAGGTTGCACCACTGCGGGACACCCTGCCGGAGCTCCGGCACGTGCTGCTGGTGGACGCTAACGGCACTCCCGAACCCGGGACCCTGGACCTGGCAGAACTCCTGGCCCAGGTTGACCCCAGCGGGGAGATCGCAGCCACGCAGCCGGAGGACATGGCCCTGCTGCACTTCACCAGCGGCACCACGGGCACACCGAAAGGTGCCATCCACGTCCATGACGCCGTGGCAGCCCACTACGCCACCGGCCGCTTCGCCCTGGACCTGCACCCGGACGATATCTATTGGTGCACCGCCGATCCGGGCTGGGTGACGGGCATGTCGTACGGCATCATCGCGCCGCTGGTGCACGGGGTCACCGCCATCGTGGACCAGGAGGAACTGGACGCCGACCGCTGGTACCGGATCCTCGCGGAGCAGCACGTGACGGTCTGGTACACAGCTCCCACCGCCCTGCGGATGCTCATGAAAGCCGGTGCGGAGCGCACGGCCGGCCATGACCTGTCCGCGCTGCGCTTCATCGCCAGCGTGGGGGAGCCGCTGAACCCGGAGGCGGTGGTGTGGGGACGGGACGTGCTCGGCCTGCCGGTGCACGATAACTGGTGGCAGACCGAAACCGGCGGAATCATGATCGCCAACTATGCCGCCATGGACATCCGGCCCGGGTCCATGGGCCGCCCGCTGCCCGGCATCGAGGCCGCCCTGGTGGCCCGCGACACCGACGGCAAGGCCATCCTGAAGGACGGCCAGGCGGTCCTGGTCACCGAGCCGGACGCCATGGGCGAACTGGCGCTCCGTCCCGGCTGGCCGTCGATGTTCCGCGGCTACCTGAACGAGGACGAACGCTACCGGCGCTGCTTCGCCGGCGGCTGGTACCTCACGGGCGACCTGGCAAAACGCGACGGCGACGGCTACTTCTGGTTCGTGGGCCGCGGTGACGACGTCATCAAATCCTCCGGCCACCTGATCGGCCCGTTCGAGGTGGAGAGCTGCCTCATGGAGCACCCGGCCGTGGCCGAGGCCGGCGTGATCGGCGTACCGGACCCGGTTGCCGGCGAGGTGGTCAAGGCCTTTGTGGAACTCAAAACCGGCAACCGGCCCACCGAGGAGCTCCAGCTGGAGATCATCGGGTTCGCGCGGAAACGGTTGGGCGCCGCCGTGGCGCCCAGGCTGCTGGACTTCACCACCTCGCTGCCCAAGACGCGCAGCGGCAAGATCCTCCGCCGGCTGCTCAAAGCCCGCGAACTCGGCCTGCCGGAAGGCGATACCTCAACGCTTGAATCCCCGGCAGGGCCCGCCGTCCTGCAGAAGGACCAGCCATGACCAGCCTCAAGGGACAGGGCGTCGCGGACGCGGAGCATGCACTGCACCTGCTCCGGCAGATGCTGCGGGTGCGCCGGCTCGAAGAGAAATGCATCGAGTTGTACAGTGCCGCCAAGATCCGCGGCTTCCTGCACGTCTACATCGGCGAGGAGGCCGTGGCCGCAGGTGTGATGCAAACCCTGGCGCCTGAGGACGCAGTGGTGGCCACCTACCGCGAACACGGGCACGCCCTCCTCCGCGGCGTCTCGGCCGGTGCCATCCTCGCCGAAATGTACGGCCACGCCGAAGGATGCTGCCGGGGCCGCGGCGGGTCCATGCACCTCTTCGACGCCGGCACCCGCTTCTACGGCGGAAACGCGATCGTAGCCGGCGGGCTGCCCCTCGCCGTCGGCCTGGCGCTCGCGGACCGGATGGCCGGCCGCCAGCAGGTGACCGTCTGCTTCTTCGGCGAAGGCGCCGTGGCTGAAGGCGAGTTCCACGAAAGCATGAACCTTGCCGCCTTGTGGCAGCTGCCGGTGCTGTTCTGCTGCGAAAACAACCTCTACGCCATGGGAACCGCGCTGGGCCGCTCCGAATCCCAGACCGACATCGCGCTCAAGGCCGCCGGGTACGAGATCCCCGCCTGGGCAGTGGACGGCATGGACGTGCTCGCCGTGGAGGAGGCCGCGCGGCGTGCCGTGGAGGCGGTGCGGTCCGGCGGCGGCCCGCACTTCCTGGAGCTGCGCACCTACCGGTTCCGGGCCCACTCCATGTTCGATCCGGAGCTGTACCGGGAAAAATCCGAGGTGGCCCAGTGGATGGAACGGGACCCCATCAGCCTGCTGCAGGGTGCCATGCAGGCGGCGGGACAGCTGGTGGCGAAGGACTGGACCGCCCTGCAGGCGGACGTGGACGCAGAGATCAGCACCGCCGTCGGATTTGCCGAGAACGGGACGACGGAGCCGGTGTCCGAGCTCAGCCGGTTTGTCTACAGCGACCGGCCGGATGACGGCAGTGCGGGCAGCAGCGCGAGCCCGGGCCAGGGGGAGACGACTGGGAAAGGCGGGGCTGCAGGATGAAAACCACGTACCGGGAAGCCATGCGCGCGGCCCTCCGCGACGCCATGCAGCGCGATGACCGGGTGTTCCTCATGGGCGAGGACGTGGGCCGGTACGGCGGCAGCTTCGCCGTGAGCCTGGGCCTGCTGGAGGAATTCGGGCCGGAACGGATCCGCGACACGCCCCTGTCCGAGTCCGGTTTCGTCGGCGCCGGGATCGGCGCCGCCCTGGGCGGGATGCGTCCCGTCGTCGAAATCATGACCGTCAACTTCAGCCTGCTGGCGCTGGACCAGATCATCAACAACGCCGCCACCCTGCTGCACATGTCCGGAGGCCAGTTCAATGTGCCCATCGTGATCCGGATGACCACCGGCGCCGGCCGCCAGCTCGGCGCCCAGCACTCCCACAGCCTGGAGGGCTGGTACGCCCACATTCCCGGGCTGCGGATCCTCGCCCCCGCCACACTCGCGGACGCCCGCGGCATGCTGTGGACCGCGCTGCAGGACCCGGACCCGGTGCTGATCTTCGAGCACGGCTCGCTGTACAACGTGGCGGGGGAGCTCGACGACGGCGCCGGCGCCGTGGACATCGACAAGGCAGCGGTCCTCCGGCACGGGGACGGCCTGACCCTCATCACCTACGGCGGCACGCTGCCCATGGTGCTGGAGGCCGCCGACCAGCTGGCCGGTGAGGACATCGACGCGGACGTCATCGACCTGCGCACCCTCCGCCCGCTCGATGCCCACACCATCGTGGACAGCGTGGCCAGGACGCACCGGGCCGTGGTGGTGGACGAAGGCTGGCGCAGCGGCAGCATCTCCGCCGAGATCGCGGCCCGGATCTGTGAGCAGGCCTTCTTCGACCTCGACGCGCCCGTGGAACGGGTGTGCAGCCTGGAGGTGCCGGTCCCGTACGCCAAGCACCTGGAGCAGGCGGCGCTGCCAACCGTGGAGCGGGTCATGGCCGCCGCGCGAAGGGCCGTGGGGGCCAATGGCTGACTTCCGGATGCCGTCCCTGGGCGCGGACATGGAGCACGGCAAGGTGGTGGAGTGGCTGGTCAAACCCGGGGACTACGTCCACAAGGGCGATATCGTGGCGGCCGTGGACACGGACAAAACAGTCATGGATATCGAATCGTTCGAGGAAGGCGTGGTGGCCGAATTCCTGGTGGACCTCGGCGACACGGTGGACGTGGGCACCCCCATCGCCCGGATCACGGCCACCCCCGCCGAACTTCCGCCCGCCCCATCCCCAAAGGCCGCCCCGCCCGTGCGGCACCTGGCGCACACCCTCGGGGTCGACGTCGGACGCCTCAGCGGGAGCGGTGCCAGCGGTGAGGTGACACGGGAGGACGTCGAACGAGCCGCGGCAGCGCCGCCGGAGCCGGCGGAGGACACGGCCCACCGGGTGCGGTCCTCACCGCTGGCCCGGCGGCTGGCGGTGGAACTCGGCGTCCACCTGGCAGACATCACGGGAACGGGCCCCGGTGGTGCGGTGACGGAAGAGGACGTGCTGGCCGCGGTCCCGCCCAGGGAACGGGCACCCCAGAGCACCCGCGCGGACAAGCCGGCGGCAGCACCGCCGTCGGCCGTTCCAGCGACGGAACCGGCCACGCCGGAACGGCAGGCTGCGGCGCCACCCGCGCCCCAGCCACAGCAGTCGCCCCAGCACGGCAGGAAGGACACCGGCCGCAAGGCCGAGAGCCTGCGGCAGGCGATCGGCGCCCTGATGTCCCGGTCCAAGAAGGAAATCCCGCATTACTACCTCTCCACCACCCTGGACCTGGCGGCGGCCATGGCGTGGATGCAGGCGGCAAACCAGCAGCGCCCGGTCTCGTCCCGGCTGGTGCCGTCGGCCCTGCTGCTGAAGGCCACCGCGCTCGCGGCCAAGGAGGTGCCGGACATGAACGGGTTCTTCACCAAGGGCGCCTTCCAGCCCAGCGGCGGCGTGCACCTGGGCGTGGCAGTCGCCCTGCGGCACGGCGGCCTGGTGGCCCCGGCCCTGCACGACGCCGACACGTTGTCGCTCGATCAGCTCATGGACCAGCTGCGCGACCTGGTGGGCCGGGCCCGGGCAGGCCGGCTGCAGCGCGCGGAGATGGCTGATCCCACCATCACCGTGACCAATTTGGGGGACCTCGGCGTCGAGAGCGTGTACGGCGTGATTTATCCGCCACAGGTGGCCATGGTGGGGTTCGGCAAGGTGATGGAACAGCCGTGGGCGCACAACGGGATGCTGGGCATCCGGCACGCGGCGATTGCCACGTTGTCAGCGGACCACCGGGTAAGCGACGGCCTGCGCGGCGGGCGGTTCCTGGCCCGCATTGACGAGTTGCTGCAGACGCCCGGGGACCTGTGAATCCGTGAGCGAGGAGGAACCGTGAACGAACAGGACGCACGCCAGGCGGTGGAGGCCGCGATCGGCAAGGTAGCCCCCGACGTCGAGCCTGGAGACCTGGACAGCGGTGCCCGCCTGCGCCAGGACCTGGAACTGGACTCGCTGGATTTCCTCCGCCTGGTGGAAGTCATTGCGGAATCCACGGGCGTGGATATCCCGGAGGCGGACTATCCGGAGGTGGCCACGGTGGGCGGACTGGTCCTGTATTTGGCGGGCCACGGATAGGGCTGATATGAAGCCCCGGAGGCCGCGGCGCCGGCTTCGCCGGTTGGGCATTACGGCACTGGTTGTCCTGGTGCTGCTCATGGCCTCTGCGTTGGCCAACGTGGCCCTGGAGTCGCGGGAGAAGGCCACCACCCCGTCCTACGGGGAGCGCGTAGCGGTGGCAGGGGGTTCGCTGAACGTGGTCCGGAACGGGAGCGGGGCCGGGCGGCAGGGGCCGCCCATCGTCCTGCTCAGCGGCCTGGGAACCGCCGCCCCTGGCCTGGATTTTGCCCCGCTGATGCGCGAGCTGGGTGATTTCGACGTGATGGTGGTGGAAGGCTTCGGGTACGGTTACAGCGACCTGGTGGCCAGTGCCCGGACGAATGAGAACATCAGCAACGAACTCCATGAGGTCCTGTCAAAGCTCCAGGTCCGGCAGCCCTACGTCCTGGCCGGCCACTCGATTGCCGGGTTCTACCTGCTGGACTACGCCAACCGGTACCGGCCGGAGGTGGCTGCAGTGGTGGGCATTGACGCCACCATCCCCAAGCCGGGGGACCACCCGGTGACGGAACCGGAGCCCGGCGTCAACTGGGTGAAGCTGCTGGCCGCCTTGGGGCTGGTGCGGGCGGCGGCCGTGGTGGCGCCGGGGGTTTTCGATCCGGACAGCCATGCCTATTCGGACGAAGAGCTGCAGCGGATGCGCACCATGATGCTGTGGAACCTCGGCAATCCTGCGGTGGCGGACGAGACCGCCCGGATCGGCAACAACGCGGCGGCGCTCCGGGGAGTCACCTACCCGGTGGACCTGCCCGTGCTGGCGTTCGTTGCCGATGAGGGGGACGGCAGGGCGGCGGCGAAAACGGCAGCGGCGCAGGAGCTCCTCAGGAACGTCATCCGGCACGAGGTGCTGCCGCTGCAGGGCGGGCACTACCTGCACTGGACGCAGGCCGGACGGATGGCGGAAGAGATCCGGCGGTTCCTGGCCCCGGCCGACATGTTCTACCCCATGACGTGGTCGTTGCCGCGCATGCGGATGGCCACCACGGCCCCGGAGGCCGCGGTGAGGACCGCGACGGCGGCAATGGCGGCGGGGATGCCGTAAAGGTCGGCCAGGACGCCGGACAGGAGGGCGCCAACGGCGAAGCCGCCGTCGCGCCACAACCGGTAGACGCCCACGGAGCGGGCCCGCCAGGCAGGGTGTGCGACGTCGCCGATGGCGGCCAGGAGGGTGGGGTAGACCAGGGCGGTGCCCAGGCCCAGGACGACGGCGGCGGCGAGCCAGGGCCCGAAGCTGTGGGCGGACGCGGTGATGCCCAGCGCCACGGCCTGGACCAGCATCCCGGCGGTGATGAACCATTTGCGGCCCCAGCGGTCCGAGGCTGCGCCGGTGGCCAGTTGCGCGGCACCCCAGGCGGCGGGGTAGGCGGCAGCGAGGATGCCGATCTGGCCAAGGTCCAGCCCGGCGCCGGCGAACAGGACGGGGAAGAGGCCCCAGGCCAGGCCGTCGTTGAGGTTGTTGACCAGGCCCGCCTGGCTGGCTGCCGAGAGGGAACGGTCCTTGAAGCTGGTGAGGGTGAACACCTGGCCGGTGGTGAGTCCGGCGTGGGCGCCGCTGGAGTTGGCGGCGTGCTGGGAGGCTTCGGTTTTGGCGTGGTGGTGGGTTTCCCTGACGGCCAGGACGGTCAGTCCCAGGCCGAGGGCGATATAGGCCGCACCGAGCAGGAACGGGGCGGGGCGCAGGCCATAGGCGGTGGCAAGGTAGCCGGTGGCCAGCGCGGTGGCGGCCACCCCCAGGTAGCCGGCGGCCTCGTTGAACCCCATGGCCAGTCCGCGCTGCCTGGGGCCCACCAGGTCCATTTTCATGATGACGGCGGTGGACCAGGTCAGTCCCTGGCTGATGCCCAGCAGGACGTTGGCGGCCACGATCCAGGCCCAGGACGGGCCGAAGATGAGCATGAGCGGTACGGGAACCGCTGCCAGCCAGCCGGCGATGAGGACCGGTTTGCGGCCGTACTTGTCGGAGAGGGTGCCGGCGAAGTAGTTCATCGCGGCCTTGGACAGGCCGAAGGCCAGGATGTACGTCAGCGCCCCTGTGTAGAGGTCCAGGTGGAACTCCTGGGTGGCCAGGAGGGGCAGGACCGTGCGTTCCTGGCCCAGGGTCCCGCCTACCAGGGCATTGACGGAAACCAGAAGCATGAACTGCGCCAGGTTCTGCCGCAGGCCCAGCACGGGGCCGGCCGGACCGGCTGCGAAAAGTGTTCTGCCCTGCATTGGCTGCTCCATTCGTGGCGGGGACATTGGGTGGGGACAAGGAAGTGGCCCGGGCGTGCGGGGGACACGCCCGGGCCGGGTCCGGAGGCGCTGGGGACGCACCGGACCAGGGCCCGGGCAGGAGGGGGGTCCTGCCCGGGCGGTCTGTGGGGTGTCCTGGTCAGACGGCGGGGACGCTGTTCTGCCAGGCGTTCCAGGCGGCGTAGCTGCCGTCCAGTTCGACGACGTCGTACCCGGCGCGGCGCAGGGCGCTGGCGGCGACGGAGTTCCGTACACCGGACTGGCAGTAGGAGACGATGGTGCCGCCGGCCGGCAGCTCATCGAGGTGCCACATGACGCGGCCGCCGCTGAGCTGGTAGGAACCCGGGACGTGCCCGGCCTTGTGCTCGGTCTTGTTCCGGACGTCCAGGACCATGGCTGCGTCGAAGCCGTCGAGTTCCTCAGGCTGGATCAGCTTGGGGGTCAAGGTGGGCAGCCCCTCAATGCTGGTGAGGTAGCCGGCCACGTTGTCGATGCCCACGCGGACCAGGTGGTCCCACATGTCCTGGGCCTGGTCCTGGTCATTGGCCAGGAGCACCAGCGGGTTCTTGTCCTTCCCGGGGTCAACCACCCAGGCGCCGTAGCTGGCCACGGACTTGCCGGCCGGAACGTTCAGCGACCGCGCCACGGTTCCCTGGTGGACTTCGCCGTTGGAGCGGGTGTCGATGAGGGTGAGGGTGTCCTCCGCCAGGCCTGCGGCGACGATTTCGGTGGAGAGTTCGGGCAGCGGGGCGCGTTCGCCCATGACGTCCGGGCCGATGCGGTTTTCGCGCTTCATCCGGCCGAAGTAGGCGTGGGCGTCGGGCTGGCCATCGAGGAGTTCGTCGATGAAGCCCTGCTCGTCGTTGGCGGCGAGGTAGGGGCCCCACCAAGAGTAGAGCCGCTCGTAACCCACCGTGGAGGACGGGATGGCACCCAGTGCCTTGCCGCAGGCGCTGCCGGCGCCGTGCGCGGGGTGGACCTGGACGTAATCCGGCAGGGTCAGGAACTTGTCGCGGAGGCTGGCGAAGAGCTGCTTGGCACCCTCGAAACGGGTGTCCACGCCGCCGGCTGCCTCGTCCAGCAGGTCCGGGCGGCCCAGGTCGCCGGAGAAAACGAAGTCACCGGAGAGCAGGTAGCCGGGCTTGTCGCTGAACGCGCCGTCGGTGACCAGGAAGGACAGGTGCTCCGGGGTGTGTCCGGGGGTGTGGACGGCCTGGATGCTGATGTTGCCGATGGTGATCTTGTCACCGTCGTAGAGGCGTTCGCCGTCGAATTCGTACTGCCAGTCCGGTCCGCCCTCGCCGGAAACGTAGATCTTGGCGCCGGTGGCGGCCGCCAGTTCCCGGGTGCCGGAGAGGTAGTCGGCGTGGATGTGGGTTTCGGTAACGGCGATGATCTTCATGCCGTTCTTCTCAGCCAGTTCCTGGTAGACCGCGATGTCGCGGCGGCCGTCCACCACGATCGCTTCACCCTTGGCCTGGCAGCCGATGACATAGCTGGCCTGGGCGAGGTCTTCGTCGTAAATGCGCTCGATAAGCATCTGGTGCTCTCCTTCAGTTGAAAGGGGATTGGGAGGTTGTTCTGGATTCAGTGTAGATACCCCCGGGGGTATACCGCAAGTGCGCTGCGGCCTATGCGGATGTCCTGCGGAAGAGCCTTGTCAGCAGGCGCCGGGGGCCTGGTGCGGTGGGGTTTTTGGCTGGTGCGGTATCAGGCGTGCTGGTGGGCGGCCTCGGCGCGGAGCTTGTCAATGTCCAGGTCCTTGACGGCCTGGATGACTTCCTCCAGGCCGGTGGCGTTGAGGGCGCCCGGCTGGGAGAAGACCAGGGTTTTGTCCTTGAAGGCCATCAGGGTGGGGATGGAGGTGATGTTCGCTGCGGCGGCGAGCGCCTGTTCGGCCTCGGTGTCCACCTTGGCGAAGGTGATGTCCGGGTGCCGTTCGGCGGCGGCGCCGTACGTGGGGGCGAACATGCGGCAGGGGCCGCACCAGGCTGCCCAGAAGTCAACGAAGACGACGCCGTTGTCCTCCAGGGTCTGGGCGAACGATTGCTGGGTGATGTCGATGGTTGCCATGATCTGTCGTGTCCTTTCGGGCGAAGTTTTTTGGTCGCGCTCTGCTTTGTTGAGTGCCCTGTGCCGCGGGGGCAGGGCCTAGGTGGTGGGGAGTCCGGCGCGGGTCCAGGCGGTCATGCCGCCGGCCATGGTGTCCGCTTTGTAGCCGGCGCCGTTGAGGGCGTCGGCGACGGCGGCGCTGCGGTTTCCGCTGCGGCAGACGGCGATCACGGGCACGGTGGGATCGAGTTCGCCCAGGCGGGCCTGCAGCTGGCCCATCGGGATGTGCAGGGCGCCGGGGATCATGCCCTCGGCGACTTCGAAGTCCTCGCGGACGTCGAGGATCCGGGCGGTGGAGCGGCGCTCTTCGGCTTCGGTGATGGTGATTTCAGCCATGGTGGTTCTCCTTTGAAGTGGTTGGTGGCTGGGAGCTGGTGGGGTGTTGCTAGCGGACGGGTTCGCCGGCCTGGCGCCAGGCGGCCATGCCGCCGCGCACCGAGTAGGCGTCGTATCCTTTGGCGGCCAGGAGCCGGGCTGCGGAGGCGGAGCGGACGCCGGAGGCGCAGACGGCAATTACCGGCCGGGTCTTCTGGATGCCGGCAGTGCTGGTCTGCAGCCGGTCCAGGGGGACGTGCTTGGCCTGCGGCGCCCGGCCGGTCCGCCATTCCTGGGCAGACCTGACGTCGATGAGCGTGGCCCCGGAACCCAGGAGTTCCTTTGCCTGTGCCACGGAAATCGTTTTGTAGGGCTTGCTGAAGGCCTTCTTGAGGGAATCAATCAGTCCCATGGTGTTCTCCTCTGTGGAGGGGTCAGGCGGTGACCGTGCCGGCGGTGACCCACGCCGCGACGGCGAAGATGAGTACCGCGAACGAGATGCGGATGTGTTTGTCGTGCAGGTGCCGGGCGAACCTGGCGGCCACCACCGATCCCACGATCGCCGGGATGGCGAACGCCAGGGTGGTGGACCAGTCGATGGTGTAGCCGGCGGCGTGGGCGCTAAACCCGGCAGCCGAGTTGACCACGATGATGGCCAGGGATGTTCCCACGGCCTGCTTCATGCGCAGGCCCAGGAAGATGGTCAGTGCGGGGGTGATGAGGAAGCCGCCGCCCACGCCCAGCAGTCCGGTGAGGAACCCGACCAGCAGGCCCACACCCACGGCCTTCGGGGCGCAGGACCGGAAGGCCCGGTTCGGTCCGGTGCTGCAGGATCCCTCGCTTTCGCGGGGCTTGCTGAGCATCCGGATGCCGGCGGCCACCATGATCACGGCGAAAGCCAGCATCAGGATGTTCGGGTCCAGCAGCTTGCCCACGGCCGCGCCGGCCCAGGCTGCCGGGATGCCGGCACCCCCCACCAGGGCGATCACGGGCCAGTTCAGTCCTTCCCGGAACCGGGGGAGCAGGGCTGCCAGCGAGGAGATTCCCACCACCAGCAGGGAGGTGGGAATGGCCTGGGCGGGGCTCATGCCCACGCCGTACACCAGGGCCGGAACGGCAATGATGGACCCGCCGCCGCCAACTACGCCCAGTACGACGCCGACGACGAGCCCCAGACCCAGGGCCGGGATCATGCCGCTGCGCCCTCTTCAGCCGACTGCACGGGAAGCTGCAGGATGGCGCTTTCGCGGGTGGGCTCCTTGGCTGCCTTGTTCCAGGGCATGGCCGAGAGGGCCTTGCCCATGGCGCAGGTGTTGGTCGCGGCCGAGAAGGTCAGTCCGGTGCCGATGGCACCGGCCAGCATGCGCACCTTGGGAGAGACGAACTTGCCGCCGGCCAGGCCCAGCACCACCAGGGAGCCGGCGGCCAGGCGGACCTGGCGCTCCAGGTCCCAGCGGTCCTTGCCCTTGACCACGTCGCCGCCCGCGGCGGCGAATCCGGGAACCCCGCCGGTGAGGACGTAAGCGGTGTCAAGGCCGACAGTGGCCATGCGCTGGCGGGCCTGCTCGGCGCGGACGCCGGACTGGCAGACCAGGACTACCCGCGAACCCAGCCGGGCGGCGAGTTCGTCGGTGTGCTCGGAGAGCAGGGGAAGCGGCACGTTGTAGGAGCCGCGGATGTGCATGGACTCGAATTCAGCGGCCGAGCGAACATCGATCACCACGAGGTCCTGGTGTTCCTTGATCCAGGACTTGAGGGCCTCAGGGGCGAGTGCGGTAACGGCTGTTGCTTTGGAAGGGGACGTCATGGGTGGCCTCTCGGAAGGGGTCGGGTGGATACCCCACCGAGTATTGCAGATACCCCCGGGGGTAGTCAAAACACCCGTGGGGGTATATAGTTGAACGCAAGCCCCTTACCGATGGAGACCCCGTTATGGAACTGAACCCCACAGAGCTCACGCCCGTGATCAACCGCCTCAAGCGGGCACAGGGCCAGCTCGCCGCCGTCACCCGGATGCTCGAGGAAGGCCGCGACTGCAAGGACGTCGTCACCCAGCTGGCGGCCGTATCCAAGGCCCTTGACCGCGCCGGCTTCGCCATCATCGCCACGGGTCTTGAGCAGTGCATCGTCCAGAAGGACGAAACCATGGACCGGAAGGACCTGGAGAAGCTCTTCCTCTCGCTGGCCTGACCTGGCCCCGCACCGCAACCGACCGCCCGGCAATTTTCAAGGAGCATCATGACCTACACCCTGGCCACCACTGTTTCCCTTCCCTGGGCGGAGGCGCTGGAGCGCACCCGCGAAGCCCTTGCCGCGCAGGGGTTCGGGATCCTGACCGAAATCAACATCCGGTCCACCTTCGAAGCCAAGCTCGGCACGGAGGCCGCGGACGCCGTCGGGGATTACGTCATCCTCGGTGCCTGCAACCCCTCCCTCGCCAGCCGGGCCCTGGCGGCCGAGCCGGAGATGGGTGCCCTGCTGCCCTGCAACGTGGTGGTGCGCAGGAACAGCTCAGCAGACTCCACCACGGTGGAAGCCATCGATCCCCAAACCATGGTGCAGCTCAGCAGCGCCCCCTCCGTCAAAGAAGTGGCGGACGACGCCGGCACGCGCCTTCGCAAGGCCCTTGCCAGCCTGGGCGGGACGCCGGCCTAACGGCCTGCGCCCAAGAACCACAACGCGGAGCCCCGCTGTCAGCGGGGTCCGCGTTGCTTGCGTTCAAGGGCGGCCAAAGGGGCTGGAACCTGCCAATCCCCGCCGGTAGTGTCCGTAGCCCCTATGTGATCTACTGCTGAGTAGCCTGGCTATTCTGGACGGCGGAACGGAAAGGGACACCATGGCAGAACCCCTTGTCATCGTTTTTGACGTGAATGAGACCCTCTCGGACATGGGTCCCCTTGCGGATGCCTTCGAGCAGGCCGGTGCGCAGCGGGAACTGGCCAGGCTCTGGTTCGCCACGCTGCTGCGGGACGGCTTCGCCCTCGCCGCCAGCGGGGACAACCGGGCCTTCGCCGACATTGGCGCCGACGCCCTCGGCGCCCTGCTGGAAGCCGAAGGGGTTTCCGGAGACCTGGACGCCGCCGTCGGCCGCGTCATGGCCGCTATGCAGGACCTTGCCCTCCACCCTGATGTCCCGGCCGGGGCCAGAGCCCTGGCCGCAGCCGGGCACCGCCTCATCACCCTGACAAACGGCGCGGCCGCCAACACGGACAAGCTGCTCGCGGCCGGAGGCATCCGGGACAACTTTGAGCTGCTGCTCTCCGTGGCGGACGCAGTCGCATGGAAGCCCGCCCAGGCCGCCTACCACTACGCGGCAGCTGCCGCCGGCGCGGATCCTTCCGGGATGCTGCTGGTGGCCGTGCACCCCTGGGACATCCACGGTGCAGCCCGGGCCGGACTGCGGACCGCCTGGATCAACCGGACCGGTGCCCGCTACCCCTCCTATTTCCGGGCGCCGGACATCGTCATCGCGGCCCTGACCGAACTGCCGGCCGCCCTCGCCGCATAGGCGGCTGTTCCGGCCCGCAGCCGTGGTGGCGGACGCCGCGGAAAAGCCTGTAGTCTCTGTTCACGGTGATGGATCCCGCCGGAAGGCCCGCGCAGGTGCGCGGTCTTCGAACCGCCGCCTGGCTGATGGTTCCTGCCTTTGCTGATCCGAAGGTAGGTGGCCCGTGCCCGCAGCCGGCCCAGTCTTCCTGCCCCGGACCGACCAGGAGAGCCCATGACTGAGCCCGAGAAACCACAAGACTCCGCCGGCGCCGTGCCCTACGTCCCCCGGAAAATCGGCGGTCCGGTGCTCATGGGCGTGGTGCCCGGGCAGCCACTGGTGGTCGCCCACCGTGCCGCCGAACTGGCGTACAGCCTGGGCGTGAAACTTGTCTGTGCCTACGTGGACGTCACCACGTACCTGGCGGAAGAGCCCGGCGGCAGGGTGGAGGCCCGCCCCATCGACCCCGACGGGATTGACGACGACATCGAAGGGATCAGCGCCTCCATCGCCGGTGGCCTCCGCGAAGCCCTGGGTGGCGCCGGGATCGACTGGTCCTTCGTGACCCTGGCGGGGGACCCGGCCCGGGCGCTGGGACGGCTGGCCGAATCCACTGATGCCTCCGTCATCGTGGTGGGCACCCGGGAACGCGGGCTCGGGGCGCGGTTCGAGGAACTGCTGGTGGGATCCGTCGCCGTGCACCTGACCCACCGCCAGCACCGGCCCGTCCTGGTGGTCCCGCTGGCCCCGCATTCCAGGCACCAGCCGAAGGCGGGCCGCTGATGGAGCAGCCTGTTCCCAGGGCCGACGCGCAGGACGCAGCAGACCAGGGCACCCTGGGCGGGGCGCGGGCCCACCGTCCGGTCCACCTGCACCCCGGGTTTGTCCTGGTGGTCACCACCGGCGGCATCTTCGGCGCCCTGGCCCGCTACGGGGTAGGCAGCGTCCTGCCCGCACCGGGCGGCTGGCCGCTGCCCACCCTGACCATCAACCTGGCCGGCGCCTTCCTGCTCGGCGCCTTGCTGGAGGCCCTGGTCCGCCGGGGGCCCGACGCCGGACGGCTGAGGCTGGTCCGGCTGCTGGTGGGCACCGGGTTCATGGGAGCGTTCACCACCTACAGCACCCTGGCCGTGGAAGCCACCACCCTGTTCAGTGCCGGCCGCAGCGCCGACGCCGTCATCTACGTCGGCGCCTCCGTGGTGGCCGGTGCGGTGGCAACCGTGGCGGGCATCCGCCTGGCAGCAGCCCACCACGCCCGCACCACACCACGGCCGGGCCCGGCCGGTCCTGGCAACGGAGGAAGAAGGTGAGCCCCCTGGTCATCATCCTGCTGGGACTCGCCGGCGGACTCGGAGCCGCCACCCGTTTTGTGGTGGACGGCCTGGTGCGCGCCAAAATCAGGACCGCCCTGCCGGTGGGCACCATCGCCATCAACGTCACGGGATCGTTCCTGCTGGGCCTTCTCGCCGGTGCCGTGATCGTGCATGCGGCCCCGCCCGAGCTGCAGGCCATCGCCGGCACGGGGTTCCTGGGCGGCTACACCACCTTCAGCACGGCCAGCTTCGAAACAGTCCGCCTGGTCCAGTCCCGCCGCACCGGCCTGGCCCTCCTCAACGCCGTGGGCACCGCGGTGGCCGCGGTGGGCGCCGCAGCCGGCGGCTTCGCCGTCGCAGGCCTGCTCTGACGGGACCTGCACAGACGGGACCTGCTCTGGCGGGACCTCGCGCAAAGCATCCGTGCGCACTAGGCAATCCGGGCGGGAACCTCCCGCAGCCCGGCGCGGTGCAGGCGTTCCAGCTGGACCACATCACGGGTGAAGGACAACGTGAGCAGGGCCAGGGCCAGCGCGGGAACCAGGACCGCGGCCAGGGCAGGGACGCCGGGGAGCAGCGCAAGGAGCAGGGCAAACGGCTGGAATGCCCCGATGGCCTTCCGGGACGCCCTGAACGGCAGCGCCGCGCGAAGGTGCGGCCGGACGAGGCCTGCCGCCACGAAGACGTAATACATGGCCCCGATGCCCAGCGTCCACGGACCGGCCACGGGAGCCGCCGCAACGGACAACACCAGCACCAGGGCGGCGTCCGTGGCGGAATCGAACCGCGCCCCGGCTGCCGAGGAGGTGCCAGTGCGCCGCGCCACCACGCCGTCCAGCCCGTCCAGGAGGAATGCGGCGGCGCCCAGGATGGGCAGGAGCAGGTCGGTGCGGCGGCCCGTGAACAGCTGCGGAACCGCCAGCACCGCGCACAGGGCCACGAGGATGGCGCGCAGCAGGGTCACCCGGTCCGCCGGCGTTGAGAAGCGCGGGATCCGCCGCAGGACCGAGCCGGCGGCGGCCACGGCCACCAACGCCCCCGCGCACAGGCCGGCCAGTTGGAGGAGCAGTCCGGACGGGGACAGGAACGTCAGCGCGAGTGCCGAGAGCGCGTAGGCAGAAACGGCCCCGAACGCATCCGGCACCGCCCGCTCAGCCCCGCTCATCTCCCACCTCCCCTCGCATGCTAACAACGGCCGGGGTGATGCTCACCGCCGGCGGCGCGGCGCCCGAACCTGCGGCCCGGCGTCGGACGTTCCCCTGCGGCGGCTGCGGACCAGGCCGGCGAGCGCCAGCAGGGCGCCGGCCCCCTCGGCTGCGGCGCTCAGGGATTTGGAGAAGAACCAGACCGGGTCGTACATGGCCGGGATCGGCCCGATGGCAGGGATGTCCACGTACCGGTACAGCATGACGGCGGCGAACGCGCTGAGGGCCACCACCAGGGCCACGGCATAGGCAGCCCTGCTGCCGCGGACCAGGACGTAAACGCCGGCCACCAGCGCGGCCGCCGCTTCGAGCAGGAACAAAGTGCCCTGGCTGACGGTGCCCGGCTGCGTGTTCTGGTACCCGGGGGCCAGGAACAGGTGCACGCCGGCATCGATGAACAGCGCCAGGGCGGTCAGTAATCGTAGAGCCACGCTTATGTATACGCCCGAAGTTCCCTTCCGGTTCATTCGGCCCTGTTCTCCTTGTGGGATTTATGGGGAATATTTAGGGGCATCCGCAGTCTTGCGCCCTTTAGCGGGCAGCCGAGCCTGCGGCCCTACGAGCAAGGAGAACGACAATGACCCTTCCCAAGGACATCACGCCGGGAACCTGGACCCTGGACATGTCACACAGCGAGATCGGCTTCAGTGTCCGCCATGCCGGGATCAGCAAGGTCCGCGGCCGCTTCACCGAAGCCCAGGCCGAGGCACGCGTGGGCGAGTCGCTGGCTGACTCGTCGGTGCACGCCACGGTGTCCACCGCCAGCTTCGACTCCGGTGACGCCAACCGCGACGCCCACGTGCGCGGGGCGGACTTCTTCGACGTCGAGAAGTATCCCGAGATGACGTTCCGCGGCACCGCCATTGAAGGGGACGGCGAGGAGTACACCCTGACCGGTGACCTCACCATCAGGGGCGTCACCAAGCCTGTCGAACTCGAGGTCGAATTCACCGGCGTCGCCGTTGACCCGTTCGGCGCCACCCGGGCCGGCTTCTCCGCCGAGACCGAGATCAGCCGCAAGGAATTCGGGCTCACCTGGAACGCGGCGCTCGAGGCCGGCGGCCTGCTGGTCAGCGACAAGGTGAAGATCAACCTCGAAGCGGCGCTGGTCAAGCAGGGCTAAGCCCCAGGTTCCCGCTGCGCCTGTTACTTTTCGACGCGCTAAAACGCCGGCGCTACCGGACTACCGGTAGCGCCGGCGTTTTCGCGCCGCGCCCATGGTTTCGCGCCGCGCCAACGGGTTGGCCGCAGCAGGCCGGACCTACAGCGGGTCGGGCCGGACCTTCACGTTGCCCAGCGAACGGATCAGGGCCACGGCGGTGATGGACCCCGCTGCCATGATCGAGGCGAGCACCACCACCTGGAACCGGCCCGCCTCGAACGGGGAGGCGCCGCCGAAGATCGCCCCCACGAAGGCGCCCGGGAGCGTGACAAGGCCAGTGGTCTTGGTCTGGTCCGTGGAGGGAATCAGGGCCGAGTGCACCGCCTGCCGGGCCTGGACCAGGGTGGCCTGCCGCGGGGTAGCACCCAGCGCGAGCCACCCCTCCACCTGGTCCCACTGCTCCAGCACGGCTTCGAAGAAGCGCCTGCCGGCCAGGGTGGCGATGGTCATGGAGTTGCCGATCACGATCCCGCCCACCGCCAGCGCGTACCGGGGTGAGAATTCAATGGCGCCCGTTCCGAACACGACGGCGACCGTCACCAGGATCCCGGCGGCCATGGTTCCGGCCACCAGGCCAAAGCGCCGCCAGGACCAGGTGAGCCGCCGGGTTGCGGTCACGGACGCCACGCTGAACATCACCAGCAGCGCCACGCCCACCCAGAGCGGGTCGCTGATGACACCGCCCAGCACCAGGCTGATCACCGCCAGCTGCGCCGCGCCGCGAAGGATGGCCAGGGCGGGGGAGAGGTACGACGGCGTCCGCGAGCCCCAGAGGATGCCCACCGTGAGTGCCGCCAGGATGGCGATGGCCGCCAGGGTGGGCAGGAGGGCGGCAAGCACGGACATCCTGCCAGCTTACTGAGCACCCGCCGTCGTCCCCGCCCGGACGCCCGATCACGTTTGGCGCGTTTTCCTGCGACGCCCGATCACGTTTCGCGGGTTTTCCTGCGACGCCCGATCACGTTTGGCGCGTTTTCCCCTGACGCGCCATCACTCCCACGGCTGTCGCGGGCCGTGAGTTGGTTCCGGTGACGGGACGGGATAAGACTGTGGGTATGTCACGGGGAACCCTTCGGATCTTTCTGGGCGCGGCGCCCGGCGCGGGCACCACGTACGCCGCGCTGCGGGAAGCGCACCGGCTGCTGGCCGGGGGCAGCGACGTCGTGGTGGGCATTGCCGCGGACCACGGCCGGGAGGAGACGCGGCAGCTCGTTGAAGGGATCGACGCCGTTGCCCCGCGCCTTTCGGCCGGTACCGGGGGAGCGGAGGCGTCCGGGCTGGACGTGGACGCCGTGCTGGAACGGAATCCGGATGTGGCGCTGGTGGACGAATACGCGCAGGTCAACGCCCCGGGCAGCAGGAACCAGCGGCGGTGGCAGGATATCGAGGAACTGCTGGCGGCGGGCATCGACGTACTGTCCACCCTCTGCGTGCAGCAGCTGGCGTCCCTCAAGGACGTGGTCGCCGCGATCACCGACGATCCGCCGCAGGCCATGGTGCCGGATGGGATTGTGCGGCGGGCGGACCACATCGAGCTTGTGGACATCTCTCCGGACCTCCTGCGCCAGCGGGTGGCGGACGGCAGGATCTTCCCGGCGGACCGGATCGACGCCGCCCTGGCCAACGAGTACCGGCCGGGCACCCTCCTGGCCCTGCGCGGGATCGCCCTGATCTGGCTCGCGGACCGGGTGGAGGAAGGCCTGGCGGCGTACCGGGAAAGCCAAGGCATCACCGCCGCCTGGCCCACGCGCGAACGGGTGGTGGTGGGGATTGCCGGGTCTCCGGAGGACGGGGTGCTCATCCGGCGGGCAGCCCGGATCCTGTCCAGGGTCAACGGCAGTGAACTCCTGGCAGTCCATGTGCGCGGTACCACCGCCCGGCGGGAGGCATCCGAGCAGGCGGTGGAGGCGCAGCGGCAGCTCATCACGGACCTCGGCGGCACCTGCCACACGGTGTCCGGGGATGACCCGGCGCGGTCCCTGCTGGAGTTTGCCCGGAGTGCCAACGCCACCCAGATTGTCCTCGGGGCGTCGCCGGGAGGTCTCTGGAACCGCGTCCTGGGCAGGGGCGTGGCGTCAAGGGTGGTGCGGGACTCGGGAGACATCGACGTGCATCTGGTCTCCCATCCGCCGGCAGCCCGGGGACTCCCGCGGCACACCCCCGCCGCCCTCAGCCGGCCGCGCACCACGGTGGGCTACATCCTCGCGGTACTCCTCCCCGTCCTCGCCTCCACCGTCCTGTCCTTCAGCCGCGACCTGAACCTCGCCACCCACGCCCTGGTGCACCTGACCGGGGTGATGGCGGTGGCGTTCATCGGCGGGCTCTGGCCGGCCGTGCTGGCAGCCGTCCTGGCATCGCTGCTGCTGAACTACTTCGAAACGGACCCCGTGGGCACTTTCAACATCAGCGACCCGCAGAACGTCTTTGCCCTGCTGGTATTCCTCGGGGCCGCGGTGGCTGTTTCCCTGGTGGTGGGCCTGTCTGAACGCCGGGCGCGGGAGGCTGTCCGCGCCCGTGCAGAGGCCACCACCCTCGCCGACCTCGCCCGGGACGCGCTCCTGGCGGACGATACCGTTGCCGGCTTCCTGGACAAGGCCCGCGAAACCTTCCAGGTCCGGGCCGCCGGCCTCTTCACCCGCGCCGGGGACCGTCAGAACACGTGGGAGCTGCAGGCCTTTTCCGGGGACGCGCCGCCACCGGCCCCGGAAGCGGCCACCGCCATGACGGACAACGTGGAACTGGCCGATCCCCGGACCGCCCTGGTCCTGTCCGGCCGCACCCTGACGGCGGGGGACCGGCTCCTCCTGGCCGCCCACGGCGCCCACCTCCTGCTGCTCCGGCAGCACCACGCCCTGCAGCGCACCCTGAAAAGCACCACGAAACTGGCCGAAGGCAACAGCGTCCGCACCGCAATCCTGAGCGCCGTCAGCCACGACCTTCGGACGCCGCTGGCCGGGATCAAGCTGGCGGTCACCGCCCTGCGCCGCCAGAACAGCAGGCTCCCGGCGGAGGTGCAGGAAGAAATGCTCGCCACCATCGACTCCTACTCCGAGCGCCTGGACGCCCTCATCTCCAACCTCCTGGACATGTCCCGGATCTCCAGCGGATCGGCCGCCCCGCACACCGCCCCCGTCACCTGGCGCGACGCCATCGAGGACGCCCTGCGCGGCATCCCCACGGAGCGCATCCGGATCGACCTCGCCCCGAACATGCCTGCCGTGGACGCGGACCTGGGCATGCTGGAGCGGGTCATCGCCAACATCGTGGAAAACGCGCTCAAGTACGCGCCCGGCTCGGACGTGGTGATCGTGGGCGTTTCGGGAGCTGCCAACGCAGCGGACGACGGCGGCACACCCTTCGGCGAGCTCCGCATCGTCGATCACGGGCAGGGTGTGCCCGCTGCCGCGGTGGTGGAGATGTTCCAGCCGTTCCAGCGGCTTGACGATGCGCCGGAGGGACTGGGCATCGGGCTGGGCCTGGCCGTGGCGAAGGGCTTTACCGAGGCGATGGGCGGCCGGCTGGTGCCCGAACCAACTCCGGGCGGAGGGCTGACCATGGTGGTCCGGCTGCCGCTGTCCACCGGGCCGTACAGCCCCCACCTTCGCAGGGAAGCAGGCACCAAAACCGCATGAGGACAGTCCTGATCGTTGACGACGAACCGCAGCTGCTGCGCGCCCTGCAGGTGAACCTGCAGGCGGAGGGGTACCAGGTGCTCACCGCCCTGGACGGGGCAGCCGCGCTTAGGCACGCGGAAGGCGGCCACCCGGATGTCATGGTGCTGGACCTGGGCCTGCCGGATATCAACGGCGTGGATGTGATCACCCGCGTCCGCCGCACCAGCAGCATGCCCATCATCGTGCTGTCCGCCCGGCACGGGTCCGTGGACAAGGTCAGGGCCCTGGATGCCGGCGCCGATGACTACGTGACCAAGCCGTTCGGGCTGGACGAGCTCCTGGCCAGGCTGCGCGTCGCCGGCCGCCGGAGCAGCACGCCCGAGGTTGCCGAGGCTCCGGCCGCCGTCGAGGTGGGGGACTTCGAGGTGGACCTGGCCAACCGGAAGGTCACCCGGGAAGGGGAACCGGTCCGGCTCACCCCGCGCGAGTGGGCCATCCTGGAGCTGCTGGTGCGGAATCCCGGCCGGCTGATCACGCAGCAGCAGATGCTGGCCAAGATCTGGGGGCCCGGGTACGACAACGAGACCCATTACCTTCGCGTCTACATGGGCCAGCTGCGCCGCAAACTGGAGGCGGACCCGGCCAGGCCCAGGCACCTGCTCACGGAAGCCGGGATGGGCTACCGCTTCGAGCCGTGACGCCCTGCTGGGCCCGGCGGGTGGTTGAGGGGCTTACCGGACGATCTTGAAGTTGAAGGCGGGGGTGCCCAGCGCGCCCCAGAGGCGCAGCCAGATGGCCAGGAGCATTTCGGTGCCGCGGGCGGTGGAGATGTCACCGAGATCGATGACGTCTTCATGGCCGAAGTCCTTCAGGAGGCCGGTGACTGTGTTCTTGGCCTCCTCGTCGTTGCCGGAAACGAAGACGGTGCCGGGGTCGGCCAGGAGCGTGGGGCGTGCCATGAGGTCGGCGTTGAGCGTGTTGAGGGACTTCACTACCCGCGAGCCGGGGTAGGCGCGCTGGATCTGTTCGCCCAGGGAGTCGGTGTCCTTGACGAACAGGGTGGGCGGCATGCCCTGGCTGAAGTCGAGCGGGTTGGCGATGTCCAGGATGACCTTGCCATCCAGGTATCCGGCGCCGGCCGCGGCAAGGACGTCCAGGGACGCACCGCCGTTGGTTGCGTTGACGATGAGTTCAGCGCCGGCGGCTGCGTCGGCGAAACCGGCGACGGCGACGCGAGGGTTTTCGGCGCTCCAGGCGGCGAACGGGGGAGTCCCCATGGCGTCCGGCGCGGTGCGGGCGAGGGTGGCCTTCGGATCGCGGGTGCCGATGGTAACGGTGTGGCCCAGTTCGGCCAGGCGGGTGGCGATGGTCCGGCCGACGATGCCGGTTCCGAGGACGGCGATGTTCATGGTTGCTCCTTGTGTCTCCGCGAGGGGCAGGAGAGTTTGTGACGGATCGTTCTCATGTAGTTTGTGACGGAACGTTCCGTCTGTCAAACTTGAAGCCACATAAGGGTGCAGGGACTTTTAGAGGAGGGCGGTCCAGATGGTGCGAAGAACGGCCGAGGAGAACCGGCGCAATGTCCTGGAGGTGGCCACCCGGCTGTTCTATCAGCAGGGGATAAGGGCCGTGGGGATGGATGCGGTGGTCAAGGAATGCGGTGTTGGAAATGCCACCGTCTACCGGCAGTTTCCCACCAAGGACGCCCTCGCCACCGCGTATGTGCAGGGACGTGCCGACGCCTGGTTTGAGCGGATGCGCCAGGCTGCGGACGCACAGCCAGGCCCCAAGGAGAAGCTCCTTGCGGTGTTTGCGGTGCTGGCTGATGACTGTGCCGGCCCAACGTACCGGGGCTGCCCGATGCTGAACACGAGTACCGAGTTTCCGCTCGGCCAGCACCCGGCCCATGTGGCCGCCGTTGACCACAAGCAGCAGGTGCGCGACTGGTTCAGTTCGCTCGCGCTCGACGCCGGAGCGGACTCGCCGGACCAGCTCGCCGAAGAGCTCCTCATCATTCTCAATGGCGCCTACGCCACGGCGGCAGTGCTCGACGGCGGCGTGTACGGAAGGCGCGCACTGGCCCTTGCAAAGTTGCTCATCGAGCAGGCCTGCCCGCGCCCCTAAAGCACGCCGCGCCAGCCGCATGCCGCCGTCGTCAATCCCCGCGTAAATGATTCGTCAATAAAGGTCCTTTTCGAGGGCCGGCCGTTTTGGCCGGTGCTAGCTTCGCAGTGGTCGCGGTGCAAAGGGCAGCGCGGAAAGGCAGAGATGACCACGTTGAGCAGGCCCCCGGCGGATCCTTCCGCGCCCCATGCCCACGGCAGGAAGGCGCTGAAGGACTGGCTGCTGTTCGGGCTGCAGGACAGCAAGGGTGCCCACCAGGGTCCCGGCGGCGTGCCCACGCAGCACGAGAAGAAGCATGCGTGGTGGCAGGTCATGTGCCTGACGGGCGTGGACTACTTCTCCACCCTGGGCTACCAGCCGGCCATCGCCGCCCTGGCCGCCGGCGTCATCTCGCCGCTGGCCACCCTGGTGCTCGTGGCCGTGACCCTGCTCGGTGCCCTGCCGGTGTACCGCAGGGTGGCCGGTGAAAGCCCCCGCGGTGAAGGCTCCATCGCCATGCTGGAACGGCTGCTGCCACGGTGGGGCGGCAAGCTCCTGGTCCTGGTGCTGCTGGGGTTCGCGGCCACCGACTTCATGATCACCATGACCCTGTCGGCCGCGGATGCCACCGCCCACCTGATCCACAACCCCGTGGCCCCCGGCTGGCTGCAGGGCCAGAACATTCCCATCACCCTGGTCCTGCTCGCGTTGCTCGCTGCCGTGTTCCTGCGGGGTTTCAAGGAGGCCATCGGCGTCGCCGTGGTCCTGGTGGTGGTGTACCTGGGCCTGAACGCCATCGTGGTGGTGGTGACCCTGGGCCAGGTGATCTCGCACCCTGTTGCCATGGGGGACTGGTGGACCAACCTGTGGGTCTCGCACGGCAACCCGCTGATGGCGGTGGCCATCGCCCTGCTGGTGTTCCCCAAGCTGGCGCTGGGCCTGTCCGGCTTCGAGACCGGCGTCGCCGTCATGCCCCAGGTGCGCGGCGCGGCCAATGACACGGAGGAAAACCCTGCCGGGCGCATCAAGGGTGCCCGGCGCATGCTCACCACCGCCGCCGTGATCATGAGCGCTTTCCTGCTGACCTCGAGCTTCATCACCGTGGTGCTCATCCCGGAGCAGGAGTTCCAGCCGGACGGCCAGGCCAACGGCCGCGCCCTTGCCTACCTGGCGCATGAATACCTGGGTGTGGGCTTCGGCAGCGTGTACGACATCAGCACCATCGCCATCCTCTGGTTCGCCGGGGCGTCCGCCATGGCCGGGCTGCTGAACCTGGTGCCCCGCTACCTGCCCCGCTACGGCATGGCCCCGGGGTGGGCCAAGGCCGTGCGGCCGCTGGTGCTGGTGTTCACCCTGATCGGCTTCCTGATCACCTTCATCTTCAATGCCGACGTCGATGCCCAGGGCGGTGCGTACGCCACCGGCGTCCTGGTGCTGATGACCTCCGCCGCGGTGGCCGTGACCCTCTCGGCCCGCCGGCGCAGGCAGCGGAACCTCACCGTGGGCTTCGGCGCCATTTCGGTGGTGTTCGCGTACACCACCGTGGCGAACATCTTTGAACGGCCCGAGGGCATCCGGATCGCCGCCATCTTCATCCTCGGCATCATCGTCATCTCGCTGCTGTCCCGGGTCCGCCGCTCCTTCGAACTGCACGCCACCCGGGTGCACCTGGACCAGCAGGCCCTCGAATTCATGTCCAGCACCCTGGACGGCCCCATCGCGATCATCGCGCACGAACCGCTGCGGATGTCCCCGGAGGCCTACCGGGACAAGCTCGAGTCAGCCATCGAGGTCAGCCACCTCCCGCTGGCCGGCGAGGCGCTGTTCCTCGAGGTCATCGTGGACGACTCCTCGGACTTCGAAACTGAGCTCCACGTCCGCGGCGTCAACCGGCACGGCTACCACATCCTGGAGGTCCACGGTCCGGTGGTTCCCAACACCATCGCCTCCGTGCTGCTGCACATCCGGGACGTCACAGGCCTCATGCCGCACATCTACTTCCGCTGGACGGAGGGGAACCCCATCACCAACCTGGTCCGGTTCCTCTTCCTGGGTGAGGGGGAGATCGCACCGGTCACCCGGGAGGTGCTGCGCGAGGCCGTCCCGGACGTCACCCAGCGGCCCTGGGTCCACGTGGGCTGATGTCGGGTTAACCGGTGTGCGGCTGGCTGATGTGCGGCACCGAGGCCGCCACCCGGGCTGCGTCCGCCAGGCTGGCAGGTGCCTTGTCGCGGAAGGCGGACTCGGCGTCGTCCTCCCAGACGCCGGCGGCCAGCACCACCACGTGCACCATGTCGCCGTAGGAGTCGTTGCAGGCCAGGATGTCGCCGGGCACCTTGTGCGCCGCAGGGCCGGCTGACGGCCAGGGCTGGAAGACCACCCACCAGCCCTCGCCGTCCTGGTCGGGGAACAGGTAGCCGCTGGCCGGCTGCAGCGCGCGGCCGTTCAGTCCGCGGCCGCCGTAGCCCTCCACGGCACCGGCTGCCGCGGCGAACTTGACCCTGCCACGGTCCTCGGGCGACTCATCCCACCGCATCCTGCGCTCCCGGCTCTCCACACTTTCCCTGAGTTAATGAAAGGTCCGGAGGGGCCCGTCCGGGGCGTGGGCGGCCGTTTTTTGACACATTATTTACGGGCCGCCGCGCGAAGGCTCCGCAGGTCAGCGCCCATAATGGGACCCATGGAAAGCCCCGTAACCATCCGCCCCATGTGCCCCGAGGACTGGGACGCCGTCCACGCCATCTACGCCGCCGGCATCGCCACGGGGGAGGCGACCTTCGAAAGCGAGCCGCCCACCTGGGAGGCGTTCGACGCCGTGCGGCTGCCTGAGCACCGGATGGTCGCCCGGGATGCGGGTCGGGTGGTGGGCTGGGCCGCCGTGTCCCGGGTTTCCTCGCGTGAGGTGTACCGGGGCCTGGTGGAGCACTCCATCTACGTGGCGCCGCAGGCGCAGGGCCGGGGCGTGGGCCGGCTGCTCCTGGGCGCCCTGGTCGAGTCCACGGAGGCTGCCGGCATCTGGACCATCCAGTCAAGCATCTTCCCGGAGAACACCGCCAGCCTGGCGCTGCACCGGAAGCTGGGCTTCCGGGTGGTGGGTACCAGGGAGCGGATTGCACGGATCAGCACCGGCCCCAAGGCGGGGCACTGGCAGGACACGCTGCTGCTGGAACGCCGCAGCGCCGTGGCCGGGACCGGGTAACTGCGCTCATGCACTCTGGCTCTTACGACCCCTTGCTGGGGCCGAAGGACCCTGTCCTGGCCGTCCGCCCGGGCCTAGCGTCATG
Source organism: Pseudarthrobacter sp. 05T312 (assembly GCF_056396685.1). Classification (NCBI taxonomy): domain Bacteria; kingdom Bacillati; phylum Actinomycetota; class Actinomycetes; order Micrococcales; family Micrococcaceae; genus Pseudarthrobacter; species Pseudarthrobacter sp. 05T312. Next base: position 87,981 of record NZ_JBFTLY010000001.1, read on the forward strand.
GGGACATGCCTCCCCGAATACACTTGGAGCCCACAATGCAGGTCCCCGTACTTTCCCGGCGCAGTGCGGCCACATTCGCCGCCGCAACAGCCCTTGTCCTCTCGGGCGCGTCAGCTCCGGCCTTCGCCGCGCAGGACCCGGTCAAATACGTCAACCTCGGGGACTCCTACTCCGCCGGCTGGGGCTCGTTGGCGCCAACCATGGACTTCAACCAGGCTTTCGGCGACCCGACTCCCGGCAGCCCGGCCTGCCTGCACGGCGGCCCGGACGACGTGACGATGCTCGATCAGCTCAAATCCGTGGCACTCGCCGGAGACTACGCGTGTGCAGGCGCGACTGTCGGAGCAAACGAGTCCGGTATTCCCACCATCGCCCAGCAGGCGGCCAAGGCCGCCCATGATGGTGCGCTGGACAGCGCAACTGGGCTGGTGACCCTCACAGCCGGCGGAAACGACGTCAACTTCGGACCGATCATCGCGGCCTGCGCCGCTGACACATCGCCGCAGGCCAGCGGGTGCCATGCGGCCACAGCGTATGGACTTGGCCTGGCAGCGCAGGTCGATGTCGTCAAGACCGTTGGAACAATCCGTCAGTTGGCACCAAATGCCAAAATCATCTGGCTCGGGTACCCCCATCTCTTCGCGACAGCCGGGGAATCCACCACAGTCATCGCCGGAGGTGGCGTCATGTCCGCAGCGGCGGCGGCGGTCTTCGACAACGGCACAGACCAACTTAATGCGCTCCTCGCGAGCAAGGCCCGGAGCGCGGGCGCGCAGTTCGTGGACGTCGCTCCCAAGTTCAATGGCCACGAAATCGGATCCTCCGACTCCTGGTTCAACCTCGGTCCGTACACGGACTTCAACTTCCACCCGACCGCCCAGGGATATGCGCAGGGTTACTACCCTGCCATGGTCAGCCAGATCAAACCCGCCAGGCTCGTCAACCGCTGACAAGCGTTAGCCACGGCGCTGCTGCTGGAACGCCGCAGCGCCGTGGCCGGGACCGAATAACTTACCGCGAGGGCAGGGTCAGGATCTCGGCGCCGTCCTCGGTGATCGCGATGGTGTGTTCGGTGTGCGCCGTCCGGCAGCCGGTGGCGCTCCGCAGGGTCCAGCCGTCGTCGTCCGTCACCAGCTCCGCCGTGTCCGCCATGATCCACGGCTCCAGCGCCAGCAGCAGCCCGGGCCGCAGTTTGAAGCCTCGCCCCGGCCGCCCGGTGTTGGGGACGTGGGGGTCCTGGTGCATGGTGGAGCCGATGCCGTGGCCGCCGAACTGCGTGTTGACCGGGTACCCGGCGTCTATGAGGACGCGGCCGATCGCGTAGGAGACGTCGCCGATCTTGGCGGCCGGCCCGGCGGCGGCGATCCCGGCGGCCAAAGCCCGTTCCGTGGTTTCGATCATGGCCACGCTCTCTTCCGGGCGTGAGTCCCCCACGATGAAGCTGATGGCGGCGTCCGCGGCCTTCCCGTTCTTGACGACGGCGAGGTCCAGCGTCAGCAGGTCCCCGTCGGCCAGGTCATAGTTGTGGGGGAGTCCGTGCAGCACGGCGTCGTTGACACCGGTGCAGATGTAGTGCCCGAACGGGCCCCGGCCGAAGGACGGCGCGTAATCCACGTAGCAGGATTCGGCCCCGGCCTCGGTGATCATCTCCTTGGTCCACTGGTCGATGTCCAGGAGGTTGGTGCCCACGGCGGCGCGTTTCTTCATGGCCTGAAGGATGTCCGCCACCAGGGCGCCCGTCTCCCGGGCTCGGGCCACTTCAGCGGGGTTCAGGATTTCGATCATGGGGCGCCCTTCGTATCCGGTAAAACCTACGGGCCATCCTATTTCCCGTTTCTCCGCGCACTGCAAGGGAAGGCGGGAATCGGCGGGATTTGTGCGGGTTGCCGACAGACATAGATAGGTGTGAATATTTACATGTGTCTATGTCTTTGGAGCTGACCCCCGTGGAAGCCGTGGCGTGCTGCGCGCCGCTGGCCCGTGAACCCCTGACCGAGCCGGAAGCGGAAGGAATTGCCCCGCTGCTGAAGGCCCTGGCCGACCCGGTCCGGCTGCGGCTGATGTCCCTGGTGGCCTCGCGTGCAGGCGGCGAAGCGTGCGTCTGCGACCTCAACGACGCTTTCGAACTCTCCCAGCCCACCATCAGCCACCACCTCAAGATCCTGCACGAGGCCGGGCTGCTGGACCGGGAGAAGCGCGGCGTGTGGGTCTACTACCGCGCCCGGACCGAGGCGCTCCAGAACCTTGCCGCCCTGATCGGCGGGCAGGCCGCGTGAACGTCCTTGGCCGGCGGGTTGCCGCTGAATTCGTGGGCACCGCGTTCCTGGTGATGGCCGTGGTGGGCTCGGGCGTCATGGCCTCGCGGCTTTCACCGGACGACGCCGGGCTGCAGCTTCTGCAGAACAGCCTCGCCACGGGTGCGGCGCTGGTGGCGCTGATCGCGGCACTCCAGCCGGTGTCGGCGTCGTTCAACCCCGTGGTGACCCTCGTGGAGCGTGCGCTGGGCATGATCGATACCCGCACGGCGGCAGGCCTGGCCGGGGCGCAGGTCCTGGGCGGCCTGGCCGGCACAGTGGCGGCGAACCTGATGTTCGGGCTGGACGCGGTGACGGTTTCGTCGCACGTCCGCACCGGCCCGGCTCTCTGGTTCGGCGAGGTGATCGCCACAGTTGGCCTGCTGGTGGTCATCTTCGGCAGCGTCCGCTCCGGCCGGGCAGACCGGGTGGCGTTCGCCGTCGGCGGGTACATCACCGCCGCGTACTGGTTCACCAGCTCCACCAGCTTCGCCAACCCTGCCGTGACCATCGCCCGGACGGTCACGGACACCTTCGCTGGCATCGCGCCGTCGTCGGCCCCTGCCTTCATCCTCGCCCAACTGCTGGGCGGCGCCGCCGGGTACGTCCTGGTCCGGTTCCTTTATCCAACCACTGCAACTCCCGCCGTCGTACCGGCTGACCGAAAGGTGCTCTCATGAGCCAGAAGCCCTCCGTCCTGTTTGTCTGCGTCCACAACGCCGGCCGTTCCCAGATGGCCGCCGCATTCCTTACCAGCCTTTCGCAGGGCGCCGTCGAGGTCCGGTCCGCCGGGTCGCAGCCGGCGGAGAAGGTGAACCCGGCCGCAGTGGAGGCCATGGCGGAGGTGGGCATCGACATGTCCGCGGAGATCCCCAAGGTGCTCACCACCGAGGCCGTGAAGGATTCGGACGTGGTGATCACCATGGGCTGCGGTGACGAGTGCCCCTACTTCCCGGGCAAGCGCTACGAGGACTGGGTCCTGGAGGACCCTGCCGGCAAGGGCGTCGACTCCGTGCGGCCCATCCGCGACGAGATCAAGGGCCGCGTCGAAGCCCTGATCGCCTCCCTCATTCCTGCACAGAACTGAAAGGTTTGACGCCATGACATCACAGGAGTCCCTGCCCGTTGCCGTGATCGGCGCCGGACCCGTGGGCCTGGCCGCCGCCGCGCACCTGCTGGAACGCGGCCTGGAACCGCTGGTGTTCGAGGCTGGCCCCACCGTGGGCGCCGCCATCCGGCAATGGGGGCACGTCCGCGTGTTCTCCACCTGGAAGTACAACCTGGACCCCGCCTCGGTGCGGCTGCTCGAGCGCAACGGCTGGGAAGCTCCACGGCCCACCGCCCTTCCCTATGGCGCGCAGATCGTCTCCGAATACCTTGAGCCGCTGGCCGCCACCCCGGAACTGAGGGACCGGATCCGGACCGGGTCCCGGGTTGTCGCCGTCACCCGGCAGGGCATGGACAAGGGCCGCAGTCAAGGCCGGGACAGCGCCCCGTTCCTCCTGCGCCTAGGGCACGACGGCGGCCAGGTCACCGAGGTGCTGGCCCGCGCCGTGATCGATACGTCCGGTACCTGGAGCAGCCCGGCGCCGCTGGGATCCTCAGGCCTGGCCGTTCCGGGCGAGGCGGAAGCGCGTGCCGCCGGCTTGGTCACCGGTCCGCTGCCGGACGTAGCCGCCGATGGTTTTGCCGGCCGCCGTACCCTCGTCATCGGCTCCGGGCACTCCGCCGCCAACATGGTCCTCGACCTGGCCCGCGTGGCCCGCGCGAACCCCGGAACCGAAGTTTTCTGGGCCATCCGCTCCGCCACCCCGGCCCGGGCCTACGGAGGCGGCGACGCCGACCAGCTGCCCGCCCGCGGCCAGCTCGGGGCCCGTCTCCGCACCGCCGTCGAGAGCGGAGCCGTCCAGCTCCTGGCCAGCTTCCATACTGCTGCGATCGACGTGCAGGGTGACGCCGTGACCGTGCACTCCGCGGACGGCCGGAGCGTTGAAGTGGACCGGGTCATTCCCGCGACGGGGTTCCGCCCGGACCTGGCCATGCTGTCCGAGCTGCGGCTGGACCTGGACCCCGCCGTCGAGGCTCCCAAGGCCCTGGGCCCGCTCATTGATCCGGACTTCCACAGCTGCGGCACCGTCCCCGCCCACGGTGCCCGGATCCTCGAGCAGCCGGAGAAGGACTTCTACCTCGCGGGCATGAAGTCCTACGGCCGCGCGCCCACGTTCCTCATGGCCACCGGGTACGAGCAGGTCCGCTCCATCGCGGCCGCCCTGGCCGGAGACACCGCAGCCGCGGACGCCGTCGAACTTGAACTGCCGGAAACCGGTGTCTGCTCAACGTCGGTTCCGGACGACGCCGGGGATGCTGCCGCGGACGCCTGCTGCTCAGCACCGGTGCCGGTGACGATCGGGTTCGCGACGGGACTGCAGCATGGCCGGTCCGGAGCGGCTGTGTAGGGGGAGCGCCCTCATGCCTGATGAGGATCCGGTGCGGCAGGAACTGCTGTGGATCGCGGACGACTTCCGGAGCATCGTCCTGGGCGCCTCGGCGGATGAGCTGGACCTGCCGTCGAACGGGACGCGCTGGACCAACCGGCAGCTGCTCTTCCACATGGCGCTGGGGCAGAACATCGCCCTCGCCGGGATCCCGCTCCTGGGGCTGTTCTCTCACCTGCCTCCCGGGGCCTCGCGCCGCTGGAGCCGGCTTCTCGACTCCTGCTCAGGTCCCTACAACTGGGTGAACTGGGCCGGAAGCGCAGCCGCGGGTCGGGTCCTGCCGCCGCAGGCCATGGCCCGGATGATGGACCGGACCACCGCGGTCATTGTCCACTGGTACAGCCGCGCGGACAGTAAGGCCCTGGCCGGCGGCATGACCATACCGGTGCGCTGGGACCCCTACTTCTTTCCGTGGATGAGCCGCCGGGACATCCTGGAATGGGCGCCCAGGCACTACCGCCACCACCGGGCCCAGTTGAGCCTGACCACCCTTCCGGCCTGAGCCAACGCTCGCGTGCACTCCCGCCACGGGACTTAGCGCCCTGGCGGGTCTCCGCCGTCCAGGCCGATGGAACGGCCGCGGGCAAAATGGGTGTTCGCGATCTCGTTGACCTCGCGGACACTCTTCCCCGGATGGGCCAGCCGGAGCCACTCGTAGTCCCACTCCTGCATGTCCCGCATGCGGCTGATCCGCTTGTGGGCACGCATTTGGGCCGTGAGCTCCTCGCCGCTGGGGACCACCGGGGGCGGGGGCCTGACGGGCTGCGGCCTGGGTGGTGGCACCTGGGCTGGCCGCGCCGGGGCATTTGCGGAGTGGACCAGCGCCACGGTCAGCGCAACCACCCCCGCAGCAATGAGGAGTACCCACCAGTACTGAATGATGAGGGCTACCACGATGAGGACGAGGAAGGGCGCGCAGCCGACGGCGCCCCCGCCCTTGCCGGCTGACCGACGTCGTTTGGCTGCCATGCTGGTTCCCCTTGCGGAGTGGTGGAACGTTAGGAATCCACTCTTCCACCGGGCGCGCGCCATGTCATGAGTACTTACTACTCGACTTTTGCGCTCCAGGGCCCCCTGGCAGTCCCTAGCTGATGTCGGTGCTGGTGCTCAGTTCCTGCCACTGGTCCAGTTCGGCGCGCTGGGCGTCGGCCACCATGCCGAACGCGCCGAAGGCGTCCGTGCCCAGGACCAGCAGGCCCGGCGGGTTGGGGGAATCGACGACGGCGAGGATCGCCTTGGCTGCCTTGTCCGGGTCCCCGGGCTGGTTCCCGTGGGCGGTGTCGACTTCCTTGCGGCGCTTGCCGGCCGTGTCCGCGTAGTCACCAAGCGCCGTCGCGGACTGCGTGAGCGAGCGGCCGGCGAAGTCGGTGCGGAAGCCGCCGGGCTCGATGGCGGTGACGGTGATGCCCAGGGGCTTCAGTTCGTTGCGGAGCGATCCGGACATGCCCTCCAGCGCCGCCTTGGTGGCAGCGTAGTAGCCCGAGCCGGCTGGCGTGATGCGCGCCCCGATGGAGGAGATGTTCAGGATGGACCCCGACTTGTTGGCGCGCATGCCGGGGACCACGGCCTTGATCATGTCCACGGCGCCGAAGAAGTTGGTGTCGAACAGGCGTCGGATGTCGGCGTCGTCCGCTTCCTCCACGGCCGCGCGGTAGCCGTAGCCGGCATTGTTCACCAGGACGTCGATGCTGCCGAACTTCTCCTCCGCCTGCTGGACGGCCGCGCTGATCTGCGCCTTGTCCGTAACGTCCAGCGCCAGGGGGAGCGCGGTGTCCGGGAAGCCGGCGGTGATGTCCTGGACCGCGTCAACGTTCCGGGCGGTGACGACGGCGTTGTGCCCGGATGCGAGCACGGCTTCCGCCAGTGCCCGGCCAAGTCCGGTCGAACAGCCTGTGATGAGCCACGTTGCCATGAGGGGTTTCCTTTCCTAGGGGTTGTAAGGCGGGGCAGGCACCTAAGCCCGCTGCCGCCGTCGTGCGTGTGCTGCCAGCTCGTGCGCGCCGTAACTGTTGTCATCAGGGTTGACGGTGACGCCGGGGGCCACCAGCTGGTCGATCCGGTCCAGGACCTCGGGGGCCAGGACGGTGTCCGCGGCCGGAAGGTAGGACTCCAGCTGCTCCATGGTGCGGGGGCCCACGATCGCGGACGTGACGCCCGGGTGGTTGATCACGAACGCGATGGCCAGCTCGATCATCGTCGCGCCTGCCCATTCGGCCACCTGGGCGAGCTCCTCCACGATGTCCAGCTTGCGCTGGTTGGCGGGCTGGGTCATGTCGAACCGGGCGCTGGGGCGGCGGCTGGAAGTGGGCCGGGACGGGGAGTCCTTCCGCCACCGGCCGGAGAGCCAGCCGCCGGCCAGCGGACTGTAGGTGAGGGTTCCCATCCCGTGCCGCAGCACCGTGGGGAGGACGTCCTCTTCGATGCCGCGGGTCAGGATGGAGTAGGGCGGCTGCTCGGTGACGAACCGCTCCAGGTTGCGCTCGCGGGACGCCCACTGCGCCTCCACGATCTGCGAGCCGGAGTAGGACGAAGAGCCGATGTAGCGGACCTTCCCCTGGCGGACCAGGTCGGTGAGGGCGCCCAGGGTCTCCTCCACATCGGTGTCCGGGCTGGGCCGGTGGACCTGGTAGAGGTCGATGTGGTCGGTGTTCAGCCGGCGCAGCGAGTTCTCCACCTCCCGCATGATCCAGCGCCGCGAGCCGCCGCGCTGGTTGGGGTCCTTTTCGTCCATGGGCATGAAGAACTTGGTGGCCAGGAAAACGTCGTCGCGGCGCCCGGCAATTGCTTCGCCCACGATCTCCTCCGAGGCGCCACCGGAGTAGACGTCCGCGGTGTCGATGAAGTTGATGCCGGCGTCCAGGGCGCGGTGGATGATGCGGGTGGCGTCGGCGCGGTCGTCGTTGCCCCACGGGCCGAACATCATGGCGCCGAGGCAGAGGGGGCTGACCTGCACTCCGGTGCGGCCGAGCGGGCGGTATTCCATTGTTGCTTCTCCTTTAGGCTTCCGGGATGACCATGGCGAACCGCTCCGGGCGGGCCACATCAGGGTCCGGCCCGCTGCGGACGCCGGTATCCAGGGCGTCGATGGTCCGGAGCTCCGCCGGGGACAGCTCAAAGCCGAACACGTCGAAATTCTCCGCGATGCGCACCGGGTTGGTGGACTTGGGGATCGCGGAGCGGCCCTGCTGCAGGTGCCAGCGGAGCATCACCTGCGCGGGGGTCTTGCCGTGGGCCTGCGCGACGGCGGCAATCGCCGGGTCCCGCATGACGTTCTTCCGGTTCTCGCCCCACCCGGGGTAGAACGTGATGCCGCCGATCGGCGACCACGCCTGGGTGAGGATGCCGGCCTCAGCGGCCGCTGCCTGCACGTCCCGCTGCTGGAAGTAGGGGTGCAGCTCGATCTGGTTCACGGCCGGCACCACGTCCGTTTCCTGGAAGAGCTGCTGCAGGTGGTGCGGCATGAAGTTGCTGACGCCGATGGCCCGCACCCGCCCGTCCTTGAGCAGGGTTTCCAGGGCCTTGTACGCGGCGACGGTCTTTTCCATCCGGTCCGGCGCGGGCTGGTGCAGGATGAGCAGGTCCAGCTGTTCCACGCCGAGCTTGCCCGCCGCCTTGTCCCACGCGTGCAGGGCCTGGTCGTAGCCGTAGTCGCTGACCCAGACCTTCGTCTCGATGAAGACCTCTTCGCGTGGCAGCCCGGACCGGCGGATCCCGTCGCCCACCTCGCGCTCGTTGCCGTACGCGGCGGCGGTGTCGATGTGCCGGTAGCCCACCTCGAGCGCAGTCTGGACGGCCGCCGTCGTCTCTTCCGGAGGACTTTGGAAAACGCCCAGGCCAAGGGCTGGCATGCTGACGCCGTTGTTGAGTTTCAGTTCCATGCCTCCACGCTATTTCGGCGCGCGGGATTGTGGGAGGGCTTGCCAGTCCCTCCTTCGTCCGGTGCCCGGGGCGTAGCGTGGGGGCATGACCAACAGCGACGACGTGCGGAAATTCCTGACCTCCCGCCGCGCCCGGCTCACCCCGGAAGACGCCGGGCTGCCCGCGTACGGCGGCAACCGGCGCGTGGCCGGGCTGCGGCGGGAGGAGGTGGCCATGCTCGCGGGGATGAGCATCGACTACTACATCCGGCTGGAGCGGGGGAACCTTGCGGGTGCCTCGGACAGTGTCCTGGAGGCCCTGGCGCGGGCGCTGCAGCTGGACGACGCCGAGGCGGCCCACCTTTTCGACCTGGCCCGTGCGGCCAGCGCGGCTCCGCGGGTGCGGCGGAAGCGGAGCCCGCAGGCGGTGCGGCCCAGCGTGCAGCGGGTGATCGACGCGATTACGACGGCGCCGGCCTGGGTCCGCAACGACCGTGGCGACGTGCTGGCCGCCAACGAGCTGGGCCGGGCCCTGTACCTGGAGATGATGGCGGACGCGGTGGCCCCGCCCAACAGTGCACGGTTCACCTTCCTGAATCCGAAGGCGCGGGAGTTCTTCCGGGACTGGGAGCGCAGCGCCGACGACATCGTGGCCGTCCTGCGGTCCACCGCCGGGAAGAACCCGTACGACAAGGACCTCTCAGACCTGATCGGCGAGCTGTCCACCCGCAGCGAGGAGTTCCGGATCCGTTGGGCCCGGCACGATGTGAAGTACCACCGCACCGGGCGGAAGCGGCTGCACCATTCCGTCGTGGGGGACCTGGACCTGACTTACGAGGCGATGGAGCTTCCCGCTGATCCGGGCCTGCGGATCAACATCTACACGGCCGAGCCCGGCACGCCCTCGGAGGATGCGCTCAAGGTCCTGGCCAGCTGGGCCGCGACGCAGCGGGCAGCCGCGCCGTTTAGGACCCGGTCAACGGGGGTGCCTGGCGTGCCGGCGTCTGACGTGCCGGCGCGGGAGACCTGAATGACGATGCTGCCAGAGGCGTCAAACCGGGGTGGCTTAGCGCTGGCAGCGACAGGTTGTCCTGCGGTGGAGCCCGGCCGGGGTGTTGGCACCCTGCTTATAGGGCTAGCCTGTAAATGAGTCGGCAAGTTCGTTCGCTTTTTCTACAGCTACCTCTGGGTTCGGTAACTGTTCTCCTTTTTCACGGTGGGGCCAGATTGGCAGCAGGAGACTAACAATCGCCTTTGGGGTTTCAGAGGGCGAATGAGCGGAAGCGAATATGGCCACTGGCCATCAATCTGGTTTGGCGTCGTCTCCCTTCGGGAGCGTATATGTGGTGACGGGTGAAGAGCTCGTTGGGCGCGGCTTGCGGGCGCTGTTGTCGGCTAACGGGTTCAACGCGGCCGGTGTGGCGGGGTCTGTCCGCCAGGCGGCGCGGCGGATTCCCGCGATACGTCCGGATCTGGCCATCATCGACGATGATCTTCCCGATGGCTCCGGTGCCGGGCTTTGCCGGACTATCGCAGCCGCTGACGCCACTATCCGGTGCGTGCTGATGACAGGTGAAACCGACGAAGCCGTGCTGATCGGGGCTATCCTGGCCGGCGCCTGGGGGTGTTTGTCCCAACAGGACGATAACGCGGAACAGCTCAGGCTGATCCGGCGGGCAATGCGCGGGTACACCGCGTTCAGCCGTCGTTTCCAGACCGGCATCCTGGCCCCGATCCAGGCCGACGGGACGAACGGGCCCGACGGTCGGTTGGGAATGCTTTCGAAACAGGAAATGAAGGTGGCGGCCGGGGTGGCCCGCGGGTTGAGCAACGGACAGATCGGACAGGAAATGTTTCTGGCCGAAAAGACCGTGAAGAACATGGTCTCCTCCGTGCTGCTGAAATTCGACATGTCGCGCAGGACGGAGGTCGCGGTGTTCGTCTCCGGTGCGCTTGAGCAAACGGAAGACCTTTCGCAGGAGTACCGGCGCAGTCGTAACCCGGACCTGGTCGCGGAAGTCACCGCGGCGCTGATTATCTGCACCAGCGAGGCAGGCAGCAGGCCGCTCTCCCGCAACATGCTGCTACTGGACGCCATGCGGCTTGCTGATGCCCTGGCCGTTACCCGTGCCCGGCCTCGCGCGGCAAGGCACTTGCCGGAACGGCGGAGGAAGTCTAAGGGCCCTGAGGGCTGAGGACGGACTCGAGCCAGTCCTCAGCGCACCTACGGCAGCGCTCGGCCTTCCTCCAGCCACGCCATCGCCTCATCCGTAGACGTGAAGAACCGGTTGGGATGCACCGGTTTGTGCCGCCCGGAGAAGAAGTCGGCAATGGTCTGGTCAACGGGCGTGACGCCTACTATGGCCGCGCGCGTCACCGGCCAGGAACCGGCAAAGGCCTTCAGGGCGCCCTGGTCAATCCACTGCAAGCCCGTGATCTCCACCAGCATCGGGAGGGCGTGGCCGCCGCTGAGCTCCCGCGCCCGCTTCATCAGCGCCACTGCATCGCGCTCACTGACCACGTCCCCGGGTGCCCACTTCAGGTGCAGCAGTGCCCCTGCGAGCTCGATGGTCCCGGTGACGTCGTCCATATCCCTACTCTGCTGCTACTTCCCGGTGAACAGCAACACCGAATGCAAACGGCCGACGGCGGCGCACGCCAGGGCGGCCTGCCCGCCGTGTGGAGGCAGGCAGGCTGCCGGGCGCGGGTTGGGTGCTAATGCCCGACATGCGTGGACGGGTCGCCCGGCTTGCGGGCCGGGTCCACTGTGCCGCCCTTTCCGTAGTTGCCTTCCGGGTACCGCCCGGTTTCGGAGGCGGCGGTCCGCCCGGGTACTGGGCCGGCCCCGCCGTAATCGGCCTTGACGTAGCGCCCGGCTCCCACGGTCCTGTCGCCCAGGGGTTCGGGCAGTCCGCCTTCGCTGCCCGCGGGCCCGTAGTTCCCCTCAATGTACTGGCCCTCTTCGTCTTCGGCATGGCGGCCGTGCTGGGCACCGGCTTTGCCGAAGTTGCCTTCAACGTACCGTCCGCGCAGGTCGGGCGCCTCGGGTGCGCCTTCCGGAGCCGGGGTGTTTTCGGTGCTGCTGTTGTCGTTCATGATCGTGCCTTTCGAACGAACCCCACGTCCCCATGGCGCGGTCCGGTTTGTTGCGCTTTCGAAACTATTGCCATTCCGGGACTGGTGCCTAGGGATACTTTCGGCGTAGCATAAAAGTACGAGGATTGTCAATTGGCCCCGATGTGCGGCCAACAAACCAAGAAAATCGCAAAGAAGGTACATGCGATGAGTGACATCAGTCCACTGAGGAATGCGGTCCGCAATGGCAGCGGACTCAAGAAATTGGGCGGAACGTGGGGCGAGCTCCTTGCGGAGTTCCTGGGCACGTTTGTGCTGATCGCGTTCGGCGACGGCGTGGTGGCCATGGCGGTCGCAGCGTTGCCCGGATCGGGCCGCGCCCAAACATCAACCACCATCTTCATGGCTGCGGGCGACTGGCTGCTCATTGCCTGGGGATGGGCCCTGGCCGTCGCACTGGCGGTCTACGTGGCCGGCGGCGTCAGCGGCGCCCACATCAACCCGGCCGTGACCATCGCGTTCGCGGTCCGCCGCAAGTTCCCCTGGCGGAAGGTGGGCCCGTACATCGTGGCCCAGGTGGTGGGGGCTTTCGCCGGAGCGGCGTTGGTCTACCTGCTGTACTACAACGCCATCGACGCCTACAACAAGGCCGTCGGAACCGGCCGCGCCGACGCGAAGGGGCTGGCAACCTACTCCATTTTCGCCACGTTCCCGGCGCCCTACTTCAACGGAAACGCCGTCGGTCCGCTGGTTGACCAGATCGTGGGCACTGCGTTCCTGGTTATCTTCGTTGTGGCCATCATCGACATGAGAAACACCGCCGTCCAGGCCAACCTGGGCCCGTTCATGATCGGGCTGGCGGTGGCTGCCATCGGCATCTCCCTCGGCGCGAACGCCGGCTATGCCATCAACCCTGCCCGTGATTTCGGACCGCGGCTTTTCGCGTGGATGGCCGGCTGGGGCCAAACGGCGCTGCCTGGCACAGTCGACGGGGCCTTCAGCTGGTACTTCTGGGTGCCCATTGTCGGCCCGGTGGTCGGCGGTGTGATCGGCGTGCTGGTCTACGACTGGTTCATCGGCGACGTCCTGGACGCCCGCGCACGGCTGCAGGAATCCACGCCTCCGGGCCGCGCCGGCGGCGAAACCCCGCCTGCCACCGAAGCTGAGACTGCGAAGACCCACACCATTCCAAAGCGCCGGGCGGCCTAGTTGCGGCGGAAGAAATCCCTGAGCTGGGTGGCGATGGCGGCGGCGGAAACCTGGTGCGTTTGGCCGTCGAGGACGCGGTGCTCGCTGCCGGGGACGGCGCCCGCGATGGTCTTTTGCCCCTCCGCCATGGGGCCGGCCGCTTTCCCGCCTACCATCACCAGGGTGGGTACGGTAACGGTGCGGAGCCGTTCCACGGGCGCCACGAAGTTGTTGGTGACCCGGGTTTCATAGGGCAGGGTGTTCGCCGCCGCCGTCTGCTTCTTCCACACTCCCGGCATGATGCGCAGCAGGTAGGGAAGGAAGGCCGGTGCCCCCACCATCTTGACCAGGAAGTAGGACACCGCGGCGCCGCGCTTGCCTTCCCGAAGCAGGGCCTCGAGGTGCTCGCGGTGGCTTCCGGGTGTGCCGTCCGGACCCTGCACCCCGGTGTAGGGCGCCTCATAGGTGGCCAGCCCGCGCATCGGGACGCCCGCGGCGGCCGACTCGAGGGCCAGGGCGGCGCCGGAGGAGATCCCATAGACGAACGGGTTGCCGCCGGCCTCCGCGAGGACCGCCTGGAGGTCCTCGATCTCGCGTTCAGTGGCGTAGGGCAGCGTCTCGCCGCTGTCCCCACGCCCGCGCCGGTCATAGAAATAGACCGTGAAGTCATCCTTCAGTTCATTCGCCAGCGCACGCGACGGCCCGAAATTGCGCCCGCAGAAGGCCCCGTCCACCAGGACCAGGCTGGGTCCGGTGCCCATCCGCTCGACGCTGAGGGAGGTGCCGTCGGCTGACAACACGCTGGAGACTGTGCCTTGGTGGTCCTGGGTTTTGGTCATCGCGATGCTCCATTCAGGGGCGGGTCAGGGGTTCGTGGGTGGATCAGGGTGTCGGGTCAGGCTAGCGGGTTAGGCCGCCAGATGGAACGTTTCCGCGAAGCGGTGGAGGAGGTTCCCCGGTCCGCTCAGTACCTGGACCACCCCGCTGTCGATGGCGCGGTCGGGGGCGATTTCGCCGGCGATGAGCCTCCGGATGCCCGGTCCGCTGGCGAAGGCGAGGTCGGCCACGCCATCACCGCACCGGACGTCAAGGCTGGGGCCGTCCACCCGGATCAGGAGTTCGGTGGAACCAAAGTGCGCCGCGTAGGCGGTGGCCGGCAGGGTGGCGGCCACGTCCGGGCGGAAGGTGGTGCGCAGGTCTATGGTCATCGACGCCGGGGTGATGATCTGCTCCTCGCGTGGATCGCCCATCGTCTTGAATCCCCAGGCGCCCAGCGCGAGGATCACGGGTTCAAGCTCGCGGCCGTACGGCGTGAGTTCGTAAACGATCACGCGGGAGCGGGGGGCCCGCCGGATGACGCCGGCAGCCTGGAGCTCCTTGAGCCTTGCAGCCAAAATGTTGGTCGGGATGCGGGGGAGCCCGGCGGCGAGCTCCCCGTAGCGGCGCGGCCCCACCAGCAGGTCCCGGACGATCAGAAGGGCCCACCGCTCGCCCACGATCTCCATGGCCTGCGTAATCCCGGAGTACTGCCCGTAGTCGCGTGCTGCCATGAACCTCAGGCCTGCTGGTTCATGAACGCTTCGGGTCCCTGTTGGGCGGCCGTCGGGTCCATGTAGCCGAATTCCAGGATGTTGCCGTCCGGGTCGGTCAACTGGCGCTGGTACATGAAGCCGTAGTCGGATGCGGGCTGCGCCTCGGTGCCGCCGGCCGCGAGTCCGCTGGCCATGCTGGCATCCACCGCCTCCCGGCTGTCCAGGAAGATTGCGGTGGTGGCCGATACCGTCGCGGAGGGGTCGCCGATGGGCCGTTCGCTGAAGGTCTGGAAGAACTCGCGGACCAGGAGCATGAAGTAGCTGTGGTCTTCCTCCACCACCACGCAGGCCGCGTTGTGGTCCGTGAAGAGTGGGTTGATGGTGAACCCTACCGCCGTGTAGAACGCCTTGGCGCGCTCCAGGTCGGTCACCGGCAGGTTGACGAACATTGCGGTCATCATGGTCTCTTTCCAACGGATTGGTGCGGATAGAGCTGATACTTGCAAAAAACAAGTGGACCGTCAATACCCCCGCCCAACCACCAGGCAGCGCACAACGGCGGCACGCACCTCAGCGGTAACCCCCGAGTCAGCCCCGTGCCAGCGGAAGCGCCAGCCGCATGGTGGTCCCCTCCGGACCAGTGCGGGCCACCTCCACAGTGCCGCCGGCCGCGGTGGCGATGTCGCGGACCAGGGCCAGCCCTATCCCGAAGCTCCGCCGCCCGCCCCGGTCCAGCCCCGGAGCCCGGACGAACCGGTCAAAGATCCGCCCCGGGTCCACGCCGGTGATGCCGGCGCCGGTATCAGACACCAGGATCACCGCCCGCGACCCTTCCACTGAGCAACTGATGGCCACGCGTCCGCCGGAAGGCGTGTGCGCCAGCGCGTTGTCCACCAGCGCCAGCACCGCCCGCCGCAGCGGACCTGGATCCACGCGGACCATCGCCGGGCCGCCGGTGAACTCCACGGACACGCCCTGCTGCCGGGCCAGGTCCTGAAGGCTTTCGCTGACCGATTCCGCCACCGCGGCCACATCGGCAGCAGCGAAGGATTCGCCGCCAGGGGGCGCCGACGCCGTCGCGGCCAGCAGCAGTTCGTTGACGATGCCCGTCAGCGTAGCGGTATCCTCCCGGATCCTGGCCAGGGCCTGCGCCGGTTCCGATCCCGGTTCCGCCTTCCGCTGGGCCAGCTGGATGCGGGTGTCCAGGATGGCCAGGGGAGTGCGGAGTTCGTGGCTGGCGTCCTGGACAAACCGCCGCTGCCGGGCCAAGGCGTCGCCCAGCGGCCGGATGGCGCTGCGCGCGCTGACCCAGCCCACCACCCCGGCCAGCACGATGCCCGCCAGCCCGGCCAGGATCATGCCCTCGATCAGGTCCTTCGAATCGAGGTACGTGTACGCCGAACCCGGGGCCTGCGACGAGGGCAGCGAGGGGTGCGCCAGCTTGTTCATCAGGAACACGGTGGCGGCGGCGAGCAGCACCAGGACCAGCACGGCCACCCCGGCACTGATCCGCAGGGCCACCTTGAGCGACGCGCGGCGGAGGGTGTCCCGGTCCGGGTCGCCGGGGGAGGTACTCGGGCCAGTGGTCATGAGGGGTCGCCGATCTGGTAGCCCACGCCGTGGACCGTGCGGATCACGGACCGGGAAATCTTCCGGCGGAGGTGGTGGACGTAGGTGTCGATGACGCCGGGTTGGTCCGTGGACTGGAAGTGCGCGGCGAGCAGCTCATCGCGGGTGAACACCCTGCCCGGCTCGGCCGCGAGCGCCGCCAGGACTTCGGCTTCCTTGGCCGTCAGCGTCACCAGGTCCCCGTAGGGGGAGCGGACAGCGCGCGACGCCGGGTCGAAATCCCAGGTGCCGAGTCCCACCGGCCCCGCGGGGGTACTGAAGGTCCGGGTCAGCGCGCGCAGCCGCGCGGCCAGCTCGCCGGCGTCGAACGGTTTGGCCATGTAGTCGTTGGCACCCGCGTCCAGCCCCCGGACCTTCTCGCCGGTTTCGCCCAGCGCCGTGAGGACCAGGATGGGGGTGCCGATGCCCTTGTCCCGCAGGGCCGCGATGACGGCCAGGCCGTCCATGATGGGCAGGCCACGGTCAATGACCATCACGTCCCAGGGCTGGGTGAGTCCCAGGTGCAGGGCCTCCTGCCCGGTGACTGCCAGCCGGACCCGGTAGTCCGGTTCCAGCAGTTCGGTGATGAGCGGGCCCAGGGCGGGGTCGTCCTCGGCCAGGAGCAGGGAGAGCCGGTCCGCAGGTGTCATGCGGCTATTCTGTCGTGCTGCCGTTCCGGCGTGAGGTGCTGGCCGCCGTGTCGAGCGCTGGTGCCTCCGTGGCACCGACGTCCGTGCCGCCGTCGTCCGTTGCCTGCTCCGCTGCGGCGCGGCGGTTCCTGCGCCGGTGCTTGAGGTATTCGATGCCCCACGGCACCACGGACACCAGCACCATGAGCACCGCGATGATGTCGATGTTTTTGGCGATGACCTCGTAGTGCCCCAACCAGGTGCCCAGGAGTGTCACGGACGTGGCCCACGCCAGCGCGCCCACAATGTTCCACAGCGTGAACGCCTTATGTCCGTAGCGGGCGGTCCCGGCGGTCAGCGGC
This sequence comes from Pseudarthrobacter sp. 05T312, assembly GCF_056396685.1. NCBI lineage: Bacteria > Bacillati > Actinomycetota > Actinomycetes > Micrococcales > Micrococcaceae > Pseudarthrobacter > Pseudarthrobacter sp. 05T312. Next base: position 105,021 of record NZ_JBFTLY010000001.1, read on the forward strand.
GCGAAGGTCCTGATGATGGGCACGAAGCGGGCCAGGACTATGGCGGCGCCGCCGTGGCGGTGGAAGAAGTTCTCGGTGGCGGTGAGGTGGGCTGTCTTGAGGACCTTGGCGTCGTCCTTGAACCAGCGCCGCCCGAACCTCCGGCCCAGGAGGAAGCCCACCTGGTCCCCGGCCACGGCGGCCGCGGTGACCACACCGATCAGGACGGGCAGGGCCAGGTTCAGCTGCTGGTGCAGGAGCCCGGCAGTGAACAGCAGCGAGTCGCCGGGCAGGAACGGGAAGAGGACGCCGGATTCGATGAAGACCATGGCGGCGATGACGCCCAGCGCGGCCGGGCCGAAGCCTTCCAGGAGGCTGGCGGGGTCCAGCAGGGAGGGGGAACCGCTTGCGGTGGCGACGCCGGAGATGGCGTGGGCGGCGAGGATGGTGTGCACGGGGGTCCTTAGTGTCGGCTGGCAGGGGCGGTAAGCGCTGCGGGCAGGCGGTCCAGGAGCCGGGGGCCGAAGCGGTTCCAGAGTCCGGCGAGCAGGACCACCGCGGCGCCTGCCGCCAGGAAGGAGGCAATCACATCGGTGGGGTAGTGCACCCCTACATATACCCGCGACCACGCAACAATCACGGGCAGGGCGGCGCCGGCTGCGGCCACGGGCTTGGACCAGCGGGTGCCGCGGGCCAGGAAGTACACCGCGAAGGCCAGGGCCACGGCGAAGGAAACGTGGCCGCTGGGGAAGCTGTTGGAGCCGGTTTCCGGGGCCAGGGGATCGTAGAGCAGGCCGGGGTTGGGCCGCTGCCGGGCGATGATGAGCTTGAAGACTTCGCTGGCCACCCAGCCGGAGCACGCCGTGAGCCCGAACGCAATGGCCGTGGCCAGGTCCTTCCGGAGCAGCCAGATGGCCACCGCGATGACAGCAACCATGCCCAGGCCCACCACGGGACCGAACAGGGTGTTGATCACCATGGCCACGGCGGTCAGTGCGGCCACGTGGTGCTGGCTGAGGTCCTGGTCCACGTGCAGTTCGGCGGTGGCTTCGCCGGGCAGCAGCTGCACCGTCATGCCCAGGGCCAGGACGGCGGCGCACAGCAGCAGCCCGACCAGCAGCCAGTGGCGGGGCTGGGGCAGCGCGGGGAAGGGCGCGCGGGCCGCGGCGGGGGTGCCGGGCGCTGCTGCGGTCTCATGACGGTCACGGGCGGGCTGGTACACGGAAATCCTTCGGATGGTCCTGCGGCGGACAGGGTTCTGTCCAGGTCTCTCCGTCAATCCTTCCCGGCCGTACCTAAGAAAGGCTTAAGAAACGTGGGTCGCTGCCGGTTCAAGGGAGCGCGTCGCAGGCCCTCGGGAACGCACGACGACGGCCCGCACCACGGTCAGCCGGCGCACCACACCGACCGGGCTCGGCGGCCGTCCCGCAGGTGGAACCGGGCTGCTTTAGTTGGCCACGGTGAACGGAACCACCGTCACCCCGGAGTTTGTCGAGCCCAGCTTGTTGTCCCGGCACGACGTGCGAAGGTGCAGCTTGTGCACCCCGTTGGACAGCGTCCTGGTGTCGATTGCGATGGGCGCTGACCCGAAGGTCCCGCGTCCGTAGGGGCCCGCTGAATCCCACAGGAGGGTTCCGGGGTTGGGCGGATCGGCGTGGAAGTCGGGGTCGATGGAGATGAACGAGTGCGTCGCCGGGAGCGAGTCGTTGGGGTGGGTGCTCAGGGCCACGGCCGGAGTCCAGACGCCGGATACCGGGGCGTCGGGAAGGGGGACGCTGCGGACCGAGGCCTCGCAGTACCCGGAGTGGGTGTACCAGCCCTTGCCGCGCAGGAACGGGTAGCGGGTGGTGTCGGACTTGGATTTTCCGTTCTGGATGTCCGTTTGCCAGTTGAGGCTTGCCCGCATTTCGTTGCCGTCCGGTTCCGGCACGAATGCGCGAAGGTGGACCTCCTGCAGGCCCGAATGCTTGAACGCCGAGATGGGGCGGGAGAACGTCAGCCAGCGCTCGCAGGTCCCGCTGCACACAAGGTCGCCGCCGCCCGAGCCGGACGGGCCGGGGCAGGTGAAGTTGGCTGCCGCGGCCCGCAGGTAGCACTTCTGCACCGCGGTTTCGCTGGTGGAGGTCAGGAACACCATGGAGACGTAATCGGCCATGCCGGGATTGTCATGGAGGATCACCCGCACATTCACGGTCAGGCTGCCCGAACTCAGCGTTTCTCGTTCGGGGATGCACGCCCCCAGATGGACGTGGCCGTTGTTGGTGATCGAGTTGCTGGCCTGGTCAACGTCGGGCATCCACCAGGCCTGGGAATCCACGAACTGCCTGGTCTCCGCATAGGTGCTGCCATCGGCGGGAGGCGCTCCGATGCACGGTCCGGGCGCGGCCACAGCGGGGCTGGTGCCCACAGTGGGGGTGACAAGGCAGGTTAACGCCAGTGCAGCCAGCAGTGCCAGGAGCCGTTTCATGACCATCCATCTCACGGTGGCCATCCCAGTCCCAGCACGGGAAGCCGATGTACGTCGGTTAGGGAGCCGCGCGCAGGCGTTGCGGCTGTCGCCGGCGCCGGAACGCCGGACCATGGAGTGTTTCGCTGTGCAGGGCCACTGAGGCGTGGTCATTGTATGCCCCGGACCAACAGGCAATCCAGAGTTGACGGCTTTCCCGGCGACGACGGCCCGCGCCACCCCGCGGGAGGTGATGGGGCGTTGGTGGAAAGCGAGCGGGAGGTGATGGGGCGTTGGGGGAAAGCGGGCGGGAGGTGATGGGGCGTTGGGGGAAAGCGGGCGGGAGGTGATGGGGCGTTGGTGGAAAGCGGGCGGGAGGTGATGGGGCGTTGGTGGAAAGCGGGCGGGAGGTGATGGGGCGTTGGTGGAGAGTGGGCGGGAGGTGATGGGGCGTTGAATGAGGGGGACACGCTTGACGCCTGCGCACGCTCCCGCATATCCTGAACGAACGGTCGGTAAATAATTCCGAGACGCCCGACAGGTCTTTGCATAGGAGCAACCATGGCAGCGCAGAACTTGCAGTCAGTGCCGGCTGAGCTAACCCCGGAAGAGGACGCCGCAGGCCAGGCCCACTTCGACCGGATCATTGCCGAGGACTCGCGCATCGAGCCCCGCGACTGGATGCCGGCGGCGTACCGCAAGACGCTCCTGCGCCAGGTTTCGCAGCACGCGCACTCCGAGATCATCGGCATGCAGCCGGAAGCCAACTGGATCTCCCGCGCCCCCAGCCTGAAGCGCAAGGCCATCCTCATGGCCAAGGTCCAGGACGAAGCCGGCCACGGTCTCTACCTCTACTCGGCAGCGGAAACCCTGGGCCAGTCCCGGGACAAGATGATGGACGACCTCATCGCCGGCAAGGCCCGCTACTCCAGCATCTTCAACTACCCGGCCCGCACCTGGGCGGACATGGGTGCCATCGGCTGGCTGGTGGACGGCGCAGCCATCTGCAACCAGGTCCCGCTGTGCCGGGCATCGTACGGCCCCTACGGCCGCGCCATGGTGCGCGTCTGCAAGGAAGAGTCCTTCCACCAGCGCCAGGGCTTCGAGATCCTCCTGGAACTCTCCAACGGCACCCCCGAGCAGAAGCAGATGGCCCAGGACGCGGTGAACCGCTGGTACGCCCCGGCCCTGATGATGTTCGGGCCGCCGGATGACGATTCCCCCAACTCCAAGCAGTCCATGGCCTGGAACATCAAGCGGTTCAGCAATGACGAGCTCCGCAGCCGGTTCGTGGGCATGATGGTGGAGCAGGTCAAGGTCCTTGGCCTCAACCTCCCGGATGACCAGATCCGCTTCAACGAGGACACCAAGAAGTGGGAGCACGGTCCCCTGGACTGGGACGAGTTCCACGAAGTCCTGGCCGGCCGCGGTCCCTGCAACGCCCAGCGCCTTGAGCGCCGGCGGGCAGCGCACGACGACGGCGCCTGGGTCCGCGAGGCAGCAGCCGCCTACGCAGCAAAACAGTCAAAGAAGACGAAGGAATACGCAGCATGAGCCCGCACGGCAACCCGGAAACCCCCGCCAGCTCGGCCACCGAGATCAACCGCGAAGCCCCCAAGGCCAGCCCGGCCCCGGATCACCACGACCGCTCCACCTGGGGCCTCTGGGAGGTCTTCGTCCGGTCCAGCCGCGGCCTGAGCCACGTCCACGCCGGCAGCCTGCACGCACCGGACGCCGCCATGGCCCTCCGCAACGCGCGGGACCTGTACACCCGCCGCAACGAGGGCGTGTCCATCTGGGTTGTGCCGGCCGACGCCATCGCCGCGAGCGACCCCGACTCCAAAGGTTCCTTCTTCGAGTCGCCCCAGGGCAAGGACTACCGGCACGCCACGTACTACACCAAGAGCGAGGGAGTGAAGCACCTGTGAGCGAAGCCAACGCCTCAGCCACCCGGATCACCCCCGGCAACGCCCTCCGCCCGGAGGACATCGCGCTCGAGGTCAAGACCGGCCTCGCCAAGCCCACGGAAGACGTCGCCGAGTACGCCCTCCGCCTGGGCGATGACGCCCTGATCCTCGCCCAGCGCCTGGGCCACTGGATCTCCCGCGCACCCGAGCTGGAGGAGGACATCGCCCTGGGCAACATCGCCCTGGACCAGCTGGGCCACGCCCGCAGCTTCCTCACCTACGCCGGCGCCGGCATGCCCAACGAGGACGGCACGGCCAGGTACGAGGATGACCTGGCCTACTTCCGCCGCGAGCACGAGTTCCGCAGTGTCCAGCTGTTCGAGCAGCCCAACGGCGACTTCGCGGCCACCATTGCCCGCCAGTTCGTGGTGAGCTACTACCAGTACGAGCTGTACCGCCGCCTGACCGAGTCGACGGACGCCACCCTGGCCGCCATCGCCGCCAAGGCCGTCAAGGAAGTGGACTACCACCGCGACCACAGCACCCAGTGGGTCCTGCGCCTCGCCGGCGGCACGGACGAATCGCGCACCCGGATGATCCACGGCCTGCGGACCATGTGGCCGTACGTCAACGAACTGTTCCAGGACGATGACCTGACGCAGCGCCTCGCTGGGGCGGGTGCCGCCGTCGCGCCTTCCAGCCTGCGGGAAGACTTCGACCGCCTCATCGCCGAGGTCCTGGCCGAAGCCGAAACCGAGGTTCCGGACGTGCCCGCTGCCCCGGGCGGCGGCCGGTACGGCAAGCACTCGGAATACCTGGGCTACATCCTCGCCGAAATGCAGGTGCTGGCCCGTGAACATCCCGGAGCCAGCTGGTGACCGCCGTGTACATCTCTGACTTCGAGTCCCGCACCCGCACCCCGCAGCAGGACGCGTGGGACATCGCGGCCACCGTCTGCGATCCGGAGATCCCGGTGCTCACCATCGCGGACCTCGGCATCCTGCGGGACGTGGAGGTGACAGATAACAAAGTCACCGTCACCATCACGCCCACGTATTCGGGCTGCCCGGCCATGGACGCCATCCGTGACGACCTCTACACCGCCTTCAAGAAGGAGGGCTACCAGGACGTGCACGTGGACCTGGTCCTGGCCCCGGCGTGGACCACGGACTGGATGACCGAGGCCGGAAAGCAGAAACTGCAGCAGTACGGCATCGCCCCGCCCACCGGGAACAGCAAGGCTGGCGGCCACTCCGGCCCCGTCCGGCTGAGCCTGGCCGTGAAGTGCCCGCAGTGCAACAGCCTCAACACCAAGGAACTCACCCGCTTCGGTTCCACGTCCTGCAAGGCGCTGTATGTGTGCCAGGACTGCAAGGAACCGTTCGACTACTTCAAAGTCCTGTAAGGAACCCCCATGCCTGTTGTCCGCCAGACCGCCGCCGAAGAGGCTGAGGTGACCGGCCGCCGTCGTCCGTCCTTCCATTCCCTGGCCGTGAAGGAGGTGCGCCGGCTCACCGACGATGCCATCGAGGTCGGCTTCCATGTGCCGGCGGAGCTCGCCGGCAAATTCGACTACCTGCCCGGCCAGTACGTGGCCCTGCGCACCACGCTGCCGGATGAGAACGGCGAGCCAAAGGAGATCCGCCGCAGCTACTCCATCTGCGCCGAGCCGCGCAGTTTCGCGGACGGCACCAGCGAGATCCGGGTGGCCATCAAGAAGGACCTGGGCGGGCTGTTCTCCACGTGGGCCAACGCCGAGCTGAAGGCCGGCGACACCCTGGACGTGATGAGCCCCATGGGCGCGTTCGTGTCCAAGCACGGCCGCGACGGTGTGGCCGTGGACCAGAACGTCATGAACTCCATGAACCACCCGGAGGACCTCGCGGGGGAGGCCGGGAACTTCGTAGCCATCGCGGCCGGGTCCGGCATCACCCCGGTGATCGCGATCGCCCGGACGCTGCTGGCCGCCAACCCGGACACCCGGTTCGACCTGATCTATGCCAACAAGGCCGCCATGGACGTCATGTTCCTGGAGGAGCTGGCGGACCTGAAGGACAAGTACCCGCAGCGGCTGGCCATCCACCACGTGCTCTCCCGCGAGCAGCGGATCGCGCCGCTGCTCTCCGGCCGCATCGATTCGGAGAAGCTGCAGCAGCTGCTGGGCACCGCCCTGCACGCGGACGATGTGGACGAATGGTTCCTGTGCGGGCCGTTCGAGCTGGTCCAGCTGTGCCGGGACACCCTGGCCGAGCGCGGTGTGAAGCCCGAGAACGTCCGGTTCGAGCTGTTCACCTCCGGCAAGCCGGACCGCCCGGAGGGCCACGCCGGCCGTCCCGTGGTGGTGGACGAGTCCAAGGAGACGTACAAGATCACGTTCAAGCTGGACGGTTTGCAGGGCGAGGTGGCCAGCCCAACGCACGCCCGCGAGTCGATCCTGAACGCGGCGCTGCGGGTGCGCCCGGACGTGCCGTTCGCGTGCGCCGGGGGAGTGTGCGGCACCTGCCGGGCCAAGGTGGTCACCGGCAGCGTGACCATGGACGAGAACTACGCGCTGGAGCAGGATGAGCTGGACAAGGGCTACGTCCTGACCTGCCAGAGCCACCCCGCCAGCAAGGAAGTCACGGTCGACTTCGACGTCTAAAACCGTTTTCACTAGAAGGAGCCCCATGATTTCCCTTTCCATCAGCAACGGCATCGCCGAGGTAGTGCTGGACGCCCCCCACAAGCTGAACTCGCTGGATGAGCAGGCGCTGCGGGATTTAGCGCAGGCGTACGACGACGCTGCTGCCGCCGCCTCACGCGGTGAGGTGCGGGCACTCCTGCTGAGGGGAGAGGGACGGGCCTTCTGCGCGGGCCGGGACATCGCCGGGGTCACCCCGGAGAACGATGACGCCGCGGCGTACCTGGGCGGGCTGGTTGAGCCTTTGTTGCAGAAGATGGCTGCGTTCCCGGCGCCCACCTTTGCTGCGGCCCAGGGGGCGTGCCTGGGCGTGGGGCTGGGGCTGCTGCTGGCCACGGACGTGGTGTACGTGGCGGAGAACGCGAAGTTCGGCTCGCCGTTCGCCAAGCTGGGGGCCACGCTGGACTCCGGCGGGCACTGGTACTTCACCGAGCGGCTGGGCATGCACCGGACGCTGGACCTGATCTACACGGCGGACCTGATCTCGGGAGCCGAGGCGGTGGCGCAGGGGATGTTCAGCCGCGCCATGCCGGCCGACTCGTTGCTGGACTCGACGCGGGAGATCGTTTCGCGGGTGGCTGCCGGCGCTACCGGTGCCTTTGTTGCGTCCAAGGAGTTGGTGGCGCACATCCGTGACCAGCGCCTGGGCCTGTGGCAGGCCATGCAGGAGGAGAACGACGAGCAGGCACGCCTCTGCAAGACCGACGACTACGCAGAGGGTTTCCGGGCGTTCCAGGAGAAGCGCGAGCCGAAGTTCACCGGACTCGTTGGTTGAGCCCGTCGTAACTCGGTGGGGAGCGAAACCCGAGTAATTCCCCTTTATCAAGCCTTGCAGAATTCTTGAGTAAACCTTGCAAGGCCGTTTCAGAAATCTTTATTTGCGTTCGTAAGAGTAGGCGAAGCCGGGCAAACCGGTCGATGCGCCCTGCCGGTCTCACCTGGGCAGCCGCATCCGGGAACCTACTCTGGGGGCACAATTGTCTGAGGTTTTGAACGAGAAAATCGGTCAGGAAGAAAAGGGCGGGATAAGCCGACGCCGCGTCGCCGCGGGTGTCGCGTGGTCGCTCCCGGTTATTGCCACCGCCATCGCTGCTCCCGCCGCTGCCGCGTCTCCGGGGACGCCGGTTTCCGCTTCTGCCACCTTGGGACTGGTATCCTCGCTGGCCGTGGCTCGGGCAACGTCGGCTTCCGGGCCCACGAGTTTCACCATTCAAACGGGCAGTTCGTTCACTGGTCCCACGGTGTCGTACAGCGTCACCTTCACCGCTCGTGACAAGAACCAGAAAGCACTGATTTCTATCGGCGCTGTTTCACAGGGAAGCGGAACGAACTCAGTTTCGCAAAACAAGCAAAGCTCCTCTTTTGCAGGGAGCGTATCTGCGGCTGCTGGAGCCAATGCGCTAACTTTCGTGCTTTCTTCATTCAGCTATACCGACAAGGCAACCAAGGGCACCTACATTTACGATGTTGCCTTACAAGTCACCCTGAACAGCGGAACGACTTTGACGGCGGTCCCGTCCACTTTGACCGTGACGTACCCCTGATGGTCTGGAAACGTGGCGGCCTGGTCGCCGAAGTCTGCACCAAACCCCGGGCGCGGGTTGCACTCCTGCACCTCGATGCAAGCCAGCCCGTGGTTCTGGAAGGCACTGCTGCCGTGATCTGGGATCTGATCGATGGACGGCGCAGCGAGCAGGAGATTTTCTCCGAGCTTGAGGCAACCTTCGAGGATCAGTCGGGGCAGATGCAGGCCCAGGTGGAAAGCTTCCTTGCCACCCTCGAAGAGCAGCGTCTCATCGAGGCTGCCCGCGGCGTTTCCCACTAACGGCATGATGGCAGCGGGAATCACGGGAAGCGTAGAGCTGGCCTGGGAGCAGCGCCTGCTCGAGGAACTGGCAAAGGGCAGTGATCTTCTGCCCTTGGATGTTTTGGGGCAGCAGTTCGTGGTCCGCTGGGGCCCTGCGGTCAGCTGGCAGCAGCGGGTCAGCATGAGCTCCGTATGGGCCCGGTGCATCAGTACTGAGGAACCTCAGCTGCCACCAGAGCCGCCGGAGCCCACGCCGGGGAGCCGCTTCACCGCCTCGGTCACCAGCACCTCCGCCAAACATCCGGCGGCAACGTTCCAGCTCGCGGCCGCCTCCTTCGAGGAGCTGGCAGAGAACCTGACGTCCCGGCTAACCATTGCCGCCATCATGGCCAACGCCGGCGAACTGACCATGCTCCACGCCTGCGGGGTAGCGCATCCAGCCACCGGAGCAGTGGTGGCGCTGGTGGCCAAATCGGGAACGGGAAAGACCACCGCGGCCTCCGTACTGGCCAGAAGTTATGGCTATGTCACTGACGAGACCGTGGCCATTGCCTGGGATGGCTCCGTGATTCCATATCCCAAGCCGCTTTCCGTGAAACAGGAGGCCGGAACTCCGAAACGCCAGGCATCCCCGGACGAGTTTGGACTTCAGCTGGCGCCCGCGTCGCCCTACATCCAGTCGATCGTGCTGCTGAACCGGGTCCAAGGGGACCTGCCGGTAGCCCCGGTGCTGGAGCGGGTACCGCTGGCAGACGCGGTCCTGGCGCTGATCCCGGATTCGTCTTCCCAGGGAGAAGTTGTGGATCCGCTGCAGTCGCTGTGTCGTCTCATCCAAAGCGTTGGGGGTGTGTGGCAGGCGACCTACACCGAGGCTGCAGACCTCCCGGCCGCGCTGGAACCCCTTTTCCGCCCACAACCGGCGGCTCACACGGACTGGAAACCGGCAGCAGGCCGAGGCGTCCGGGAGCCGCACACCCCGGCTGGCAGCATTCACCGCACCGCTCCGCAGGATGCCGTGTCCATAGGCACGGATCTGCTCGTCATGCTGGACAACCAGATAGTGCGCCTGTCCGGCATCGGCCCGGCGGTCTGGGAAGCCAGCGCTGCCCCTGTCAGCCTAGGCCAGCTGACTGATTACGTGGCACGTGTGCACGGGAAGCCGGAAGGCTACCGAAGCGCTGTCGCAGGAGCCGTAGAGCAACTCGTCGCTAAGTCGATTCTGGAACGCGCCGGCAGCTGAATCTCCAGCACGCCGAGCACAATTACTTGAGTTTAGGAACCCACAATGAGCACAACAGCAGCCCCTGCTGAGGTATCCCCAGGACTGGACCTGGCAGACTACTTGAACGTCCTCCGGACGTACTGGAAGGCCATTGTGGTCTTCACCCTGCTGGCCGCAATGGCCGCCGCTGGTTGGACCGTTCTCCAGCCAAAGGTCTACTCTTCCGATTCCAGCGGCATTGTGGTCACGCCGGGCTCGGACAACGTGAGCCTCGCACTGGCCGGCGACAGCCTCGCCAAGGCCAAGGTCAAGAACTACGAGTCGGTGGCAAAATCACGGCTGGTTGCTGACCGGGTTATTCAGGCCTTGGACCTGAAAACCACTGCCGATGCCCTGCTCAGCAGCATCAGCGTAAAGGTGCCGCTAGACACGGCAGAGATCAGGGTCACCTCACAGTCGACTGATCCCGCCACCGCCCAGCGGGTAGCGGACGCCTGGGTGAATGGCCTTGCAGCGCAGGTGGAAGCCATCGAGACAGCGCCCTCCGCCGAGTCGGCTGCCGGTGCCGCAGCAACGCCCGACGCCGGAACACAAGCCGATGCAGCAACGGCAGTCCGCGTCCTCCCGCTGGGCAAAGCCGTCCTGCCCACCAGCCCCACGTCACCTAACACCAAGCTTAACCTGGCGCTCGGCGCCCTCTTCGGTTTGGCCCTCGGGTTGGCGTACGCACTCATCCGCCGCCACCTGGACCGCCGGATCCGCAGGGCAGCGGACATTGAACGGATGTTCGGCGTCCCCGTCATCGGCACCCTCCCGGTAGACCACCGGCTGGACGAGAAGAGCACCATCGTGGACGCCGGCACCGCAGCGCAGCTGCACGACGCCGGCGGGGCCATGGCGGAGGCTCTCCGCGAACTGCGCACCAACCTCAGCTTTCTGGACGTGGACCAGCCACCCCGGGTCATCGTGGTCACCAGCTCGCTCCAAGCCGAGGGCAAATCGACTGTGACGGCCAACCTTGCGGTCACCATGGCGGCAGCGGGTGAAAATGTCGTGGTAGTCGACGGCGATCTTCGCCGGCCCACGCTGGTGGACGTTTTTAACCTTGTACCGGGTGTCGGGGTCACCGATGTGCTCACGGGCACGGCCGATCTGGCTGACGTCCTGCAGCCGTGGGGAGCCCTGCCGAACCTCTCGGTGTTGGGATCGGGGCGGATCCCGCCCAACCCCAGCGAACTGCTCGGGTCCCGGGCCATGAAGAATATGCTTGCCACCTTGTCGAAGGATGCCGTGGTCCTCATCGACGCACCGCCGCTTCTTCCGGTGACTGATGCTGCTGTCCTGTCCCGGGCAGCGGACGGCGCAATCGTTGTCATCCGCACTGGCAAGACCACCCAGGAGCAGCTGGACCAGTCCCTTGGGAACCTCGAGAAGGTGAAGGGGCGCGTCTTGGGTGCTGTCCTCAATTACGTCCCGCTCAAGGGCACGGACGCCTACTCGTACTACGGGACCTATAAAGCTGCCCCCATTCCCTCCCCAACGATGTCGTCCTTGCAGGGCGGGGAGGAAGAGGACGTTCTTGCGGCACTGGAAGCTGCGCCGGGCGGCCGCAGGGCGAGAGTGTAGGTATGCCGTGACCCATGCGTCGCGTAGAACCCAGCTCGAGATCCCGGAGGGTGTTCTCCTGGGCCATGCACTGGTGGCGGGTCTGGCGGCCGGCCTGGGTATCAGGGCCTTCTTCATCAAGGGACCGGTAAGCGTCCTTCAGGGGCTTCGCGAAGCCAAGGTATCCGCAGATGTGGACGTCGTCGTTGATCCGGTGCGGCTAGAGGACTTGATGCAGGGACTGCATGAGCGGGGCTGGCGTGAACGGCCGGTCGATCCCGATAGCAGGACATTCCCAAAGCACTCCGTCACCGTCCACCACCCCGAGTGGCCGTGCTGTATAGACGTACATTTCCGCTTTCCAGGCATGGAAAGGCCCGACTGCTTCGAAAGCTTATGGGCGAACACTGAAACCCTTGAACTTGCGGGACAGCAGCTTACTGTTCCGAGCAGGGAGCTTGGCGTCCTGTTTTTGGCCCTGCACGCCCTGCGCTCTCCCGCCCTGCCCGCTTGCCGGCACGAGCTCGATTACCTTGCTGACCTCACACGCCGGGAGATCCTGGCAGAGGAACTCCTGGAGGTCGCCCGGGCGACAAACTCTCTGGCGGCCGTTCGGCCGTTCCTGGAAGTCCTTCTTCCCAGTAGTATCACTGTTGTCTGGCCGGAGCCCTCTCCGGAGTGGCGCAACCGTGTGGCAGCGCAGGATCCGGGGAGCGCACGGCTCTTGGCTATCTTGCAGGCGCCTTGGAGCGAGAAACCAAGGCTACTGTGGGGGGCGCTCTTCCCCACGCGGGAGGTCTTCCTCAGTGGAAACATCTACGCAGACATGTCCTTGTTTGGACAACTCCGGCAACATTGCGCCCGGTGGTGGCGCTTCGTCCGTGCCCTTCCGCGGATCGCGCGAAGCCTCCGCAAGCTCTCAGCCAGCGGTGATTAAGCGGTCCTGATCCATATCCGATTGCCGGTTAACCCACCAAATTTGTTAAGGTTCAGCTATGACTACGGGGAAAGCTATTACCAAAGCCGTCATTCCTGCTGCCGGATTGGGAACACGCTTCCTGCCCGCCACCAAGGCAATGCCGAAGGAAATGTTGCCGGTGGTTGACCGACCGGCCATCCAGTATGTGGTGGAGGAAGCGATCGACGCAGGCCTCTCTGACCTGCTGATGATCACAGGGCGCAACAAGCGCGCGCTGGAGGACCACTTCGACCGCGAGCCTGGCCTTGAGGCTGCGCTCGAGGCCAAGGGCGACAAGACCAAGCTGGGCATGGTGGAATACGCGTCTAACTTGGGCCCCATCCACTACGTCCGCCAGGGCGAGGCGAAGGGCCTTGGCCACGCGGTCCTGTGCGCGCGGCAGCATGTGGGGGACGAGCCGTTTGCCGTTCTGCTGGGTGACGACCTCATCGACGAGGCTGAGGACCTGCTGGGCACCATGATGGAGGTGCAGCAGAAGACTGGCGGTTCCGTGATCGCACTGATCGAAGTTGATCCGTCGCAGATCAGCGCCTACGGCTGCGCAGACATCGCTGCCGTCGACGGCGAGGACTATGTCCGCGTCAACAGCCTGGTGGAGAAGCCCGCTGTTGCTGATGCACCGTCCAACCTGGCAGTTATCGGTCGCTACGTACTGCACCACAATGTGTTCGGCGTTCTGGAAAACACCGAGCCTGGCCGCGGCAACGAGATTCAGCTCACGGACGCCCTGCAGACCCTTGCAGCCGGCGAGGGCGAAGGCTCGGGTGTTTACGGCGTGGTTTTCAAGGGTCGCCGGTACGACACGGGTGACAAGCTGAGTTACCTCAAGGCCGTCATCACCCTGGCTTCCGAGCGCGTGGAATTCGGTGAGGACCTGAAAACCTGGATGAAGGGCTTCGTGGGTTAGTCTGGCTTCTAGCGCTCTGGGAAGGCCTGTTGCCGGAAGGTGGTGGGCCTTCCCTTTTTCGTGGCCCACAGGGCTAGCAACGCCCCGATGACAGCACCTGATGTATTGGTCACGACATCTGACGGGCTTGCAAAGCGGTCGTGAAGAAACAGCTGTTGACCCAGTTCAATGCAGCCGGAAACCAGCAGACCGAATGCGCCAATTTGCCACCAGCTTTTTTTGGGAAATGCCTTGGAAGCCGCAAATCCCAAGGGGATGAATAACACCACGTTGGCGGATGCCTCTACAAAACTGTAGTTAAACCAGCTGGGTATTCCGTGTTTGTGGAGGAATACGAAGATTGACGCGAGCTGTCCTGACACTGGCTTGTCCACAGGTGACGGCCAAAACGCGATGAGGGCCAAGGGCACAGCCATACCAGCAAGAATCAGCTGCCAATGCCGGCGGTTATGAGTGGGCGTCAAGCGAACCTCAGGACGTTCGTAGAAGGGCGAATACGGTTGTGGCCAGTGCACACGCCGCTAGTAGAACGAGGAGTCCGTAGGCCATCACCTGCGGTCGGGGGCGCTGAAATGAAAAGTCGTATTCGAGTGGTGCTCTGTGCCACTGTCTTCCCCATGATCAAATAACTACCACACAAAGCAAAAGGTGGGTGCATCTCCGTTTCCGGAGATACACCCACCTTTTTTGGTGCTAAAGAGCAATAATGCTAGGCAGTAACTTCGGCCTTGGCGCGGCGGCGAACCACCACTACGGAGGTTGCACCGGCGGCCAGTGCACCTGCGCCCACGAGGGTCCACAGGATCAGCCCGGAGTCGGCACCGGTGTTGGCCAGACCGGTGTTAGCGAGCGGAGCACCAGCAGCGTTGCCGCCCGTGTTCGCCAAAGAGGCTGCAACGGTAACGGTGACGGGACCGACGGTAACGCCGGACTGCGTGCCGGTTGCGGTGATGGAGTAGGTGCCGGCTTCGCTGATCGAAATGGGCAGGGATACGGCACCCTGTGCGTCGGCAGTTGCTGACAGGTTCTGGGCTGCAGTCACGACGGCGATGCGAGCGGCAACCGCTCGGTTACCAACGCCTGCGCCGTTGGAGGCAGGAGCCTGGCCCGGCGTGACAGTGATGATAAGCGGCTCGCCGGCACGGAAGCCCTGGCCGCGGAAGACGAAGGATTCGCCCGGACCGACGGTGCCATCTGAGACGGCGGCCTGCGGCGGAAGTGCCGGGTAGGTTGCGGCCATGGCTGGTGCCGAGCCGATCAGTGCGATGGAGCCTGCAAGCGCGAGTGCAGCGAAAGTCTTCTTCATGTGTGTCCCCCCGGAGACGTTTAAGTTTTGATACCCGATTTTGGGGAGATGTCCCCTCCGCACGAGACCATGTGCAGAACTACGGATAAATATCCCAGATAGAAGGTACCATCCCGGATCGGTTGTGACCAACCTCAATCCAGTCGGTTTACATAGTGTTTACGCAACAGTCACTGGCCGAGATTGCAGGATGCGTTTTCAGTGGGCAAGATAACGTCCTTTACATGCTGGACAGTGGGTGTGACAACCACGTTAGGTTCTGTATGCTGAACGATTTTTCCAAAGGTGAAGTCGACCGTCTTACTTTCGCCTGGCGCGAGTTGCTGTGCTACAACGCCTACAGGTCTCATCGCATGCAGATATGGTGCGAACGGAATCTTCTGGCCGTTGGTAGTCGCTGATTCGACATTAGCCTGGACGGGGCCATAGACAACGATGTTGGTTTGCACGGAACCAGGCGCTACACCGAAAGCCCCGCCGCCTGTGACGTACGGAGGTAAGGACGTGGAAGCATCCGCGGGTGCCGTATTCGTACTCGAAATCCGAACAGTAGTCTGCTCGTAGCCGTCTGCAGGGCAGTCCTTAATCAATTGGACGGTTCTCTTGACGTAGTAGTCCATTTTGGCGCCCGTCCCGTCGTTGAAGTAGACGCCAAATTGGGATGCCGATACGCTCGGACCCGAAGTCGAGCCGCCAAGAGCATATTTCGTGATTATCGCTTCCTCCGGGCTGTTAGCGGACCACACTAGGACGCGTCTCTCCTCGACTCCGCGCGTAAGGCCGTTGATGAGCCCCTTGGCTTCTGCTTTGCCGCTTGAAAAAGCTGAAAAAACTTCTTTGGCAACCCCCGCGAAATATGCGTCCTGCAGTCGGGGTTGTTGGACCTTTGCGTAAACCTCGGAGAGGAGCGTGGCAACTACGTTACTGCCCGTTAACTCGGTCGGCAGGCCGGCGGCCTTGAAAGCGGCCAATTCGGGTCCTCCCACGGGTACAGGACCAGTTGACTGGAGGATGTAGCTCAGAACGACAGGATCAATGGAAATCACGCCGTCGACCCGCTGTCCGGTCTTTTGTTCCCACATGCCTCGAGCGGTCGCAGCAGCAGTGGGGAAGTCGGGAGTGAGATTGACGTCCTGCATATACTTCCCGAGCCTTCCCGAGTAGATCTGCTGTTGCTGTCGATCCACAGGGAGCGGGGGCGACATTATTCCGACATCGCCAGCGCTGCTTTGAATGCCGAGTGACAGCTTCCCGTGGTCAACGGTCATGGCTGCCAGGGCGCCCGGTATGCCTCCGGAAGCTCGGGATTCAGCATTGTTTTGGATGATCAGCAGATAGGTGCGTGGACCATCTACTCCGAGCATTTGGGGCGAGATCTGAGCAGCATCAGCCGCTACGTCTAATGCATCTGCTATTTCCGTCAATTGTTGTTTAGCGTCACCTAGCGGTTCGGATATTTCCGGAACGAGCCGGGCGTTATCGATACCTTTTAGTCGATCTGCAGAGAGACGCACAGCGCCTGCGGACGCCTTGACCTTGGTGGACGCTTGCACTAGGGGAGTCAAGTCTGCGCCAGAGTCACTTGGGACCAATACTTCCCAGTCCAATGAATCGTAAACCTGTACAAGCGGCTTGAGGCCGAGGGCCGCAACGTCGTCGGCAGAACGAGCCGTCTCAGATATGGCACTTATGTTGTTGCCGAGCCAGGGGAGGCCGGAGGCCATAGTCCACCACGGATCGTTTGAAGCCTCACGAGCTGCTGCTGTATGGGCCGTGAGTTGCTGTGTTATTTCCGTCGCCCGCTCCTTGCCGTCGCCCGTCAGACTCTCTCGGAGCGGAGGGACAAGCTGAATAGCAGACTGCAACTCGTTCCGGATTACTGCAGCACGAAAGCCGAGCCATCCACATAGTGCTACGCCTATCAGCAAAATGCCACCCAGCCCAATAAAGAAGTATCTTCTGGCTGCATGGCGTGGTGTTTTTGTCTTTTGATGAGCGGCCCAATAATTACGTTGCACCCTGTTGCTCCCTGTTGTGGAATTTCTCACCGTGCGCTAGCTTTCTGGTCTGTAGAGAGGCCGCTTGCTAAACCTAGTAGGCACCAGTACTTGTGAAGACCGCTCGGGCGGTTTTGAGAATAATGACCAGATCTCCCGCAAGAGACCAGTTTTCTACGTAATAAAGGTCTAACCTTACAGAGTCCTGCCACGATAGGTCTGATCGTCCGCTGACCTGCCAAAGGCCTGTTAGTCCGGGTTTCACCAAAAGTCGCCGGCGAGCATCGTGCTCGTAAGCTTCAACCTCTTGAGGGAGGGGGGGACGGGGCCCGACCAAGCTCATTGACCCACCCAAGATATTAAGAAGTTGAGGTAACTCGTCCAAGCTGAAGCGCCGAAGCAGCCCGCCAATACGAGTGACCCTTGGATCTTTACGGATTTTGAAGAGTACCCCGTTACCTTCGTTCTTTCCCGCAAGCGAGGCTAGCTGCTGTTCAGCATCAACGACCATTGACCGAAACTTCAACATTTTGAAGCGAGTTCCCTCTTGGCCAACTCTTTCCTGGCGGAACAGCACGGGGCCGCGGCTGTCCAGTTTTATGAGGAACGCTAACATCAGCATTATTGGCAGAAAAGCAACAATAAGAATGAAAGAAACCACAACATCCATCAGCCGCTTCGCAACCCTCTGACCTCCCTCGAGAGTGGGCGTCGTCACGTGGATCAGTGGGAGCCCTGCCACTTGTTGCGTATGGATTCTTGGACCGGCGATGTCGGTAAGTGCCGGTGCCATGATAAGTCCTACATTACGGGCTGATAATTCCCAGCCAAGGTGCCGTAAGGTCTGCGGGTGGAGCTGGACGCCGGCGGAAATAGCGACGGCGTCAGCTTCACACGAATCAAGGGCAGACAGAATAGATTTTGCATCTGTACTTCGGCCTAAGATTGGCAGCCCGGATGCTGGCTCGTACTGCATGTCTTCGACGCTGCCGGGAGTGTATGCCGCAATTGGTCTGTAACCCGCATGTTTGGCGCGTAGGAGCGAACCGGCAAGATGCGCAACGGCTGCTGGACCACCTATCAACATAAGGTTTGACATGTTGTCGCCGCCGTGGCGTTTGACGCTCAAGTGCTGCCGAAGAAGCCATCGGGAGAGAAGGAGCCCCAGCAAACCTACCGGAAGCGCGATGCCTACATACCCGCGGGCAGTATCAACCCTCAAGACGTAAGAAAATATGGCTACCAGGCCGAATAACCAGAGAGAGGCCGCTGCCACTCTCTTGTATTCTTCAGAGCCTGAACCTAGGATCCGGCTTTGCCTAGTGTTCCAAGCCCCGAGCATCAACCACCAAATGATGGCCAGAACAATTGAGAGCCAAATATAGGGTGATTCTTTATTCTCGCTTGCAGTGTCCGTATCTACGCCGAACCTCAAGACGTAGGCTCCGGCTATTGCCCACATCACGACGAGGGCGTCGATCAACCTTAGGGTACGAGTCGCTCGGACCCTCCAATCTGATATTTCCCGCAAGTGATTTTCCCCATAACCCTAGTTGACACTCAATCGGCGAGTGACCCGAACAGGATACAACCAGGCTACAAATCGCCAATAGTATGTCGTCTGATGCAGCCGACAGGGCTTTGCCCATCCCGAAAAGTAGCCTCCTGCTGGTAGCCAAAGAACTACCCGCCGTGACGGTTCCGCCGTCCCTTGACCATCTCATCCTTCCCTGTGTCCCCGACGCAGCCTGCCGACCGAGACGCATCGAGGCGTACTCTGTGATCGCTGCCCCGTGGAAGAGCCTGCGCTTTTGAGGGGTCGACCCCCAAGCCTTCGTCGGGAGCGGCTGACCCAGAAACGACTAGGAGCTTGGATGGGATATCCTTCTGTTGGACTCGGGGGGTCTCGGTGAACTTTTATGATGACTCGTGGTTACTCCTGGCCAAGTGCGGCGCGCAACTAACCGTCCACTATCCTCTCGTGGAAAGCCTGTGAATAGGAGCCAGAATGGTCCACCCGTCGCTTGGGGTTGCTCCGAAGGTTGAGTCTGATTTATCTGGGATCTCTGGAGTAGCCCGACGCAAGCATGTGGTTTTAGTGGCTGCCGCGTTTTTTATTACCTCCGAACCAACAGCCCTGACAACAAATCACGGCATCCTTCCGATAGGTGTCCTTCTGGTTATAGCCGTGGTCACGCTTCTGCGGGACAAGAGCTCCGCCATGGCATGGTGGGCATTAGCCCCGTTCACATTCGTTGGTATCGCGGCTGCCTCATCTGGTTGGAGCATTCTCCCAGATGAGACCATTACGGGAACTATTTCCCTCGCCTCTGTTTTTGCGTTGAGTGTCTTATTCGCTGCAAAGGTGAAGCTGCCAGCCCTCGTCGAGGGCATCGCGCTGGGGGCCGGTGCGGCATTGGCCGCCTCGATCATTCTGTCTGTACTGCGGCCCGACCTTGGCCTGGTGAACGAGACGTACAAGTATGGATCGCTCCGGGGAATATATGAACATCGCAATCAGATGGGCTACGTTATGACCGTTGGTCTGGTCGCCTTGTGTTCTACCCCTAGGCTCATGCTAAAAGGGCGCCGAGGATACGGCATCATGGCACTGCTTTTGTTTGCCCTTGGGGTCGCATGGTCCGCGTCAAGCACGGCTTTGGCCATGTCGGTTATAGGCGTAGCCTTGGCGGTTGGTTTCCGAATTATGCCAAAAGTAAACGCCCGTCTGCGCCCCTTCATTATTACCTACTACCTTCTCATCACAGCGTTCGCTTTCTGGTTCATTCCCACCCAATTTGCCACCGTGACTGGCTTGCTTGGTAGGGACGAAACTCTGACTGGAAGAACGACTATATGGCCTTATGTGGTGGAGGCGTGGAGCCACAGTCCCTGGCTAGGGTATGGATGGGATGCGGTCTGGCTGGATGGCAGCTATGTGGCGGACTGGGTTGCTCGTCAATTCAACTACCGCATCTACCACTCCCACGATAGCTACTTAGACGTACTAATTCAGGTCGGGATACTCGGATTAGCGTCATTTGGTGTATGCGTGTTTATTTCCCTGCTAAAGGGGCTCGCTTGGTTGAGGCTCTTACTCACGACGAGGGCCACTATCTCTGCCGTTTTTCCCTTGGTGATTGTCACAGTTCTTGGAATTTACTCAATTGTTGAAACAAGAATCTCGAAGCCGCTAGGCCTGTTGATAATCTTCTATGTAGTTACAACTAAAATTGCGCCAATGATGCGTAAAAGCGAAACATCTACGCCGCCCCCTGGGGGCTGACCACAGTTTTCGCTCGGAAATGCCGTATCTAACATCTATGCGCGTCGTAAGGAAAAGTATTCATGAAGAAGGTCTCGATTATAGGGACACGAGGATATCCGAGTTATTACGGAGGCTTTGAAACGGCAGTTCGTCGTCTGGCACCGTATCTCGCCGATGCTGAGTGGGACGTGACTGTCTACGGACGAGATGGTTCGGTTGAGCGCGATCCAGGACACGCGGACCACAGGATTCGGTCCGTGCTGACGTTGGGACTGAATACCCGCGCCCTTAGCACGATGTCCTACGGGCTGACGTCCGTTCTGAATGCAATGATCAAAAGACCCGACGTCGCGTTGGTCATGAATGTTGCTAACGGATTCTGGCTTCCTTTGCTGCGGCTACGAGGAATTAAAACTGTCGTAAATGTGGATGGCATCGAGTGGGAGAGAGACAAGTGGGGAAAGGCAGCCAAGTTGGTTTTCAAAGCTGGCGCTTTTTTCACTGCCAAATTTGCTGACCTGCTCATCTGTGACGCCGTGGAGATACAGCGCATATGGCGCGAACGCTACGGAGTATCGAGTAAGTTCATTCCCTATGGAGGCGACGTGCCGCCGTCGCTCCCGGTGGAAGAGGGATTACGCAGCAGAGGCTACGTATTGATGGTCGCTCGCTTTGTGCCGGAAAACACGGTCCTCGAGTTTTTTGAGGCAGCTAAGGAGCTCGCTAAAGCTTGGGATGTCGTGATAGTCGGCTCCTCCGGCTTCGGTGGAGAACTAGACGAGGCGGCACGCGCGTTGTCCGAGGCGAGTGAAAAGGTGCATTGGCTTGGGCATATAAGTGATGACAGGCGGTTGTTCGCGTTATGGCAGCACGCAGGCGCCTATTTCCACGGCCACAGTGTTGGCGGAACCAATCCGGCTCTGGTTCAAGCCATGGCCTGTGGAGCCCCTGTAGTCGCACGGGATACGACTTACAATCGGGAAGTGCTTTCGGACACAGCTACATATGCTCAGCCGACTGAAGGGAGCATTGTGGATTCCGTTAGTGAACTGATGGGCTCACCGGAGCTGCAGTCGACCCTAAGCGCTGGCGCGGTCGAACGTGCTCGGAGCTTTTACAGCTGGGAGTTAGTGTGCGGTGCATATAACGATGCCCTCATGTCGATCACGCAAAATGCAATTCTGAGCAAGTCAGATACACGGCAAATGAGCCGATAAAGCCGCGATTATGGCTTGACCCTCACTGGCAACTCTCGCTATCAAGGACTTATTCGTTGGACGTCTTCAGAAAATTAGGCAGTGAACAGCGCGCTAGAGCAAGGTCCGCTGGGCGGGAACAGGACTGGGCAAAAATCTCGCTCTCCCTAGCATGGAAAGTCGCAGGCATGGCTCTTCGAGGAGTACTGTTGATGCCTCAGCTGTCCGAATGCCGCGGTGTGCCCCTAGTCGGACGTCGCGTTACTATTCGAAACAGAAGCTTCATTCGTCTAGGCGCTAATAACGTTGTGGAAGACGGCGCTGAGATCCAGGGACTATCTCGCGAAGGCATTAGCTTCGGAGATCAGGTTTCCATCGGTGCGCAAACCATGATTAGGCCCAGTAGCTACTATTCGCGAGAAATAGGCGTTGGGCTTTCCGTCGGCGCGAATTCAAGTATTGGCCCGCAGTGTTATGTAGGATGTTCGGGGGGAATCACTATAGGCGAGAACGTCATGCTTGGCCCTGGGGTTCGGATGTTCTCTGAAAATCACAACTTTGAGGGCAGCGACGACATAAAGAGCCAGGGTGTTGCTTGGTCTCCTATAGTCATTGAAGATGACTGCTGGATCGCAAGCGGCGTAACTATAACAGCTGGTGTAACGGTTGGTCGGGGCGCAATTGTGGCTGCCGGCGCTGTAGTGACTAAGTCTATTCCTCCCAGGGCAATAGTCGCAGGAGTCCCTGCGCGCGCCATTGGGTCCCGGTGAGCAGCATGAAAGTCCTGTTCGTCCACCCGTCTAATGAGCTCTACGGTGCCGATAAGGTGCTTTTGGCGATTATCGATGCCCTTCCTCTGCACTACTGCGCTGAAGTTTGGTTACCGACAGATATACGTTATCCAGGTGACCGTCTCAGGCGAGAACTAGAGGCCCGGTCAATACCTGTAGCGTTCATAGATCTTCCCGTTCTGAGGCGCAGTTACTTTAATGCCCGAGGTATCTTGAAACTTTTACCTCGCATGGTGACTGTCACGAAACATCTTAGATCAGCAGACTTCGACTTGCTCTACATCAACACTTCCGCCCTTGCGTCTGTAGCACCATTGGGACGGATGGGCGGTAAGCCGGTGGTTCTACATCTCCATGAATATCTCTCCGGCATAACAAAGTTTGTGCTGCAGCCTTTCTTGATTTTCGCATCACTGATAATTGGCGTAAGTGAAGCTGTCAGGGATGCCCTGCCCGTGGGCAGTAGAAGTCGCAGCGTCGTGATTTACAACGGCTTTGATCTTCCCACAGGAGAACTTCAAGTAACTGGGCAAAAGCTGAGATTCGTCTTAGCAAGTCGTTGGAACGCTTGGAAGGGGCACGAGGCTCTACTAAAGGCGTGGTCCAACCTGAAGCGCGCTGACGTGGAACTACATGTGTACGGCGGTCCACCTGAGGTGGGACAGTCTGTTGACGTCCGAGCGATTGTTGAAAGAATGCCGAACAGGGAGACGGTGAAGATATGCGGGCATGTAGAAGATATAAAGACGGCCCTGCTTAACTGTGACGCCGTTCTTGTTCCGAGTGTAAATCCCGACCCGTTGCCTACGATTGCCATCGAAGCCGCCGCCTACGGCAGGGCGGTACTGGCCAGTCGGTCTGGGGGCCTGAAGGAAATAGTAGAAGATAAGGTAACAGGCTGGCTGTTGACTCCTGGGGTCAGCGAGGAATGGACCGCTTGCCTAGAAACTCTCAGTGCCGAGGATTTGGTCAATGCTGGCAACAACGCAAGAGCACTGTTCGCTCAAAAGTTCAACCAACAGGCATTCGCAGAAAGAATCCGCGTCATTTTTCAACGTTATGAAAATGAGAAATAGGATTTCGCCCACGCTCGGTTAGACCTTAGTTCGTTTTTAATTGTTCGCACAATTTGTCATGTGGCAATGACGCGACATCGCGGATATTCAATTTAGAAAGATGCTTAGTTAAATGTCACAAAATTTTGACCTTGTGGTAACTGTGGCCACCTTCCAAAGGCCGGAGATGTTGAAGGCACTACTTCACAGCATCGAACATCAGCAGGATCTCGGGAAGATGAAATTCCACGTGGTTGTAGTAGACAACGATCCTAGCGGTTCAGCTGAAACCACGACTAAGGAATTTGCGAGCCTGGTCACCTATGTGCACGAACCGAAACCGGGTATCGCGGCTGCCCGGAATGCCGGCATCGAAGCGGCCGCGGTATTCCAACCCCGAGCACTGGTTTTTATTGACGATGACGAGGTTGCGCCGCCACACTGGCTTTCTCAACTGGTTTCGACATGGAAGGAGACTTCCGCCGATGTTGTAACGGGGCCCGTCCGTTTCGAACTTCCCGATGGATTTGAACACCTCGCCAACGCGGTGCCGCATTTCTACACGCCCGACAGGGCCGACCATTCGCCTGTGGAAGACGTAGCCACAGGAAACACGCTTGTGGACGCAACCTGGTTTCATGGTTCGGCGGCGCTCCGATTCAGCGAACAATACTCGCTTACCGGAGGATCCGATATCGAACTTTTCAATCGTCTGCGAAGGCAAGGAGGGAGATGTGTGTGGGCTGCTAAGGCGTCAGTCGTAGAAACGGTCCCTCGAGCGCGTACTACCCCCCAGTGGATGAGGCAGCGCGATCTTAGGAATGGACAGTTACGAGCCCGTCTGATGCTTGAATCCAATAGCCGCGCCACGCTTCGATTGGCTGTTGAGGGGGTTCTTAGAGTTCTGAAGGGGGCTTTCGTCATCACTTTGTCCCGGCCTGAAACTAGTTCGAATATTCAAGGTTGGCGAACCCTTCAAACGGGTCGAGGCTACCTCAAAGCTGTCTCCGGGCGACACTTCAACGAATATGCACTTGGCAGGAACTTGGGCAGACAGTATCCCGGAGAGGGGATTTAGTGACCCATCCTGCTTTCTGTGTCCACTGGGAGCCTAACTCGGGCAGGAACCTGAGCGATTGAAGCAGCAATTTTTGGCCATGCTACTAGCGCGCGGTATGTCGAGCGTCTTGCAAGCCGCCAATCTAGTCCTGCTGGCCCGGTCAGCGAGTTTGGAGGACTTCGGCCTATTAGCGGTACTGACATCGGTTTCGGTTCTCATCTTGACGTTTTTTGATTTAGGCATGTCAACTTTGATCCCAAAGTCGCGTGCGCTGAATTTGCATGAACAAGTCTCCGCAGGCCTTAGATTAAATGCGATTTCGACATATCTCTTGGCCGCGATATCGACGACTTCGTTCTATATCGGTTATTTGTTCAATCAAGTGCCGTTATGGACTGTCATTCTTGTGTGCGCTCTTGCCCTTGAAAAGAAGATTGAAACCGCGCTGAGTGTTTTTATTGCGGATGGTAACAAGTCAATACCTAATTTTTCAATTCTATTAAGGCGTCTAATCCCATTTCTTGGAACTGCTACCGCTGTTTGGCTTCACAATGATACAATTCTTGTATACTCCGCGGCCTACCTCGTTGTCGTATTTCTGTCCGTTTTGAATGTCGACAGACTTCTACGTGGGCGCTTGAAGGTTAGAAGAAGTGGGCGGCACTCACTGCGTCGAATTGCCACGGAATCTTGGCCCTATTTCATTGGCAATCTTTCGGCCCATGCTCGATATATTGACACTTCCTTGGTTGCGGCTGTCACCTCTATCACAGGTGCGGCCATTTATTCGGCTGCATCTAAAGTAGTCAATCCGCTGCAACTGGTCCCCCAAACTCTTACTGCAATCCTGATGCCGCACTCGGCTCGCCTAAATGCGGTCGAGGCGCGTAGCCTCGTGAACAGGTTGACACTGGCCTTTCTTTCAATGCTTTTACTGCTTGTGCCGACTACCTTCTTCGCCGCGCCAATAGTGACAATACTTTTTGGTCCGGATTTCCTGGCGGCTGCGCCTGTCCTGGGTGTCTCTCTGTTGGCTTTACCTTTTGTGACTCTCTCGTCTCCACTCGGAAGCGTGCTCCAAGGCCAAGGACTAGAGAAGTTTGTGGCCCTCAATGGCGTCATTACAGCAGCAGTCATGCTGATTGCCATCCCTAGCTTTGCCATCATGTGGGGAGTTGTCGGTGCTGCTGCCGCTGTTGGTTTCTCGTTTACCCTTAAGTGCGGCCTGCTGTTTTTTCGATCTCGCAGTTTAGCCTAGCCGCATTTGTCCGCATCAAACGTTAGCTGGAATCTCTTGAAAATACTCGCTGTCACGACTTTTCTCCCATATCCCCAGAACCATGGGGATGCCTTGCGAGTGCTAATGATGCTTCAGGCTCTATCGACGAAGGGCCGACTCACTGCGCTTACCGTTGAGCGCAGGGACACGACGCCTTCTGATATTGAAGGCTTCCGAAGTGCGCTCCCTTTGGCGCAAACAAGGGTTTTCGCCCTGAGTGGCATTAGTCGGGCATCGGACCTGCCCAGTCGCGCGAGCAGACTCGTAAAGGGAATCGGTTCCGTTACGCCGCCCTTGTTCTTCAGCCCGTATAGTAGCGAAATGGAATCCTATTTGGCTAAATCGGCGGAAGTATATGACCTGATTGTTCTTATAGGCGAAGCTGCGGGAGTTTACGCCAAGCATTTCACGGACCAACATGTTGTTTGGGATAAGGCTAACGTTTTTACCGCCTTCTGCCTGAACAGCGTCGTTAACTTGCGGGATCCGAGGCAGCGTTTCAAGTTCCTACTCAATAGCGCGCTGAGCTACGTCTGGGAACGGCGTGTCCTGCGTTTGTGCGATGCAGTTTGGGTGACAGCACCAGAGGAGTCGTTGAGGCTTGAACGAACGTTTCATCGGACCGCAGATGCAGTCATCAGATCTTCTATTCGACTCCCATCTACCAATCCACGCTCATTCAATGCTGGGTCGCGGAAAATTGTCTGGATGAGCACTTTTGCTTATCCACCGAATTGGGATGGTCTGCTTCGCCTACTTCGGGAGGCCGGAGACACCTTGCGGTCTCACAACATGAAGCTCTGTGTCGTGGGTGCTGGGGCCTCACCTGAGCAAATTGCCATACTTGAACGCTTTGACGTCGTTGAATACTTGGGCTTCGTGGCGGAGCTCGACGAAGTATTTGAAAATGCTGCTGCTGGTGTTGTACCAATTTGGGCTGGGGCGGGGGTCAAGCTAAAGACCCTAACAATGATGAGCAGGGGACTACCAGTTGTCAGCACTCCGTCTGGTATGGAGGGAATTCCAGCTGCTGCTGCCCTGAGAGTGGCAGCTTCATCGATCGAACTGGTGGAGGCTGTAGCCCAGGCGTTGCCGGAGGAACTTGAAAGGGCGAGTGTGAGAGCTTTCAATGTGCTGAGAGAGAGTTTTTCCGAGCAGGCTTTCAACCGATCGGTTTCCCTTAGTATTCCCCGTGGATAAGGCCAATCGGATATATCCCCTTATACCTTCTGGGAGCGAGGGATTCACCGGGTCCAGGAAGTCGTATGTGGGGGTGCACCTTGGCCAAGTCGGCCTGCCGGTACCGCATCCGGGCCCATTACGTCCGCATGCGCAACCTTGAGGAAGCTTGGGCGCTGGCGAAGGACAAACCTTGGGGGCAACGAAGTTCCTGATGCAGTACGCGGACTAGACCCTGCTTGTGATCGACCAATAGCTTTTCGAGAGCATGCGCAGCATGCTGCTGGAACTGCTCGAGCGGCGATACGACACAGCTTCCACCGTCGTCTGCACGCAGAACGCCAAATGCGTTCATGGACCGCGTTGTCCACAACGCCATCCGGGTCGATACCGACAACCACAACATGTGTGAAGACGCCACATGACGAAATAAGAAAATGCCGGTGGGGGCCAGTAGCCCCCACACCTGTGGCTACTGGCCCCCACCGGCAATATCACCGTCCCGAAAGGCAAGATCGACTGGCCCCCAAGCATCCAATTACGCAATTCACTATGCAGCGGGGGCCGTGGCCGTGCTACGTCCCGTCCTTCTATCGATTACTACCTTCACCTGACCGCCGAACTTAGCGCGTGGCAACAATCAAGCCCGCTGGGGACCGAGGGATATGGCGCTGGCGGACTCTATTTCGTCGCTGCCGATTGAGCTCCACTCACTGCTCTGTACTCGAGGACTCGAATTCTCATGACATGGTGATTTGTGCCTGACAAGGTTGCATCGCGCATCTTGCACACCTAGTTCTCCTTCGCAGCGGTCGCCCACCTCGGACCCCAGGCAGTGAGGTGCCGGCACGAGCCTGCCTTTATCATCGACCGACAAGTGGTCGTCGAGGCTATTGTTGATCGTGCCGGCCACCGGGCCGCCGTCGGTAAGCTGAGGGCTCCACGCCAGAAGTCCTGCGTTGAGTCTCTCCAAACTCATGAGCGACTTGCTAGGCCACTCCTCACACGTCCTAAAGCCGGTGGGCTGAAGCCGTCGACGAAGCACCTCGTGTGTCAAAAAATATCTCAGCCTTTTCGCTCAGGACGTCGACATCATAAAAGTCATGGTTTTGGAGAAGAACTACGACGTCAGCATCCAGTACTGCTGCGTGGATATCATCCGCGACCTCGTACGAGGTCCCGGAGACAGACCATGTTTGGACCATTGGATCGTGAAAGAGGATTTCGGCTCCTCGCTGAAGGAGCACTTCTGCAACATCTACAGCCGGAGACTCTCTTTGGTCCGAGATGTTGGCCTTGTAGGTAACACCAAGAAGCAGGACTTTGGAGCCCTTGAGGGGCTTGCCGGCATCATTCAAAAGGGACTGGACCCGATCTCCTACGTAGCGCGGCATCGAGTTATTGATTTCCTCAGCCAGCTCGACAAACCGGAAGGGGTACCCGAGCGCTCGACGCACTTGGTAGCTTAGGTAATTTGGGTCGATCGGAATACAGTGGCCGCCGACACCCGGGCCGGGGTAGAAGGCCTGAAACCCAAAGGGCTTTGACTTAGCAGCAGCGATTACATCCCACAGATCGATATTCAACTCATGACAGAACTTTGACATTTCGTTAACTAATGCAATATTAATATGGCGATAGGTGTTTTCGAGAAGCTTTGCCGTTTCTGCTTCGCGGGCGCTTTTCGTAGGGACCACGGTGTCCACAAACTTGCTGTAGAACTCCACCGCAGCTTCCGTCGACTTTATTGAGACACCGCCGACAACTTTCGGGGTATTCTTTAGCCCAAATTTCTTGTTCCCAGGATCTATCCGTTCGGGCGAGAAAGCAAGATAAAAGTCCTCGTCTACGTGTCTCGTGCTACCTTCAAGAATTGGCTGGCAGAGCTCTTGAGTGGTGCCAGGGTAAGTCGTCGATTCGAGTACCACCAGCGTTCCGGTTGTCATGAACTTAGCGATTGACTCTGTGGCTGCAATCACAGCTTTTAAATCTGGGCTGCCGGCCTCCCCCAACGGCGTTGGCACGCATATCACGACTACTTCAGCGTCACGAATCACAGTGGGATCTGTAGAAGCCCGATAGCCAGCCTCCAGCATTTCGCTAATCTCGTCATGAGGCAGATCATCGATGTGGGACTGACCGGCATTGAGATTGTCGACGATGCTTGAACTCAGATCCAGCCCGATAACGTTCATACCTGCTCGGACGGCACCCTGGGCAAGGGGGAGGCCAACATATCCTTGTCCGATCACAACGAGGTTTTTCATTTTATATCCATTCGTACTAAAAAATTCGAATTAGAAGCGCTTAAATGCAGGGAGGATTATGGGATTTCCCATCTTTGGGCTATCTACTCTAAGGCCGCCTCCCAGGTCTCTGACAGTAAGTGAGGCTATTGCCCGAGTTCAGGTGACAGTGCCAAAAACACAGAATTTCGCATCATGAGAAAGGTCGAGATCGCCTGGTCGAATCACGCCAAGGGTCCTTTCAGATCCGCAGTGGTACTTCGTATTGCCCGGCGGGGGTTCAAAGGATATTTGCAGGTGTACCGCGGCTTTGAGTTGGTCCAAACTTCGTGGTCGCCTGCCGGTGGAAGGGAAAACTCTGGAAGGCTCAGCTTTGAAAGTCTGTTCACACGGCTGCCGAAGAGGGTTCCGCGGGCCTTAGGAGCTGCTGGTCCAACGACTAAGGACCATCAACTGGCAAACCTGGAAAGCGGCTAGGCTGACGGCTGTCGGAAACAACGGTACTTGCTTCGTCAAAGGCCAGGCTCTCCC
Organism: Pseudarthrobacter sp. 05T312; assembly: GCF_056396685.1. Classification (NCBI taxonomy): domain Bacteria; kingdom Bacillati; phylum Actinomycetota; class Actinomycetes; order Micrococcales; family Micrococcaceae; genus Pseudarthrobacter; species Pseudarthrobacter sp. 05T312. The sequence goes on from NZ_JBFTLY010000001.1 coordinate 134,461, forward strand.
AAGAACGCCTGCTACCGTCAGTTGCGGATTTTCGCTTTCTGCCACCGTTTATTGCTGGATTTTCTGCCGGGCTTTCACTGTGGCCGTAGTAGCTGTAGGAGTATGCATCCGGACCCTTCACTGGAAGCCGATTCATCACAACTCCAAGAATCTTGGCGCCCACCATCTGCAGAGAAGTGATCGTCTTCTCGAGGTCCTGATGGCGCAGTTTTTTGGAACCCACAACAACGACAACGCCACCGACATACTGGGCGAGCACGGCTGCATCTGTCACTGGTAGAAGTGGCGGAGCGTCGATGACGACCGTGTCAAAAGTACTTTCGAGTCTTTCGAGCAATTGCTTCATCGCTTCCGAACCGAGAAGTTCACTGGGGTTTGGTGGAATTTCACCCGATGTCAGAACGAACAAGTTATCTTCACCCCACGGTTCCAACAGATCCTCAACGTCTGCAGAACCCACCAGCGCAGTGGTTAGACCAGCATTCCGCTCTAGGCCCAAATACTGATTGACCATTGGACGACGAAGGTCAGCGTCAATTAGGCACACGGATTGTCCAGCCTGAGTCAAAGCGATAGCTAGGTTGGTTGCAGTTGTGCTCTTTCCTTCACCAGGCAGGGATGAAGTAACAAGAACGGTCTTAGCGTGCCGAGATACGTTTGCGAATTGAAGATTAGTACGAAGCTGCCGGAATGATTCTGCCCTGGAGCTCTGTGTCGGAACCTGTGTTAGTAGGGGCTTCTTGTTTGCATCGGGGTCAAAGGCGATCCCTCCCAGAAGCGGTGCATCGGTAACCCGTCGCAGGTCCGCCTCTCCCCGAATACGGTTATCAAGTGTGGTGCGGAGAACGGCGGCTGCAAGCCCAGCAGTAAGACCAATGACAAGTCCCAAAATTAAGTTCAGGCGTGTATTCGGCGTAGCGGGGGAAGTCGGGGCGGCGGCGGGCTTGATCACGGAAAGGCGCACGGGAGAGGTTCCTCCCGCAGCCGGCTTTTCCAGCGTTTCCACAGCGTTGACCAAGCTGTTAGATACTGCTTGAGCAATCGCTGCCGCTTGAACTGGGGATCCGTCTGAGACCTTGATGTTGATCAGAACAGTGTTTAGATCAGTGCTTGCCTCAACGTTCTTAGCGAGTTCTTCGGCGGATTGGGTGAGACCCAGGCTATCAATCGCCGGTTGTAGAACCACGGGGCTAGCTACTGTTTTTACATAGGACTGCACACGAGCCTGACTGAAGTTATTACCTTGTTGAAGTTCCTGAACAGAACCCGAACTTTGAATGGCAACAAAAAGTTGAGTCTCAGCGGTGTATGTCGGCTTTGCCAAGGCGGAGGCTAGGCCGCCGCATAGTATGCCGATAAGCGTAAGGGCCACAATAGCCATCCAGTTGCGGCGCAAAACGCGTAGATAGTCGCGTAGGTCCAAGCCAGGGTCCCCCTATATACATTGCCGGAGGCAGCGCAATAGCCCTCCCCAGAACAGCATCAGTCGTGCGGTCTCGTCCATAGTACCCGGCGATAAATGTCGATTTCATCGTCGCCGAGGTTTGGGTCGCTGGAGCACACTCATGTGTCAATAGCGCACTGAGTCGCGTGGCCACGCTCGGGGCATCGAACTCGCTGACCGGGGACGGGCGGCCGACTGTCTAGTCTTGCGACGGGAAGGGTTTTGCTCTTCAGAAGTTGGGTGAATGGCCCCGACCGATCGACGCGGCAGTCTAGGTATGCACGTCCTTGTCAAGAAGGGCCCGGTAGCAACAGCCGCCGTGTCTGCGCTTCGGCTCCAGAGCCTCTAAAGCTGGGAGTACAATCTGGGACCAAGATGAAGGCACAATGCTCTGCGAAGGAACCGAAAGACAATGGCGGAATGGCTGGAAGTCGGCGCGAACAACTACGTATTGACCACAGAGGCCTCGCTTCTAAATACAGGCCTTATAGTCGGTGCTGATCGTGCGATGGTGGTCGACACCGGCTGTGGGCCACGCCAGGGGCGCGAGATCCTGGATGAGGTGAGGGAGAAGACTGCCCTGCCGCTGGTTGTCGTCAATACCCACGCCCACTTCGATCATTTCTTTGGGAACGCCGTTTTCGCTGAAGCCGGTGTCACTGAATTTTGGGCCCATGAAAACTGTGCCAACCATATCGGTCAGCGCGGCGACCTGCAGCGCCGGCATGTGCGAGTGCTTGAGCCTCAAATGTCCGCTGGGATCGGTGAAAACGTTGAGCTTGTGGTTCCCAACGCCATCGTCAGGGATCAGCCTGTCCTTGTTGACCTCGGTGGCACTATCGCAACGTTGTTCTACCTGGGTCGCGGTCACACGGATGGGGATCTTTTAGTTGGAACGCCAACCACCCTCTACGTCGGCGATCTGGTCGAACAGGGAGCCCACCCCTCCTTCGAGAACTCATATCCCGAGGAATGGGCTGACGTGCTCCGGCACATTTCCGCGCTGCGCCACCGCTATGAGTTCCTGATACCAGGACACGGAAAGCCGTGTAGCGACCAATTCGTAAAGACAATGGCCGACACTATGACAACCGCTCTGCGCCAGGCCCGACAGTCGATCCGCGATACCCCAAACGACGCTACAAAAGCCATCCCCGTGCTGCCCTACGGCCCGGAGCAGTCGCGTTGGTTCATCAAGCGTCTTCAGGAGACCGGGCGGAATCCGCAGGAAATCCGGTAGCGATGAATTTTTGCTCCGCATCTCACACTCATAACGTTGGTTTCGCTTCGAGTTTGGGCACGAGGAGGAGGCCTGTTTGCATGAATGCTTGTGAGCAGAGTCTCGGCACTAGGCGCTACCTTAGTCTGTAACGTCATCATGACGTGACTTGTCAATCGATCTGTCACATGCTTAGGTCGTAAGCAGTAAGGAAGCTTATGACCGATGGAGATTACTGTGGCTTTGTCTGACTATGTTCTAGCGCTTTGCGTTCTATCGGGCACACTACTGGTACCGTTTTTTGTTTTTTACCAGATGGTGCGGCTCAAGCGGCGCGTATTCCGAATCTCAGTGAGCCAGGCGCCCCGCGACAGTCGGCGCTGAACATGCCTTACGTTGATATCAACCCTTATAAGGGCCTTCCCAGGTGGGTGGGCTTCACAGTCCTTACCGTTCTTTTGATGCTCACCGCAACTGTGGTTTGCGTTGCGCTCATTCGCCACTGAGCAGAGGACGGTGGCAGGCGCCGCGCACCGGACCGCCTAGACTTGCTGACTGAAGTAGCCGCAAACCATTTGCCGAAAACGTCCGGGGGACAGACATGCCAAATCCGTCGGATCAGAACCCAGGCGCCCAAGCACACGATGCAGGGCAGCCGCAACCGCGCCGACGCCGCGAACTTCGTCGTGCCGACGGCTCGGAGCAGGGCGCCTGGACAGGAACCATGCCAGCCGTAACCCCCGAAACGTCCAGTTCCAACGACGCCGGAAAGCCGGCGGCAGGCCGATCTTCCTGGGCAGAAGCAGCGGCCGCCGCCGACGCCATCAAGCCGTCCCGTGCACCGTCAGTTGCTACCCCTCATAGTGCTGCGGCGCCAGCGCCGGCTCAGTCGTTGCCGGGTCCCATCCCCGCCGCGCCCTTGCCGCCAGTTTCCGCGCCCGATGAGGCAGTCGCCCGAGCTCCCGGCCCGGCGCCGGACGCGCCAACCGGGACACCGGCCTTCCGCCGCAGCCGGCCCACCGTAGCTGACGCCATCGCTGAGAGTCCCTTGCCGGACTTCATCAGTTCGCCCGGCCTGTTCGTGAAAGAGCAAAAGCCGCGCCCCACTGGCGGTATCCGCGGCGCTCTCTACAATTTAACCGGCGGCGCCTGGAACCTGGGGCCCGGCCCCAGGCAGCGCCATGAGGACGAGCTGGCCCGCCGCATCTCGCGCCAGCTCCAAGGCAGCTACAACACGGCGATCCTGAGCCTCAAGGGCGGCATCGGCAAGACCTCCACCACGGTAGGCGTGGGCCTGACCCTGGCCGAATACCGTGGGGATGCGCCCTGCGCCATAGACGCCAACCCGGACTCCGGTGACCTGGTGGAGCGGGCCCTGGGTGAGGGTATCTACCAGCAGTCTTCCCCTCGGACCATTTCCGACCTGCTGGCAAACATCGAGTCCATCGACTCGCTCACAGCCCTGGCCCGGTACATGCATCACGCCGGCCGGCTGCACCTCATAGCGGGGGAGCAGGACCCGGAGGTCTCGGACTCACTGACGGCAGAGGAATATCTGCGGATTCGGAGTCTCATCTCCAGCTACTACTCTGTGGCGCTGACGGACTGCGGCACCGGCGTAACCCACAACGCGATGAGCGGGATCCTGCAGTCGGCGGACAACTTGGTCATCGCTGCCGGCTATGCGGTGTCCGGCGCCAAACGCGCCCGCAGTACCCTGCACTGGCTGGCCAGCCACGGCTACGCGGATCTGGCCCGCAATGCCATTGTGGTGATTACGGATAAGGACGAGGTGTCCTCCCGCGTGGACAAGGACGCTATCGAAGAGCACCTGGCCGGGATCTGCCGTGAACTGATTGCGGTGCCACACGACCGGGGCGTTGCCGACGGTGACTTGGTGACCCTGGATGTGCTGAAGCCGGAGACGCGGCGTGCGTATAAAAAGATCGCCGCTGCAATCGTGGACGGGTACCGGTAGCCGTCCACGGTGCCTGCCTGGTGCATAATCGGATTTAACTGCCCGGTAGAATAAGGCGCAATCATGAACATTCCTTGGGGGAACATTGGGGACAAGCATTAGCTCTCGTGTGGGGTGGGTCGATGCCGCGAAGGGCATCTCAATCTTTCTAGTCGTTATGGTCCATGCCACTGACTGGACAGGCTATGTCGGCGTTGAGCCGACGCCACTTATTGAGGCCTTCAACGGGGCGGCAGTGGGTGTCAGAATGCCCCTGTTCTTCTTGATGTCCGGGCTGTTCGCCGGGAAGTGGATTGCTGTCCCCTGGAAGGCCCTTGTGAACGGCAAGCTTGCCCTTCTGGTGTGGGTTTTCCTGCTCTGGCAGCCGGTGATGTTCGCCTACAAATACTTGGCAGGGCTTATGCTGCCCGGCCAAGAGGACTCAAGTTTGATGGCCCATCTGGTGCGCATGGTCGCGTCTCCAGTGCGGCCCAACGCCGAGTTGTGGTTTCTGTGGGCCCTGGTTGTCTTCTTCGTGGGGGCAAAACTGCTCCAGAAGGTGCCTGCTTGGGTAATTCTGGTCGCTTCCGCTGGCCTATCACTGGGATGGTCCGCCATTGCCCAGCCCGCACTTGGCGAAAACATGCTGCGCCTACTGGGCCCCGGGCTTGGCGCGTTCCCGATGTACTTCGTGTTTTTCATGGCCGGGATACTGCTAAAGGGCCAGGTGATCGCCGCCGTCTCCCGGGTGTCCTGGATCGCTGGGCTTGCCGGTTTTACGGCGTGGCTGGTCGTCAACCGTCTACTAGAGGCGTCCGGCGGATTCTTTGGCCGCCTTTTCGTCATCCAGATTCTTGGCGCGGTCGGTGGGCTGCTGGCTGCTGTGGTTCTGCAGCATGTGCAACCCCTCCGTCGGCTGGGCACGCTGACATTGCCTGTGTATGTCTCGCACACTTTCTTCGTCGTGCTGATGGCCTGCGCCATAGAGCTACTCGACCTTGAAATCACCGGTCACTTTGAGGCGGCAACGCCGTGGTTCATAGCAGTGGTTGCGGTGCTCCTTGGGCTGGGACTTCACCGTGTGGCGGCGTCATCCTTTCTGTTCAATAACCCGCAGTGGTTCCAGTCCTGGAGCAGGGGTAGGCATCTTGTGGGCGCTAGGCACTCCAGCTAATGGCACCCTGATCGCCGGATTTAGCTGACCGCAGTCGATGCATGCACAGGGATCCGCGAAGAGCCCTGCCTGATTCTCCAGTTTGAGACCTGACCGATCGGTGGGGCTTTTCGCTGTCCCATTGCCGGCCTTATTTGGCCGGTACCACTATCGGGGCAGCCCATATGGTGGTATGCACCGGAACCGGGAACTAGGTGGGGGACTACGACACGTCTGGACGATGCACGAGAACTTCTTGATGCGTCAACGAGCCAATTGGATGATCTTGAAAAGGTCCATGAGAGGTCGCTTACTAACAAGAGCCCGGCGGGAGTAAGGGCGGCGGTGAAGAAGATTCTGGAAAACCAGAGATCTCCTCTTGACTACCTGGTCATCCAACTGTCACAAGAATTTGGTGCGAAGGATGAACGGGCTAAAGTGCCATTACGCCACGTCCTCAATAGTGATGTCATCAATTCGTCCGGTCGCGTCACGCTTGATCACGAGCCGTTTGCCGGGAATCGTTGCACCGCTGGAGTGGCTCACCATGCCGATCAGATAATTGGCAGGAAGCGACACATGTGATTTCTGGCTCATCCGCGTGTGCTCTGCGCCAAGCCCCTCCACCGGACTGCCTTCCCACCATTCACGGTAACGCCCGGGCTGGCAAGTAGCGCAGGGTTCCAAAGTCAGGTAGCTGATACCGGTGAAATCACCTCTGACGGGTCCTACCCTCGCATCATGATGGAACTCCTAGACGGTGGACGCCGCCGGCGTCGTTTGCCTAAAAGAGAAACGCTGGAGTTGGTTGGATTCACCGCGCTGTCAGTGACCGCTGCGGCGGTGTTGCTGCCAGCGATTGGTATTAAAGCCGTGGTGAGCGCCCTGCCATTCGTAAAGACACCCGCTGCTTCGGCCACGCCGGAGGACCTCTACCTCATCAATTGATGCTGCTAGCCGGGGCCTTCGGTTAGTGCCTCTGTGTAGCGACGCCCACCATCACCCTCGACGCGCGGGTCTGCTCTTGCTGCGTATGTTCCTTTTCGATGCTCGAGCCCGTTAGCGCTGCGCATATTGCCAGACGCGGGCCGGACCTGAATTAGCGAAAAATACTCTGCGAGTCAGTGGCTAGCGTGTTCGTCATCAGCAGTTGCCCGGCCGCCGTCGTACTCCAAACGCACCACACGAAAATTGCCCGCCGCCGAATGAACGGGGCGGGCACTTTCCGTGCAGCGGGGACTAAATCAGCACACTCTCAGTAGGCGCCGACTGTGCCTGCCCCGCGAAGATGCTGCTGTCCAGGTCCGCAACCGAGGACTTCCCCACGAAGCCCATGGCGCCCTTGAACTCTTCCTGCAGGATCCCGAACACCCGGTCCACCGCCGGCTCCCCGCCGGTGGCAAGGGCGTACGCGAACGGCCGTCCCGCGAGTGCCGCCTTGGCTCCCAGTGCCACGGCCTTGACGATGTCGTGCCCGCGGCGGATGCCGCCGTCGAGGTAGATCTCCGCACGGCCGCCCACCGCGTCCACGATGGACGGCAGGACGTCGATGGTGGCGGGCTGGGAGTCGAACTGCCGGCCGCCGTGGTTGGAGACGAAGATGCCGTCCGCGCCTTCCTCCACGGCCCGGGCCGCGTCCTCGGCGTCCATGATGCCCTTGATCACCAGGTTCCCCTTCCACTCGGAACGGAGCCTGGCGAAGTCCTCCCAGTTGGCGCCCGGGTTCTTGTTGGATGCCATCCAGTTGTTCATCTCATCCATGCGCAGCGGCCGGCCGTTGATCTGGTAGTTCCCGTAGGTCATCTTCCGGCCGGTGAGCCAGCGCCACAGCCAGGACGGGCGGGTGGCGGCGTTGAAGTAGTCCGCCACCGGCGGGCGCGGCGGCATGGACAGCCCGTGGTGAAGGTCCCGTTCGCGCTTGCTGGAGGACCCGACGTCGCCCGCCACCACCAGCGTCTCCACGCCCACGGCCCGTGCCCGGCTGATGTAGCTGGCCGTCTCCGCCGGGTCCTTCCAGAACGCGATCTGCGCCCACAGGTTGTCCGGCGCCACCTTGGCCACCTCCTCCAGCGAGCAGCCTGCCCAGGCGCTGTGGATGAAGATGGACCCCGCCCGGACCGCAGCCCGGGCCACGGCCGGGTCAGACCCCGGATGGAAGATGGTGAGCATGCCCATGGGCGCCACCATCAGCGGCATCGCCAGGGAATGGCCCAGCACGGTGGTGGAGGTGGTCAGGCCGCGGAGGTCCACCATGGACCGCTGGCGAAGCATCAGGGCATCAAACCGGTCTTCGTTGGCGCGCATGGTGGTCTCATCCAGCGCACCGCCCTCCAGATAATCCGAGATCATCTTCGGCAGCTGCTTCCGGGAAGCCCGGCGGTAGTCATCAATGCTGACAATCCATTTGTTTCTCAAGGGTCCTGCTCCAATGTGAAGGTCTAAATTACTTTCGCCAGAAATTGTTTGGTGCGTTCGTGCCGGGGTTCGCGCAGCACGGCCCGCGGGTCGCCCTGCTCCACGATGCCGCCGCCGTCCATGAAGATGAGATGGTCGCCCACTTCCCGGGCGAAGCCGATCTCGTGGGTGACCACGATCATGGTCATGCCGCCGTCCGCGAGCGTGCGCATCACGTCCAGCACCTCGCCCACGAGCTCCGGGTCCAGGGCCGATGTGGGTTCATCGAACAGCATCAGCCGCGGCTCCATGGCCAGGGCCCTGGCGATGGCCACGCGCTGCTGCTGGCCGCCGGAGAGGGACGCCGGGTAGGAGTGCGCTTTCTCGGACAGGCCCACCCGCTCCAGGAGGATCTTTGCCCGGTCCTGGACGGCCTTCCGGCTCTCCTTCTTCACCCTGACCGGTGCCTCGCAGATGTTCTCCAGCACCGTCATGTGGGGAAAGAGGTTGAAGCTCTGGAACACCATGCCGATGTTCTCGCGCATCTTCGCCGCCTCGGCATTGTTCTGCGCGTGCAGCCGGCCTTTCCTGACCTTCACCCCAACCGGCTGTCCCTCCACAAGGATGTACCCGCCGTCGAGCGTTTCCAGCTGGTTGATGCAGCGGAGGAACGTGGACTTGCCGGACCCGGACGGCCCGATGATGCAGGTGACGCTGCCCTTGGGGATGGTGAGGTCGATGCCCTTGAGGACTTCGAAGTCCCCGAAGCTCTTGGTGACGCCCTGGGCCTCGATCATTATCTCGGTCATGGCTGGACCTCCTGGAGTGCGGTGCGGGAGTTCACTGCTTTGGCTTTGCGGGTGCGCCGGGTGCTGCGTCCCGCGGTGATGCCGCCCCGGTTGAAGTGCCGCTCAATGAAGTACTGCCCCAGGCTCAAAATGCTGGTGACCAGCAGGTACCACATACTGGCGGCGATGAGCAGCGGAATGGTTTTGAAGTTGGCGCTGTAGACCAGCTGCGCGGAGTAGAGCAGCTCGGGGAAGGCCAGGACGCTCACCAGGGAGGTGGTCTTCAGCATGGAGATGGTCTGGTTGCCCGTTGGCGGGATGATGATCTTCATGGCCTGGGGCAGCACTACCCGGGACAGGATGGCGAACCGCCGCATGCCCAGGGCCGTGGCCGCTTCGGTCTGTCCGCGGTGGACGCTCAACAGGCCTGCCCGGACGATCTCGGACATGTATGCGCCTTCATTCAGGCCCAGCCCGAGGATTGCCGCCATGAACGGGGTGATCAGCACGTTGGCATCCACCGAGAAGAACTCGGGCCCGAACGGCACGCCCACCGCAATCCGCGGGTAGATGGCGGCGATGAAACCCCAGAAGAGGAGCTGGACGAAGACCGGCACCCCGCGGAAGAGCCACACCAGGAACGCGGCGGTCCCTGCCACGATGGCGTTCGGCGCGAGCCTGGCCAACGCCAGCAGGACGCCGACGACGATTCCCACGGCCATGGAGATGGCCGTCAGTCCCAGCGTCCGCAGCAGGCCCGTGAACAGCCGCTCCGAGGTGAACCAGCCGAAGACCACGTTCCACTCGAAGCGCGGATTGGTGACGAGGGAGTAGCCCACCAGGAAGATGGCGAACAGGACGATTGCCGCCGTGAGCCACAACCCTCCGTGGCGCTGGTGCGGACGGCCCATCAGAAGCTGCCGGTCCAGCCCGTCACCGGCTGGTGCCTTGGCGTCGCGTTCTGTGGCTGTGTTGGCCATGTGGCTACTGCGCTTTGTTGAAGGCGAAGTCAGAGATTGCACCGCTGCCTACACCCCACTTGTCGAGGATCTCCTTGTACTTGCCGCTCTTGGCCAGCGACTCCATGCCCAGCTGGATGGCCTTTTCCAGGCCCGCGCCCTTCTTGAAGCCGATGCTGACGGGGGAGACGTCCTTCTCGCCGAGCAGTTCGATCTGGCCGCCCTGCTTGATGGCATAGCCAAGGGTGGGTCCGTCGATGTAGACGGCATCGATGCGCCCGGCGGTCAGCGCGAGGTTGGGGGCCTGCATGTCCGGGTAGGTCATGGCTTCGATGGCCGGGTTGCCGGCGTCCGTGCACGCCTTGGACAGGGCGGGCAGGCGCTTGAGGTCCTGGAAGGAGCCCTTCAGCACGCCCACGCGCTTGCCGCAGAGGGTGTCCAGCGTAAGGTGCTGCGGGTTGCCCGGAGCCACGCCGATGCCGCTGCCTGACTGGTAGTAGTCAACGAAATCAAGCACCTTCATGCGTTCGGTGGAGGGGGACATCTGGGAGATGGCCATATCAAACTTGCCGGCGGCGATCCCGGGGATGATGCCGTCGAAGGGGCCGCTCTTGACCTCCGTCTTCAGGCCCAGGGTCTGGCCCAGGGCCATGGCAATCTCGGGATCAATACCTTGAACGGTTGTCCCGTCCGCGGCCATGAAGTGCAGGGGAGGGGAGCTCTGGCTCATGGTGACGGTCAGGGTTCCCTTGTCCTTTGCGTCCTTGGGCAGCGCTGCCGCGGCGGCTTCGTCGACCTTGACGGCCTCCGCGGAGCTGGAAGGTTTGGGGGCATCGGACTGGGCAGAAGAGGTCATGTCGGGATTGGAGCACCCGGAGAGAAGCACGCTCGCCATGGATACTGCGGCGACGGTCACCATCATCGATCGGAACTGAATCATCTACACGCCTTCGGATTTGGGGGAGAGGGGTTGTCGGCGGCTGGCCTCCAACCTTGGAAGGGCAACAGCTGTTGTGTGTTTTAGATCACTTTGCTGTCCGGTATCATGTACCGTACATCATGCACGATTTTCCGCCAACACCTTTTTCGCGGTCATGGTTTTGTGACGGGAGCGCGCTGACGCTGCATCCGATCGACCAATACTTCACATAGGATTCCGAAATGAACGCCGCTTCGCCTGAAGAAGAAGTACTCATCCCCGGCCGGCCGATGCTGGTGGACCAGGTGTTCGAGGCCATCCTGTCCCTGCTGCTGGATGACAAAATCTCCACCGGATCGCCGCTGAGCATCGACGGGCTGGCCAAACGGTTCAAGGTTTCCTCCACGCCTGTTCGGGAAGCCCTGGCGCGCCTGGAGACGACGGGCATGGTGCGGCGGGAAGCGCTGCGGGGCTACAAGGTGGCGCCGGAGCCGACCGCCAGCGACATCGCGGCGCTGCTGACCTCGCGGCAGATCCTCGAACCGGCCTGCACCAGCATTGCCTGCACGAATTCGACCGAGGAGCTGGTGGCGGACCTGGAAGGGTTCCACCGCGACCTGGAGGCGTCACGCCACGGCGGGGACACCTTTGCCGGATACCGGGCCTACTGGCAGGCGGACGAGAACTTCCACCGGCGCATCGTTGAGGCCACGGACAACGAGTTCCTGCTCAGGGCCTACGGCTCCATCGAGGGGCACATCCAGCGGTTCCGGCTGATGGTGCACAACGACATGAGCGGCGACCACACCGTGCAGGAGCACCAGGCAATCATCGACGCCTTCAAAGCGGGGGACTGCGCCGCGGCGACGGCCGCGATGAACACCCACATCGAGGGGATCAGGTCCCGCTCGCTGAGCCTCAAGAAGTTCGGGCAGCAGGGCTGACCGGCCGGACCGACGCCGGATGCCGTTAGGTCCTGCTGACCTGCGCAAACACCGTCCGTGAGGAAGCTCGCCGGCAAGTATCCGGGTCTCAAGAATCAGGTATCAGTTACTGGTCAAATTTGCCCATGCGGGCGCCTAGCCTTCATCCATGCTGACGACCGTATTTAGGATCTTTCGATCCGCTCCAAAATGCAGGTTTTGCGGCGGACCCCTCCCGCAAACTCCCTCTGCGGAATTTTGCTCCCGTGACTGCTACGACAGTTACCAGTTCATAAACCGCGATCCCGCCCACGGGCAATAGCCGCGTTATCCTGATGGCCGCCTGGTTTCCTCATGGCTGCCGGAAACCAGCCCGGCGCCTGCTGCGATTATGCTCGAACCATGGCGATGCATGATTCACCGGCGGAGCCCACCGCCGCCGGGAACCGAGGGCTGTGGCGGCGGCGCATGTGGATGTGGATTGTTGCCGCGGGACTGGACGTGTACATCCTGGGCTTCGTCATCGGACTCCAGCCCTCGGGTCCCCTCTGCGGCAGCCCGCTGCTGCGGGAAAGCCATGCCGCTGAACTGATCGGCCTGCAGAAGGCCGGAATCGGGGCGGCGGCCGTGTGCTACAAAAACATCGACGCCGATTCTGTCCCCGTCTGGAGCCTGATGGCGTTGGGCGTCCTTATGGTGATCGCCGGAGTCGCCGTCCGGATCATCATCATCCGGCGTTCCGCGCGGGTTGAGTGAGCCTCCGGGAAATGCAGCAGCGCGCCCGGTGATTACCGGACGCGCCATGGCTGGAACTGTGCTTAGCGGGCATCAGCCTTTCATGCCGCCGCCCGGACCGCCGGCGTCGGTGGAGGTCACGGTGAAGGACGCATCCAGGTAGACGGTGGCGCGCGTGCCGTCCGCCTTGATGATGTGGGCTTCGTAGACAGCACCTTCGGCGTCGTTCTCCACCCGCTGGATGGTGGCCCCCGGGTTCGCGGCCAGCGCGGCGTCGGTGACCTTCGTTGCCGTATCACCGGTCAGCAGGGTTTCGGTGATCCCGTTGGCCTGGTGCCCGCCCTTCGACTCGTCCCGGGGCTGGGCCTGCGTGGTGGACTGGCTGGTGCTCGACTGGCTGGAGTCGGTGGTGGCGGCGTTGGCCGGCAATGCCGTGGTTGCCAGGGCGCCGCCGCCGATCGCTGCTGCGAGGGCCAGGCCAGCCAGCGTGGACTTCATGGTGTTTTTCATGGGAACTCCTTTGGTGTTGGCCCTCCCGGTGGAGGGATTACACCAAGCTTCCGGGTCCCGCCTGTCACCGGTGTAGGGCGGGGCTGTGCAGCCGCTGTGCATGCTGGCAGCTGGCCCCTTGGGGTGTGAAAGGTGCGGAGTGGCGGGAGTGAAAGTCGGCGTAAAAAAACCGTCAAGGTTTCCGGCCTGAGGCCCGGATCCCGGCCGGTCTGGCCTGTCCCGGGGGTACCTTGGATGCAGTGCCGCCGCCTCATCATCCCCCAAATTTGAGGCGGCGGCACCTGCCTTTTCCCCCGAGCGGTCAGGCCTTCCGGCCCGGAGCGGAACTCCGGGCCACCACGGCCGCGGTGCACACCGCAAGCCCCAGGGTGACCACCCCCGTTCCCCACCCCAGCCCGCCGCGGTCCGCGCCCACGGCGGTCCAGTCGGCGAAGGACGCTCCCAGCGGCCGGGTGAGGATGTACACGAACCAGAACGCGGGGATGGCAGCGATCCAGCGGCGCCACCAGGCCAGCGCGGCACCAGCGATCACCGCCGCGAAAGTCAGACCGGACGCGAAGTAGCCGCGATCAAGGCTGTAGGCGGCCAGGTCCCCGGCAGCGGTTCCCAGGGCGAAGGTGGTCAGCACGGCCGCCCAATAAAACAACTCGCGGCGCCGGTTGTCCACGCTGTGAATGGACAGCGTCCTCTCGGTCCGGAACCAGACGCCGAAGACGGCCAACAGCACGGCCAGGAAGAACACCGCAGACGCCACGTACGGCACGCCGAGCACCACATGCACGGCGTCCGCCGCCATGGTGCCGAAAACACTGACCATCACCACCGCCAGCCAGTAGGCCCATGCAACATAGCGACGCACGGCGAACTGCAGGACCAGCGACCCGGCCAGCCCCACGCCGCCGAGGGCCAGTGCAACCGCCGGATCCAAAGTGTGGACCAGGAAGTCCGAGGCAGTCTCGCCCATCCCCGTGGTGAACACTTTCGCCACCCAGAACCAGGCGGTGATTTCCGGTACCTTGGCAAGCGCCGTCCGCACCGGGGCCCCGGGGTGTGTGCCCGTCGGGGATGGGGTGCTGCCAGGGTTGCGGAGCGCTGATGCGGTGCCGTGGGGCGGAAGGATCTGCTGCGGGGGTTCTGTCATGCCGTGATTGTCCCTGACGGACCCGGCAGAAACCTGAGTTCCCGCTGGAACGTGACGCGCCGCCGTCGTACGCCCTGACGCGCCGACGGCGGCGTCCCTGGACGCCCTTCACAGGCGGCGCATGAATAATACGGAGTGCTGGGAACAGCGGAAGTGCAATGGCAGGCGCGCGCCTGCGACGGCGAGGGCTAAGGAAGCGGACATGACCAGGTCACACCGGAGCGAACGGCACGAACCCGAATCGAGCGTGGAGCTGAACCCCCTGTTCAGCCGGCCGGGGGAGTCCACCATCTTCCCCCGCTTCACCATCCCGGACGGCGAATCCCTGCCCGGCACCGCCTACCAGGTGGTCCACGACGAGGTGATGCTGGACGGCAACTCCCGCCTGAACCTGGCCACGTTCGTGGGGACCTGGATGGAGCGGGAAGCGTCCCAGCTCTACGCCGAAACGTTCGATAAAAACATGATCGACAAGGACGAATACCCGCAGACCGCGCTCATCGAAACCCGCTGCTGGCGGATGCTCGCGGACCTGTGGAACGCCCCTGACCCGGCGGCCGCCGTCGGCACCTCCACGGTGGGCTCTTCCGAGGCGTGCATGCTCGGTGGCCTGGCCCTCAAACGCCGGTGGCAACACCGCCGCCGTGCCGCCAAACAGTCCACAGACGCACCTAACATCGTGCTCAGCTCCGCCGTGCAGGTGTGCTGGGAGAAGTTCTGCAACTACTTCGAGGTGGAAGCGCGCTACGTGCCCGTCTCGGAAGAGCACCCCGCGCTGGACGGCCATGACCTGGAACGGTACGTGGATGAGAACACCATCGGCGTGGTGGCGATCATGGGCGTCACGTACACCGGCGCCTACGAACCCGTGGAACGGATCTCCGCCGCGCTCGACGCCATCCAGGCCAGCACCGGCCTGGACATCCCCATCCATGTGGACGGCGCGTCCGGAGCCATGGTGGCGCCGTTCCTGCAGCCTGAACTGGTGTGGGACTTCCGGCTCCCCAGGGTGGCCTCCATCAACACCTCCGGCCACAAATACGGGCTGGTGTACCCGGGCCTGGGCTGGATCGTGTGGCGGGACGAACAGGCACTCCCCGCGGACCTGGTGTTCCACGTCAGCTACCTGGGCGGGGACATGCCCACCTTCGCCTTGAACTTCTCCCGGCCCGGCGCCCAGGTGCTGCTGCAGTACTACCTCTTCCTTCGGCTGGGCTTTGCCGGCTACCGGTCCGTGCAGGCCAGCTGCCGCGACGTGGCCCTCTACCTCTCCCACGAGATCGGCGCAATGGACGCCTTCACCCTCTGGAGCGACGGGTCTGACATCCCCGTCTTCGCCTGGCAGCTCACGGACGGCCATACCAAGAACTGGAACCTGCACCACCTCTCCGAACGCCTGCGCATGAACGGCTGGCTGGTCCCGGCCTACCCGCTGCCGGACGGGCTGGATGGCATCACGGTGCAGCGGATCGTGGTGCGTAACGGCTTCACCCGGGACCTTGCCGCCAGCTTCCTGGCCGACCTCCAGAAGGAAGTGGACTACCTGGATGCCCTCACCGGTCCCATGCCCACGCAGCAGCAGAAGGAAGCATTCCACCACTAGTTAGTGAGGAGCGGCCATGTGCCGGTTGTTCGGGCTGCACGCAGGGTCCCGGCCCGTCCGCGCCACCTTCTGGCTGCTGGACGCCCCGGACAGCCTGTCCCGGCAAAGCAGGAAAGAGCCCGACGGCGCGGGGATCGGCACGTTTGAGGCCGACGGCGGCGCGCGGGTCAGCAAACGGCCGCTCGCCGCGTGGGAGGACCACGCCTTCGCCCGGGAGGCCCGGCA
Organism: Pseudarthrobacter sp. 05T312; assembly: GCF_056396685.1. Taxonomy (NCBI): domain Bacteria; kingdom Bacillati; phylum Actinomycetota; class Actinomycetes; order Micrococcales; family Micrococcaceae; genus Pseudarthrobacter; species Pseudarthrobacter sp. 05T312. The sequence continues at coordinate 150,431 of NZ_JBFTLY010000001.1, forward strand.
GCTGGTCAGCACCACCTTCCTGGCCCACGTCCGGTACGCCAGCATCGGCGCGCACACCCTGGCGAACACGCACCCGTTCGAACAGGACGGGCGGCTGTTCGCGCACAACGGCGCCTTCCACGGGCTGGACCGGCTGGACGCGCGGCTCGCCGAACTGGGGGTGGCGGGGCTGGTTCAGGGCCAGACCGACAGCGAAAGGCTCTTCGCCCTGATCACCGCAGAGAGCCGCCGGGCCGGTGGGGACGTGGCGGAAGGTATCGTGCGCGCGGTGGGCTGGATCGCCGTCGAACTTCCCGTCCTGGCCCTGAACCTGATTGTCACCACGGCCACCGATCTCTGGGCGCTCCGCTACCCGGCGACCCACCCGCTGTTCATCCTGGAACGCGACCCGTCAGCGGAGCCGGCCCCGGCGGCCCCGCTGGATGCGCGGAGCCACCGGATCCACTCGCGAAGCACCGAACTCTCCGGGGCCCGGTCCGTCCTCTTTGCCACCGAACCCATGGACCACAATCCCGGCTGGCGTCCGCTGGCTCCGGGGGAGCTGGTGCACGTTGGCCCGGACTTGGCGGTGACCTGCACCGTCCCGTTCCCGGACCAACCTGCCCACCCGCTCACGCTCGCCGACCTCGATCCGTCCGCGGCGGCGTCGCAAACGTCCTGACCGCTTGCTCCAAAAGCTGCTGCCATTCTCAACGATGCGGGTCCTGCTGCCGGCCGGATGACTTGCCTGGAAACGGCCCGGCCGAAATGTCGTGAACCGGCGCCCGGAGGCGGCTATGCAGCCCCTACTGCACCGGTTTTTTACGGGGCTTGCGTCCCGCCAGTGCTGCCGCACCAAACGCCGCTGCCAGGACCAGCATGCTGCCCAGCCACCCCGCTGCAAGGAACAGCAGGGTCCTGCGGTCACTTGCCTCGAAGGGTGCCAACGACTGGCCGGCCACGACGACCCTCCCCGCCGCCTGCTTTGCCACGATCGCCATCCGCAAACCAGGCTCCGGCTGCCACGTCACCGTGTCGGTGCCCACGGTCCGTGCCGTTTCCAGCACCCCAGCCGGGACCACGGGCATGGCCCCATGCAGCGTCACGGTGGTGGAGAGCGGACTATTGGTGTCCCCGTAAACGATGAGGAACACGCCGCTGTCAGGTGCCAGTTCAAGCCACGGCCCTGCTGTTGTGTCAGGCCCCGGTTGTTGAAGCCGGGCCGCGGCGGCCGCGGCCGGTGCCGTGTCCACCGAGTGCCGGCCGATCTGCTGGAGCGCGACGTACACGCTGCCAAAAGCGAGCGTGGTGATGAGGACCGCCGCCAGGCACCAGATGATCCTTCTCATGGGAACATCATGCGCTCATATCCCTGCCCAGCGGCGGTGCCACAACAAACTCGGCCCACTGCCCACGCCCGCCGGACCTGGAACCGTCCGCGTCGCCGTCGCACGCCTCCCGGCGGCTGGCTGGAGGCGTTACGTGCTGGGCGTTGCCGCCTTCTTCTGGAGTGCCTCGGCCATCTTCTGCACCTTGGCGCCGTAGCCGCCGTTGAGCGCGGTGTCTTTGATCTTGTTCGCCTGGGCATCCAGGTCCGCGGGGGCGGCGTTCTTGAGCGTGGTCAGGTCCGCCTGGAGGTTCGCGGGGAGCTTGGCGAACAGCTTCGGGTGCGCAATGAGCTGGTCGGCCACCTTCTGGAGCCCGGCGCCGGGGTTGCCCGAGCTGAACGCGGTGCGCAGCTCCTGGCGCAGGCCGGCGATGCCGGTCACGGTCTTCTCCAGCGCTTCGGCACGCTTCTGGACTTCGGGTCCGTAGCCGCCGGAGAGGGCCGTGGTCTTGATCTTGTACGCGTCCTTCACCCGGTCCGCTGCCGGGGCGTCCTTGAGCGTGGTGACGTCGGCCTGGAGGGCGGCGGGCAGCTTGGCGAACAGTTGCGGGTGGTTGACCAGGGCTTCGGCTGCCTTCGCGGCACGGTCCCCAACGGCCTGGGGGCTGTCCGCGTTGATGCCAAGGAACGCCTGCAGGCCGCCGGCGAACTTCGCCGTCTTGGCCTGGCCGGTGGCCGCGGCCGAGGCGGTAGCTGTTGGACTGGGGGAGGCGGACGCCGCGCCCACGCCGGCAACGGCCATGGCGCCGGCGGCCAGGAGCGCTGCGGCTCCGACGCCGATGCGGGTTTTCATTGACGGGATTGATGGGTTCACCACGGTGTGTCCTTCCGAATTTGCGCGTGCGTCCCCGCTCAACGGCGTGGACCGGCACGGAATCACTGTAAGAGGGGATGCTGGAGAAAAGCTGAATGCCGTGGCTGCCCTGTGCGTGGTGTGCTTGGCGGGTGCCCTGCGTTGTCCGCGGGATGTACTGCACGGTTGTGGGAAGGGAACACCCAATGGAAAACACGCGCCAGGGAACGGCCTTGCTGGACAGGACCTTCCGCGTCTCCCTCATCCTCAAGGGCCTGGACGGGGTCCTGGAACTGATCGGCGGGGTACTCCTCCTGCTGGTCACGCCCGCGCAGATCAATGACCTGGTCCGGTTCCTCACCCAGCACGAACTCGCCCAGGACCCGCGGGACTTCGTGGCCACCGCCCTGGTGCACCTGACCGCCAACCTTTCGGGGCCGGCGTCGTTGTTTGGCGCCGTCTATCTCCTCCTGCACGGCGTGGTGAAGATTGTCCTGGTGTGGGCTGTCCTGAGGGAGAAGCTGTGGGCCTACCCCTGGATGATTGCGTTCCTGCTGGTGTTCATCGTGTACCAGGGGTACCGGATCTCGGTGGAGTTCACCTGGGGCATGGTGCTGCTCACCGCGTTCGACATCTTCATCGTGTGGATCACCTGGCGTGAGTACCGGATCCGGCGCGCGCAGACCCGGATGCCCGTGGGCTGACCCCCTTACTTGACCGTCAGGGTTCCCTGCATGCCGGAGTGGTAGGTGCAGTGGTAGGGGTAGCTTCCGGCCTTCGCGGGGGCGGTGAAGGTGGTGCTGGTCCCGGGCTTGACCACGGCATCGAAGGAGCCGTCGTCGGCGGTCACGGTGTGGGCCTCGTTGTCCATGTTCATGACGGTCACACTCGCGCCGGCGGGGACGTTGTCCGGCCCGGTATAGGCAAAGGACTTGATGTGGATCGTCAGGCTTGAGGTCGTTCCGGACGACTGATGCCCTGCCATGGTGGTGCCGCTTGGGGATGCCATGGGCGAACCTCCCATGCCCTCCATGGATGCCTGCGTGGACGTCGGCGCTTCCGGTGCCGTGGAGGAGCCTCCTCCGCTGGTTCCACACGCGCTGGCTCCGAAGATGGTTGCGGCGCCGATCAGGGCGAGGGCCATGCGCTTGGTTAATGTCGATTTCATGGTGTTCCCTCTCGGGGATTAGTGGCCGCTGTCTGCCCGGGCGGGGCAGCCGCTGCGGATCACGCGGGGTGGCTGGAGACCAGGTGCGCGTAAACGACGGTGTTGTCGAGGTACTCCCTCGTGGCCGGATCGTAGCCGCCGCACGTGATCAGGCGGATCTCGGGCCGGTCGGCGTTCTGGTAGACCTTCACGGTGGGGAACGTTGATTTGTGGTACACATCCACCTTGTCCACGGTGAAGACCGCGGCGGTGTGGTCCGCACGGGTCACCGTGATGGTCTGGCCCGCGGTGAGCTCGTGGAGGCGGTAGAACAGTCCAACATCGCTGGTGGTGCTGTTGACGTGGCCCAGGATCACCGCCGAGCCCGTCTGGCCCGGGGTGGGCAAATCCTGGTACCAGCCAGCAGGCGAGCCCGGTTCTCCCGACGGCGTCTGGACCTCCCCGTTCGCTTGCTTTCCCACCGGAGCCACAGCTGCGTCCACCCCGATGGAAGGCACCTCGACCCGCACCGGGACGGAGGCGGGCAGCGGGGCATCCGGAGTGGCCGGTTTGGCGTCGGCCGGCGGGACGGGCTGGACCGGTGGAGCGGGCGGCGGCCCTGTTGGGGACGCCGGCCCCGATCCGCCGTCGTCAGCGGACGGCGCCGCGGCCGGTGGGCTGGACACTGCTGCTGGTTCCCCCGTGCCTGGGGGTTCGGCGTGGAGTCCAAGGCCGATGGTGGTGATGCCGCCGGCCAGGAGCAGCGCGGCCGCCGCGGACGCGATGACGCGTCCGCGGCGGCTGCTGTTCTGGGGTTCCATCAGGTCCCTGCTTGTTCCTGCTGTTCTGCCGGGCCTACGCAGCCATCTTGCGGCGGAGTGCGTACGCGCCGCCGGCTGCGAGGACCAGGCCGCCGCCGGCAGCGATCAGGCCAAGGTCAGGTCCGGCCGGGGCCGGGGTGGTGATGCCGGTGCCGGGGGCTCCGGCCGGCATGGCCTTCAGGGAGCCGCACAAGGCCGGTGAGGTGGCGGCCAGGGGCAGCGAAGGCACCAGGTCGCTGGGAGCTTTCTGCGCTGCCTCGGGCAGGGTGGCCGGATCCAGGCCATGGACCACAACGACGGCGGTTCCGGCCTTGAGCGAATCAGCAGTCTTTGCATCCAGGGTGAAGGTCCGGTTGTAGGTATAGGAGGCACCCATGCCCGCGACCTTCAGGTCCGTTCCGGCCGCGGGGCTGGTGTCCCCGCTGGTGGACAGCGTCGCGCCGATGCCGCCGTAGGCCGGGGCACCTTCGGTGGTGCTGATGACGCCGTCTTTGTTGGTATCGGCAGACATGTCAGGGCACATGCCCTTCGCGCCGATGTGGATGTGCTGCACATGCGGGTACGGGTTTCCGTTGAACATGGCGGCGAGTCCGGAGACCTTCTCCGTGACGGTTGCCTGGTCGCCGTTGACGGTGACCATGACGGTTCCGGAGGCGTTGCTGCCATTGATCGCGGCGAGGTTCGCCTGGTACATGGTGGCGTTGTCGGCGGCAAGGGCCGGGCTGGTGGAGAGTGCGAAGGCGCCCAGGGCAAGAACCGGGGCTACCAGGAAAGCGGATTTCTTCATGACATTTCCTCCATTGGAAATGGACGCTCCCCTGATGGGCCGCCCATGACTGTGACAATGCTGGTTCGCTGTGCTCCACGTCACGGATGGGGAGCGCGGGTGCTTTTCTGCCCCTCCCCGGCTATTCGGACCAGCAGGCCAGCACGGCGGTGGCCACCTGGTACGCGAAGGCGTCCCGGGAAACGGCATGGGGGCCCAGTGTGGAGGGAAGGGCTGCCGCGTCCACCGTCAGGACGAAGTTGTCTTTTGAAAAAACCGCGGAGGTAGGCGTTTGGAACGCCGGAAACCCCAGGTTCGCCAGCCCCTCGATAGGCGCAGCCCCGGGAGCCTGTTGCTGCAGCCCGTCAAAAAATTTACGGGCAGTTTCCGGATCGGATGTTTCCTTTACCGAGAGCATCAGGTGCCCGGAGGGGAGAGTGTAGGTGCAGGTGTAGAGCTTGTCCGCCCAGGAGTCCGTGGTGGGAGGCTCGGAGGGAAGGGACAGGGCCTTGACGATGTTCGTCCTGGTCTCGTCGCCGCAGACCATGGTTGCGGCCGGTGAGGGGCCGTCAGCCGCGGCACTGGCGGTTGCCTCCGGCGAAGCGGACGGACCCGCTGAAGGTCTTTCGGACGGCGGCTTTTCGGCGCCTGCCGCGGCGCAGCCGGACAAGGCCAGGGCCAGGAACGTTGTCAGGGCCGTAACCCGCATCCGTCCGCTGTTGTGCGATCGCGGACTGCTGTGTGGACTCATGGCTGCACCTTCCGAACATTCCTGTACTGGCCTGACCCGGCCGCACCTACCATCTGTTCGTAACGGCAACCCCTCTGGACCGGTCCCGGCCGGTGTTGCGCAGCCTTGGCCTCGACGCCAATTCCGGCGGTCAGGACATGGTGGCGACGGCGAACAGGCCGGCCACGCCCACCAGGTACAGGACCAGGACCACCAGTGAGTCCGTCCCCATGCCCAGGTGTTTTTTCTTCGGGCGGAAGAGCAGGCCCAGCAGGTAGGTCAGGGTCAGCAGGATGGCCAGGGCGGTGAGGTAGATGTCGGTGGCCTGGGCCTGCGGCAGCACCGGTTTGCCGGTGATGAGGACGGCCACCAGGAACAGGACCGGGAGGAACGCGTTGCCGCCGAAGATGTCACTGAAAGCGAGCTTGTAGTCGCCCTGCTTCACCGAGGCCAGGCCGGTGGAGATTTCCGGCAGGGACGTGGCCAGGGCCAGGAAGGTGGCGCCGAAGAGGACCCCGGAGAGGCCGATGTGCCCGGCGATCGCGTCGCCGCTGCGCTCCAGGACGACGCCGGCGCCCAGGGTTGCCAGGGCCGCCACGGTGAAGATCAGGGCAGACTTGCCCGTGCTGATGTGCCGGTTCTTGTCGGTGGACTTCTTCTTGGAGTGTCCCTTGGGCCGGTCCTGGCCGCCGGGGGCCTCGCCCTGCTGGTGCCAGGGGAGCCCCTTTTGGGAGCGCTGGACCAGGATCAATCCGAGGATCCAGATCACGGCGATCAGCACCGCGGCGGGGGTCAGGTGCAGGGCCACGAGTGATCCGGGCATTTGGCTGCCGGCGATCACCACGCCCAGGACGGCAATGACCGTGACGGCTTCGATGACCAGGGTCAGGGACGCCGCCTTGTAGCTGAGCGGATCAGTCCCCCTGGTTCCGAACACGTCCAGGATCACCAGCACCACGGTTTGGATGGCGATGCCGCCCAGGATGTTGCCCACGGCCACCCCGATGTTGTTGGAGGCGGCCGCGCTGACCGTGATGGCGATCTCCGGCAGGTTGGTGGCAATGGCCAGCAGGATCAGCCCGCCCAGCGCCGAGCCCAGGTGCAGCCGGTCATCCAGGACGTCCGTCTGCTTGGACAGCTGGATGCCGGCCACCCAGATCACCGCCGCCGCACCGGCGAAAATCAGGAGCAGGACCACCAGGGGCAGCGCTTCCATGTCTTTTGCCTCCTCTTGGATTGTTGTCACGGCTTCACTGAAGCCGTACCCACCGGCCTGCCCCAACCGGTGGTTATTTGCTGGGAATCCGCTGGGAATCCTGTCCCTGCAGGGTGCGCTGGTGGAAGACGGGCTGGTGAGGGTAAGGATTAGGGCGTAGCTACCCCGCCGAGAGGACCACCATGGACATCGTTGAAGTGATTTTGAACGACCACCACGAGCAGCGGCGCCTGTTCGCCCTGCTCGATGAAATGCATGCCAGCGAAACATCCAGCCTGGACGCAGTATGGAAACGCATGCGGATCCTGCTTGAAGTCCACGCCAAGGCAGAGGAGGAACTCTTCTACCCGGAGCTGCTGGAACTGGGGAAGGGGGCAGGCGGCAAGGACTCCGCCGTTGACGAGACCACCGACGCCATCCACGACCACAGCGAAATCCGGGACGCCATCAGTGACGTGGACCGGCACCAGACGGGGACAGCCGACTGGTGGGACGCGGTGGCGAAGGCCAACGAAGCCAACGGCGACCACATGGCCGAAGAGGAACGGGAAGGCCTGACCGACTTCCGGCAGCACGCCTCCCTGGAGCTGCGGCACCGCCTGGGCCTGGCGTTCAGTATTTTCGAATCCGAGCACGCCGGCGGGATTGAGCCGGAGGACGTCAGCCCTGAGGAATACATCCGCGAGCACGAATAAACCCCTCACGCCGGCTGCCAGACGGGTGGTGCTACCGCTTGACCCGTGGTTCGGCCCGTTCCTTGACCGTGGCCAGCAGGATGACCCCTGCCACGGCGGTGGCTCCTGACAGGAGGAACAGGACGATCGCCAGCGGCGGGGCGGAGGCAGCCTCGCCCAGGATGGTGACGCCGATGGCCACGGCCACGAGCGGATCGATCACGGTGAGGCCGGCCACCACGAGTTCGGGCGTGCCCCGGGTGTGGGCGTTCTGGACCAGGAAGCTGCCGGCCAGGGCCGCGATAACCAGCCCCGCTAAACAGGTCAGGGACAGCCACTCGAAGTCGCCCTGGAACAGCCGTGCAATGACGGTCTTGGCCAGGGCGGCGACGAACCCGAAAAGGATCCCGGCGCCGGCGGTGAACACCACGGCGCCGGAGCGGTGACGCCACAATGCATAGGCCACGGCGACGCAGGCCAGGACCACGGTGAGGACTATCAGGATGGTCACCAGGTGCCGGTCACTGATTTCCACGTCCTCCGCGGAGAACGCCGCCACGGCCACGAACACGCCCACCCCACCGACGCAGAGGGCGACGGCGGTGAGGGCCCGCCGCCCGGGGGACCTCCGGGTCATCCGCGCGGTGGCGAGGGTGGTGACCACCAGGGCCACCGCGCCGATGGGCTGCACCACGATCAGGGGTGAGAACCGGAGGCTGGTGAGCTGGAGCAGGATCGCAGCCCCGAGCATCGCCGTTCCGGCCAGCCACGCCGGTTTGCGGACCAGGGCCTGGAGCCGCCCTCCGCCCATGCTGCCCGCCGCGCGCCCGGATGCAGCCGGCTGGTCTTCCACGGCCCGGTGCTGGAAGAGCGTTCCCAGGGCGAGCAGGACGGCGCCGGCGGCGGCAATGGGGATTCCCAGCCAGTGGTAGGACGTCAGTGCGGACACGGCCGCAGCCTGGATCATGGACAAACCTTACCTAACCAGCGCGTCGGCAGGTGGTCCCAGTCCCGTAGTGCAGCCAGTCCGGCAGTGCGGCGGTGAAGGCGCCGCGGATGGCGGGGCTGTTGGTGGTAGTCCAGTCGATCCTGCCGTTGACCTCCACCTCGTTCTTGTCCCATTCGAACCAGTTGATCATCTTCAGGTTGGGGAACTGGGCGTGGGCCTGGGCGCTGAACACCTGCTCCCACCAGGTGCGCTTGATGTCGATTTCCGCGGCGCCGCCGGCCGTAGGGTTGTAGAGGGCGGCGGTTTCCGGGATGGCCACGGGTTTGTTGTGGTCTTTGCCGTACACGCTGTAGAAGTCGGGCAGGAGGGTGTCATCGCCGTTTGCCCCCACGTAGTTGCCGGTGAGCTGGTCGGCGAACTTGTTGGCCTCCGGGATCTCGTTCTCGCCCCACGGGTACTTCGCGCCCCAGTGGTAGAGCGACATGCCCACCCAGTCCACCGCCTGGTCACCCGGGTAATATGGGGCGTAAGGATCGTCCGCCATGGTGATGGCGCCGTCGTGGTCGGTGTCCAGGGCCGCGAAATCCGCGGTGCCTGCCTTCGCCTCGAACTGGCCGCCCGCGAACGGATAGCCGCCCGCGTAATTGGGCGCCCACATCATGGCCGAGCCCGGGGCATCGTGGTGGACGGCGTCGGCCACCTGCGTGAACATGGCCTTGTATTCCAGCGGTTGCTGGGACCAGGGATACCAGGACCCGTTCATCTCATGGGCGAGGCGGACGATCACCGGGACGCCCTGGCCGTTGATCGACCCCAGATCCTTCACCAAGTCGCTGATGACGTCGCGGGTGACGGCGGCCAGGCCCTGTTTGGGTTCGAGGGTCAGGAGCATTATGTGACCGTCCGCCCGGATCTGGGCGGCCGCCTGCTGCAGGTGGGTCCGTTCCTGCTCTGTGTAGGGGAAGTCGGCGAACGAGACGCTGACGGCGGGCTTGTGGCCCAGGTCGGCCGCGTACTGGGCCAGTAGTTTGGCGTCCAGGTTCAGGTTCACGCCCAACAACGCGCCCGACGGCGGGACCAGGCTGTTCCGGTCCGTCACCTCACAGGTGGGGATGGCCGCGGCACTTTGGCTGGCCGCCGCTTCCTGGTTCTTGCGGTCCCGGTCCGCCAGGCCGCCCGTGATGCTGGCGGCGCCCAGCGCGATGGCCGCCACGGCAACCCCCAGGGGCAAACCCCAGTCCTTTAGGCGCCCAAGTACTACGTCACGGCGCTTGGTGTCCTTCGGTGCGGACTGTTGCTCGGGCAAAGCTTGACCCCCTGTTGGCCTGCGGTTTTACCCGATTCTATGCGCCGTCACCCCCGGCTCCGGCGCTCATCGCCGGGCGCGGGGGACCGGCCCTATCTTTGGGCGATCCGGAACAGCGCGCCGGTGGGGTCCGTGAGGGTGGCGATTCGCCCAAACGGGGTGTCCTCGGCGGGATGGACCACCTGGCCGCCCAGGGACGTGGCGATCTCCACCCCGGCGTCGGTGTTCTCAACGGTGAAGTAGTTCTGCCAGTTGGCCGGCACACCTTCAGGCAGGAAATGGGAGGCGTCCATGATGCCCGCCCGTGAGTCCCGCCCGGATCCCAGCGTGGTGTAGCGGAAGTCCTCGGTGTCGCTCATGACGTCCGTGTCCCAGCCGAAGACGTCCTGGTAGAACTTCACCGACGCCGCGTAGTCCCGGGCGTGGAGTTCATGCCAGTAGGGGGTGCCGGGTTCGCCCTTGGCCTGGAACCCGGTGTGGCCGCCGAACTGCCAGGCGCCGATTGCGGCTCCGCCTGCGTCCCCGAGCATCGCCATGTGGCCCTGCTCGGGCACCTCCATGGGCCCCATCAACACCTGGCCGCCTGCCGCCACGGCCGCGTCGGCTGTCGCCTGGATATCCTCCACTCGCAGGTACGTTGTCCAGACATCCGGGTACCCGGAGCCGGCGTCGTTCTTCATCATCCCGGCCACCATCGCACCGTTGGCGAACGCCGTGATGTAGCCGCCGTACTTCTCCTGGTCGCCCTCCTCGTAGGTCCAGCCGAACAGGCGGGTATAAAACTCGCGGGACTTGTCCGGATCTGACGTCATGAGGTCGATCCAGCAGGGATCACCGTTGGCGATGGTGGGCTTGGACATGGGGACTCCTGGTGTAGGGATGTGGGCCGGGCAAGGCCCACCCTAACGCTGCACGCGCCAAAAGCCGAGGGGCCGCCGGCACGGCCGAATATACGGTGGTTGCCGTGCCGGCGCTGGCCATTCTTAGCCTTCGTCTTCCGGGTTCCGCAGCCGGCGCCGGATCAGGAGCCCGGCCACCACCAGGCCGATGACCAGGACGGCCCCAACTATTCCCGCCGCAACCAGCGGCCAAGGAACCCCCGGGTTCGCCGATGTGGGACTGGGAGCCGGTGTAGGCGGCGCCGCGGAATTCGGGCCCCCCGCGGTGAAGGTGAAGGTCCCCTCGATGGGGTGGCCGTCCGAGGACACCACCCGCCACACCACCTTGTACTTCCCCTGGGGAGCCCCCGGCTTGACCGGCTGGCTGACCTGGTTGTCAACGATTTCCACGGGCCCATCCGCCTGGTCGGTACCGCTGGCATCCTCAACGCGAACGATCGAGTTAATGGCGATGGGGGTGTGGTCGAAGGTCAGCTCGATCTTCGCCGGCATCGCGCTGACGGTGGAACCGTTCGCCGGGTTGCTGGATTCGAGGGCATCGTGCGCCTGGGCGGGCGCGGAAAAGACCAACAGGATCGCTGCGGTGGCCAGCGGCAGCAGCAGGCGTACCTTCCGGGCCAGGGTGGTGCGGGGTGACATTGGCTTCATGATCCGGCCCGCCCTACTTGCCGGTGGGGCGGGTACGGCGGCCGGCGAGGACCATGCCCAGCGCCGCGGCACCCAACACGAAGCCGGCAGCGCCGAGGACCAGGCCCCACACTGACAATCCGTCGCTGGAAGCCTGCGTCGTCTCGGACGCAGCCTCGGCGTTCGCTGCCGCCGGCGCAGTGCCGGCGGCAGCAGCGTCGTCGGCCGTTGTTACGAAGGATGGCGCCGGATGCTGGGGTTCCGGCTGCCCTTCAGCGCTCTCCTCGTCCCACTTCACCATGCTGCCGTCCGTATAGGTTTGGGCCGCCTTCAGGGTGACCTTGGTGCCCTCGGCGGGAAGCCGGCCCACGGACAACGAGAAGGCCTGGTACTGGTTCTGGCCCAGCTGATGGGCTTCGTCCGCGGTCCAGACCACCGTGGTGGGCGCCTTGGTTACCGTAGTGCCGGACACCGTGACGGGCTTGGGCAGGTCACTGGTAATCACCTGTGCCGTCCACCCCTCAACGGGTTTCACGGAGACGGAGGTGAAGGGGGTGTCAGCTGGCAGCGTGACTTCGAGCTTGCTGGTCTTCGCTGTGGGGGATTCATTGGGGACGTTGAACGTCAGGTGGGAGTAGCCGTTGGCGGCGGTATCGTCGGGGTTCACGCTGACGTGGGCGGACGCGGCGGTGGCGCCCGCGGCCATGATTCCTGCGGCGGCAGCGGCCGCGGCAAGAGTCTTGAAGGTACGGCGGAATGAGGTGTTCAAGGCAAGCCTTCCAAGGGTGCGCCAAAGAGGCCGCGGGTGGGCGGCGGCGCGGGTAAGGGACAACGCGGCGGCCCTGCCTGTTTCGGCGGGTTGGGCGCGGCGCGGAGAGTCTGCTGCCGCCTAAAGGGCGACGTGGAAGGAAGGTGGCCCGCGCAGCGCAGGCAGCCGCAGGTTCCGCCAGCGGAAAGCAATGACGACGGCGGCCGGCGCGGCAATGTGCGGCCACTCCGGGATGGCGACGGCGGCCAGGATCCGGACCAGGGGGCGCAGCCATGCGGCCAGGGCCCACACTGCCGCCTCGCCCCGGGCAAGGACGAGGGCGGTGGCCACTGTGGCCACGGCGTGCAGGCCCAGCATCAATGCTGCCGGCACGGCGGCGTGGCCCGGCGCGAGGGTTGCTGCCATGGAGGGGGCCGGGAGGGCACCGTGGACGTGGGCACTGTCCGCCGGGGTGAAGGTTGCCGGGACCGATAGTGCATCGAAGGCCCAGTGGAGTGCCAGTTGGCTGGAGCCCAGGAGTCCGGTCATCGCCGGCGCATTGATCTTTGTTTTCGAGAGGATGGTGACCGGGGCCAGTACCAGCGCCACGATTCCGGCCAGGATTACCGGCGGGGGCAGTATGCCGCCGGCCAGTAGGTGGGCCCCTGCGGCGAGGGTCAGCATGGCGGCGGTGAAGGCGATGGCCCGGGGGAGGCGGAACGGAGCAGTCATGCCAGTTGCCGCCCTTCCTTCCACAGTTGCCTTCTTCCACTGTAGAGAACGGTCCGCAACGGCGGGTAATCAGCTGCACGGCCTGGAGGAAACCGCAGGGGGTAAAAACAGGAAAGCCCCTGGCCGGGGCCAAGGGCTTTGCTGGGAACTGCTGGGTGGCGCGCTACTCCGCGAGCTTGGCGACCGAGTGCGCCCAGATGAAGAACTTGTTGGTGCCCAGATCCTTGACCGTCTTGATGTTGAGGGCTTCCTTGAGCTTCTGGGCGTCGCTTTCGGACAGTCCCTTCAGCGCCTCCACCGGCGCCTTCGCGAGCTCGTCGATGCCCTTGTCGATGTATTCCTTGTCGAACTTCGAGTTGATTCCAGTCATACTGTCCTCCTGGTGTCCGGTTGGGGCGTCACTGTGCCGGGGGGCACATTCGCCATTCAACCACGCCAGATGCGTTTCCGCGCGGGTTTTGCTGCTGGACACCAAGTAGTCCCTAACCTGAATTTCAGGTACCGCTTTCCCTGTCCCCAGCTTGTATTCCCCATTAGCGTGCGGGGCATGAGCACAGATCGAGGGGTATGGGTCAAACCGCTGGACCCTGTTCGCGTGGCGAGGGCCAAAGCCGCTTTTACTACCCGGCGGGTGGTGCCGGAGCGGATAGCATCGCTGGTGTCAGGCGCAGTCCGTCCCCGTTCGGGCGATCTTGTGCTGGCCCGGATCGTACAGTTGGGCCACCACCGCCACATCGAACAGCCAAACGGCCGGCGCGCCGTGCTGCACGATGACGACGAAATCATCGTCACCTATGGTGACCGGTACGCCACGGACCAGTTCGAATCCCGGGTCCCCGCCACCCTCGGCGAAACCCAGCTGGTCGCATCCGGAGGGATCGCCTCGGAGGTACTGAGCAGAAGTATGGCAGTCCGGCGGGCAACGGAAATCGAGCCACTTGGGCTCTTGGGGGACGCCAAGGGGCGCCCCCTTAACATCCAGGATTTCGCCCTGCCGCCCGTTTCACCCCATGTTCCCCGTCCCCGGACCATCGCCGTGATCGGGACAGCCATGAATTCGGGCAAGACAACCACCGTGCACTGCCTTGTCAACGGGCTGAGCAAAGCGGGCGTCGCTGTGGGGGCCACGAAAGTTACGGGAACAGGTTCCGGAAACGACTACTGGTGCATGCTCGACGCCGGCGCCCACCTGATGCTCGATTTCACCGACGTTGGCCTCGCCTCAACGTACCGCCAACCAATGGAGGTGCTGGAGACGAAGTTTGCTGAACTGGTGAACCACCTGACGGCGTCGGGCGCCGCCCTAAACCTGGTGGAAATCGCCGACGGAATCTACCAGGACGAAACGTCCCGCCTGCTGGAGGCGAACGTCCTGCGAAACATGGTGGACGCCGTCATATTCGCCGCCCCTGATTCGATGGGCGCGGTAGCCGGGGTTTCCCACCTGCAGAAACTGGGACACAAAGTCCTCGCGGTAACAGGACTTCTGACCCGTTCCCCCCTGGCCATCCGGGAAGCCGCAAAGGTGACGGGGCTGCCCGTGTTGACCCGTGAAGAACTCACCGAACCTGGTACCGCGGCAGCCCTCCTCGGGATCCAGGACATCCTGGCGGCCGCCCAGGCGGACAAGGCAGAAACCGCTATTGAAATTCAGGCCGTACCCGCAGCCAACGAAGTCATCATTGGACCCTTCACCTCGTCCCCGGAGCGCCAGCCGCGGCCAAGGCCGGGATTTTTCGGATTCCCCAGGCCCAGCACCTCCGCAGGAAGCGCGGACCTGTGGTGAAGACAGCGCCCGGAAAAGACAGGCTCTACAGAATTCCAGGCAACGTCTACGCCAAAGCCATAGCCATTGGGCTTGGACAGGTGGCCACGCTGATCGCCTATATCCTCCTGCTGCGCCTAATAGTGGACGGGCTGGCCCCGGCCACGGTAGGTGCCGCTGCGGACCTGCAGTGGAGGTGGGCCCTGATCCAGGCGGGGCTCCTGGGCGTCGTGGCGCTGCTGCACGGATGGCTCCGCGCAGCCGGTTTCAATGTTGCGGAGACTGCGGGCTACGAAGCTGTGCGTGTGCTGAGGATGACGATGTACGGCCACTTGCAGGGCATGACGCCCCGCCAATTTCAGCACCGCGCCCGCGGCGGTCTGTTGCTGCGGTTCCTCGGCGACCTTTCAATGACGCGGCTGTGGATAAGCCGGGGCGTGCTGAGTGGAATCATTGCCGCGATCGTCATGGTGGGCGCGCTGGCTGTCCTGTTCTTTTTCAGCGTCTGGATGTCGCTGGCCATCGTGGTGACGGTGGCAGTAGGGGCCGCCGCGTCCTTCGTGGCCGGCCAACGCATGCGCCAAGCGACGCGTGTCATGCGGCGGCGCCGTTCGCTGGTGATGAGCAACATTGACGAGCAACTCAACGCCCAGCCCGTAGTGCAGGTCTTCGGCCGGTCCGCCGGCGAATACAGCCGGCTCTCCCATCAAAACGACGAGCTGACCCGGGCACTGGTAAGGGTAGCGCGGCTGCGCGGCTACCTCCGCGGCGTCTCCACCGCCTTCGCGTTGCTGGCCTTGGGCGCGGTCCTCACCGCGGGCCTTTTTGAAGTCCGCCGGGGGACAGCGACCATCGGCACAGTGGTGGGTTTCGTCGTCGTAACCCGGCAGCTGTCCGGGCCGGTGCGTACCTTGGGCCTGGCCCACGACTACTGGCACCGGGCCCAGGTCTCCGTGAGCAAAATCAAGGAATACCTCCGCAGCTCCACCCGTGACCTCGACAGCGGCGGCAATGCGCCGCTGAGAGTCCGGAAGGGTTCCATCAACTTCATGTCCGTGTCGGTGCAGGGCGCGCTGAGTGAGGTCGACCTCCAGGTCGCCCCTGGGGACGTGGTCGCCATCACCGGGGAGGGTGGCAGCGGAAAATCGACCCTGCTGGGCCTGGTGGCCCGGACCGTTGACCCGGACGGCGGATGCGTGATCATCGACGGGCAAATGCTCAGCAAAACCGCCCTGCGTTCGGCCTCCCGGTGGATTGGGGCTGCCGGGCCCGAGCTGCCCCTGATGCGCGGCTCCCTTTGGCGCAACATCACTTATGCCTCCCCTAGAGCCTCGGAGGAGGAAGTGGAACGGGTGCTGTCTGCCACGGGCCTGGACGAGATGCTCCTGGATCTTCCTTACGGGTTGCAAACGTGGGTCACGGAGGGAGGCCTCAATCTCTCCTACAGCCAGCGGCAGCGGATAGCCCTGGCCCGCGCGCTGGTGGGCAACCCACCGATCCTGCTCCTGGATGAGCCCACGCTCGGTCTTGACCAAAAGGCCAAGGCCGACTTCGCCGCCATCTTGGCCCGCTATGACGGCACAGTCCTGATTGCGACGCAGGATTCGCGGGAAATCGCCATGGCAAACAGGGTGGTTGTCCTTAAAAGTGGAACGGTGGCCGAGGTCATGTCCGGTGAGGAGTACCGGGACAGGGCGTGGCTGGAGTCAAACCTGAGCGGGGAACACCGGCTGTACGGCAACCAGGAAAGCGGCGCGTAATGCACCCCAAGAAGCGCGACAGGGTCCTCATCGCCGCCGCACTGGCCGTAGCGCTGGGCGGAACCGGGGCGTTGGCGGCCAACTACGGTGCAACGGAAGCCGCCCACGTTGAATCAATAGATCTTGCGGCCGGGGCCTTGGAGGATGAGCAGCTGTCCATCCAGTTCCTGGGGGACACCATGCTGGGCGACGGTGAGGCGCCCCTGGCAGACGCTGCAGCCTACGAGGCGGCGATGGCGGCGGTCCTTCCGATGATCGATGGGGACCTGGTCATCGCCAATGCAGAAGCTCCAATGACCTACTCCACCCAGCCCCTGAGTCCCGGCAAGCAGTTTTCGTATCACGCGGACCCCATGGCGGCCTGGGCACTTTCCAAAGCAGGCATTGATGCGCTGGGTCTGGGTAACAACCACTCCATGGATATGGGAATCGCAGGCCTCGAGGACACCGTCAAGTTGTCCGCAAACTCGGGCATGGACACCTTTGGGGCCGGCCACACCCTGGCAGAGGCGGAACGGCCGCTTATCTGGCACACGGATATGGGGACGATCGGCGTCGTCGCGCTGGGGGAGAACTTCGGGAAGGCCACGCGGGCAGACGAAATCACCGCCGGAACCGTTGTTTTCAGCCCGGAAACTGTTCAAAGGGGCTACGACCTGGCCCGTGCTGCCGGCGCTGACTGGGTCATCGCCTACGTGCACTGGGGCGACAACTATACGGAAACCCTCCCTGAACAGCGATTCTGGGCCCAGGCTATGGTGGATGCCGGCTACGATCTGATTGTCGGCACCGGTCCCCACATTGCCGACAAAATCGAATACATCGACAAGGTGCCTGTCGCCTACAGTCTTGGCAATTTCGTTTTCGGCACCCCGGGACGCTTTGCTTCCTTCGGTAAACAAGGGGTGGGGTTATCGCTCAGCGTGGAATTGAGGAAGGATGCCCCGGCCCAGTTCGTGGTTAAGTGCTTCAACACCGACAACGCCATGACCGGCTTCCTGACGCAGCCCTGCACTGCACCCCAAATGGTCAGCGCCATTCCCCTGGTCCATCCGGCGCTTCAGATCCAGGGCGATGCCGCCAGGATGCCGTGCCGCTGTTTCGAGCCGCGGGAGTGAGTGCCCGCCGCGTCCGGAGACGCAGAAGGCCTGTTCTCAGGATGCTGGCGGTCGCACTCAGCCTGATCGCCTTCGCAGTTTCCTGCACTGCCGCCCCCGAAGGAACCCCGGCAGGACCGACGCCGTCCAATCGAGGAGGAGAAATGGCAAGCCCCGCTGCCACCAGTTCACAAACACGGATGATATCGCCGGGTGAGACGGGGGATTTCACCTTCAGCGGCCAAGGTCCACTGCAGGACCAGCCCATCCGCGTCTGGTACAAGGCGCCGGACGATCCGTCGTCGGCTCAGATTCTGATGGTCATGACGGGGGCGCACCGCGACGGCGAGTCCTACCGTTCGGACTGGCTGCCCCTCATCCAGAACAGCAACACGCTGCTGCTGGTGTTGGAATTTTCCAAAGACGACTACCCGGGCGCCGCCAGCTACAACCAAGGCAACATCCTCGACGTCGCCGGCAATATCAACCCCCCCGAGTCCTGGAGCTTCAACGTAGTGGAGTCACTCTTCCAGGCAGTGGTCCGGGATACCAACAACAGAACCGAAAACTATGCGCTCTTCGGCCATTCGGCGGGAGGCCAGTTTGTTCACCGCTTCATGGAGTTCACCCCAACGAACCACGTCAGCGTCGCAGTCGCAGCAAACGCCGGCTGGTACACCATGCCGGACCAAAGCGTTGAGTACCCGTACGGATTGAAAAACTCGCCGCTCGCACCCAAGGCGTTAAGAGACGCCTTTTCCCGGCGCCTGATCATTCTCCTCGGCGCCGACGACGTCGACCCGAAAGATGCGATGCTTCAGCGCGACCGGCATACCGATGCCCAAGGCGACAACAGGCTGACGCGCGGGTTGGCGTTCTACCAGGCCTCCCGGAATGCAGCCCGGGAGGGGGATCAGTTCAACTGGGCCTTGTCCGTCATACCGGGTGCAGCGCACGACCACAAACTGATGGCTGCTGCGGCGGCGCCTTTGCTCCTCGAAGCGCGATAGTCCCTGGATGCCCCGTATAGCGATGACCGAAAGCGGCCACCGGCGGAGGAAAGCTTCGCAAAACTACTAATCATGCTTACTATTGGTGGGCGTGGGCTGCCCGCTGGGGGCAGAGCACCCGCGCCGCACTGGAGGTCTCACAAGCATGGACAACGAAATGCGTCCTCTCACCGACGAAGAACTGATGTCCGAACAGGCCACAGCCCTGCCGGACAAGGAAGTAGCATCCGTCCTGGACCTGAACGCGGACCTGGACCTGGGGATCAATGCTGCAGCCCCGATCGACCTGGCCGTCGCCGCCAATGCGAACGTGGCCGCGCCGATTGACGCCGCCGCGTCAGCCAACATCCTGTCCTATGGCTCCGACGCGCAGGCCTTGTCCAGCCAAGACGCGGCGATTGACCAGGGCATCGTGGCCGACGCCAATGCCAACTCCGCCCAGGACAGCGTAATCGGCCAGGGCGACGGCACCACCGACACGGGCACCGCCGGAACCACGGATGGGACCACCGGAACAGCACCTGCGCCCACAAGCACCGGTGGCGTCACAGACGCAGCGGGTGCGCTGAACGGCAACCTGTTGAACGTCGACGTCAACCTCGATGCGGACGCCGCCATTGCCGCCCCCATCAACGGTGCCGTCGCGGCGAACGCCAACGTTGCAGCCCCGATCGACGCGGCCGTGGCCGCCAACATTGGCTCCATCGACAGCCAGGCGTACGCGATCTCGGACCAGAGCGCCACCATCTCGCAGCACATCGACGGCGCCGCCAACGCCACGGCCGGCCAGCAGTCCGACCTGCAGCAGTAAGCCAAGATGACCCAGACCCAAGGCGGCCCGCCTGCCCAGGCGGGCCCGCCGTCGTCGAGCGCTGCCCTTTCCCAGGATCCGCCGGGCCGGACCATCACGACGGCGGGTTCCCACCTTCCTGCGCTGGCCGACGGCGTGCAGCTGCTTGGCCCGGCGGAAGGCTCCGGCTACCGGGAGCCGCCGTCCTTGGTGCGCCGCGGCGATGGGCAGACCCTCCAGCTGACCCGGCTCCTGTACCTGGTGCTGGAGGGAGCCGACGGGACGCGCGACCTGGAGGCCATCGCCCGGCACGTCAGCGACGGCTCAGGGCGCCTGGTCAGCGCGGACAACGTCCGCACGCTGATGGACTCCCAGCTGCTGCCGATGGGCCTGCTCCGGCTCGCCGACGGCAGCCAGCCCGAGGTCAGGAAATCCAACCCGCTGCTGGGCCTGCGGTTCCGCTACATCGTGTCCGATCCGGAGCGCACGCGCAGGATCACCGCCCCGTTCGCCGTGCTGTTCCACCCGCTGCTGGTGGTGGCCGTGACGGCCGCGTTCCTGGCCGCATGCTGGTGGGTGCTCATGGTGAAGGGCCTGGGCTCCGCCACCCATGAGGCCTTCGAACAGCCGGCCCTCCTGCTGCTGATCCTCGCAGTCACCATCCTCTCCGCCGGGTTCCACGAATTCGGCCACGCCGCTGCCACCCGCAAGGGCGGGGCGACGCCCGGAGCCATGGGGGCCGGGCTGTACCTGCTGTGGCCCGCGTTCTTCACTGACGTCACGGATTCCTACCGGCTGGGCCGCGGCGGCAGGATCCGCACCGACCTGGGCGGACTATATTTCAATGCCATCGTGGCGGTGGCCATCATGGGCCTGTGGTGGGCCACCGGCTTCGACGCGCTCCTGCTGGTGGTGGTCACCCAGATCCTGCAGATGGTCCGGCAACTGATCCCGCTGGTGAAATACGACGGCTACCACATCCTGGCCGACGCCACCGGTGTCCCGGACCTCTTCCAGCGGATCAAGCCAACCCTACTGGGGATCCTTCCGTGGCGGTGGGGAAACCCGGAAAGCAGGGTGTTGAAACCGTGGGCGCGGGCCGTGGTGACCATCTGGGTCCTGGTCACGGTGCCGGTGCTGCTGTTCACCATGGTGATGATGGTGCTGTCCCTGCCGCGGCTGTTGGCCACCGGGTGGGCCAGCGTGGGCAAACAGCAGGAGGCGCTGGCAGCGAGCCTGTCCTCGGGCGACGCCCTGGGCGTGACCGTGCGGGCCCTGGCCATTCTTGTGGTGGCCGTCCCGGTGCTCGGCGTGCTGTATATCGTGGTGCGGCTGTTGCGGCAGTTGGTCACCGGCTTGTGGCAGAAGACCCGCGGCAAACTTGCCCAGCGGATCGTGGCCATGAGTGCCGTGGGGGTCCTCCTGGCGGGACTCGCGTGGGCATGGTGGCCCGACGCCGGGACGTACCGCCCGGTGCAGGCCTACGAGCGCGGAACGGTGGGGGATGCCGCCCGGGCGATCCTTCCCACGCACGACGGCGGGGCGTTGCGGCAGGGCGCGGCGGGACGAACCGTTGCGCTGTGGCCTGCCGGCACGGCCAAACCCACCCGTGATAACCCTCAGCTGAGCATGGTGCTGGTACCGGAGGGTTCCTCCGCCGCTCCATCTGCCGGCCGCGGTTCCTCCGCTGCGGCGCCGTCCTGGGTGTTCCCGTTCGACCGGCCGGCTGCTCCCGAGGGTGACGGGAACCAGGCGCTCGCCGTCAACACCACCGACGGCTCCGTCCAGTACAGCGTGGCGTTCGCCCTCGTATGGGCCGACGATGGCCAGCCCGTCACCACCACCAACGAGGCCTATGCCTTCGCCAACTGCGCGGGCTGCGCAGCGGTGGCCGTGGGGTTCCAAGTGGTGCTGGTCGTGGGGCAGGCGGACGTGATCGTGCCGCAGAACCTTTCCGCGGCGGCCAACTACAACTGCCTGGACTGCCTCACCTACGCCTTGGCCAGCCAGCTGGTCCTGACCCTTGATGGTCCGCTGGACGGTGACAGCAAGCAACAGCTGGAAGCGCTGTGGGCCCAGATCGCCGAATACGGGAGAAACATCCGCGACGTACCGCTTTCCGATATCCAGGCCGCGCTCAACGGGTTCAAGGAACAAATCACGGCCGTCGTCAGGGGTGCTTCGGTGACCCCGGCCTCCGCCCCGGCGCCGACTGTTTCGGCAGATCCCAGCCCAGGTCCCTCATCGTCCAGGGCCGTCATGGAACCGTCCAGTCCGGGGACGGTCCCTGCCGGTGATCCCAACCCAGCCCCGACGTCCGGTGCCACCGCGCCGGCGGGGCAATACACGGAAGTGCCGCAGCCGACGTCGTCCGTTGTGCCCACTCCTGACGCCGAGTACGGCTCGACGCCTGTTCCGGCGCCCACCTCCAGCGCAGGCTGAAGGGTATTGGGCGGTCAGCAGGCTTTGGGCGGCCCTGCGGGAGTGGACGCTGCCGCCATCCGCCAAATGCTTCCGTCCCAGGACATTCGGTAACGGAGTCCCCAGTCGGAGCACGTTTGGCCGCCGGGACCGTCGGCAGCGGCCTGCTCGGTGCGGAGGACGACATCTGCCGTCAGCTCGTTGCCGGAGCCGCTGATGGTGTTGACGGTCAGGGCGCGCCAGAAGGACGTTCCCAGCCCGGAACTCCACTTGGCCAGTCCGCCTTCGCTGGCCTGCAGTTCGGGCGTCAGGACGGCAAAGGCGGTGTCGTAGGCCGCCCGGTTGATGGCCTGTCCATGGGTGAGCAGGCTTTGGATGACTTTGGGTGCCTGCTCGTGGTCCGAATGGTTGGTGGTGATGATGTCGCTGCTGGAGGTCTGCGCCTGGTTGTCGCAGCTGGCCTGGGGCACCGGTGTGCTGCGGCGGCCCCAGTCCGTCAGCGCCGCGGCGGCCGACGGTGCCGGGGCGGCGTAGCCCACGCCCTCGGCGCCGTAATCGTTCTCGTCACGGGTGCCCAAAACCCAGGCCCGCTTCGAACTGACCACTCCGACGACGCTGCCGTCCATGAGGAGCAGCGGTCCGCCGCTGTTGCCCGGGTTAATGGCCGTGTCTGTCTGGATGAGGCCGCGGACCCTTCCGGCGGGGAGGCTGACTTCCTGGTCCAAAGCGCTGACGCGGCCGGAAGTGAAGGCAAGTCCCCGGTCCAGGGGGAAACCAAGCGCTGCCACCTCAACGCCCTGGGAGGGAAGGTCGGGAGCGAGCCGGAACTTGTACCCGCTCAGTGGCGTGGGCGTCCGCAGCAGGGCCAGGTCAAGGTTGTCATTGATCCCCAGGACCGCCGCCGACGTGAACTGGCCGTTCACCGAAACGTTGATGGCGGCCTCGTTCTTTGCCACGTGGGCCGCCGTCATGATCAGGTCATCGCCCACCAGGAAACCGGTGCCCACGCCGCCGCCATCGCAGAGGGTTACGGCAACGCGGGCCACCCCTGACCTGACCAGTTTCACCGTCTCCGCCCAGTCTTTTGGTGCCGTCGGAGACGGGGTTGGTGTCAGCGAAGGCGATGCTGACGCAGTGGGCACGGCGGCCGCGGTAGAAGACGACGGCGCGGCGACGGTCGGGGGAGTGGATGGCGGGGAGGAAGTGCTGGGTGCGGCCTGGGGCGGCTGGCATGCTGTGGCGAGGAGCAGGACGGCAACCGCCGGTGCAAAGCGGACAATCCGGCGCGAGGCTGCGAACATCGGGCTTCCTTCCCCCAAGGTGGTCCCTGTCCAGCCCCAGTTACCGGTCCAGTAGCCTCACGCTAACCACGCTGAGGTCCGGGCCACAAGCACATCCACTACCTAACCTGGGGCGGAGGCTACCCCTGTTGGGTGCCCACCTCGCTCTGGGCAACTGTTCCGCAACGGCCTTTGCTGGGAAAACGCTATGAGTTCTTCCGCACTCCCGCGTGGTTGCGGGGGCAGGTCCGCAGGGCGCGGATTCTGGAGAGTAGGGTAAAAACGTATGGTTGCCGGCAAGGAAGAAGATCCGGAGACACGAATGCCCGAGCGAGTCCCGTTCCGAACTTCCCCGACCGCACCCCGGAGCAGGAACGTGTTCCGCGCCACGGGAATTACCATTGGCTGGTTCCTGGGTTTCATCGGTGTCAGTGCCCTCTGTGGCGCCCTGGTCGCCGGGTTGATGGTACCCGCAGCAGCGCTGACCGAGACGGCAGTGTCAGGTGGCTCCGCCGCACTGACCACCGACCTCCCCAATGATGTGTTCTCCGCGCCGCCCGCGCAGATGACGCGTGTCCTGGCGGCGGACGGTTCGCTGATCGCGACGCTTTTCGACGAGAACCGGACCCGGATCCCGCTCGACCAGATGTCGCCCAACATCAAGAACGCGATCGTGGCGGTCGAGGACTACCGGTTCTACCAGCACGGCGGCATTGATCCTGAGGGCATCTTCCGGGCGCTGGCGGTCGACGCCGCCGGCGGCCACCAGGGCGCGTCCACGCTGACCCAGCAGTACGTAACGAACATGCTCAACGAGAACCTCATTGCCCAGGGCAAGGACGCCCAGGTGGTGCTCAACGGGCAAAAGGGCGTGAACCAGAAGATCCAGGAGATGAAGCTCGCCATCGGCCTGGAGGAGAAGTACTCGAAGGACCAGATCCTCGCCGGGTACCTGAACGTCGTCGGCTTTAACGCCAACGCGTACGGCATCCAGGCGGCGAGCCAGTACTTCTTCTCTGTTGATGCCAAGGACCTCACCCTGCCCCAGGGGGCGCTGCTCGCCGGGCTGGTCAACGGCCCGTCACTTTACGATCCGACCGTGCACCCTGAGGCGGCCAAGGGCCGTCGGGACCTGGTGCTCGACGCCATGCTGCAACACGGCTACATCGACCAGCAGCAACATGACGACGCTGTCGGCACTCCCATCCAACTCAAGGTCAACCCGCCGAAGCAGGGCTGCGCCTACGCATCCCAGGCACAGTATTTCTGCGACTACGTCCTGCACCAGATCGAGAACGACCCGGCCTATGGCGCCACCCTGGACGAGCGGGACCAGAAGATCATGGCTGGCGGCCTGACCATCAAGACCACACTGGATCCGCGCCTGCAGGGACCGGCCCAGGCGCAGGTGGACGCCACGGCCGGTGCAAATCCGGACAAGTGGGGCGCCTCCCTGGTGACCATCGAACCGGGCACCGGCAAGGTCCTGTCCATGGCGCAGAATTCACGGAAACTGCCGGACCAGGGTGCCGGGTTTGTCTCCGACTACAACTTCAACGTGGACAGCGGCGATGCTGCAGGGAACAGCCTCGGCGGTGTGGGAGGCATGCAGCCCGGATCAACCATGAAGCCGGTGACCCTGGCCGCCTGGCTGGGCGAGGGCAAATCGACCAACCAGGTTGTGGACGCTTCCAAGCGCCGCTATGGCATCTACTACCCGTGGAAGACCACCTGCCAGCCGGTGCACGGCTGGTTCGACAGCACAGTTCCGCAATCCTCGGACCTGCAAAACGATGAGCCCAACTGGTACCGGCCCATGACCGTCAGGGAAGGCATTTACCAGTCGATCAACACTGCCACGTTCGCTTCGCTCGCCGGACTTAACGATTTCTGCGATGTCCAGCGTGCCGGCGATGCCATCGGCCTCCACCTGGGCAGCGGAGGTGGCGAAAAAATCGACCTCTCGACCTTGGGCAACATCCTCGGAAGCCAGAACGTCGCTCCGCTGACCATGGCCAACGCCTTCGCCACGTTCGACGCCAACGGGACCTACTGCGCGCCGATGTCCATCACCGAGGTTGACGATTCCCAGGGCAACAAGATCGGCGGCCAAACGTCTTCCTGCCAGGCCGACGCCCTGAAACCGGACGTCGCCAAGGCCGTCACCAACGTCCTCCAGGACGTCCTCACCAAGGGCTCCGGCCTCCTGATCCCGCAAAAGCTGGGGGTTCCGGATGCCGCGAAGACAGGAACCAACGAGTACAACAACCAGACCTGGGTGGTTGGCTACACGAAGGGCCTGGCGACGGCGTCCTTCTTCGGCGACCCCTTCAACGGCGGCCCGACCCGGTTGGGCCGCAACATCACCGTCAACGGCAAGTTCTACCCGGCAGTGGATGGGGCGTTCATTGCCGGGCCGCAATGGGCGCAGTACATGCAAAGTGCGGTGGGCCTGTACGACCACGGGAACTTCGATGCCCCGCCGCAGAACCTGATCAGCGCTCCTGGAACTGCCTCGCAGCCGACTCCGTCCAAGAAGAACTGACCGATCATGCTCAACGGTGGGAATCTGGGGGCCAACATCGGAGCGCTGGTGGCAGTGGGCGTCGCTCTGTACATCGTCCTGGTGGTCCGCCGGCGGAAGTGAGTGGCCGGCAAGGATGGGCCTCGCCCATACTGGCGACGGCTCCCGTTGGATCCGCCGGCCTCCCGCGGTCAGAAGGTGGTTTTCACCTTCCCGCTGGTGCTGACTCCTGAGGGAAGGGGGTTCCCCGCCACGTCAGCCAAGCCAGTTGCCGTGCTGTAAGAGGGGACTCCTTGGGTGGCGGGCATGCTCACGTTACCTGAATTCGACCTGTAGGACCCCAGCTTGATAGTGAGGGTCTTGCCGGTGGGATCCAGCGTCAGGGTGGAGGGAGTGTTGCCGTTGCCGTTGCCGTTGCCAGTGGCGCTGAAGACTGCAGAGCTGTTTCCCACATAGTTTGCGCCGAGCGAGAGAGTTCCAGATGGTACGACGCAGTTCCCGGCGGTGAAACTGATGGTGTCGTTGTTACCAGCGTCGGCAACAGTAGCGGATCCGCTCAGCTCTGTCCCTGACCATCCCGCGCAGAACTTCGCCGGATCCATCGCTTCCGAGAAGACCACGGTGATGACGTCCCCCTTGTCGAGGGAGCCGGAAGTCGAACCAGTACCATTCTGCCCGGTTACGTCAACGACGCTGGGAAGCACAGTATCCTTGCCGGTGAAGCCCGCTGCGGTTGCGCTGCCGGTGTTGCCCGCTGCGTCTGTGGCGGAGGCGGTGTAGGTCAGGGTGCCGTCGCCCACCATCGTGAGATCCATCGTTGTTGACCATGAAGTGCCAGCTGGCGTGACCTGTTTGGTGACGCTCTGCGAGAGGCTGTTGTTCCTGACTGTCACGTTCACCATCATGCCGCCCTCTGTAGTTCCGCTGACCGGAACTGCCGCGATGTTGCTGCTCAGGTTGACGTACATCGGTGCCGCAATGCTCAGAACCGGGGCTGCGGTGTCCTTGATATTCGATGCTGAGACAGGGCTGCTCGTGTTGCCCGCTGAATCGATAACCGTGACCGTGTAGGTCACGGTGTCATCCTTGAGGGACCTGAGGTCCAGGTTCAGCGACCAGGCGCCATTGCTGGCAATGGCGGTGCCCGTAACTGCGGCGGGGGACCCTGGGCTCATGGCCGAAACAGATACGGTCGCCCCGGCTTCCGCGTTGCCCGAAACGTTGATGGACGGGGCGGTGGCGGCATTGACATAAGTCGGGACTTTCAGGGCCGTAGGGGCAGCAGGGGCCGAGATGTCCTTGCTGCTCGTGGCGGTCCTGGCTGGGCCTGTGTTGCCCGCGGCATCCGTTGCCGTTGCCGAGAACGTCACGGGTCCCTCGTTCAGGCTGCTGAGGTTCAGGGTGGCCGTCCATTTGCCTGTGCTGTCCGCGGTGGGGGTAGCAGCGGGCGTGGTGTGGGCGGAACCCGCGTCGGCCGCGGTGAGCGTGATCTTCGCATTCGCCTCAGCAGTTCCGCTGACGGTCACTCCGGAAACCGTCGCCAGGTTCACGTACTGCGGAGCGCTTAGCCCAGTAACGGCTGGCGCCTGGGTATCAATCTTCACCGTCTGGCTCTGCGCCGTTCCGGCGTTGCCCACCTTGTCCGTCGCGAAGTAGGGCACCGTGTGCGTCCCGTCGCCGGCCACCGGGATAGTGGCGACGGCGCCGCTCACCGTCTGCTGCGCTCCGCCGTCGACCGCGTACGTAATGGAGGCGACGCCGGAACCGTTGGTCCCGTCGTCGGCCGTGACCGTCACGGTGACGGGGCTGGTGCTGTTCCAGCCGGCAGAGTTGGGCGTGGGCGAAACCGTTGCTGCCGCAGTGGGCGGGGTGGCATCGCTGCTAATGCCGTTGCTGCGCGGGCTCTCGGCGCCGGTCCACAGCGCGATGGCCGGGGTGACGGTGTAGTACCAGGTGCCGCCCGGGACGTTCTGCTCCGTGCAGGTGAGGGTGGTGACGGTCCCCGCGCAGCCGCCGGTGGCCGGGGTGGCGGCCCCGCCGGTGGCTGCTGGGTAGCGGGCCACCGTGTAGCCGGTGGCGGCCCGGCCGTTGACGGTGGTGCCGCTGGCCCAGGTGACCGAGAGTGCGGCGCCGTTGGCGCTGACGGCCGGCTTGGAGCCCGGCGTCAGGGCGTCGGCAGCCGCGGCTGCGTTGCTGCTGCTGGTGGTGGAGGCCCAGAACGCGTAGGCTGCGGTGCCCGAGCCGAGCAGCAGCAGGACCGCGGTAATGATCCAAGCGAGCCTGCGGGACGGGCGGCGGCCAACGAAGAGTGCTGCGTTGCGGACGGCGAGGCTCATTTGCGGACCTCCGCCGTCACTGGAACGCTGAACGTTGCGCCCTGGCAGGCTGCGAGCGAGGTGGTATCCATGGTGGCCGCTCCGGGGAGGGTAATGAGTGCTGACGAGTTCGCCGCAACGTAGGTTGCGGGGGCGAGAGGTGCGGCAGTGCCGGTGAAGATGACGCCCGTAGTGGTGCATCCGAGGTGCGCGGTGTCCGCTGTGACAGGCCCGTTGCCGGTGACGCTGTAGACCTGAACCGCATACGGGTTGGGGTTGGTCAGGCGGAGGACGACGTCGGCACTGCCGCCAGGGTAGAGGGCCGCCCTGGGGTTGTCGCTTTCGACGAGGGCGTCCACGGTGACGGCCTGCATGGTGCCTGCGGCTGCCGATCCGCTCCCGGCGCCCGTGCCGCTCCAGAAGGCGTAGGCCGTTCCGGCGCCGGCGGTCACGAGGAGTCCGGCGAGGGCAGCTGCCTTGAGCCCCCGGCTTCGTGTAGGTGTCATCTCAGTTCCCCTGTCCTGATCCTGAGTAGCTGAGCTGGAGGGTGGCGCCTTTGCAGCCGTCCTGGTTGGTGGACGTGTCCAGCATTCCCACCCGCGGCCAGGCGGTCTGTACGACGTTGAGCCCCTGGAGGGAACCGCCCGCGGCCGGCACTGTCAGTGGGTAGGGACCGCTGTACTGGGTGACGGTGAAGTCGGCCGGTGTGCAGGGCAGGTTTGCTGCCACCGCGGCCGGGCTCCTGGTGACGCCCGCGACGGCGACCGAAAGGTTGGTCAGCGACAGCGGCTTGTTGATGGGGTTGCTGATCTGCAGGTTCAGTCCGGCCGACGTACCGGGGGACAGGGTGCCGGGGACGTTCCCGGAGATACCGAACTGTTTGATGGTGGAGTCCAGGACCAGTTGCACGTTCGCGTAGGCGTACTGCGCTTTCCCGGAAGAGTCCTTGCCGGTGCCCACCAGGTAGATGCTGGAGCTTCCGGTGGGGGAGGAGTTGGCGGTGACCACCTGGAGAGTGGTGGAGTTCCCGGTGGCCGGGTTGGGCGAGAACGATGCGGTGGCTCCCGCGGGCAGGCCGCCCAGGACGCTGAAGGTAATGGGTCCGCTGAGGTTGGTGCGGCTGAGCTGCAGCGTGTAGACGGCGGTGGCACCCGGCGGAATGGTGACGGAATCCGGGGTGGCAGTCATCGAGAAGGAGCTGGAGATTTTGTAGTTCACCGTGAGGCTGGCAGTTGCGCTGCCGGAGACCTTGCCGCTTGCCGCGGTAATGGTGATTGAGCTGGTGCCCGCCGGCGTCGTCGCGGCGGTGGTGGCGTTCAGGGTGGCCGTTGCGGTGCTGCCGGAGTTGAGGGTGACGGACGACGGCGAGAACGCACCGCCTGCGCCGGCCGGGAGTCCTGCGGCGGTCAGGTTTACGGCCCCACTGAATCCGCCGGTGGAGGTCAGTGACACCGTGTAGGACGCCAGCTGGCCCTGTTGGACGGACTGGCTCGCGGGGGAGACCTGCACCGTAATGCCTGGCTTTGGATTGTTGGCCGCTGCGATCAGCGATCCGGCGCCGGCCAGCAGCAGCACCAGCGCCACCAGCGCTGCCTTGATTCCGATTCGCCTGCGACGCCGCGCATGCCCGTCCTGCTCGTGCACCCTGTGCCCCTCTTTCTTCGGTGCAAATGACGGCAAGCCGGGGGTGGATTCGCACCGCCCCCGGCCCGCTCGCTTAGTTAGCGGCTGGTGACGTTCACCGTGATCGTTGCGTTCTTGCAGGCATCCTGGTTCGCTTCGTCGTCAAGGAAGGTCAGGGTACCGGTGCCGACAGTCGTTCCGGTCGTCTTCGCCGGAACTGTCGCAGGCGTGGCGGTAGCGTCTACGGTGAACCAGATGGGGAGGCACTTCGCGTCACTCGTGGCCACCGTTGGAGCCAAGCCCGCGACAACCGTGCTGGAGGTGTTCGAGTTATCTGCCGTGTAGGTCACAGCCCGGGTCTCGCCTGGCGCAATACCCACGGCGAATGAGGAGTGCAGGGTGACTTCGTTGTTGCCTGCCGACGCGGCGGCAGATCCGGTACCGGAGCCCGTGGTGCTCCAGTAGGCGTATGCGGCGCCGCCGCCGGCTGCCAGCAGCGTCGCGGACAGGGCAACAGCGGCGATCTTGTTCTTCTTGGTCATCTTGCGCATGGAGAAGCTCCTTGAATGTGTGATTGAGAACCCGTTCCCCCATTGGTGGCTCCATCCAGGTGCCTTCCGGTGGATCGATGACCCAATATTTGCCGGAGCCAAATAGGCGCAACAACAGGTACCGGTACCCGAGTTTCTGGAACCTCAAGAAGCCCGGTACTCGGTAAGCGCTGCCACTACCTGCGTTCTACGCGTTGCGTTGCCGTGGAAGTTTCTCCGCGCACCGTGAAGACTCAAGGCGAAAAGGGGCAACCCAAGTAGTCGTCCCCGCTGGCTTCGGGTACTGCCGTGGAGCGCTCACATTGAGGAAATCTTGAGTACCTGGAACATCAATTTCCGGAATAAGCACTGCCCTCGGCGCGGAAGTCTCCTAGCGCGTATCCACGTCCTCGAACACCAGGAACGTCTGCGTATCGAGCACGCCCGGCATGGACTGGAGCTGGTCGAAGATGACCCGGCGCAGGTCGATATTGTCCACGGCCCGGACCAGCAGGATCACGTCGAAGTCGCCACCCACCAAGGCAATGTGGTGCACCTCGGGGATAGCGCCCAGCTGGTCGCGGAGTTCGCGCCAGGAGTCCTGCTTCAGCTTCAGGGTGACGTAGGCGGAGGATTTCAGCCCCGCCTTGATGGGATCCACCAGCGCCGTGAACCGGGTCAGCACCCCGTCGCCGGTCAGCCGGGCAATCCGGGAGTAGGCGTGGGCCCGTGAGATGTGCACGTTTTCGGCCACCTGGGTGACGGACATCCGGCCGTCGCGGGTGAGCTCGGCAATGATGCGGCGGTCGATCTCGTCCAGCGGAACCTCAGCAGCAGCATCCTTGCCCGGCATTTTGTCCACAGCCCCCGTCGGTAATCCACGTCACAGTTACAAATCGTCTCCCATAATAGGGCCGTGGGAGCAGGTTCTCCACGATTTGGCTATCCAGTAGATACGAAACCGGCGTCAGGACAATACTTGGAGGGAATAGTGGCTACCGAAGGACGGACCAATGACGATCTCCGCAGACCACACCGCGCCGGACACCACCAGCACGGCAGCGCCCGAGAATGCGCTGACGGAAGCTGTGAAGAAGTTCGGCATCACGGTGGAGGACTACATGCTCCCCGCCCGGCACCAGATCCAGATGGTGGACCCGGACGGCAACCTGAAATCCAAGGGCGAGCAGGGCACCCAGCCCGGCCACGAATACCCCGTGCCCGGCGACAAGGAACTGCTCGAAGCATACGAACAACTCGTCGTCGGCCGCCGCGTCAATGACCAGAATTCCGCCCTGGTCCGGCAGGGCCGCATGGCCGTCTACCCCTCCAGCCACGGCCAGGAAGCCTGCCAGGTGGCTGCCGCCCTGTGCCTGTCCGACGGCGACTGGATGTTCCCCACCTACCGCGACGCCGTGGCCGTGATGACCCGCGGCGTGGACCCGGTCCAGGTGATGACCATCTTCCGCGGCGACTGGCACGGCGGGTACGACCCCCTCAAGTACAAGGTGGGCATCCAGTGCACCCCGCTGACCACCCAGCTGCTGCACGCCGTCGGTGTTGCCCACGCCGCCAAGCTCCGCGGTGAGGACACCGTGGTGCTGGCCATGTGCGGCGACGGCGCCACCAGCGAAGGCGACTTCCACGAAGCCCTGAACTTCGCCGCCGTCTTCCACCTCCCGGTCATCTTCTTCGTCCAGAACAACAAGTACGCCATCTCGGTGCCGCTGGCACACCAGTCCGTGGCGCCGTCGCTCGCGCACAAAGCCGTGGGCTACGGCATGGCGGGTGAGCGCGTGGACGGCAACGACGTCGTCGCGCTCCTCGCCGTCCTGGACCGCGCCGTGAAGCTGGCCCGCGAGGGCTCCGGCCCGCTGCTGGTGGAAGCCAACACGTACCGCATGCAGGCCCACACCAACGCCGACGACGACACCCGCTACCGGGAAAGCGCCGAGGTTGCGGAGTGGCGGGCCAAGGACCCTGTGAACCGAATGCGCACCTACCTGACGGACCGGGGCCTGCTGGACGACGACGGCGAGGCCCGCATCCGCGAGCACGCTGAAGCGGTTGCCGCACAGCTTCGCGAAGGCCTCGGCGAAGACGTTCCCGTGGACCCGCAGGAACTCTTCCGCCACGTGTTCGCGGTTCAAACCCCGCAGCTGAAGGAACAGTCCGCCCTGCTCGCCGACGAGTTGGCCCGCGACGCCGCAGCTACCGATTCGAAGGAGGCCGGCAAGTGAGCCCCACCATCACCACCTCATCCGAGGCCAACGGCAACGTTTCCGCCGCCACCGCCCGGGCCGCCGCCTCCGCCGCAGCGTCCGCGGAGGCCGCCGGCCCACAGCCGGTCACCATGGCCAAAGCCCTCAACACGGCGCTCGCCGACGCCATGCACGCCGACTCCTCCGTCCTGGTGTTCGGCGAGGACGTGGGGCTCCTGGGCGGCGTCTTCCGCATCACCGACGGCCTCACCGCCACGTTCGGCGAGCAGCGCTGCTTCGACACCCCGCTGGCAGAATCCGGGATCGTGGGCATGGCCGTGGGCATGGCCATCAACGGCATGCGCCCGGTCATCGAAATGCAGTTCGACGCATTCGCCTACCCCGCGTTCGAGCAGATCGTCAGCCACGTGGCCAAGATGCACAACCGCACCAAGGGCACGGTCAAGCTGCCCATGGTGATCCGCGTCCCGTACGGCGGCGGCATCGGGGGAGTGGAGCACCACTGCGACTCCTCCGAGTCCTACTACGCCCACACCGCCGGCCTGAAGGTCTACACCCCGGCCACCGTCGCGGACGGCTACCGGATGCTCCGCGAAGCCATCGACTCCGACGATCCGGTGGTCTTCATGGAACCCAAGAAGATGTACTGGACCAAGGACTCCGTGGACCTGGGCGAGCTGCGGCGCCTTCACGAGGACGGGCGTTCTGCGGACGGTACGACGGCGGGACGCACCTCGGAGGGGAGGGCCGCCGTCGCGCGTCCCGGCACCGACGCGACGCTGATCGCCTACGGTCCGTCCGTGCCCACTGCTTTGGCTGCCGCGGAGGCTGCCGCTTTGGAAGGGCGCTCGCTGGAAGTCATCGATGTGCGGACCATCGTTCCGTTCGACGACGAGACCGTGTGTGAATCGGTGCGCAAGACCGGCCGGGTCGTGGTGATCGCGGAGGCGCACGGCTTTGCGTCGGTGTCCTCCGAGATCGTGGCCCGGGTCCAGGAGCGCTGTTTCCACTACCTGGCCGCCCCGATCCGCCGCGTGACCGGGTTCGATGTCCCCTACCCGGCGCCCAAACTCGAGAAGTACTACCTGCCCGGCGTGGACCGCATCCTCGACGCCGTTGACGACCTTCAGTGGGAGAACTGACCATGAGCGAACCACGCGTATTCTTGCTGCCCGACCTGGGTGAGGGCCTCACCGAAGCCGAACTGGTGGCCTGGCATGTCTCTGTGGGTGACGAGATCGCCGTCGATCAGCCGATCGCCGAGGTGGAGACCGCCAAGTCCGCGGTGGAGGTGCCGTCGCCCTATGCCGGGATCGTGGCCGAGCTGCACGGGAAGCCGGGGGAGACCCTGGACGTGGGGAAGCCGCTGATCTCGGTGACGCCTGTTGGTTCCGTTGCGGGGTCCGCCGCGGACGATGCCGCCCCCGCCCCTTCGCCGGACAGCATTCGTCCTGCGGACGATGCTGCCGGCTCAGGAAGGCCCGATGCCACTCCCGGGGCGGCATCATCCGCGTCGGCTGAGGCGGAAGCGTATCGGGAAGAGGAGAAGGCCGGGTCCGGCAATGTGCTGATCGGGTACGGCACTCCCGGCGGGCACGGTCAGGCGCGGCGTACCCGTGCCCGGAAGACCGCCGTCGCCGTGGACGAGCGGACTGAATCGGCTCCTGCAGAGCTGTCCAAGGAGGATGAGCTCGCACTGCTCCGCACCCGTGTACCCGGCAAGCTGGGCGCGGTGATTTCACCACTGGTCCGGCGCATGGCCAAGGAGCACGGCGTGGACCTCGGTGACATCTCTGGTTCCGGCGACAGCGGGCTGATCATGCGCCGTGATGTTGAAGCGGCGCTGAAGTCGGCAGCCCCTGCAGCCACACCCCCGGCCCAACCCGTTGAAGCGCCCGCACCGTTGGCGGAGCCGGCCGCACCGTCCGCCGGCCCGGCCACGGACGCCCGTACCGGACTCGCCATCTCGGCCCGCACCCCGGTCCGCGGCGTCCGGAAGGCAGTCGCCGCGAACATGGCACGCAGCCGTTCCGAGATCCCGGAAGCCACGGTCTGGGTGGACGTGGACGCCACCGCGCTGATGGAGCTGCGTGAGGGGCTGAAAGCCAATGGCGCGGAGGTTCCCGGTTTGTTGGCGTTCATTGCCCGGTTCGTCACGGCGGGGCTGAAAAAGTTCCCGGAGCTGAACACCCGCATCGAGACTGCCGACGACGGGTCGCAGGAGATCGTGGCCTTCGACGGGATAAACCTGGGCTTTGCGGCGCAGACCGACCGCGGCCTGGTGGTGCCTTCCGTGCGCGGGGCCGAAAAGCTCAGTGCCAGGGAGCTGGACGCGGAGATCCGCCGCCTCACGCAGGTGGCCCGCGACGGCAAGGCGACCCCGGCCGAGCTGGGCGGCGGAACGTTCACGGTGAACAACTATGGTGTGTTCGGCGTCGACGGCTCAGCGGCGATCATCAACCACCCGGAGGTAGGCATCCTCGGCGTGGGCCGGATCATCGACAAGCCGTGGGTGGTCAACGGCGAGCTGGCTGTCCGCAAGGTCACCGAACTCACGCTGACCTTCGACCACCGGGTCTGCGACGGCGGCACAGCCGGCGGCTTCCTCCGCTTCGTGGCCGACGCCATCGAAAACCCCACATCCCTCCTGGCGGACATCTAACCCAGCGGACGTTTTCGACACAGGAAACCTCCGCTGACACGCAGAGAGGCTGGCGCTCCCGGTATTCGGGCTGCGCCAGCCTCTTTGCGCGTCGAAAGCTCCTCAGCTGGTAAAGCGGAGCGCGATCACCAACCCGATCAGCGCGACCACGCCGGCCAAAAACATCGCCGCCCTCGGGTCGCCGAAGTTCAGGGTCCAGCCGATGCCGAACCTGCGGGGGACAACCAGGGCCGGGTCTTCCCGATTGATGTAGATCACGCCGCCGCGCCAGTACCTGTCGTCGTCGCGGTGAGTGAGGCCGGTGTCCTCCCCGTTGCCGCCGCGGTCCCGGTTGTTCCTGGCCAGGACAGTGATAGTTGCTGCCACCGAGACCAAGACCGGAATCACGATCACCAAAGGTGCCCACCGGGAAACGGTTCCTGTCCACATTAACAGCGATGATCCCATCAGGCCCAGGTCGATCATGGCCACCAGTCCCAGCAGGGCCTTGGCGCCCAGCGACATGTAGTGCCGTGCCCACCGCGAGGACCCCATGGGGCGGGCCGGGTCAAGATCGGGACGGCTGCGGAGAATGGCCGCCGCGATGCCGGCCAGCAATGCGGTGAGCCCCAGCTGCAGGAAAACCAGCGAAAAAGCGGAGCCAACCGACTTCACTTCAATCCTGTTCGGCACACCGTTCGCGCCATAGTGCACCGCGAGGTTCTGCGGCATCGACGGATACATCAGGATGCCGATAACTCCCGTCGCCACCGGGATGGCTACTGCCGGCACCAGCCAGAGCCAGGGGAACCGTGGAGGATTGGTCCGCAGCTCGGTGTCCACGGCGATGCCTTGGTGCAGCCCCTCGAACCAGCCGCCGGCAAGTTTCGCCGCGCGGATCTCCTGGTGGGCCAGGAAGAAGCAGCCATACCAAGTACCTACAAGCACCAGGACAGACAACGGCAGAAGCAGCGGCTGCCCGGTCACTGCAACGCTGGCCACGCCGGCAGCCGCGATGATGCCTCCGCAGATCAGGACCCGACGCCGGTACAGGCGCGACTGCGCGGTGACCACCGGATCTGCGGCATTTTGGGCCGGGATCCGGACCCCGAACGGAACAGTTCCGCTGGTGACCGACGGCAAGACCAGTGCCAACAGCAGAACCAGGCCCAGCAATACCAGGCCCAAAATCACGGAAACAATCACGGCGTGCCCTCCTGCTGTTTGGAGCTGAATGAATCGAGAACTGTCCGGCAGGCGTCGAGCACCTCAGGGGCCGAGGCTCCGCGGGCCACGGCCTCGGCCAGGAGGGTCCGGACCCTGCCGGTCCAGTCCGCGGGGAGTGGGTTCGCGGCGGGTGCGGTCACCACCGCTCCGGTGCCGCGGCTGAGGCGGATCAGGCCTTCTTGCCGGAGGAGATCGTAGGCCTTGTTGGCAGTGTGGAAGTTGATACCGAAATCGGCAGCGAGAGTGCGGGTGGGTGGCAGTGAGCTGCCGTCTTTCAATGCGCCGTGGGCGATCGCTTCCACGATCTGGTCCCGGATCTGCTGGTAGATCGGGACGTCGGCAGCCAGGTCCACATTGAGGATCAATGTCCCCACCCCTTTACCTTTGTTCTATTAGTTATAGAACAAAGCTGACTCCGGCGCTAGGGCCACCTGGCCCGCCTCGGCCCGCCGCCGCCGTCGGGCATCCAAAATTTTTCCAAGAGGGTCTTTACGCTCCGGCAGCCAGTTATTAAAGTGGAACGCGTCATAGTCCGGATGGGCGCCGGGGGCGTCCGGGAAGGGGGATTGCGCATCACCGCTGACCGATACCAGAAGACAAGTGACCACTACGTTCAAGGCCCCTCCTAGGAGGGGCCTTCCCTTTGCCCTGCAGCTCCGCGGAGCGTACCTTGCCGCCAATGGCACGCCTCAAACCCGGCCCGGGTGCGGATTGTAACGGCGCGGCCATCCTCCGGAACCGGTTAGGGCAAAAACAGGTACCCCTGCCAAGCGCCCCCGAGCGAAGTTCCGGAAACCTGAGTACCAGCTACTCATGACCAGTCGCCGGGAGGTTCGTAGGCTGGACCGGACTAGGGACGGGATGCCGCGTACGGTTCTCCCGTCGTCGCGGGATCCAGGGGGAGGACAGCAATGCAGACACCCGTTGCGGAGCCGGTCGCCGCCTGGATTACCCGGCGGTAGAATCCAATAACTCTGACTGGACGGAGGCAGGCCCGTGGCGACATTTGCCCATCATGCCCGCAGCCTTGTCCTCGTCATGGTCATTGCTTTGACGGCCGTTGCCTGCGGTGACCTCAACGCTCCTGCAGGTTCAGGACCAGGGTCAGGTTCCGGGCCCGGAAGTGCCTCCGATCCCGCGGATCCAACCACCGGGGCGCCGGTGTCGTCGGCCGCCCCCGAGGTTTCCCACAACGTAGACCCCCCTGCCCCCTCCGGAACGCCCCAAAGCGCAGACCCCTCCGCAGCTTCAGAGGCCATGCCCACCACGGATCTTCCCGGTTGGAAACAGGTCTTCGCGGAAGACTTCACCGACGGAGACGTTGGCCTGGGGACATTTCCCGGTCCCGTCTACGCCTCACGCTGGAGCGAGAACTACGCGGATGGAACACCGGACAC
The DNA here is from genome assembly GCF_056396685.1 of Pseudarthrobacter sp. 05T312. Lineage (NCBI taxonomy): Bacteria > Bacillati > Actinomycetota > Actinomycetes > Micrococcales > Micrococcaceae > Pseudarthrobacter > Pseudarthrobacter sp. 05T312. The sequence goes on from NZ_JBFTLY010000001.1 coordinate 187,807, forward strand.
CGCCGCCCAGCAGCAGCCCAAGGACGCGCGGACGTCCGGGTACTACCCGTCGAAGGTTCTGAGTGTCCATGACGGCGTCCTGGACATGTTCCTGCACTCGGAAGACGGAGTGGCCATGGGGGCCGCGCCGTCGCCCAAACTCTACGGAGCCAGCCAGCGGCCCTACAACAGCTTGGTGTACGGACGATTTTCCGTCCGTTTCAAAGCCGAAGCGTTGCCGGGATACAAGTTGGCGTGGCTGCTGTGGCCGGACAGCAAGCAGTGGCCGGAGGATGGGGAAATCGACTTCCCGGAAGGGGACCTGTCAAAGGTCATCTACGCTGCGGTGCATGGCGTGGAGGCCGGCGAACACCGGTTCGACGTCTTCCGCCCCAACCAGCCATACGGGGACTGGCACATTGCCACCACTGAGTGGCGTGCGGACGGCATCGAATTCTTCCTTGACGGGAAATCCCTCGGCGTCTCCACGAGGTTCGTCCCGAACAAGCCGATGCATTACATCCTGCAGACCGAAGCCTGCTCCCCGAACTGTCCGCTGCCCGAAACCAACGGCCATGTCCTGGTGGACTGGGTATCCATCTGGGAGAGGACGTAGCTATCCGGGCCAGGACCCGGCACCAGCGGTGCCCAGGTCACCCTGCCGGCTCGTCCAGCCGCCCCCGGAGGAAGCGCCGCTCCGCGTCGTTGTCCGTGAGGATCAGCGCCTCCTCAAACGCCACGCGGGCCTCCTCGGCGCGGCCAAGCCTGACCAGGAAATCGCCCCGGGCGGCGGCAAGGTACGGGTAGCGTGCCAGCTGTGGCTCGGCACCCAGCGCATCCAACTCTGCCAGGCCTTGGGCATATCCCGCGGCGAAACCCAGGGCTATGGCCCGGTTGAGTCGAACCACGGGGGAGGGCCACCGTTCCATCAGCAGGTCATATAGTCCCAGAATCTCCTGCCAGTCGGTGTCGGACCAGGACCCGCTCTCATCATGCACGGCCGCGATGGCCGCCATGAGGGCGAAGCGGCCCGGCGGCCGGGCAGCTAAAGCTTCCCCAAGGAGCGCCACGCCTTCATTGATGGATTGCCGGTCCCAGGCGGACCGGTCCTGGTGCTCCAGCAGGACGACGTCATGGTGTTTATCGAGCCGTGCATCCCTGCGGGCTTCGGTGAGCAAGACGAGTGCCAGGAGCCCGGCGACATCGGGATCGGCAGGAAGCAGGACGCGCAGCATCCTTGCCAACTCCAGCCCGCGTTCGGCGAGGTCGCGGCGCATCAACTCCGGTCCCGACGGAGCCGTATGCCCCGTGGTGTACACCAGGTACACCACTGCCAGCACCCCGTCCACACGTTCATGCAGCTCGGACGCCGGCGGCACCCGGTACGGGATACGGGCTGCCGCGATCTTCTTTTTCGCACGGGTGATGCGGGCGGCCATGGTGGATTCCGGCACGAGGAACGCCCGCGCCACGTCGGCCGTGGACAGCCCGCACAACAGCCGCAGCGTCAGGGCTACACGGGCCTCGAGCGCCAGGGCCGGGTGGCAGCACGTGAAGATCAGCCGGAGCCGGTCGTCCGGAATGCCGGCGGGATCGAAGTCCGGACGACCGCCGTCGTACTCCTCCGGCTCAAGCAGCTTGGGCAGCGACCGTTGAACCGTAGCTGCGCGGCGGCGCATGTCCAGGGCCCGGTGCCGGGCCGCCACCGTGAGCCAAGCCCCCGGATTCCTGGGGATCCCGCTCCCGCCCCAGCTGGACAGTGCGCTGGCATAGGCGTCCTGGACAGCTTCCTCGGCGGTGTCGATGTCGCCCGCCACCCGCAATGTTGCCGCCAGCACGAAGGCCCACTCCCGGCGGTGCGCGTCCGCTACCGCTGCAGCAACCTCCGCGCTGGCGGCCTGCGGCATCAGTTGGCCACCCGCACCGGCCACACCTCGACTCCGACGCCGGCGGGAACCTCCTTGGCAATCTCAAGTGCCTCATCCAGGTCGGCGGCTTCAATCAGGTAGTAGCCGCCCAGGGTTTCCTTCGACTCGGCGAACGGACCGTCCGTGACCAGGAATCCGCCGGCCCCGTCGCGGCGGACCGATGTCGCAGTGGAGGAGGGGTGCAGGGCAGCTCCGCCGAGCAGGGACGGGCCACGGCGCTGCTGGAACTCCTGGTAGCTCGCGCTGATCGACTCCCCTTCGGCCTGCCGTGCCACCGATTCGTCCTGGTAGATCAGGATCAGGTACTTGGACATGTCATGCTCCTTTGCCGTGATGAAAGGCCCTTCATCGAGCCCCTACCAATTCGACGCACAGCGGAAGCGGAAATCGACAACACCCGCAGTATTCCTTCCATTTTCAAAGTACCCCGCCATGGGGGCCTTGCCGCAAGGCCCCGGGGGTGCCGCATACTGGCCGTCGTATACCGGACGTAGGCGGGGGAGCGAGATGCACGACGCAGTGATTGTGGGGTGCGGGCCCACGGGCTTGATGCTGGCGGGGGAACTTCGGCTGGCTGGGGTGGACGCGGTGGTGCTGGAGCGGCGCGCGTCCCAGGAACTGGCCGGTTCCCGCGGTGGCGGTATCCACTCGCGCACCATCGAACTGCTGGACCAGCGCGGCATCGCGGACCGGTTCCTCGCCGCTGGCAAGACGGTCCAGACGGCGTCCTTCGGCAACACGCAACTGGACCTGGGCGGCCTGCCCACCCGCCACCCGTACACGCTGGCACTGTTCCAGAACCACATTGAGCAGCTGCTGCTCGAGTGGGTGCAGGGCCTGGGCGTGGAGATCCGGCGCGGCGTTGAGGTCACCGGAGTTTCAGCGGACGACGACGGCGCGGAGGTCCACCTGGCCGGCGGCGGACCCGTGCGGGGCCGCTACGTTGTGGGCACCGACGGCGGGCGCAGCGTAGTGCGCCGGTCCGCCGGCATTCCCATGGTGGGCCCGGACGCTACCCGGAGCAGCCTGATCGCAGAGGCGAAGGCCGCCGGGGAACCGGGTCAGCAGGGGAAGGTGGACGCCCGCGGGATCCACGGGCTGTACCCGATGGGCGGCGGCATGGTCCGGGTGGTGGTCACCGAAGCGTCCCTGGGGCCGGCCACCGAGCCCACCCTGGCAGACCTGCGGGAGGCCCTGACAGAGGTCTTCGGCACCGATTTCGGCGTGCACAGCCCCACCTGGCTCTCGCGCTTCACCGACGCCACCCGGCAGGCGGAGGCGTACCGGAAGGGCAGGGTGCTGCTGGCCGGGGACGCCGCCCATGTCCACTCACCCACCGGCGGGCTCGGCATCGGCCTCGGGATGCAGGACGCCGTCAACCTTGGCTGGAAACTGGGGCAGGTAGTGCGGGGCGTCGCCACCGAAGCCCTGCTGGACACCTACCACGCGGAGCGGCACCCGGCGGGGGAGCGGTCCCTCAAGTACACCATGGCCCAGTCCCTCTTCCAGAAGGCCGATCCCCGGCAGGAAGCCCTGCGGGACCTGCTCGGCGAGGTACTGCGCGTCGACGGCGCCGGAACGCCCATCGCGGCGCTCATCACCGGACTCGACGTCGCCTACCACCGTGGCCCGGGCCACCCGCTCCTGGGCCGCCGCATGCCGGACCTGGACCTGGCCACCCCTGCCGGGCCGGCCACCGTGTACGGGCTGCTGCACAGTGCGCGGCCGCTGCTGCTGGAAGTCGGCGGCCCGGCGCTGGAGCCGGGGTCCTGGGCCGGACGCGTGCTGCACACCCGGGCAACGTACGACGCCGCGTGGCAGCTTCCCGTGCTGGGAACCGTTGCTGCACCCACGGCAGTACTGGTCCGGCCCGACGGCTACGTCGCGTGGGTGGGGCAGGGGTCGGCGGACGGCCTCGCCGAGGCCCTGGGTACGTGGTTCGGCCCGGCCAACCCGTGAGGATCCCAAACTGGTCCGCGCCACAGATGCATTAATTGGGGGAAACTGAGCAAAAACTGCGGGAGTTCCCCCTATTGCCCGCAGCTGCAGTTTGTTAAGCTGAATCCCGGGTCAGGCAGGTGGCCTTGCTGTTGCTGCCGAGGGAAAGCCTCTTCATTGCCGCCCGCCCCTTTCGCCGGGATCCTGGCAATCATTCCTGGGCACGCAACCGCCCGCAAAGCTGACGCGGATGTGGCCCAGGGTATCCATTTTTCGGGGGTGGGCCACATCCCGTCGTCCACTCCGGGGGCCAGCAGCGTGGCTGGCTCCCGGGCATCGTGCAAACGTCAGTCGTCGAAGTGCGCCTTCACGGCCACAGCGCCGGAGAAGCGGCTGACCAGGGCTTCGGCAATCTCGTGGAGCTTTTGGTTCCGGGTGCTGGACGCACTGCGGAGAAGCTCGAAGGCTTGGTCCTTGCTGCAATTGTTTTGGGCCATAATGATCCCGCAGGCCACATCGATTACGGTCCTCGTGTCCATCGCCGCCCTCAAATTTTCTGCGAGCTGGTCCGCCGAGGCGATCCGCACCGCGAGCCGCAGGGCCTTGCCCGCCATCTCGCCGAACCTCATGGCGTCGGCCACGGCCTGCTCGTCGAAAAGCCCGCTGACCGGAGCGAAGAAGTCCAGGACCGCGCCGCCGTCGTTCTCCAGTTTCATCGGAATCCCCAAAGAGCTGGCGACGCCCGCCGCTGAAAGGGCCGTGCGGTATTCTGGCCAGCGCGGGTCCGTTGACACGTCTTCCAGCAGGACCGGAACCCCAGTCTCCAGGGCCTCGATACAGGGCCCGTCCCCCAGCGATTGTTCGATTCGGTCCAGTACCACCGCCCTCCCGCTGCTGCCTCCGATGGTGGCCGTGCGCTTGCGCCGGTGCAAGGTAACGGCGCACTCGATGGACTTTCCCGTGCTGTTGGTCATGGTGGCTGCCGCAAAGCCGGTGAGATCGTCCAGCACGGATTTGATGTCCTCCATGCCGGCGATGAGGTCCACGAGCTCTTCCAGGTCTTCTGCCCTATCCTGTTCCACCATGCCTTCAATGTAGGAGCGGCAGCCAGCACCCACAAGGGCCCGCTCCCAGCTTCCACCCAGCTCCGGGTCAGCGCAGTTATGGAAACGTTATATATGCTTGCTTAGTGGTTTTGAGGTCAAGCAGCGGAAATTTGTCAGTATCGGCCGGCCCGGCGGCGCCCCAGGCCGGGCTCCTGGCCGGGCGTAAGCATGCCCTGGACGGGCTGAGGATCATCGCCGTGGCCGGCGTGTTCTTCTTCCACACGGCCACCGAGTCGATGCCGGGCGGGTCCATCGGCGTGGACGTATTCTTCACCCTCAGCGGCTTTGTGATCACGCTGCTGATCATGAAGGAGCGGATCGCCACCGGCCGGCTGCACCTGGGCATCTTCTACGCCAAGCGGCTGGCCCGGCTTTGGCCCGCGCTCCTGGCGCTCTGCGCCGTGATCGTCACCGCGGGCCTGCTGTTCCCCGCCTCCGGCTGGGGCGGCCAGGCAGGCTTCGTCCTTCCCGCCGCCGCCTATGTGATGAACCTGGCCCACTTCGGCGTGTTCGGGGACCCCATCGCCGGCGAAACCCTGGGCCCCACCTGGACGCTCGCCGTTGAAGAACAGTTCTACCTGGTGTGGCCGCTGCTCCTGCTGGGGATGCTCCGGTTCTGGAAGGTCCGCACCGCTGCCATCGCCATCGTGGGCCTGGCCACCGCTTTAGTGTTGAACCGCTTCCTGCTGGTCAACGCCGGCCAGCCGCTGGACCGGATCTACAACGGACCGGACACCCGCGCCGACGAACTGCTGATCGGCTGCGCCCTGGCCCTGCTCTTCACTGCGGTCCGCGAGGGCTCCAGGCTGCACCGTGCCCTGGCATCGGCTGCCCGCTGGGGCGCTCCGCTGGCCGGGGCCGCACTCGTGGGCGCCCTGTTCCTGCTGAAGGAACCCGACACCCCCGGCGCCTGGTTCAACACCTTCTGGACCGTGGGCCCCACGGCCCTCGCCCTGGTTTCGGCCGTGCTCATCGGCTCGCTGGTCCTCCAGCCGGCCGGCTTCCTGTCCCGCGTCTTCAGCCATCCCTGGCTGGCCCGCCCCGGCCGCGACCTGTCCTACGCCATGTACCTCTGGCACCTGCCGGTGTACCTGCTGCTGATGCGGCTGATCCCGGCGCTGCCCCTCCGCATCGGGCTGACGGCCGTGCTGACGGTGCTGCTGGCGTACGCGTCCTTCCGTTGGGTGGAGCGGCCACTCCGGCTCTGGGCGAACCAAAAGCTGGAACCCGTCGGCGTCCGTTCCACCGTCAAGCCCTCGAAGCAACCCGTGTCGGCGTCAGCCGGGTAGGTCCACGCCTGCCCTCTGTCCACCAACCAAAAGTCAGCTTTTCCTGATGGGCTGAAGTCCCAGCTGGGGCCTGCCCGCTGAGTCAGGCACAGGGGTTGAGCTCGTACAGTCCGGGCAGCAACCCTCCGGGCGGTCGGCAGCGGCAGCCACCCGCTGCGGCACAGCGCAGCAGGCGTCCCCGCGCCACGCGTTGATGCCTTCACGGACGGCGAGGCCCGCGATGGCAAGCGCTGCTCCAGCGTCGGCCCACCACCAGCCCAGGGCGCTGTTCAGGACGAGTCCAACCAGCAGCACCGCGGAGAGGTAGGTGCACAAGAGCGTCTGCTTGGAGTCCGCGACAGCCGTCCTGGACCCGAGCTCCCGGCCGGCGCGGCGCTGTGCCCAGGAGAGAACGGGCATGATGGCCAGGCTCAGCGCCGCGATCACGATGCCCGGCAGGGAATGCTGTGCTTCGCCGCCGCCGGCCAGGGACCGGATGGAGTCCGCGGCGACGAACGCTGCCAGTGCGAAGAACGATACGGCGATGATCCGCAGGGTCAGGTGTTCGCGGCGCTCGGGATCCTTGGCGGAGAACTGCCACGAGAGCGCCAGTGCTGAGGCCACCTCGATTACCGAGTCCAAGCCGAAGCCGATCAGCGCGGACGAATCAGCAGCGCCCCCGGCCCAGAGGGCAGCGATGGCCTCGATGATGTTGTAGGTGATGGTGGCTGCAGCGAACAGCCTGATCCGCCGGTTCAGCACGCGCCGCCTGGCGACGGTGGGTGCCATGCTTGGGTCCGTCACGCCAGGCATTCCCCATCCGGCGCGCAGCAGGCAGGGTCCACCGCCAGGACAACGCCCAGCAGTTCCTTGATGGCATGGCCGATTGCCTGATCCGCCAGCTCGTACCGGCTCCGCCGTCCATCCGGCACTGCAACGACCAGCCCGCAGCCCCGCAGGCAGGTCAGATGGTTGGACATGCTTTGGCGGGATACCCCCAGGCTGTCTGCCAGGTCGGAGGGGTAGCACGGTGACTCCGCGAGGGCCAGCAGCACCCGCGCGCGGGTGGGATCCGAAACGGCATGGCCGAAGCGGGCCAATACCGGGGCGTGGGTAAGGGTCTGCATGTCCCAAAAGTACAGCCGAAGCTGTATTCAGGCAAAAGTGGATTCCTCCGGGGCGTGCCTAGTAGCCGGCGGGGTTGGCTGACTGGCAGGTCTGGTCGCTGCCGGTCTGCGCCACCACGCTGCCGGAGGAGTCGGCGGACGACGGCGGTGCGGCGGGCTTGGTGCCGGTGGCAAAGTCGGTGCCGGCGTACAGCTGCACGCCCTGGATGTTCGCCACCTGCTGGACACTGGTGGCCGGCAGGCCGAAGAGTGCTGCCACGTCGGCGGCGACGTCCTCGAACCCGGCCGAGTAGTATACCATGGTCTGGCTTTGGGCCTGGGCCTGCAGCTTGGTCACCTTGGTGAAGCCGGCATCGGAGAGAAGCCCCGCAATCGCGGTGCTCCGCCCCGCCACCCCGGTGCCGTTGGCGATGGAGACCGGCTGCAGCGACTTGTCGTATGCCGGCGCGGCAGGGGTTGCGGGCGCCTCCGTGGGGGCCGCGGGGGCCGGCTGGCTCAGGTCCGGGCTGTTGCGGAGGGCGGCGAAGAAGTTGGATGCCGCCGGTTCATCCAGGGTCAGCCGGTTGGGGTCCTGGGGGGACGGCACCGTCGGGGTGGTGATGAAGTTGATGTTGGCTGGATCGATGTTCTTCAGCCGGTTGGCGATGGTCAGCAGCGACGGGATGGAGGACAGGCCCGAATCGACAGTCAGGTTCTTGGTGATGGTATCGGCGATGGTCAGCGTCTTCTGCGGGTTGCCCAGGGTGCCCTCGGACTTGAGCTTGCGGCTCAGCGAGGCCAGGAAGGCCTGCTGTGCCTGGATGCGGCCCAGGTCCCCGCCATTGGCGAAGGCGTGCCGGGTGCGCAGGAATGCCAGCGCCTGGTCACCCTGCACCTGCGACTTGCCGGCCGGCAGGTTCAGGTGGGAATCGGGATCGTTGACGGCAGCGGTGACGCAGACCTCCACACCGCCAACAGCGTTGGAGAGCTCCTTGACCGCGTTGAAGTCGGCCATCATGAAGTGGTCCACTTCCAGGCCCGTGAGCTTGTTCACCGTGTCCACCGCGCAGCCAATGCCGGCCTGCGCCATGGCGCTGTTAATCATGGCGCTCTTCTGCTCGGGATACGCCTGGTTGGTTTTGGAATCCGTGCACGCCGGAACGTCCACCATCAGGTCACGCGGGAAGCTGACCACGTTGACGTGCTTGTTGTCTGCCGAGATGTCCAGCAGCATCATCACGTCAGACTGCCCGTAGCCGGAGGACTGGTCCGCCGTGCCGTACTGGCTGTTGTTCCCGCTCCTGGTGTCCGACCCCAGGACCAGGATCTGCAGCCGGTCCGTGCTGTCATTCACGGCACCTTCGGTACGCTGCCCTCCCGCAGACAGCTGCGAGGTGCTGATGTTGGACTGCAGGCGCCAGGCCCAGTAGCCGCCGAACGCCAGGACGCCAAGGAGCAGCACGGACACCACGGCGGTGACGGCTTTGACCCAGCGGGGGGCGTGGCGGAAAGGCCGACGGCGGCGCGAACTGGCGGCGTACAGCTCACCTTGGCCGGGGTAGGCGGGCGAGCGGGCGGCTTCCTGTTCCGGGCCGGGGGATTTTTTGGAACCGAACACGACGAAATGACCTTCGGGAGGGGACAGGTTTCCGCTACGCTACACGCCGAAGCTGGCAATTCACCCAGAACCGTAGCGATGGCGGGTGTCCCGGCGCCTCCGCCGGGGTGTGGGGGCGTACTCTTTCTTCTCGGCGGTATCCGCCCCGGAGATGGGCCCGGCCGTGGGGAAAGCCCGGTGTGCAGGCTGAGGAACGGACAAATGGATACAGGACAAAAACAGCGCGGAACGGCCCGGCCCGCCCGGCGCGGGTTGGGCAAACTGGCGGTCTGGCTGGAGGACGACTCCCCGGGACGCCTGCGCCCGCTGATCCTGGCGGTGGTCCTCACGCTCTCGGCGATCGGACTCGTGGAGGTGGCATCGGCGTCGTCCGTGGAATCCGTGGCGGCAGGAAACAACCCCTACGACCTTCCGCTCAAGCAGGCCATGTGGACCGTGGCCGGCGTAGTGCTCATGCTGGTGCTGGCGCGCATGTCGGTGCGGCGGATCCGGTGGCTGGGCTGGCCGCTGCTGATCGGTTCCCTGTTCGCCCTGGTGCTGGTGTTCACGCCGCTGGGGATGTCCGTGAACGGCAACCGGAACTGGCTGAGCGTGGGCGGCTTCACCGCCCAGCCGTCCGAATTCGCCAAGCTGTCGCTGATTGTGTGGGGCGCCGGCATCCTGGACCGGAAGCAGGCACTGCTGGGGCAGTGGAAGCACGCCGTCATCCCGCTGGCACCAGCAGGAGCACTGATCATGGGCGTCGTGGCGCTGGGGCACGACCTTGGCACCACCATGATCATCATGCTGATCCTTGCCGCCACCATGTTCTACGGCGGCGTGCGGATGAAGGTGTTCTCCGTGGCCGGGCTGATCTGCGTGGCGGCGGCCCTGGTGCTCGCGGCCACCAGCGGCAACAGGATGGGCCGGATCTCCTCCTGGCTGGGCATGGGCTCCGACGAGGACGCCCAAGGCATGGGCTACCAGGCGCAGCACGGCGCCTACGCCCTGGCCTCCGGCAGCTGGTTCGGCGTGGGCCTGGGCCAGAGCCGGCAGAAATGGAACTGGATCCCGGAAGCCCACAACGACTTCATCTTCTCCATCCTGGGCGAGGAACTGGGCTTTGCCGGGTCGCTCCTGGTGCTGGGCCTGTTCGCCATCCTGGCCATTGCCGTGTTCAAGACCATCGCCCGCACCACCAACACTTTCTCCAGGATCGTCGCGTGCAGCATCATCACCTGGATCCTGGGCCAGGCGGTCATCAACATCGCGATGGTCAGCGGGCTGCTGCCGGTGATCGGCGTACCGCTGCCGTTTATCTCCTACGGCGGCTCGGCCATGGTCTCCTCACTCGCCGGAATTGGGGTGATCCTGGCCGTAACACGCCCCGAAGGAACTGTTCCCCCTGGCCGCGGCCGCCTGGGCCGGGGCCTGCTGGGCCGCGGGCGCTTCCGCGGGGACAGGCCGGAGGATGCCAGGCCGCACGGTGCGGTGGCCGGCCCCGCCGTGGAGCAGGTCCGGGAGCATGCCCACCACCGCTAGTGCCGCCGGGCGGGGTCCCGCGGCGCCCATGACCGCCATCCGGTTCATCCTGGCCTTCGGCATCATCAGCGCCTTGATGGACATGGTGTACGAGGGCGCCCGCAGCGTCACCGGCCCGTACCTCGGCGCGCTGGGCGCCTCAGCACTCCTGGTCAGCGTTGTCACCGGCGCCGGCGAGGCCGTGGCCCTGGTCCTCCGCCTTGGGTTCGGGCGGCTTGCGGACAGGCCCGGGCTGCGGTGGGCACTGGCAATCGGCGGATACGCCCTAACGGCCGTGTCCGTTCCGCTGCTCGGACTCACCGACGCGCTGTGGATCGCCTGCCTCCTGGTCCTGGCGGAGCGGCTGGGCAAGGCCGTCCGGAGCCCCGCCAAGGACACCATGCTGGCCGAGGCAGGATCCGCGATGGGCCAGGGAAAGGCGTTCGCACTGCACGAGGCCCTGGACCAGGTGGGGGCCTTGCTGGGGCCGCTGCTGGTGGGGGCGGCGCTGGCGCTTTCGGGCAGCTACGGCCCGGGGTTCCTGCTGCTCGCGGTCCCCGGACTGGCGGCCATGCTGATCCTCTTCTGGCTGCGACGGAGGGTCCCTGACCCGGGCCTGTTCGAGCCGACGGACGTCCAGCCCGCCGGTCCTGTTCCCGGCGAAAGCAGCCCTGTCCACGGGGATGCCGCCGCCGTGTCCGGCAAGACCGCCCCCATGCCGCGCCAGTACTGGCTCTACGCTGCGTTCAGCAGCCTGACCATGTTCGGCTACGCCACGTTCGGTCTGCTTTCATTCCACCTGGTGGCCACCGGCCTGCTGCCGCCCGCCATGGTGCCGGTCCTATACGCGGCAGCGATGGGGGTGGACGCGGTCGCCGCCCTGGCCTCCGGCTGGCTCTTTGACCGGGTGGGGTTGAAAGTCCTCCTGGTCCTTCCCGTCCTGGCGGCTGCGGTGCCGTGGCTGGGTTTCAGCAACATTGCGGCGTTGGCCGTAGCCGGGGTGCTGGTGTGGGGAGCGGCCATGGGCGTCCAGGAAAGCACCATGCGGGCCGGGGTGGCCGGGCTGGCTCCGGTTGCCCGCCGGGGTAGTGCCTATGGGATGTTCACCGCGTGCTACGGGCTCGCATGGCTGGCCGGGAGTGTCCTCATCGGGTGGCTTTACGAGTACTCGACTCTTGCCCTCGCCGTCACCGTCACGGCTGTGCAGGCCGCCGCCATGGTGATCTTCGTCGTCGTCCGTCCCCACGCCGCACGCCCTGAACTGCAGTCTCCGGGAACCGAATCCTCCTAGGCGACCGCTCCGGCGATCTCCGGGCACTCAATGCAGCGGACGTCCGCAACCAGGGAACCGGCGTCGTCCTTTTGGAAGTGGGTGACGTGATTGGTGGTCCTGCCGCAGGTGGGGCAGTAGCTCTGGCTTTGTTTAGTCCACATGCATGAATAATACGGAAAGCCGCGCCAAACGAAAGGTTAAGGACCAGAAGTATGTGGATCCCCGCAGGTCCTGTGACCGGATCTTGACCAAACCTGCTGGCGATTCTTCAGGGAACACTGAGTTACGCCGCGTAGCTTGGGCGCATCAGGCAGTACGGAAGGAGCGCAGGACAATGACCATCACCGATTACATCGTGGCTCTCGGCGGCATGCTGGCTTCACTCGGATGTGCAGGACTCGTGGCCGCCGGCCTCATCAAGGCGCGGGCGCGGCACCAGGCGTAACCCGGGCGGCCGGCTACGCGATCGCCGGGGGGTCGAAACGCGTTCGGGGTGCGCCGCTGGGCATCGCCTTCAGGATGCTGTCCGCCACGCTGCGCACTTTGAGGTTGCGGTTCCTTGACGTTCCCGCCAGCCTGCTGAACGCCTCCGCGTAGGAGCAACGGTTCTGCGCCATGAGCACGCCGCAGGCAACGTCGATGCTGGTGCGGCTCTCCAAGACCTGCTTCAGGTTGTCGCCGGCACGGATCACGCCGTGGACGTCCAGGGCCAGTTTCAAGCTGCGCGATGCAACCTCGCCGAACCACGCGGCTTCACTGGTGGCCCGGGGGGTGAATGCGTGATTGGCCGGGCCCAGGAACACCAAGGCGGCGGATACGCCCGGTTGCAGTTCCAGGGGCACGACCAGGGCCGCGCCGAAGCCGTGCTCCAGCAGCCGCCGCCGGTAGGCCTGCCAGCGCGAGCCTGCCTGGCCCACCACCGTGGGCGCGGCCAGCGCCGTGCCCAGCGCGGCCGGGCCGTCCGAGTACTCGTCCTCCGAGGCTGCAACGGCTGCCGCCTCCGGGGTGCTTCCCGCTGTGGCGGTGCATCCCCGCTGCCGGTACAGCACCGCGGCACATTCAACCCCGGATCCTGCCGCGCTACTGAGCCAGCGGGCGGACGCGTACGCAAGCTTTTGCAGGGATGCGGCCTCGTCCTCAGCCCCGGTCATCAGGTCCAGCAGGAACCCCTGCCGATCGGGCCCCTCATTGTTCGCCGGGCCATCAGCCACCCCGCACCCCCGTCTGCCATTACCCCAAGGCCGTGCTGCCGGGGATTGCACAAGAACCTATTAGTCCGGGCAGGCCCCCGGCACGAGTAGCCGGTACTCTACTTTTCCCCGGGGGCCTGGGGAGATACCTGTTCGTTTCCTCCGAGGGGGAGGTGGGCGGGCGGCAAGTGGGCTACCATGGGTTTGTTAGACGGCCAAGCAAGTAGGATATCGAAGGAATTCGCATGAACCCGCATGGTGCAAGCGAAGGCTCCTGGTACCCATCTGCCGAGGGGAACCGGTCCCGGGCTGTCGACGTCATCAATGCCCTTCGGGAGTTCCGGACCTCGGAGAGCGCCATGAGAAGGCGCACCCGTTCCTCGGTGGCCATGGGGGAGACTGACCTCCTGGCGCTCCGGTACCTGATCGACGCAGAGGCCGCGGGCGTTGGCATCCGGCCCACGCAGCTTGCCGCCCGGCTGGGTATCACCTCCGCATCGATGACCAGCCTCGTGGACCGCCTGGTTGCCGCCGGCCACGTGATCCGCGAACCCCACCCTTCGGACCGGCGGGCCGTAATTCTTCGGCCCACCCCGGGCGCCGACGAGGAGGTGCGGCATAACCTCAACCAGCTGCACAAGCGCATGCTCGAGGCCGCAGAGTCACTGACGCCCGAGGAAATCACCGCTGTCATGAACTTCCTGCTGCGCATGCGGGAAGCGGTTGATGCCGTGGAACCGAGCCCGGTTTCCGGACTCCGGTAGACAAGTCAGTAATCCTAGTTAGACTAGCTACATTGTTTGGTAACTATCGGATGGCGGATCGCATGACTGCAGTACTTGAACCTCAGGCAGCGGGACAACCGATCCCTGTCCAGGCCCACGATGACATCCAGCTCCACCTGGCGCCGATGGAGCTCCAGGAGCCCCCGGCATCCGCTCTGCCGGAAGAGCATGCGGAGCCGATGGATCTGGAAGACCCGGCCGCACCCTTCCACTGCGGCGTTGCCATGACCGCCGGGCCCGTCCCCATCGCATCCCTGGGGTGGGCGCCACTGGAGCTCGGCTCATCGGAATGGTCCTGCGCCTGCGGCTACACCATGGACAGTGCGCCCGCCGGTGACCCGCTGGAATCCGTCCGGCTGGCATCAGCCAGGGTGGAGAGCCTTCAATGGGAACTTGACGCCGCCCAGGAGCAGTTCGAAAACGCCTTGAGGACCGCTTCGAAGCGCGGCGCGGAAGAGGATGCCCTGGGCAGGGCGGCCGGCCTGAGCGCAGTGGAACTCCAGGACGTCCTCGCTGGCGGCTCCGGGCTGCTGTAAGCCCACGGGCCGCGGAAGGCTCTTAACAGCCCGAAGTGCAGCCATCCGTCTGTTCAGATGCAGCTGCACTTCGGGTTGTTGGAAGCGGAAAAGCGGTTGCGGCCTGCTCTGGCCCGAAAAGTGGGCGCGGCGAGCGGCCGGGAGTTTTATGCGGCCAGCCGTACCGGCGCGGTACGCGGATGGCGGCGGTTGGGCAGCACGCTGATGGTGCAGGGTGCCTGGTCCGGATCGATCCGCGCGGGCAGCTGCCTTGTTTTGGAAGCGGCGTGGAGCATTTCCAGCGCCTCCTCATCCACCCAGGCGCTGGAGATATCAAGCTCCAGGTCCAGGCCTCCCCTCAGGGAGTTGGCACGCTTTGCCACTACATAGAGGGCGTTGACGCTGTGGATGGTGATATGCCCCTTTGCAATCACCTGGGCCTTGCTGTGGTCCAGATCGACCCGGACCACGATGTTCAGCTTAGAGTTCAAGATATAAAGCCTTCCCCGGCATTGGCTGCGACGCTGCAGCTTCTTGCATGACCTGTTTGCTTAAGCCTCAACTAGATTAGGCAACCAATGTGATGTGCGCAACACGGTGACGTTTGTTACATCGAACGCAGTTTCCTCTCGGTTGGAGGAGCGGTTCGTCACCCGCTGCCCCGTTCTTGGCCCTGGGCACCGGGCGAATGGAAGAATCAGACCTAGTAATCAAGGCACGCACTCAACAACCGACTACCGGTCTGCCGGCCGCCCAGCACGCGGACGCCCAGCAGTACCGCCACCGAAGGACACGCAATGAGCAAAGAACAGCTGATCATCATCGGCTCCGGCCCCTCCGGCTACACCGCCGCCATCTACGCAGCCCGCGCCGGCTTGAACCCCCTGGTTCTGGCCGGTTCCGTCACCGCCGGCGGCGCCCTGATGAACACCACCGAGGTGGAAAACTTCCCTGGTTTCCCCGGCGGCGTCCAGGGCCCGGAGCTGATGGACGGGCTGCAGCAGCAGGCGGAAAAGTTCGGCGCGCGCATCGAGTACGACGACGCCACGTCCGTTGACCTGAAGGGTCCGGTCAAGCGCGTGGTCACCGGAGCGGGGGAGACGTACGAGGCCCAGGCCGTCATCCTGGCCACCGGCTCCGCCTATAAGGAACTCGGACTGCCGGAGGAGAAAAAGTTCAGCGGCCACGGCGTCTCCTGGTGCGCCACCTGCGACGGGTTCTTCTTCCGCGAGCAGGACATCATCGTGGTGGGCGGCGGCGACTCGGCCATGGAGGAAGCAACCTTCCTGACCCGGTTCGGAAAGTCCGTTACCGTCGTGGTCCGCAAGGGTGAGCTCCGCGCGTCCCGCATCATGGCCCAGCGTGCCAAGGACAATCCCAAGATCCGCTTCGCCTGGAACTCCGCGGTGACGGCCATCCACGGCGACGGCAAGGTCACCGGGGTGACCCTGACGGACACCCGCACCGGAGAAACCCGGCACCAGGATGCCACCGGCATCTTCGTGGCCATCGGCCACCTGCCCCGCACCGAGCTGGTGGCCGGCCAGGTGGACCTGGACGACGAAGGCTACATCAAGGTGGATGCCCCCACCACGTGCACCAACCTGTCCGGCGTCTTTGCCTGCGGCGATGCCGTGGACCACCGCTACCGGCAGGCCATCACCGCTGCCGGCACCGGCTGCGCCGCGGCCCTGGACGCCGAGCGCTTCCTGGCCGCCCTGGAGGACGCCGCCAGCATCGCTACGGCACTGGTGGAGGAGCCAACCCACAGCTGAATGCTGTGCAGCGCGATGGCTCCCCGGGTCAGACGACTTCGGGGAGCCTTCCCGTTAAAACCGAAACGGGTGCTGAGGACCAGCGTTCGCGTTCCGGCTCGTACGAGATCACCATTGACGGGTCGCTCTCGCGCGCCTCGTCGATGGCCAGCAACAGGGCGTCCTCCATGTGCCTGGCGTATTCCAGCCGCTCGGGCTGGGAACCCTGCAGCCCGCCGTCGTCAATCAGCACGTGGCCCTTGCCGTCCACGATGACTTTCAATGAATACCCGCTGTCCTCATGAAGGGACCCCCGGGTGGATGAAATTTCCGTGACCCGGTCTGCCCGGACCAGCCCGTTGCCCAGCGTGCGGATCCACACTTCACCCATGAAATGACCTCCCCTTGGCTGTGGGCGCAGATCATCGGCGCCCCATAAGGCGAACGCTACTCCTTCGCGGGCAACTTGTGACCCCCGCATTCTTACCGGGCTTGCACCGAAAAATGGGGTGCCCGTCCGGCGCGTTTGACCTATGCTGGTTGTCGCCAGCCCACCTGGGGTTTAATCGACTTTGGGAGGAACTTATGTGGTCGAAACTAGATGCGTATCTCTTTCCGCTCCGGCCACCGGCAACGTGTCCCTCCGGCACCTTCGTGCTCCACGTTCCCTCTGGAAGGATGGAGTGGTCTGAAGGCATGTTCGGCATCCACGGCCTCAAGAAGGGCGAAGTGGTGCCCACCCTGGAACTCTTCATGGCCCACAAGCATCCGCTGGACCGGGAGCCGGTCCGCGCCCTCTGGGAAAACCTGCTGGACGGCGGCGGCCAAGGCGCGCTCCTCCACCGGGTCATCGACGTGCGCGGCAGGGAGCGGCGCGTTTTTTCCGCAGTCCAGGCCATGGCCGATCCATCAGGACACGTTGAATATGTCCGCGGGTTCATGGTGGACGTGACCCAGAGCCTTCGCATCGAATCCCAGCACGCAGCAGAGGAAGCCATCGAGGGGGCATACGGGCATAAGGCCCTGATCGAACAGGCCAAGGGCGTTGTCATGGCGCTGCGGGGTGTGGACGGGCCGGCGGCATTCCAGGTCCTGGCCACCAGGAGCCAGCACGCCAACACCAAGCTGCATTTTGTTGCCGAAGAACTGGTGAATGCCGCGGCGGACGGCAAAGCCGATGAACTGCTGGCGGGCTACTGATTCCCCGGCACATCCTCTCCCTGCCCGGCACCTGCCAGCGCCCGCGGGACCTTCGGCACTTCCCGCCGTCGTACGCCAGGGGCGACTCTGGTTGCACGTCCGTGGGCCCCCCTCCCTTGAATCGATTGCTGGGTAACTGCCGTTTTGAGCGCCGAAAACGGCCGGTACGGAGCAATCGATGCTGAAATCAAGGGCCTTACGGCGGGAGCCAGGAAACCGGTGAGGAGGGTGGCATGGCAGGCAGGTCCGGTGCCGGCCGCAGCGGCAGCATAGGCTCTGCGATCGTCAACGCCCTGCTGCTTTACGGGATCAACATCTGGCCCGGGTGGCAGGTGCTGCCGTTCCTGACGGCGGATATGGCCCGGGTCCTGGACCTGATCAATGCCTCGTTGATCGCCGGCATCATCGTGAATCTCGTGTGCGTGCTGATCCGCTCCAGGGTGCTGCTGGCATTGGGAAACCTTGTGGTCATGGGCATCGGGGTGGCTGCAATGCTGCGCCTTTGGGACGTCTTCCCCTTCGACTTCGGCACCGCCTGGTCCGGCTGGCCCGTCCTGGTGCGTGTCTTCCTGGTCCTCGGAATCGTCGGCTCGATCATTGCTGCCATTGCTGAACTGGTGAACCTGTTCCGCGCCCTTGCCGGGCTGGAGCCGCGGGCCCGCTGAGGGCCGGCAGACCCATCAGAGCACCCCCGGAGATTCCTGGCACCCCCGCCAATACGGGAGGTCCGGATCGGGCGGCGGCCATAGGATAAATCTGATGACTTCCCCGGATGACCCCGAGCCCTTCAACCTGCGCAGCATTGCGGTGGCCGCCTTCGGCCCAACGTTGCTTTTCGGAATCGGGCAAGGTGCCATCCTGCCGGTGGTGGCCTTGTCCGCCCGCGACCGAGGTGCCTCGGTGGCGGTAGCAGCCCTGATCGTCACCCTGATCGGACTGGGGTCCTGGTTCTTCAACCTGCCCGCGTCCCTGGTGACCCTGCGCTTCGGCGAACGCTGGTCCATCGTGGGCGCCGCCGTCGCCGCCGGCCTGGCCCTGGCAGCCGCCGCCACGTCCTCCCTCGCCCCGAACGGACTATGGCTGCTCGCCGTGGCGATGACCGTCGTCGGGATGTCCGGGGCGGTGTTTGGCCTGGCGCGGCAAAAATACCTCACCGAGGCGGTGCCCGTGGCGTTCCGTGCCCGCGCGCTGTCCACGCTGGGTGGCGTGAACCGGATCGGGGTGTTCATTGGCCCGTTCGCGGGGGCGGCGGTGATGCAGTTCTTCGGCATCGCCGGCGCCTACTGGGTGGGCGTAGTGGCGATGGCGGCCGCCGCCCTGCTGTCCCTCACCATCCCGGACCTTACGACGCCGGAGGTCCGCACCGGTGCGGACGCCGGGCCCCAGCCCACGCTCCGCAGCGTTGCGGTGTCCCATGCCGGGGTGTTCCTTTCGCTGGGCGTTGGCATCCTGCTGCTCAGTGCGCTGCGCTCCTCCCGGCAGGTGGTGATCCCGCTATGGTCCGACCACCTGGGCATGGACGCCGCCTCCGCATCCCTGATCTACGGGCTGTCCGGCGCAATCGACATGCTGGTGTTCTACCCGGCCGGAAAACTCATGGACCGCAAAGGCCGGCAGTGGGTGGCGGTCCCGTCCACGCTGCTCATGGGCACCGCGCTGCTCCTCATCCCGCTGACAGGTTCCTTCGTGGGGCTGCTGCTGGCCGCGCTGCTGATCGGGTTCGGCAACGGGATCAGCTCCGGGCTGGTGATGACCCTCGGCGCCGATTTTTCGCCGGACCGCGGCCGCGGGCAGTTCCTTGGCCTCTGGCGGTTCATGGCCGATGCCGGGTCCACCGGGGGACCGGTGCTCCTCTCCGGGGTGACGGCCCTCGCCTCCCTGGGTCCGGGGATCGCCGCCACGGGCGTCCTGGGGTTCGCGGCGGCTGGGGTGTTCGCCGTCGTGATTCCCCGCCTGAAGCACCGCCGCAACTACTGAAGCGTGTTTGCGCGGCCGGTTGGAGGGTAGGCCGCGCCGCGAGGCTATTCTCGACTCATGAGTGATCCCGGCGCCGCTGCCCGCATCAGTCCGCTGCAGAAGGCTGTGTGGTGGGCGCAGGACTATGTCTACGCCGCGGGTTGGCAGGTCCGCGGATTCTTCTCGCGCGTCCAGCCGGCGTCCTTCCGCAACGGGACCCGCGCACCCGTAGTGATCATTCCCGGCGTGTACGAAAACTGGCAGTTCATGATGCCGCTCATCCAGGCCATCCACGACGCCGGGCATCCGGTGCATGTGGTCACGGTGCTTCAGCGCAACAAGCTGAAAGTGCCGGACGCCGCCAAACTGGTGGCCCAGCACCTGGAGGAGGCAGGGTTGCGCGATGCCATTCTCGTGGCCCACAGCAAGGGCGGACTGATTGGCAAGTACACCATGCTGTCCCTGGATCCCGAACACCGGATCGACCGGATGATCGCTGTGTGCTCGCCGTTTTCCGGCTCGCGCTACGCCCGGTACATGCTGCTGCCCAGCCTGCGCATCTTCTCGCCGCGGAACGCCCTGACCCTCCAGATGTCCCGCGAGCTGGCCATCAACAGCCGCATCACCTCCCTCTACGGGCCGTTCGATCCGCACATCCCGGAGGGGAGCGTCCTGCCCGGGGCCACCAACATTGAGCTGCCGGTGGCCGGGCATTTCCGCATCCTTGGCGACCCCGCCACCGCCCGCATCATTGTGGAGCAGCTGAACCTTCCGGCCTGACGTTCCCGGGCAGTTGCGTTGTCCCTGATCCGCGTGGCGCTTTGGCGGCGATGTGCCGGGCGATGAAGGCCGCGTCCCTTCCCACGCCGTGCACCATCGAGGATGCCAGCGACTGCTGGAAGGTGGCCCCGAGGAAGTACAGTCCCGCTTGGGCTTTGGCTACGCCGCGGACCTGTTCCGGCTCCCCGTCCGGGCTGAACACCGGCAGGTCGATCCACGCCAGGTCCGGCCGGAATCCGGTGCACCAGATGACGTTGGAGATTTCAAGCGTCCTGCCGTCTGCGAGCAGTGGGCGGCCGTCCTCGGCGCCCTCTGTCCTGGGGACGCGTTCTACGCCGGCACGCACCAGGTCACGGTCCTTCACCCTGACCAGTGGCCCGCTGTGGGCCAGGATCTGCGGGCGGGCTTTCCGTCCGGCGGGCGTGTTGAGGTTGAGGACGTGTGAGAAGGCGAAGAAGACGGCGAGGGTGAGCGGACGCGCCGCTACCGCTTCGATGGGCCAGGGAATCTGGCCGGGGTGCCGGCCGGAGAGATAGGTGGTGCGGGTGGACGCGAGTTCAAGCGCGACGTCGGCTCCGGAGTTGCCTGCCCCCACCACGAGGACGGGGCCTGGTGACAGGTCGTCCGGGCTCTGATAGCTGGCCGCCGTGAGCTGCCTGATATCCGGGCTGAGTTGCCCGGCGAAGGCCGGCAGCTTGGGTGTTCGGTCCCAGCCGGGGGCGACCACCACGTTGTCCGCCTCCAGGTCTAGGCCGTCGGCTTCGATGGTGAAACTGTTTCCGTTGTGGCTGAGGCGGGTGACCCTGCGATTGTTCCTGATGGGGAGGTTGAACTTCTCGGCATAGCTGCCGAGGTAGTCGGCGAATTCTTCACGCGACGGGTAGGACCAGGGCGGGCCGGGATAGCGGCTGCCGGGAAGCGCGTCGTACCGGGCCGGGGTGAAGAGCCGGAGGGACTGCCATCGGTTGCGCCAGCTGTCCCCGGTCCGCCCGTTGCCGTCGAGGATGACGTAAGGGCGTTTCAGGCGCGACAGGTGGTAGCCCACCGCCAGTCCTGCCTGGCCGCCGCCGATGACCACGGTGTCGAAGTGCTCTGACATGATGCCCTGCCCTTCCGCCCCTGTTCCGCCGCGTTGGCGCCGTGCGTTGCTGTGGCTTCCTGCTACAATTCATCCGAATAGGATTCGGATGAATAAAGGGTAGGCCTGGAGATGAGTGGAGTCAACGCCCCTTCCCGCAGCTACCACTCTCCGCGGCGGCAGGAACAGGCGGCAGCCACCCGCGACGCCGTGCTGGCCGCCGCCCGCGAGCTCTTCATAGGGGAGGGGTACCGGGCCACCACGGTGGCGGGCATTGCGCGGAGGGCCGGAGTCGCCGTCGACACCATCTATGCGGCCATCGGACGGAAGCCGGACCTCATGCGGGAAGTGGTGGAAGCGGCCATCTCGGGCACCGGCCAGGCCGTGCCCGCTGAACAACGGGACTACGTGATCCGACTGCGGGAGGCGGACGGGGCGGCCCGTAAGATTTCGATCTACGCTCACGCGCTGGCCGGAATCCAGCCCCGCCTGGCGCCGGTCTACCTGGC
The DNA here is from genome assembly GCF_056396685.1 of Pseudarthrobacter sp. 05T312. Taxonomy (NCBI): domain Bacteria; kingdom Bacillati; phylum Actinomycetota; class Actinomycetes; order Micrococcales; family Micrococcaceae; genus Pseudarthrobacter; species Pseudarthrobacter sp. 05T312. The sequence goes on from NZ_JBFTLY010000001.1 coordinate 209,290, forward strand.
CCTCCGCGATGCCGCCGGCACCGATCCCGACTGCGCAGCGCTCTGGACCGGGATCTCCGAACGGCGGGCCGCCAACATGCTTGAGTTCGTGGCGGACCTTGCCGCCACCGGCGAGCTGCGAACGGACCGCCCGGCCGCCGAACTTGCCGATGCTGTCTGGAGCATGAACGGACCTGAATACTGGGTGCTGCTGGTGGATCAGCGTGGGTGGTCGCCCGGGCAGTTCGCCGAGTGGCTGGCCGACGCGTGGTGCAGGCTGCTGCTGGCGGGGCAGTAAGCGCCCCTCCGGAACGCCGTGGTGGATATCCGGAGGAGCGCTGTCAGGCCTGTGCGGCAGTCCTACCCATCCGTGCCGGCGGGAGTGGTGGTGGCCGTGTAGCCCTCGAGCTTCAGCGCAGCCTGGGCGTACTTCTGGTCGAAGGTGTCCGCGACGTTGACCTTGGAAGTGTCAACCCCGATGGTCTTCTCCTCGTCGAAGACCGTCTTCGGGCCACCGGCGGGCATGATGCCGTCCGGAAGGAACTGGCCCTTGTCCTGGTCCAGGGCCTTGATGTAGTCGTCCTTGCTGATGGTGCTGTTCTGGACGAAGTCCTGGGGCAGCTTGTCGGCGATCTCCTGGGCGGAGTGGGTGCTGATCCAGTGCATAGTGTCCACGAGCGCGTCGACTACCTTCTGGACCTCATCCTGGTGGCTGTTGACCCAGTCCGTTTGTGCGAGCAGCCCGGCGGACGGCAGGCTGCTGCCCAGGGCAGCCTTGGCGCCGTCCGCGGTCGCGAGGTCGATGGCCGGAACAGCGAGATTCTTCGATTCCAGCGCGCCGACTGTTGGCTGCGTGGTCATGACGCAGTCCGCCGAACCACGCTGGATGGCCGCGATGGCGGTGGCACCTGCCCCCACGGCGATGGTGTGGTAATCCTCCTTGGACAGGCCGGCCTTTGACGCGATGAACTGCGTGAGTTCATCGGTGCCTGAGCCGAGGTCCGTGACGCCGACGGTCTTGCCCTTCAGGTCGGCGCCGGAGTGGACATTGGCGTTGGGGCTGCACATGATCCGCTCACCCGGCGCGCCGGAGAGCTGGATGAGGTTGGTGACCTTCTTGCCCTTCGCCTGGAAGTCCACGGTGTGGATGTACCACGCTCCGGCCATGTCCACCTGTCCGGACGCCATGGCCTCCTCGGCTCCCACGCCGCCCTGCTGCTCGGTGGAAAGTTCCATCTTGACCCCGTACTTTTCGTAGTAGCCAAGCTGCTGGGCCAGCTGGTAAGGGAGGTAGATCTGCTTGTCGATGCCGCCCACCATCATCTTCACTGTGGGCATTGAGCTGCTGCCGGCGGCCGCACTGCCGCTCGCTGAACCGCCACTGGCGGCGGGAGTGGAACTGTTGCCGCACGCTGCGAGGCTGAGGGCCACGGCACCTGCAGCGGCGGCGGCAAAGATAGAGCGCTTCATCATCATTGTTTTACGCATCCTTTGGTTCGTCCCGAACGGGACATGGGTGGTTGTCATTGGGTATTGCAGGTCCAGCGGGTGGGAGGGCGGGTCAGATGGCCTGGGCTTCGGAACGGTTTGGCGGGCGCCACTTCAGGAGCCGGTGCTCAAGCAGGTTGATCAGGGACTCAGCAAAAAGCGTGACGACGGCGATGATCACCATGCAGGCGAACACTGTGTTCGGGTCGAACGTGCCCTGTGCCTGGCTGATGATGAGTCCGATTCCCTTTTGGGCGCCAAGTACCTCGGCAACGAGGGCGCCGATGATCGCGAAACCGAACGCCGTGTGCAGGCTGGCGATGATCCACGTCATTGCTGATGGGATGGTCACGTGCATGGCCACCTGGAACGGTGAAGCGCCGAGGACACGGACGTTGGCTACCAGGTTCTGGTCCACTTCACGGACGCCCTGGAATGCATTAAAGAAGACCACGAAGAAGACCAGTACGGCCGCGAGCAGGATCTTCGGGAAGACTCCCAGGCCAAAGGCCACAATGAAGATCGAGCCAAGCACAATGCGGGGAATGGAGTTCACAATCCGGATGTAGGGCCCAACCACGGCTGAGAGGTACTTGTTGGATCCCAGGAGGATGCCGAGCACCACGCCCACCGCAGTTCCCAGGAGGAACCCGAGGAATGCTTCCTGCGCGGTGACGCCCAGGTTCTCCCAGATGCTCCCGAACGCCGTGCCTTTCGTGAAGAGTTTGACCAGGCTGGCCCAGATTTCGGAGGGCTGGCCGAAGAAGAATTTGTCCACCCATCCCTCCGTGGTGAACCACTGCCAGCCGCCGATGACCGCGACGGCCAAGATCACCCGGCCGGCCCAAATGGACGTGGAGCGGCGCCGGGCCTTTACCCTGCCCGCGTTCTGTGCTGCTGTCTCTGGTTCCACTGGCTTCCCGCCTTTGTGGGTGTCTTGATGAGTGAGGGTTGTCATGCCGCACCCGCCGTGACTGCATACGCGCGGGTGACCTCGTCCTTTAGGGACTCCCAGATGCGCCCCTGCAATTCCAGGAAGCGCTGTTCATGGCGTATCTCCTGCACGTTTCCGCGGGGCCGGGGGAGATCGATGTCGAAGACGTCCTTTACCGATCCCGGGCTGCTGGTCATAATGACCACCCGGTCGGACAGGGCCACGGCCTCGTCCAGGTCATGGGTGATGAAGAGGACGGAGGGCCGGAGCTCCTCCCAGAGCTTGAGGAGCTCATTTTGCATGATGGCTTTGGTCTGCACATCCAGTGCTCCGAACGGCTCATCCATGAGGAGGATCCGGGGATTGTTGATCAGGGCAGCGGCCATGGCAACGCGCTTTCGCATGCCACCTGAGAGCTGGTGCGGATAACGGTCCTCGAATCCGGCCAGGCCAACACGGCGCAACCAGTCCCGGGCAAGATCGGTGGCCTCCCGCTTTGGCATTCCCAGCAGGCTGGGCCCCATCATGACGTTGCCGAGCACGCTCTTCCAGGGGAAGAGGGCATCAGCCTGGAACATGTAGCTCACCCCGTTCGTGATGCCTTCCACGAGGTTGCCGCCAACCTTCACGGAGCCTGCGCTTGGCTGTTCCAGGCCCGAGACCTGGGCCAGGGTGGTGGATTTGCCGCAGCCCGTCGGTCCGACGATGGAGCAGAACTGGCCCGCTTCGACGGTCACGTTCACGTCCCTGATGGCCGTGAAGGTCTCACCCTTGGGAGTGAGGTAACGCTTGGTCAGGCTGCTGACTTCGATGCGGGCCCCGTCGTCGGCCGTGCGTGGGGGGCCGGGCGGCCGGGCGGTGTGGATGGTATTCATTGCAAGACCTCGCTGTCTTTTGATCCAGGTAATTCCGGTCCGTGATGTGGATCACTGGAACTGTGTGAAGCTTAGGAAGTGAACATTGTTGCCAGAAAGACTTCAGTAAGATGTGTGCTTTAGCCGCAAAAGTGCACGTTTTGTGCGTTTTCTGCTGCCCGGTCAAACTGCGGCGATTCCGGGGGTTCCGATGAGCCGTCGGCGGATGGCCGGGCTCCTCCGCCTCCGCCGCCATTTCTCGACATTGACGGCCCAGATCCTCCTGGCCTCACTGTCCCTGCTGCTGTTCACGGTGGTTTTGGGCGGCCTGCTCTTCTCGATGATCAGCAACCAAACCTTGGACCAGCAGTACCAGCTCCGGGCATTGGGCATCGCGACGACGACGGCGCAGATGCCCGAAATCCGTTCCGCGCTCGCGGCGGGGGATCCCGGGCACGTCATAGATGGCCTCGCCCACGGCATCATGGCCGCAGCGCAGCCCGACTACGTGGTGGTCAGCGACACGGATGGCACCCGATTCTCGCATCCGGACCCGGCGCTGATCGGGCGCAGGCTGGAGGAGCCGGTGGCGGTCCTGGACGGACAGACCCACGTGGGTTTCGACCCCGGCAGCCTGGGCCGCTCGGCCAACGCCAAGGCCCCGATTTTCGACGCCGGGGGAGCGGTGATCGGCCAAGTGTCGGTCGGGATCGAGGATACCCAGGTCCTGAGCAACCAGATGCAGAACATTTGGTTGATCACCGGCTTTTCAGCACTGGTCCTGGCTTTGGGCATCGCCGGTTCGCTGTTGCTCTCACGGCGGATCAAACGCGTCACCTTCGACCTGGAACCGGCTGAAATCGCCTCCCTGCTGCAGGAACGCGAGGCACTGTTGCATGGAATCAGGGAGGCCGTCGTCGGGCTGGACGACGACGGCAGGGTAACGGTGATCAACGAGGAAGCCAGGCGGCTGCTTCACCTGGAAGGCGAACCACTGGGAAAGCCCATCGCCGACCTGCTTCCACACGGCCGGCTGCGGGACGTGCTCGCCGGCCGGCTGCCCGGCGCCGACCAGGTGGCCCTGACCGAGGACGCCCTGTTGGTTGTCAACCGGATGCCTGTCTCCACTGCCGGGCGGAGCATCGGTTCGGTGGTCACGCTGCGGGACCGCACCGAGATTGAAGGGCTGGTTCGCGACCTGCATTCCATCCAGGGCCTGATGGAGGCCATGCGGGCCCTGGAACATGAGTACGCCAACCGGCTCCATATCGTGGATGGCCTGTTGGAAATGGGAGACCTGGACCAGGCCAAACGGTACGTCTCGCAGGTGTCCACCATGTCCAGGTCGCTGGGGGAGCGGCTGCGCGCCACCATCGCGCCGCCTGAGCTGGCGGCCCTGCTGCTGGCCAAGATAGCCGTTGCTGCAGAACAGGACGTGCAGATGGACGTCACCGCCGACTCCCGGCTGGAACGTCCGGAAGTGGACGATACGGAACTGGTCACCATCGTGGGCAACCTCCTTGACAACGCCGTGGATGCGCTGGCAAATACGCCCCGGCCGCGGGTGGTGACCGTCCAGTTCGACGACGCGGACGGCACATTCATTGCCGTCCGGGACAACGGGCCAGGGGTTCCGGCCGACAAGATCGACCAGGTCATGGTGGATGGATACTCGACGAAAGACCCCCGCCCCGGCATGAGGCGCGGCATCGGTCTGGCGTTGGTCAGCAGGATTGTGCGCAGGGCCGGGGGCACGCTGGACGTATTCCCAGGGCCCGGCGGTAATTTTGAGGTGTGGCTGCCGGCAAAGACGCCGACAGCTGGCGAGGACAGGAGTGCGCGCGTTGATTAGGACGCTGGTGGTGGACGACGATTTTAGGGTTGCCGGAATTCATGCGGCCCGGGTGGCCCGGGTGGATGGGTTCGAGTGCGTCGGCCAGGTGTACAGTGCGGCCGCTGCGCGGGAAGCAATCGCGGACTTGGGTCCCGACCTGCTCCTGCTGGACATCCATTTGCCCGACGAGGATGGACTGTCCCTTCTGCGCTCCCTGCAGGCGGCCGGGACCCAGGTGGATTGCATCGTCATTACCGCCGCCCAGGACCTGGCCACCGTAAAATCCGCGATGACCAGCGGTGCCGTCTACTACCTGGTTAAGCCTTTCGGGTTCGACCGCCTCCGCACCCAGTTGGAGGCCTACCGGCAGTGGCGGGAGGAACTGGAGTCGGTTTCGATGGCCAACCAGGCAACCATCGACAACCTATACAAAGCGAGGTTGGCCGGAATCAAGGCAGCAGCCCCGGCCCCGCGGCTGCAGCCCACCATGCAGAAGGTGTACGACGCCGTTAGGACAGCCCGCGGGCCAGTCAACGCGGCGGAAATTGCCGGGCAACTTGGTGTCAGCCGGCCAACTGCCCAGCGGTACCTGAGCACCCTGGAACGCAAGGGCCTGCTGGTCCTGGACCTCACCTACGGGAGCACGGGCAGGCCATTGAATTCCTACACGGTGCCGTGACCGGGCAGCGCTTTACCCTCGCCCGTCAATAAGGGCGCGGTTCGGGTAGAAGCGCAGGTCAGACCTCGGTTGAACTTTCAAATACCTTGAGCTTTCATTGACCGTTTACCCCCTCGCGTCCTGAGGTTGGCGGTGCAAAGTGGTCCCCAGTTAGACCACAGCACACCAACCAAGTCTGAGGGGACACATCATGAAGAACAGCACTCTGATCAAGGGAACCGCAGCCATCGCCGTAGGCGCCGCACTGCTGCTGGGCGGCGGGGGCACCCTGGCCAACTGGAACGCGGCCGACGCCGCGGCTCCCGGGACGATTAGCTCCGGTGACTTGAACGTCAAAGCAAGCACTGGAGTATGGACCGACCGGGCGGGCAACGTCATCAACAACATCGGTGCCTACCGAGTGGTTCCGGGTGACAAGTTGACTTACAAGCAGGACCTGACGGTGACGCTCATTGGCGACAAGATGGCCGCAAACATTGTGGTCAGCGGTGCTAATGCCGCCAACAACTTCACCCCCGCCAATGTGACTGTTACCGGTCCTGACCTCAAAGTCGGTGCTGCAGCCGTCGCAAATCCCCTAACAGCCATCAGCGGAACCTCAACGAGGACTGTCACGGCTACTACGACCTTCGAATTCAAGGCCGCTACCTCGGATCGAAACGATGTCAACACCAGCTACAACCTGGGAAATGTTAGCTACACGCTGACCCAGGTCGTGTCGGCTCCCGGGCTGGCTGACCCCACCCCCCAGCCATAGCCGTGTGCCGGCGGGTGGTCGGTGAATAGCCACCCGCCTGCATGATCAGGCGACAGGACCATAACCAGGAGGGACCATGCGCACCAAGCGCAGGCTGCAGACGGCGGCACTGATCGCCGTTGCCGTGGTCCTGGGCCTGTTCGCCGTGCAGGGTACCTTCGCACTCTGGAACGCCGTGGCCTCGGCAGCACCGGGCACTGTCACCTCGGCGTCGTTCGATACAGCGCTCCAGGCGGTCAATACCGGCACCACGACCAACATGACCCTCGCGGACGGGAAGACGGCGGCAACGCTGACCCTGTCGCCCGCCGGGGTCCTCGGTCCGGGCACGTCGGTCAACGGCGGGGTGGTGGTCACCAATAACACCAACGCCGGCGGCCAGTTCAACACTGCAATCACGGCGGGGCCGCCAAGCGTGGCGAACCTCAACGGGGGAGTGCTTGCCACGTACGCCAGCGTCAGCGCGAAGGTGGCAGCCTCACCCGCCGATTGCAGCAACGCCACCGGCTACGCGGCGATCGGTGCGGCAGGGCTCGTCTCACCCACGGTGGCCAAGGCAGGCTCAACTGTCTTCTGCTTCCAGGTCAGCCTTGATTCCAGTGCCCCATCAACAGTGAAAGGACAGGCAGTGAACATCTCGATCCAACTCACCGCACGTCAGCTTTGCGGGGTGCCCAGTGGCTGCTGACCTGACCGAACGCCTTCCCGGCGGCGCAGCCGGACCTTTGAAGCGGTGGACCGGGACTGCCCAGGCCACCCCACGAAGTGGAACCAAACGCATAACCGCGTGGGCCGCCGTCGGACGCTTCCTGAGCATGGCCGCCATGCTGGTGGCGCTGTTCGCAGCCCTGGTCCTCATCGTGGTGCCGGTGGCCACCGGCTCGCAGACCTACACGATCCTGACCAAGTCCATGGCCCAGAAATATCCGCCGGGTACGTTCATGGTGATGAAGCCCGCGCCGTTTGACGAACTCAAGTACGGCGACGTCATCACCTTCCAGCTCTATTCGGGCCGGCCGGACGTGGAAACGCACCGGATCGTCGGCTTCGGTTCCACCCAGCAGGGCGAAAAGACCTTGATCACCAAGGGCGACAACAATGGTGCCAACGATCCCGAACCGATCCGCGCCATCCAGGTCAAAGGCAAGCTGTTCTACGCCGTACCGTACGTGGGCTTCGTGGCGAACTTCCTGGGGAACTCAGACCGTGGCACTTGGACGGTGATCGCAGCGGTGGCGCTGATCGGCTACGGCGCCATCACGGTGTACACGTCCTTCCGGAAGACCCGCAAGCGCGATGACCAGGCAGCCGAGGCTGAATAGATGGCAAGGTTCCGGGATCTTCCAGGCGCGGCGCTCGCTGTAGGGGCCTTCGTGCTCACGGTGCTGCTGGGTGGTGGCGTCGCCTCGGCGTCGGCACTCTGGCAGCAAAGCGCCACCGCGACCATGACCGTCACCGCATCCGGAACCTGGTCTGCGCCTGTGTTCAGCACAACCGGATGCTTGGCCGGAGACACCGCCAATAAGACTATCCAGCTGAGCTACACCAGTTCGTCTGAAGCACCATCCAGGATTACGGTTTCGGCTGCCGCTGCAGGTGGCGCTTACGGCGCCGGCTCAGACCTGGCTGGCCCTTTCAACACTGCGGGCAGCTTTACGATCTCCGGTGACTCAGCGATCTTCAACCAGGTCACCAGCACCTCGGCTACGGTCAAGGTGGTCGCTACATTATCCACCGGCACCCAATCCACCGTGGTCAACATACGCCTGGATACCGGGACCGGAAACAGGAAGGTTTACTGCGCCTGAGCTTTCCCCGCCAGCTCGGCGGAAGAAGGTGCCGCTGCATCCCCCCATGCAGTGGCACCGTCTCCTGCCGAGCTGGCGACGCGCAAATGCTTCTCCGACCCGCAGCGTCCACCTCGCTCCTGGATTGTGGCCCGCGCGAGGGAAGGAGCGCGTCGAGGATGGAGGAGCGAGTCGCGGGCGAGGGCCGGCGTGGTCCGCTCCCCGTGTCTTTGACGGTCGGCGGCCTCACGCGGTCCGTACACTGGCACCATGTCATGCCGCATCAGTGAACTGGTCCTGAACTGCACCGACCCTGAGCTGCTCGCGCGGTTCTGGAGTGAAGTCCTTGGTTACGTGGAGCTGGACCGGGAGGACGGGGCAATTGAGATCGGGCCTCCGGACGCCGGGTTCGGCGGATTGCAGCCGACGATTTTCCTGAGCCCAAGCAGCAACCCGCGGGTGGGCAGGCTTCCGCTGCATATCGACGTCAACCCCGTGGACCGGGACCAGGACGCCGAACTGGAACGGCTGCTGGCCCTCGGCGCCCGGCCGGCCGACGTCGGACAGACCGGCGACGAACAGTGGCACGTCCTGCAGGACCCCGAAGGAAACGAATTCTGCCTGCTGCGCAAACGGCTCGTACCCTGATCGACGACCGCCCCGCTCTGGAAAAGCAGGAATGCCTGGTGGCGCCCACTTCTAAACGCCGCCCAGGCACCAGCAACTATCCACCGCCCCCATCAAGCGCGGGGACCCCAAATCCTCAAGGTTGGCTCAAGACTTCCCGGTAATAAGCCCGGCAGTGCTACGGAGGGGTTCCCCTCCTGAATCTTTGGGCCGCGAAACCTTTCCTGCCGCGCGAGTCCGGCATAGGGTTTGGGGACAGCCAGGTATCAAGCAGCCGGTGAACGGGCCGAAGGACATTCCTGCAACGGAGCAGGGACTGGAAGAGGCGCACATTGAGCGAGTTGATGCTGCTGGCCATGGGCGGCTTGGCCCGGGAAGTGCTGGCCGCGGTCCGGAAGGGCGGGCAATACGACGTCGTGGGGATCCTGGACGATGACCCGGCACTGCTGGGCACCACGATCGAAGGCACCGTGGTGATGGGCGCGCTCGCTGATGCGCCTGCCTTCACCAAAGCATTCTTTACCGTGTGCCTTCCCTCCGGGCGGGACAGGGAAGGCCTGGTGGGCCGGCTCTCCCTCCTCGGCGTGCACGAGGACCGGTACGCCACCGTGGTGGACCCGGACGTCCGGGTCCCCTGGGATTCACGGATCGGCCCCGGCAGCATTGTGATGCGGAACGCCACCATCGCTCCGCAGGCCCGCATCGGCCGGCACGTGCTCCTGAAGCCGCACGTCAACGTGGGATGCAGCGCCAGCGTGGGCGACTTCGCCACCCTGTTCCCCCGCGTGTCGGTGGGGGAGGGCACACGGATTGGCCGGGCGGCGCACCTTGGCATGAATGCCGGGATAGGCGACGGACTGGCGGTGGGGGACTACTCCCACGTCGAGATGCGCTCAGCCGTGATGAACGATATTCCGGAGCACGAAACATGGGCCGGTGTGCCCGCCCGCGCGGAGGCCGCACCCACCCAATAACCCGGACTTCAGACCCTTACGCGGCAGGCACGGAAACGCTACATTGAGGCTAAGCGCGGGGGCGTTTTCCGTTCCCGGCTACCGTGACTGAGGGAACAACGTGGAACTCTTCAGCGATAAACCGGCGCTCGCCGCGGCCGCCCTGACCCGGCTCGTTGCTGCGGACATCGAAACCAAGGGCCGCCCGGCCGGCAGCCTCCGGGCGTACCTCAGCGACCTCGTGGTCCGGAACGGCCCCAGCATCGTGGAGGAGTTGGCCATCGAGCTGGCCCGCCAGCACCTGGCCACGCTCGACCAGCTGGCCAAGGCCACGGGCCGGCCTGCCGCCCGGTACCTGGATGACATAGAGCTTGCCGCGGCCATGGAGGAAAGCATGGGACGCGACTTCGGGACCGCGGGGTGAGCGACTACCGCCCGGGGACATCCCGTCGCCGTGCGGCAAACGCAAACAGCGACGTTGTGGCCACGGTGGCCAGGTAGCCCGCGATCACGATCAGCGAGATGCCGGCCCAGAAATAGTTGGTGGTGCTGGACTCCTGCCACGGGCTCGGTGCGATCCGGATCAGCGAATAGACCGCAACCCCGGCCGAGCCCAGCCCGATCAGCACCGGCAGCATGAGCCAGATCCGGGCCGACCCAAGATGGTCGCCGAATCCCACCCACTCATTCCACGACCCGCGCCGCAGGATCAGCCAGCCGGCCGGAATCATGAACGCGCCCACCAGCAGGAACGCGGCCACCACGTCGGCCGGCCGGTGCCATTGGTTGATCAGGGTGGACACACCGGAGGCGATGGCGAAGGAGCCGCCAATGAAGCCGGCCATGGGGCGCCAGCGCGGGGACGCCATGAGGAACACCGCCGCCGCGGCGGACGCGGCCAGGGTGGTGTGGCCGGAGGGCAGCGAGTTCAGCTCCAGGGTCAGCACCCCCTTGTCCGGGCGCGGCGGCAGCAGGTCCTTGAGCACCTGCGTAGCGACGTTCGCCCCGATGCACGCGGCCACGGCGATCCCGGCTTCCGCCCAGTGCCGCCGGATCACGGTGACAAAGAGGACCACGACGGCGGCCATCACCAGGGAGATGGTGGGCAGCCAGTCGAGGAACTGGGTGGCGGCCTTGCCGGCAGGTCCGTGGATCTGCACCGCCTCCACCAGCGCGGACTCATCAATGAACTGGCCCGTGGTGGTCTGGACAAAGAAGTAGTAGGTGGCAACCAACCCGGCGATGCACGCCACGGTGGACAGCACGAACAGGAACGCCGAGCCCGGGGCAGGCCGCGCCGGGGTCCTGGTGGAGAGTTGCCGTGAAGAAGTCATCGCGTTTAAGCCTGACACAGAAAACTGGAAGGCCGCTCAGGCGGAGGGTCTGGCCGGGTCCAGCCGGGGAACGGCGGCGGCGGCCACCAGCAGTGCCAGTGCGCCAAGCCCGAAAGGCAGGGCCGTGGCCGTGGCGATGGCCCCCACCAGCAGGGGTCCGCCGGCATCACCGAGTTCGCGCCCCAGCTCCGCCGAGCCCATGGTCCGGCCCATCCGCTCCGGCGGCGTGGTGTCCGCCAGGTGCGCAAACCCCAGCGGGGTGGCCACGCCAATCCCCGACCCGATCAGTGCCGCCGCGAGGAACATGGTGACCACGCCCGGGGCGGCCGCCACCAGAGCGATGCCCGCGGCCACCAGGAGCAGGCCCGTCGTGGTGCCCCTGTTGTCGCTGACGGCGTGCCTGTCCCGAAGCCTCCCGATCCACGGCTGCGTTAGCACCGAGCCCAGTGCCACTACGCTGACCGCGGCCGTGCCGGCGAAGGCATCCAGGCCGTGGCGGGTGGCCAGCGCGGGGAGGAAGCCGACGGCGGCACCCAGCGCTCCGGTCGACGCGGCAAGCACCAGCGTGGGGACCAGGAAACGGCGCTCGCCCACCTGCCGCGCCAGGTCCATCACCGTGTACCGCTTCCGCGGCAGCGGTGCCAGATGCGGTACCGACACCAGCACCCACACGGCCGTGGCCGCCGCCAGCGCGGACAGGGCCCCAAAAAGCAGGGGGAAACCGCCGGCCAGGATCAGCCCGGCGCCCAGCGGGGGCCCAATGATGTAACCCACGCTCTTCCAGGACCCGTAGCGGCCAAAGTAGGTGCCCGCCTTTCCGCCGCGGGCCATCCTTGCCACCATGGCGGACGACGACGGCGAAAACGCCGATGCGGCCGCGCCCTGTCCGAGCCGCGCCAGGGCGAGGACCAGCGGGTCAGCGGCGCCAAGGCCGATCAGGGACAGCGCGGCGAAGGCGAACAGGCCGCCGACAATGACTGGCTTGGCCCCAATGCGGTCACTCAGGGCGCCGAACACCGGTTTCAGGAACACCTCGGCCACGTCGTAAAGGGCCAGGAGGATGCCGAGGTTGAGCAGTGTCAGGCCGATGTTTTCGCTCTCCGCGCCCAGCCCGGCCGCGATGCTGTGTGCTCCGAAAGCCGTGACGAATCCCGCCGCGTACAGCGGTGCCGTTGCCTGGCGGGTGGCCTGCGCGCCTGGCAGGGAACTGTCGGAGCTCATAGCTGGGACTTTAGTACCTTCACAAAGTTGTGAAAACTTCGAAGACTTGAGGCATGAACACCGTCGTCCAGACAGCGCAGCTGCATAAACATTTCGGCCAGGTCCGGGCCCTCGACGGATTGGACCTGGAAGTCCAGCGCGGCGAAATCCACGGCTTCCTGGGCCCGAACGGCGCAGGAAAATCCACCACGCTCCGGGTCCTCCTGGGACTGGCCAAAGCCACCTCCGGGTCCGCCACCGTCCTGGGGCTCGAGCCGTGGACCCAGGCGGTGGAACTGCACCGCCGCCTGGCCTACGTCCCCGGCGACGTCCGGCTCTGGCCCAACCTGTCCGGCGGCGAAACCATCGACCTGCTCTCCCGGCTGCGCGGCGGCACGGCGGACGGTGCCGCGTACCGCCGTCGGAAAGACCGCCTGTGCCAGGTCTTCGACTTCGACCCGGCCAAGAAAGGACGCGCCTACTCCAAGGGCAACCGGCAGAAGGTCGCGTTGATCGCCGCACTGGCCACCGAAGCCGAGCTCTACCTCCTGGACGAGCCCACCAGCGGCCTGGACCCGCTCATGGAGGAAGTGTTCCGGCGGGAGCTGCTTGCCGCCGTCGAACGCGGCGCCACCGTGCTCCTGTCCAGCCACATCCTCTCCGAGGTGGAAGTGCTCTGCCAGCGGGTGAGCATCATCCGCGCCGGCAGGATTGTCGACGGCGGCACGCTGGACTCCCTGCGGCACCTCACCAGGTCAGAGGTTTCCTTCGCCGCGGACGGCCTGGACGCCGAAGCCCTGGCCCGGCTGGGCGCGGTGCATGACCTGGCGCTCGACGCCGGGCGGGTCAGGTTCAGCGCCGATTCGGACCGGATCGCAGAGGTACTGCCCGCACTGGGCGCCTTGGGCGTGCAGGGCCTGACGATCGTGCCGCCGTCGCTCGAGGAGCTGTTCCTGCGGCACTACGGTGACGCCCCCGCCGCTGACGGGGCCCACGCCGGCGCCCCCGTCGAAGAGCATCATGGTTCCCGGCGGCACCTGCTCGGGGCGAGGGGGCGGAGCTGACATGGGCGTCCTCCTGGTTCTCTGGGGCCAGCGGCTGCGCCGGGACCGCTGGCAACTGGCCAGCTGGGTGGTGGCCATCGGGGCATTCGCGCTGTTCGCGGCCGCAGCCGTCACCCAGACCTACGGCAACATGGCCAGCCGCACCGAGATCCTGCAGGTGGCGATCGCCACGCCCGCCATCCTGATGCTGCGCGGCCTTCCCCGCGGAGCTGACCAGGGAGCCTTCACGTTCTTCCTGATCTACGCCTTCCTTGCCCTGCTGGCCGGCCTGATGAGTACCTTCCTCGCAGTGCGCCACACGCGGGCGGACGAGGAGACCGGTGCCGCTGAACTCATCGCCGCCACCCCCGCGGGCCGGCTGCTTCCCTACACCGCCACCCTGCTGCACGGCATCATGGCCGACATCCTGGTGGCGCTCGCAGTCTTTGCCGGGTTCGCCGCCCAAGGCCTGGACGCGCAGGGTTCCCTGACCGCTGGAGCCGCAACGGGCGCCGTCGGCTTCGCCTTCCTGGGCGTAGGACTGCTCGTGGCCCAGTTCATGGGGACTTCACGCGGGGCGAACGGTGCCTCTGCCGCGCTGGTGGTCCTGGCCTACGTGGTGCGCGGGATCGGGGACGCCACCGGAACGCCGGGCGCGGACGGGACCACCATGACCGAAGGTGCGGCCAGTTGGTTCTCACCCATCGGATGGGGCCAGCAGACCTTCGCCTACTCCGGGAACCGCGGCTGGCCGCTGCTGCTGGTCGTCGGACTCGGCGTGGCCTGCCTCGCGGCGGCATGGCTGATCATGGGCGCGCGCGACGCCGGTGCGAGCGTCTGGGATACGCGGCCGGGACGGCCCGGAGCCCGGGCCGGGCTGCGGAGCCCGGTGGCGCTGGCCCTCCGCCTGCAGTCAGGATCGATCATCGGGTGGGGGCTCAGCGGCCTGGCGCTGGGATTGTTGGCGGGGTCGCTGGGGAAGGCGATTTCCGCCGTCGACACCCCTGACACGAACATCACCGCGGTGCTGCGGGCCATGCTCCAGTCGCAGGGGACCTCGCTGACCCAGCTCATGGTCTCCGTGCTGTTCATGATGGCCGGGGTCCTTGCGGCAGCATGCGCACTGCAGGCGGTGATCAGGCTGCGGCAGGAGGAAGCCGCCGGGACGGCCGAACTGCTGCTGTCCGCTCCGGTGGGGCGGGTCAGGTGGCTTGCCGGGTACCTGCTGCTGGGCGGGGCTGCCGTGGTGCTGGTGGTGGGCCTGGCGGGGGTCGGCGCGTGGGCCACGCTCATCGGCGCCGGAGACCGGTCCATGCCGGCCGATGCCCTCTGGCAGACCGCCCTGGCCCAGTTGCCGGCGGCCTTGGTCTACCTCGCCGTGCCCGCCCTGGTCTTTGTCCTGTGGCCTTCCGCCACCGTCGCCGCCAGCTGGGGGCTGCTGGCCCTGGGCGTGATGCTGGGTATTTTCGGTGGCATGCTGGGCATTGACCAGAGCCTGCGTGACCTGTCCCCGTTCACCCACACGCCCGTACCAAAGCCAACCGGAACCGACTGGAGCGGAGCGTGGTGGATGCTGGCCATTGCCGTGGTGGCCGGCGCGCTGGCTGTCGTGGTGATGCGGCGGCGGGAGGTGGGTTCGGCATGAGCGCCGACGCCGAGGTGGCGGACACCAGGGAGATGCTGCCGGGCGCGGGCACGGGTGATGCTGGCGCCCCCGCTCCCGCCCCCGCTACCGCCGCTGCCGCCGAACGGACGGCCGCCGCGTTCGCCGCTGCGGGGTTCCCCAAGATGCCTGCCCGGACACTGTTGGCGCTGGTGTCCTCGGAGCAGGGCAGCCTCACCGCTGCGGAGCTTTCGGAACGGCTGGGGGCCAGTGCGGCGGCAGTCTCCGGTGCCGTGCGGTACCTGCAGACGGTGGGCTTCGTGCACCGGATCTCGCAGCCGGGCAGCCGCCGCGACCTCTACGCCCTGCATGAAGACGAGTGGTATGTGGTGTCCATGCGGAACAGCCCGGTCTATGAAAAGCTTGCGGCACTGACGGATGCCACTGCGGAGACGCTCCCGGAAGGGTCCCCGGCACGGGCCCGGGTGGCGGACATGGCGCGGTTCTACCGGTTCCTCAACTCGCGGATCCCGGCCCTGCTGGACGACTGGGAACATGAGCGGGAGGCGGCACCGTGACCATCATCGACAACGCGGTCTATGTGAATGGGCTCCGCACCGAGGACCCGGAGGACCTCGACGAGACGTACTTCCTGCTCCGGCAGCGCGAGGGGATGGCCTGGATCGGCCTCTACCGGCCGGACGCTGAGGAACTGCAGTCCGTGGGCGAGGAATTCGACCTCAACGCCCTGGCCGTCGAGGACGCGCTCGCCGGCCACCAGCGGGCCAAGCTGGAGCACTACGGCGAGTGCTTGTTCCTGGTACTGCGGCCTGCAAGGTACCGGGACGACGTGGAGAAGGTGGACTTCGGCGAAATCCATGTCTTCGTGGGCGATGAATACGTTGTCACTGTCCGGCACGCAGAGTCCCCGGACCTTGCCAAGGTCCGCCGCCGGATGGAGGCCATGCCGGAGTTCCTGGCCCTGGGCCCCGACGCGGTGCTCTACGGGATAATGGACCAGGTGGTGGACGAATACGAGCCCGTGGTGGCCGGCCTGGAGAACGACATCGACGAAATCGAGGACGACCTCTTCGGGGCCGATCCCGACGTGTCCCGCAGGATCTACGAGCTGTCCCGCCAGGTCATCACCTTCCAACGGGCCACCAGCCCGCTCGCCGGGATCCTGCAGGCCCTGATCGCCGGAACTCCGGACCGCGACCAGGCAACGGAACTCCGGGACCACTACCGGGATGTCCTGGACCACGTCATCCGGCTCAACGAACGCGTTGCCTCCTTCCGCGCCCTGCTGCAGAACGCCCTGGCCGTGAACGCGGCCCTGGTGGCCCAGCGCCAGAACGATGAAATGCAGCGCATGACCGAGTCCAGTTTTGAGCAGAATGAGCAGGTCAAACGCATCTCCTCCTGGGCTGCCATCCTGTTCGCTCCCACCCTGGTGGCGTCCATTTACGGCATGAACTTCACCAACATGCCCGAACTGGCCTGGACCTACGGCTACCCCTACGCGCTGGGCCTGATGGTGGCCATGGGCCTGGTCCTCTACCTGGCGTTCAAGCACAACAAATGGATCTGAACCCGGCGGTTCCCCGCGTACAGTAAACGACATGCCCACCCCCGGCCTTCCGACTGCCCCTGACATGCCCCAACCGGTTCCCCCGCTGGAAGAACTGCTGGCCGGCGCCCATGTGGTCACCCTGCCCATGAGGGTGAAATTCCGCGGCATCATGCAGCGCGAATCCCTCCTGCTGCGCGGCCCCGTGGGCTGGGGGGAGTTCTGCCCGTTCCCGGAGTACGGCGACGCCGAGGCCTCGCGCTGGCTGGCTGCCGCCATCGAGGCGGGATGGCAGGGGTTCCCGGCCCCGGTGCGGACGGCGGTTCCGGTCAACGCCACGGTTCCGGCCGTTTCCGCAGACCTGGTACCGGAGGTGCTGGCACGGTTCGGCCGGGTGGACGCCGTCAAGGTCAAGGTGGCGGAGCGGGGCCAGTCGCTGGACGACGACGTAGCCCGGCTTCGTGCCGTCCGCTCCGCCTTGCCGGACGCTGCCGTCCGCGTGGATGCCAATGGCGGGTGGGACGTGCCCGGCGCAGTCGAGGCCCTGTCGAGGCTGGCGCCGGTGGGGCTTGAGTACGCTGAGCAGCCGGTCCCTTCGATCGAGGGACTGGCCGAGGTCCGGACCCGGCTCCGTGACGCGGGCACTCCCGTGCTGATCGCCGCGGACGAGAGTGTCCGCAAGGAGACCGACCCCCTCCGCGTGGCCCGGGCGGGCGCGGCGGACCTGATCGTGGTCAAGGTGGCGCCGCTCGGGGGAGTGCGGCGCGCCCTGGACATCGTGGCGCAGGCCGGACTTCCCGCCGTCGTCAGCTCCGCCCTGGACACCTCCGTGGGCATCCGCGCCGGGCTGGCGCTGGCCGCCGCCCTGCCGGAGCTGCCCTATGCCTGCGGCCTTGGCACGGTGTCCCTGTTCGAATCCGACGTCACGCTGGACCCCCTGGTGGCCGACGACGGCGCCATCCGCCTGCGCGACGTGGCCGCCGACTCCGGGCTGCTGGAGCGGTTTGCAGCTCCCGCGGACCGGCGCGACTGGTGGCTGAACAGGCTCCGCCGTGTCCACGCCCTCCTCACCCCATCGATTGCTGAGTAGGTTGGGTGACTTCGTGCGCGTGGAGAAGGTGACCATGCGCGTGGGCTGGTTCTGCCTTGCTGCCGTCAGCCTGGGCATTGTGGTGTTCGGTGTGGTGGTTGCCCTGTTTCCGCCGGCCGGGGATGCCGGCCTCTACCGCGCGGATGGGCTGGCCTCTGCAGGACTTGGCCTTTTCGGGTTGCTGATCGTGCTGGTGCCGTACCGGCGGCGCGAACGCTGGGCCTGGTACGCGCTCTGGTTCTATCCGTTGTTTTGGGCGGTGCATCTTATGGGGAATCTCCCTCCGGGTAACGACCACATCCACCAGGTGGTCTTCATCGCCCTTTCGCTCGCAGGGCTCCTGCTGCCGGTCCGCGCCTTCTTCCCGACACGGAGCAGCCGATGAGGGATTGGGCAACGTTCCTGCAGGTCACGGGGGGTTAACCATAACTTCATCGAATGGACGGTTTCCTGTAGGAACGGGCTGGAAGGGTGAGCGGGCACCCCAAAGACATTCCTTCGGAAGGTTCCCCATGTCTGAAACTGCCCGCAAGTTCACCCTGCTGCCCATGCTCGGCCATACCAAGGGCAAGCGCAGCCCCGTCACCTGTGCGCTCAAGTGCGACAACGCCTGCGCCGGCGACGTCTGCAACACCAGCTCCAACAGCTATTTCCGCGACATCGCCTCAGCCACCATGTCCCGCCGCGCCGCCCTGGGCCTTGGCGCCGCCGGAGCGCTCGCCGTCGCCCTCGGTTCAGCCGTAAGCTCCGCCGAACCTGCCTCCGCCGCCGGCCTGTCCAAGGCCGCCAAGGAAGGCTTCGGCAACTCCAAGCTTCAGTTCACCGCCATCAAGCCGGTCGACAAGGCCGTCGACGCCTTCACCGTGCCGGAGGGCTTCACCTGGCAGCCGATCATCCGCTGGGGCGACCCGCTGTTCAGCGATTCCCCCGAGTTCGACCTGAACAACCAGACCGCTGCCGCCCAGGCCCGCCAGTTCGGCTACAACAACGACTACACCGATATCGTGGAAATCCCCGGCAGCAAGGGCCGCCGCGCGGTGCTATTCACCAACCACGAGTACACCAACGAAAACATCATGGTCCCGGCCGGCTACGACCCGGTGGAAACCCGGGCCATCGGCCGCGCCGCCCACGGCCTTGCCGTGGTGGAACTGGAGCGCAAGAACACCACCAAGCCGTGGAGTTACGTCAAGGGCGCGCCGCTGAACCGCCGCTACCTCTCCGACACCACCTATGAACTGACCGGCCCTGTCGCCGGCTCGGCACTGGTCAAGACCGTGGCCGACCCGTCCGGCCGCGCCATCAAGGGCACGTTCGGCAACTGCTCCGGCGGCACCACCCCGTGGGGCACCATCCTCTCCGGTGAGGAAAACTTCAACGGCTACTTCGTCTCCGGCGGCACGTCAGCCGGCGACAAGCGCTACGGGCTCACCGCCAAGCCCACCGCACGCAAGTGGGAACTCGATGACCCCCGCTTCGACACCCGCAATGCAGGGTATGAGAACGAGGCCAACCGCTTCGGCTGGATCGTCGAAGTCGACCCGTTCGACCCCACCTCCACCCCCAAGAAGCGCTCTGCCATGGGCCGCTTCAAGCACGAGGGCGCTAACGTGATCGTGGCCGAATCCGGCCACGTGGTGGCCTATATGGGCGACGACGAGAAGTTCGACTACCTCTACAAGTTCGTCTCCAAGGACAAGTACGTCGAAGGCGACCGCAGGAACAACATGAACCTGCTCTCCGAGGGCGACCTCTATGTAGCCAAGTTCACCGGCAACTCGCCCGCCGCGGAAATCACCGGCACCGGGGCGCTCCCCTCCGACGGCGCGTTCGACGGCACCGGCGAATGGCTGCCCCTGGTGGTCGGCGGCAAGTCGGCAGTACCCGGCATGTCCGTCGAAGAGGTCCTGGTGTACACCCGCCTGGCCGCGGACAAGGTGGGCCCCACCAAGATGGACCGCTGCGAGGACGTCCAGCCCAGCCTGCACACCGGCAAGGTCTACGTGGTCTGCACCAACAACTCCGACCGCGGCACCGGCACCAAGGAAGGCGCCACGGAGGTCAACCCGCGCACGCAGAACCGCGACGGCCACATCGTGGAAATCACCGAAACCGGCGACCAGACCTCCACGAAGTTCAACTGGACCCTCCTGATGGTCTGCGGCGATCCGGCGCAGGGCGATGTCACCTACTTCTCCGGCTACCCGGCGGACAAGGTCTCGCCCATCTCCTGCCCGGACAACGTGGCATTCGACTCCGTGGGCAACCTCTGGATCTCCACCGACGGTGCCCCCTCCGGCATCGGCTACAACGACGGCCTCTTCAAGGTCACCCTGGACGGCGCCGAGCGCGGCAAGGTGGAGCAGTTCCTCGCCGTTCCCCGCGACGCCGAAACCTGCGGTCCGGTCATCCACGATGACGAGCGCACCGTGTTCGTCTCCGTGCAGCACCCGGGCGAGGAAGGCACCTTCGAGGCGCCGCACTCCTTCTTCCCGGACTACGTCCCGGCAGGCACGACGCCGGCACCCGGCCAGGTGCGCGCGCCCCGTCCCTCAGTGGTCCAGGTGTTCCGCGGCTAATATCCGCGACCTCCGGTGATTGAGCCTGTCGAAATCTGACGCGCCATCACCTTTGGCCGCTTTTCCGGGGACGCGCCATCACTTTTGGCCGCTCTTCCGGGGACGCGCCATCACCTTTGGCCGCTTTTCCCTAAACGCCTGCTCACCTTCCGCCCCTTCCGGCGGAACGGTGGGCGGGCGTTTGGGTTTAATGTCCGCCTTTCCCAGCTATTGAGGTGACGAATGTGACGCTTGACACGTGTTAGGTCGGTCCTCTAGTGTTCCTAACACGTGTTAGGAAGGAAAAAGACATGACCGGAGCCATAAACGGGCACCTGCGGGACATCACCCGCCGTACTGCCCTGGGTGCCCTCGGCGCGGGAATCATCGGGGCAACCGTGGCGTCGTGGCCGCGGCTTTCCGGAACGGACATACCGGGCCGCGGAGACAACAGCCTCAGTATCGCCATCATGGGCACCGCCGCGGACGCCGCCGCCCGCCAGCGTGCCATCGACGCATTCACCCGCCTCCACCCGGAGATCCGGGTCAAGGTCCAGGCCATCCAGGCCGTGGACTGGAAAGACTTCTTCACCAAGATCCTCACCATGGTG
This sequence comes from Pseudarthrobacter sp. 05T312, assembly GCF_056396685.1. Taxonomy (NCBI): domain Bacteria; kingdom Bacillati; phylum Actinomycetota; class Actinomycetes; order Micrococcales; family Micrococcaceae; genus Pseudarthrobacter; species Pseudarthrobacter sp. 05T312. The sequence goes on from NZ_JBFTLY010000001.1 coordinate 230,191, forward strand.
GCCGCCGGCACCCCGCCGGACGTGGTGTACGTGGCCACCGAGGGCGCCCAGCTGTTCGCCGAAAAGCTGGCCCACCCGCTGGACGAATACATCCGCCGCGACGCCGCGGACATGCGTGAGTTCTTCGATGACGTCCACCCCAGCCTGGTGGAAGCCTTCATGTACAAGGGCAGCCTGTACCAGCTCCCCATGGACTGGAACGCGGCCAACATGTATTACAACACCGCCGCCTTCGCGCAGGCAGGCCTGGACCGGCCGGCTGACGACTGGACCCACATCGATTTCCGCAACAGCCTCGCCGCGATGCGCAAGGCCCGGACCTCTGACTTCACGCCCTACTACTGGACCAACCGGCTCTTCGGCGGCGTAGTGCCGTGGCTCTACGCCAACGACACCAGCTTCCTCAAGGAAACCAGGTCCGCGGGCGGCGACTGGCTCTGGGACGGCTTCTACGCCAACGACCCCTCCCGCAGCCTCCGCTCCGGCGGCTACCAGTGGCTGGAACCGAACGCCAACGACGACCACGTGTTCGAGTCCTTCGACTACCTCCGCGGCCTGGTCAAGGACGGCTTGGGCGTCCGGCCGGAAGAAGGCGGCGGCAGTTCCCTGGTGGGCCTTTTCGCCTCCAACCGGATTGGAACCACTCCCGCCGGCGGCTACTGGGTGCAGGGGCTGCATGAAGCCGGCATGGGCGCCAACGACTTCGACGTCCAGTTCTTCCCTCGCTGGAAGACCCAGCGCCATCAGTTTGGTACCGCCGGCTACGCGATCATGAAGACCGCCAAGGACAAGGACGCCGCCTGGGAATGGATCAAGTTCAGCTCCAGCCGCGAGGCCATGGAACTGATTTTCCCCAACCCGATCACCACGCCGGCGCGCCGCTCCATGGTCAACGAACAGCTCTACGCCGGCAAGGGCCCCGCCCACTGGAAGGTCTTCTACGACACCCTGGACCGGTTCCCCACTACGGGCCCCATTCCGGCACCGCCCCAGCAGGCCGCCGTCGAAACGGCCCTGATGAAGAACGTATCCCTTGCCGTCAGCGGGGACGAGCAGCAGCTCAAGCAGGCCCTCGCATCCATGCAGCGCGACCTTGAACTTGCCCTGAGGAGGCAGTCATGAGCACCACCACCCCGCCCCGGGAGCGGCCCAAGCGGCCGGCCGGCCGGACAAGTACGACGACGGCCCGCACCCACGGCGCCGGCGGCACCAGGGGTGCCACCACCGCCGGCGGCCGCAGCGGAGCCAGGCACAACCAGCGCTGGCTGGCCTGGATCTTCCTGGCCCCCACTATCCTGGGCATGGGCGTGTTCACCCTGATCCCCATCGTGGCCTCGGTTGTCCTGGCCTTCTTCCGCTGGGACATCATCTCGGCGCCGACCTTCGTGGGCTTCGACAACTTCTCCGAAGTGGTCCAGGACCCCACCGTGCGGGTGTCCTTCCTGAACACCATCGTGTTCGTCGTGGTGGCCGTGGCTCTCCAGCTGGGACTCGCTTTGGCACTGGCGGTCATGGTGCAGGAGAAGATGCCGGCGTGGCTGCGGGTGTTCTTCCGGTCCGCGTTCTTCTTCCCGCTGATCCTGTCCGCCGCCTCGGTGTCCATCTTCATGCGGTACCTCTTCAACGAACAGTTCGGCGTGGTCAACTGGTTCCTGTCCCTGGTGGGCATCCCCGCCGTGCCCTGGCTGACCACCCCGGGGGGATCGGCCGCCGTCGTGATCCTCGTGTACGTCTGGCAGAACTTCGGCTTCTCCTTCCTCCTGTTCATCGGCGGCCTGGCCTCCATACCCGTCGAGACATACGAGGCTGCCGCAATCGACGGCGCTACCGGCTGGCGCAAGCACCTCCACGTGACGCTGCCGCTGCTGAGCCCCACAACCCTCGTCGCCTCTGTCATGGCCATCATCAGCGCCCTGCAGGTCTTCGACCAGCCCTACGTCCTGACCCGCGGCGGCCCCGGCGACTCCACCCGCACCGCCGTCATGGTCATCTTCGAATCGGCCTTCCAGCGGCTCGAATTCGGCCAGGCGTCCGCCATCGGCGTGCTCCTTACGCTGATCATCATGGCCATCACGGCCGCACAGTTCCGGCTCAGCAAACGATTCGTCTTCTACCAGTAAGGCCAGCCATGACAACCACCACTGACCACGGCCTGGCCGGACATTCCCCCCGGCTCTCCCAAGGGCTCCCCGCCACCAAGCCCAACCGGAAGAAGTTCAACTGGAGCTTCGCCGTCCGGACCCTCCTGCTGCTGCTCGCCGCTGCGCTGACCCTCGGACCTGTGCTCTGGACCCTGTCCACGTCGCTGCGGTCGCCGTCGGAATCGTTCAAGCTGCCGCCGTCGTTCATTCCCTGGAACCCGGACTTCACCTCCTACGGGGAAGTATTCAAACAGCTGAATATCTTCCTGCTGGTCCTCAACAGCGCCCTGGTCACCGGAATAATCGCGGTGGGCCAGATGGTCTCCGCCGCCCTGGCCGGCTACGCGTTCGCGCACCTGAAATTCCGCGGACGCGGGGCGCTGTTCTCGATCGTCCTGGCCACCATGATGGTGCCCGTGCAGGTAACGATCGTGCCCGTCTTCATGCTGATCCGCGGCATGGGCCTGTCCGACACCCTGCTCGCCCTGATCCTGCCGGCCATCCCGACGGCGTTCGGTACGTTCCTGATGCGCCAATACTTCATGGGGCTGCCGGCCGAACTCGCCGAAGCCGCGTCGATCGACGGCGCCAGCCCGTGGCGGACGTTCCGTTCCGTATATGCGCCCCTGGCGATGCCCGGCATGGCGATCGTGGGAATCCTGGCGTTCAACTTCCACTGGAACGAGTTCTTCCGCCCGCTGATCCTCACCATTTCCGAACAGAACTTCACCCTCCCGCTGGGCCTTGTCTCACTGCAGGGCAACCTGGGCACCGGCAGCATCTCGGTGGTCCTGGCGGGCGTAGTCCTGTCCATGATCCCCGCGCTGGTGGTCTTCATCTTCGGCCAACGCGCCCTGCAGGACGGCCTCACGGCCGGAACCGGCAAGTAAACCTCCCTCCCTCAAGCCCGAAAGGCCGCTCCATGACCTCCCCGGACCTCGCCGCCGTCCACCCCGGCACCGTCACCTTCGACGACGTTGCCGCCTCCCACCCCGACGCCGCCTTCCCCCGCTTCCACCCGCGCCCGGCGCAGGGCTGGATCAACGACCCCAACGGCATCAGCTTCATCAACGGCCGGTACCACGTCTTCTTCCAGTACAACCCGGACTCGGCCCGGCACCACCGGATCGCCTGGGGACACGTGAGCTCGGCGGACCTAGTCCGCTGGGAGGAGCATCCCGTGGCGCTGCGCCCGCAGGACGGCGGCCCCGACGAGTACGGCTGCTGGACAGGGGTGGTGACGGACGACGGCGGTGTTCCCACCGCTGCGTACTCCGGTGTCCGCAGCGACGGGGGCCACTCCCAGGTGGTCATCGCCCGCGGCACGGAGGACCTTGTCCACTGGGAGCAAACCGGGCACGTTGCCGCCACGATGCCCGCCGACGGACAGGTCACGGCAGTGCGGGATCCCTTCATTTTCCACTTCAACGGCAAGCGGTACGCCATGCAGGGCGCCGGCCTGGCCAACGGGCACGCCGCCCTGCTGCTCTACACCGTGGACGACCTGGCCGACTGGAAGTACCAGGGCATCTGGCTGACCTCGGAGAACCCGGTCGCTTCGGAGTTCACCCCGGCCGAGATCTGGGAATGCCCGCAGATGGTGCAGGTGCCCGACAACGATGCCCTTGGCGGGGGCACGTGGCTGATGATGTTCTCGCTCTGGCTCGCCGGCGACTCACACGAGCACGCCAACGGGGTGGGCCACCTGATCGGCTCACTGGCCGAAGACCCTGCCACCGGGCTGCCCGTGTTCACGCCGCGGACCGGCGGAAAATCCGACTTGGGCCGCGACTTCTACGCCCCGCAGGTGGTGTCCCTGCCGGACCGGGCCCTGCTGTGGGGCTGGGCCAACGAAGGCCCGGGGCGGGACGGGCGCCGCGGCCGCAGCCAGGAAGAGATCGACGCCGCCGGCTGGGCAGGAGTCCTGACCTTCCCGCGCGAGCTCTCGATTGTGGCCGGCGCCCTGGCGGTGTGCCCGGCCCCGGAAATTGATGCCTACCGCGGAGAGTTACTGGCCCGCCACGCGTCCGGAACGGTGCCGGTACCGGCCTTCGCCGAGGCTGTGGTGAGGGCAGGCGCGGAAGGCCCGCTGCAGCTGCTCCTGGTGGGGAACGGCAACAGGCAGGTGGTCTTCAGCGGCAGCATTGCCTCGGGGGAGGAGCTGCGGGTGTTCGTGGATGCCTCCCTGGTGGAGGTGTACCGTTCAGGATCGGTGGCAACCACGCTGCGTGCTTACCCGGCAGCGGGGGAGGAATGGCAACTGAACCTTCCCACAGGGGCAACGGCGGACGTCTGGAGCCTGGCCAGGCCCGCGTAGCCCGCTCCACACCGGCCCGGGGGCCCGACCGGCGGCGTGGTCAGCGTCCGGCCGGGACCGGGCCGGTGGACTCCCTGACCACCAGCCGGCAGGGGACCAACGTCTCCCGCGCGGCCCCGGCAGCCGCGCCGCCGTCGTCGGACGTTCCCTCCGGTGCCGACCCCACCTCGGCGAGCAGCGACGTCATGGCGGCGGCCCCCATTTCCCGGAGCGGCAGGGCCATGGTGCTCAGCGCCGGGACCATGGCCTTGGCGATGCGGAACTCGTCGTCGTATCCCATAACGGACACGTCCTGCGGGACGCCCAGGCCGAGCCGGTAGCAGGCCAGCACCACACCGATGGCCAGGCGGTCGTTGGCGCACAGGATGGCCGTGGGCCGGGCGGCCGGCTCCACGCCTTCGAGGAGTTTCATGGCGCCGTGGAAGCCGGCGTCGATGTCCCAGCCCACCTGGATGACGCGGTCCTCGTTGACAGGCCTGCCCGCGACTTTGAAGGCCTCCCGGTAACCCACGATCCGGCGGGGTGCCGCGGGGGTCAGGGAGTCGCCGGCGAGGAATGCGATGTCCCGGTGGCCCAAGGACATCACGTGCTCTGCGGCTTCCCGGCCACCGCGAACTTCGTCAGGAATCACGGCCGGAAGGCCTGCCTCCGGACGGTCATCGAAGCAGTTGGCCAGGATCGACGGGACACGCGCCATGTTTGCGGGCACGTGCAGCGGCCGCAGGCCCACGGTCACGTACATGAGGCCGTCCACCTGTCGGTCCAGCAGGGTTTCCACGGCGCTCTCGTCGCGGGACTCGTCCAGCTCGGTGTCCATGACCACGGTCACGAAGCCATGTTCCCGGGCCACCGCATCCGCGCCGGCAATGATGTTGCCGTCGAACGGGCTGGTGACCACCTGGTCGGACACGATGCCGATGACCCGCGACTGCTGGTTGCGCAGGCTCAGGGCGATCTTGTTGGGGGAGTAGTTGAGCGCCGCAGCAGCTTCCCGGATCCGCTGCTGGCTTTCGAGGGCCACGTTTCCGTCGCCGCGGCCGTTCAACACCAGCGACACGGCACTGCGCGAGACGCCCGCCAGCTTGGCGACGTCGAGGGCGGTGGCCTTGCGCTTCATTGGCGGTCCTTCGGGTGCTGGGATCTCTTGCTTGGGTGCAGTTTACCTAACTCGTGTGAGCTTCCGCGCTCTCCCGACGCCCCATCACCTTTAGCCCCCTTTTCGGGAACGCCCCATCACCTTTTGCCTCCTTTTCGGGAACGCCCCATCACCTTTTGCTTCCTTTTCGGGAACGCCCCATCACCTGTTGCCTCCTTTTCGGGGACGCCCCATCACCTTTCGGGCCTATGAAGGCAGGAGGTGATGGGGCGTGTGGTGGTTTGGGGCAGGAGGTGATGGGGCGTGTGGTGGTTTGGGGCAGGAGGTGATGGGGCGTTGGAGGGTGGCAGACTGGGTTGGTGACTTCGTTGAACGAACCAACCCCGGACACCCCCGGGCTGGGCAGCCCTGACGCCCCCGAGGCTGAGCTGCGCGCCCTTGCTGCGGCGCGGATCGTCGTCGACGTCCTGCTCGACGGCGGCGTGCGGCACGTGGTGGTATCGCCGGGTTCGCGGTCGGCGCCAATGGCCTACGCCCTCGCCGAGGCCTCCGCCGCGGGCCGGGTGGAGCTGCTGGTCCGGATCGACGAGCGTGCCGCAGGCTTCACCGCGCTGGGCCTTGCCCTGTCCAGCGGCTCGCCCGCAGCCGTCCTCACTACGTCCGGGACCGCCGTCGGAAACCTGATGCCGGCCGTGATGGAAGCCAATCACGCGGCCGTCCCGCTGATCGTCCTGTCAGCGGACCGGCCGGATGAGCTGCGCGGGACCGGGGCCAACCAGACCACGGTGCAGCCGGACCTCTTTGGCGAGCAGGTTCGGTTCGCCGCCGATGTTCCCGCCGGCAGCAACCCCGAGCGGGCCATCCAGACCGGACTGTCTGCAGCCACCGGGGCCTTCCCGGACCTTCCGCCGGGCCCTGTCCAGCTCAACCTCGCGTTCCGCGATCCGCTGGTTCCCGCCCCAGGGGACCGGCTGCCCGACGCCGTGGAGCGGCAGCGCTACCGGGTGGGGGCCGAACCGCTGGTCATGAACCTGCCCCCGGTCCCGGAGACCTTGCCGGAGCGGCGCACGGTGGTGCTCGCGGGGCACGACGCCGGTCCGGTTGCCGAAGCATTCGCCCGCGCCCACAACCTGCCGCTGCTCGCCGAACCCTCCTCCAACTCCCGCTTCGGCCCCAACGCCGTAGGCCCCTACCGGCTGTTGCTGGAACATTTCCGGGCCGGCTCCGCGCAGCCCATCGAGCGCGTGGTGCTGTTCGGCCGGCCCACGCTTTCCCGTCCGGTGGCCGCATTGCTGGCCAGTGCCGACGTCGAATCCGCCCTGTACCAGCCCGTCCCGGTGGCCTGGTACGAGCCCGGGCGCCGCACCGAGCTGCCGCTGGAGAACCTGGCGGACCTCGCCGAATTCGCCGGCCGGGGGGCCTCCGACTGGCTGGACACCTGGCTGCTGGCGGGATCAGCCGCGCAGCACGCCCTGGACCGGGTGGTGTCCGCCGAACCCGCCGCGAACGGACCGTCTGTGGCGGCGCTGGTCTGGAAGCACTCCCGCGGCCAGCTGCTGCTCGGTTCTTCCAACGGCATCCGCGACGTTGACCTCGCCGGCCTTCCCGCCGCGGATCCAGCCGCCATCGTGTATGCCAACCGGGGCCTGGCCGGCATCGACGGCACCATCTCCACCGCCACCGGCATCGCCCTCGGCGGCCGGCAGCAGACCACCGTCCTGCTGGGCGACGTGACCTTCCTGCACGACGTCGGCGGCCTCCTCCTCGGCGCCGGCGAAGAACAGCCGGACCTTCGGATCGTGGTCCTGAATGATTCCGGCGGCGCCATCTTCAGCCTGCTCGAGCACGGGGGAGTGGAGGAAGGCGGCCGCTACGGAGACGCCGTCGAGCGCCTCTTCGGCACCCCTCACTCGGTGGACATCGCGGCACTCGCCGCAGCGTACGGCGTCGGGCATTCCCTGGTGAGTACGACGGCGGGACTCGCCGAAGCGCTGGGCCAGCCTGTGCAGGGGCGCAGCATCGTGGAGGTCCGCACGGACCGCCGGTCGCTGCGGCAACTCCACGCACAGATCAGGGATGCCGTCTCCGCTGCGGTGGAGTCAGTGCTCTCCGGGCAGTAGCAGCCGACGCGCACATTACCCCACGACGCGGAAATGCCCTGTCGCTGCCGGAATACCGGCAGCGACAGGGCATTTGCGTGTCGAAAGCGTGGAACCGTGTCAGAGGACGCGGCCCAGGAACTCCTTGGTGCGGGCATGCTGCGGGTTGGCGATGATCTCGCGGGGATCGCCCGATTCCACCACCACGCCGCCGTCCATGAACGTCAGTGTGTCACCCACCTCGCGGGCGAAGCCGATCTCGTGGGTCACCACGATCATGGTCATGCCGGACTTGGCGAGGTCCTTCATCACGTTCAGGACATCACCCACCAGCTCCGGGTCCAAGGCGGACGTGGGCTCATCGAACAGCATGAGCTCCGGTTCCATGGCCAGGGCACGGGCGATGGCCACGCGCTGCTGCTGGCCGCCGGAAAGCTGGGACGGGTAGTGGCCGGCACGGTCGCCGAGCCCCACCCGGTCCAGCAGCTCGAGCGCCCGCTTCTGGGCGGCAGCCTTGGACTGGCCCTTCACGTGCACCGGCGCCTCCATCACATTCTGGAGCGCCGTCTTGTGCGGGAAGAGGTTGAAGCGCTGGAACACCATGCCGATTTCGCGGCGCTGGGCGGCGATTTCCTTGGTCTTGAGGTCGTGGAGCCTGCCGTTGACTTCGCGGTAGCCGATCAGTTGGCCGCCCACGGAGATCCGGCCGGCGCTGATGGATTCCAGGAGGTTCACGCAGCGCAGCATGGTGGACTTGCCGGAACCGGAAGGGCCGATCACCACCGATACTTCGCCCTGGTTGACGGTCATGTCGATGCCCCGGAGGACATGGTGGTGCCCGTAGTACTTGTGGAGGCCCTCGATCTTGACCAGCGGCTTCTCTGCTGTGACGGTCATCGTGCACTCTCCTCGGGGAAGTCCGTCTTCATGGACCGCTGGGCATCAGCACCGGCGCCGGCGCCGGCGGCTTTGGCGGCTGCCGGGTTGACCGCTGCCGGGGCCGAGTTGTCCACGCCCCTGCCGTAGTACGCCTCAAGGTAGTGCTGACCGACCATGAGGATGCTGGTGACCAGGAGGTACCAGAACGCCGCAACGATCAGGAGCGGGATCGGGAGGTAGATGCGGTTTGCGAGAGCGTTGGTGGCGAAGGTCAGGTCCAGGGTGAACGGAACGGCGAGGACCAGCGAGGTGGTCTTCAGCATGCCGATCGTTTCGTTGCCGGTGGGCGGAACAATGATCCGCATGGCCTGCGGCAGGATGATCCGCCACATGATCTTGCCCTTGGACATGCCCAGTGCTTCGGCGGCTTCCTGCTGGCCCTTGTCCACGGACTTGAGGCCGGCACGGAAGATTTCCGCCAGGTAGGCGGACTCGTTGAGGCCCAGGCCCAGGATCGCGGGGATCAAGCCCTTACTCGGATCCGACAGCGCGTAACTGAACAGCTCGGGACCAAACGGGATGCCCAGGGTAAAGGCGGGGTAGAGAACCGTCACCAGGCCCCAGAACACCAGCTGCGTGTAGACAGGGGTGCCGCGGAAGAACCACACCCACACCCAGCTGGTCCAGCGGAACACCGGATTGTCAGACTGCCGCATGACCGCCAGCAGGATGGCCAGGACGATGGCCAGCACCATGGACGCGACCGTCAGCAGGAGGGTCCAGCCCACACCCTGGACCACTTTCACGTCCAGGATGTAGGTGCCCACAACATCCCAGCGGAAGTTGGGGTTGGTGAACAGGCTCTGCAGGAACGCGGCCACCAGGAGAAGGATGATGACGGCGCTGACCCACCGGCCGGGGTGGCGCACCGGCACTGACTTATTCAGTACCGGTGCGTCCCGGTGTTGATGGTGTTCCATGTGCACGCCTGACTTGTCGTCGGTAACGCGAAAACTCAAGACTTAACCGCCGGGTTGACCTCGGACTTCGTGATGGCACCTTCGGAGTTGCCCCAGCCGTCCAGGATCTTCTTGTAGGAGCCGTCTGCCATGAGCTTGGTGACGGTCTTCTGGATGACCTCTGCCCAGGCGGTGTCGGCCTTGGCAACGGCGATGCCCTGCGGTGCGGAGTCGTAGACGTCGCCCAGCTTTTCCAGCTGGCCGTTGGTCTGGGTCAGTGCGTAGCCGATGATGGGGGAGTCGGCGGCCATGGCATCAATGCTGCCGTTCACCAGGCGGGTGGTGACATCGGTCTGGTTCTTCAGGGTGACGATGTCGATGGGCTTCTTGCCGTCAGCAACACACTTCTTGTTGCGGTCGGACAGGTCCGGGTCCTCCTGGACGGTGCCGGTCTGCACACCGATGGACTTTCCGCACACATCGTCCAGGGAGAACTTGTTGGGGTTGCCCTTCTTGACGGCCCACGCGGTGCCTGCGTTGAAGTAGCTGACCATGTTCACTGCACCCAGGCGCTCCGGGTTGATGGTGAATGAGGAGATGCCCAGATCGTACTTGGGGCCGAGGGCCGGGAGGATGCCGGTGAACTCCGCGGTCTGGACCTGGACCTTGAGTCCCAGGGTGGCGCCGATGGCCTTGGCGATGTCCACGTCGTAGCCGACAGGTGTCTGGCCGTCCGCACCCAGGAATTCGGCCGGGGCGTAGCTGGTGTCGGAGCCAACCGTGATGGTGCCCTTGGACTTGATGGCGTCCGGGACCATGGCGGCCAGGGAGTCGTCCTTCTTGACGGTGGTGGGATCAAAGCTGGCGCTGGCGCTGCCCGACGAGGTAGCCGCGCTGGAGGGACCCGTTTCCGAGGCGTTGGTGCATGCTGAGAGGGCCAGGGCGCTGATGGCGATCATGGTGGCAGCGGTCAGCTTGGACGTGCCCAGGAGGGTACGGGGAGTCTGCATTTCTTACCTTTTGTTGCAGGGGCTATGAGGTACTAACGCGGCTTATAGTGTAACGCTCAACAAGAGAGGTACGTCACACGCAACTAAGTTTCACTATTGGATAACTGTAACGGTGACAAAATCAAGCCTTCCAGAGCAGCAGTAGTCTGTCATCCCAGACTCCTTATCCAGGAGGGCGCAAAAAGAACGTCAGCTGTTGATGCCCAGGGACTCCAGCATCGGCCGGAACTTGGCCCAGGTCTCGGCCAATTCGGCCTCCGGCTGCGATCCGTCAACGATGCCGCACCCGGCATACAGCCGTACGGTTTCAGGAGACTCGATGACCGCACCGCGCAGGGCGATGCCCCATTCGCCGTTGCCGGCCGCGTCCAGCCACCCCACGGGACCGGCATATGGCCCGCGGTCCAGGTGCTCCAGCTTGCGGATCAGTTCCCCGGCCACCAGCGTGGGCGTTCCGCAGACAGCAGCGGTGGGGTGCAGCGCGTTGATCAGGGCCAGGCAGGTGGGCACGTGGCCTTCCACCTCGGTGAGCTCGGCTTTCACGTCGGAGGCCAGGTGCCAGACGTTGGGCAGCTCCAGGATGAAGGGTTCGTCATGGGCATTCATCGCCTCGGAGAACGGCGCCAGCTGCTTGGTTAACGACTGGATGGCGATCTCATGCTCATGCCTTTGCTTCTCCGAGCCGGCCAGGACGCGGGTGGCGTAGTCCATTGGCAGGCCGTCCTCGCCGTGGGCGTCGCGGCGGTCCAGGGTACCGGCCAGCACCCGCGCCTGGGCGGTGCGTCCTTCCACCTGGATCAGCATCTCGGGGGTGGCCCCCACCAGTCCGTCCACGCCGTAGGTCCAGCATTCGCGGTACCGGGCAGCCAGCTCTCGCAGGACGTCTGCGGCATGTACGCCGGAAGGAATAGTTGCCACGACGTCCCGGGCCAGCACCAGCTTTTCCAGGGCGCCCGTGCGGATTTCGGCAACACCGGCGGCCACGGCCTCCATCCAGGCTTCCTCGCTGAGCGAGCCGGTGTGCAGCGTTGCGCCGGCAGCCAGCGGGAGGGGGCGGACGACGGCGCCGCGCGCCTGGCCGGGCACGTCACCAACCGACGCGTCCCCGGCTGAGTCCGCTGCCGGCGTCGTGCCTTCCGTGGCAGAGGCAGCGTCGGAACCGCCGTCCAGCCAGCGGTCCAGCGCGGCGAGGGCCGTCTCTTCGGTGAGCGGGCCGCCGTCGAACGTCAGATGGGTGAGCCACGCCTGGTTGTCCCGCACGCCCACCACGATCTCCGGCACGATCAGCCGGGACTCGTGGGCCGACGTTTTGGAGAACGCGAAGGAGCCGAAAGCGACAGGGCCGGTGCCCGGCAGCTCCACGGAATCCGCCACCTCGGCCTCCAGGACCAGGTGCCGCCACCAGATGTCCGCCTCCAGGAACCGGTCCGGTCCCGTGGCGGTGAAGCGGGCGATCTCGCCGAAGCCCGCCAGGCCGGCTTCGCGCCGGGTCCAGCACAGGACATCGTCACGGACCAGAAACGAAGGCAGTCCCCCGGGGAATGCTTTGCCATCCAGGGGGACCGTCAGGGTGCGGAACGTGCTCGTCATGATGGATCAACAGTACCCCCGACAGTAATTCACAGTACTTCGCAGTAACTTTCCGCCCCCGGCCACGCCGAATCCGTACTGGTCAGCACCGTCAGGAACATTTGAGACAATGTCATGGTGAACCGAGCATCCTTGGATAAGCGTCCGGACGAAGTAGCCACGATGTTTGACGACGTCGCACCGAAATACGACGTCGTCAACGATGTCCTCTCCATGGGGCAGACCCGCCGCTGGCGGAAGATCGTGGTGGATGCCATGGAAGTCTCCAAGGGCCAGCGGGTCCTGGACCTCGCGGCCGGAACCGGTACCTCCAGCGAGCCGTATGCCGACGCCGGCATAGACGTGGTGGCCTGCGATTTCTCCCTGGGCATGCTGAAGGTGGGCAAGCGCCGCCGCCCCGACATCGACTTCATTGCCGGGGACGCCACCAACCTGCCGTTCGCCGACAACACGTTTGACGCCACCACCATCTCCTTCGGGCTGCGGAACGTCAACGAACCCAAGAAGGCGCTGGCCGAGATGCTGCGCGTCACCAAGCCCGGCGGCCGGCTGGTCATCGCCGAGTTCTCCCAGCCGGTGGTTCCGCTGTGGCGCACCATGTACACCGAATACCTGATGCGCGCCCTGCCCGCCATCGCCGTCAAGGTCGCCTCGAACCCGGACGCATACGTCTACCTCGCCGAATCCATCCGCGCCTGGCCGGACCAGGACCACCTCGCAGCCTGGTTGCAGGAATGCGGCTGGGAGAAGGTCACCTACCGCAACCTGACCGGCGGCATCGTGGCCGTGCACCGTGCGTTCAAGCCTGCCGATTCCTCGCCCGACGGCGCTGCTGCCGCCATCGCTGCGCACAAGGGCCCGGTGGCCAAGCTGCGCCGCAACACCGTTCGCTGACCTGTGAAGGTACTGATTGTCGGCGCGGGTCCGGCCGGATCCACCGCCGCGTACTACCTTGCCAAGGCCGGGCTTGCGGTCACGGTCCTGGAAAAGACGGCGTTCCCGCGGGAGAAGGTCTGCGGTGACGGGCTGACGCCGCGCGCCGTCCGCGAGGTCCAGAAGCTCGGCCTGCCGCACCCGGAGAACGAGGGCTGGCGCCGGAACAAGGGCCTGCGCCTGATCGCCGGCGGCCGCACCATCGAGCTGCCCTGGCCCGAGGTGTCCGACTTTCCGCAGTACGGACTGATCCGCACGCGCCTGGGCTTCGACGAGGAACTGGCGCGCCACGCCGAGGCTGCCGGCGCCACGATCCTTGAGCGGCACAGCGTCACCGAGGCCCTGCGGGACGATACCGGCCGCGTGACAGGTCTCCGCGCAGCGCTCCTGGACGGGTCCGGACGCAAGACGGGGGAGACGGGCGAGTTCAGCGCCGACGTCGTGCTCGCTGCCGACGGCAACTCCACCCGCACCGCCGTGTCCCTCGGGATCCAAAAGCGCGACGACCGCCCGCTCGGCGTCGCCGTCCGCACCTACTTCACCTCCCCCCGCACCGACGACGACTGGATGGAAGGCTGGCTGGAGCTTCCCGGCCGCGACGGCAAGTTGCTGCCTGGCTACGGCTGGGTGTTCGGAGTGGGCGACGGCACCTCCAATGTTGGCCTGGGCATCCTGAACTCGTCCAAGGAATTCGGCAAGCTCGACTACAAGCAGGTCCTGCGCGAATGGACCGCGGGGATGCCTGCAGACTGGGGCTTCACGCCGGAGAACCAGGTGGGCGAGATCCGCGGCGCCGCCCTCCCCATGGGCTTCAACCGCACCCCGCACTACTCGCCCGGCCTGCTCCTGCTCGGCGACGCCGGCGGCATGGTCTCGCCGTTCAACGGCGAGGGTATCTCCTACGCCATGGAGTCCGCGCGCTTCGCCGCGGAGTTCATCATCGACGCCTCCTCACGCACGGCTGCCTCGGGCGGAACGTACGACGCCGATGCGCACCTTTCGCGGTACGCGGACTATGTGCGGGGCCAGTGGGGCTCGCATTTCACGCTTGGGCGGGCCTTCGCCGCGCTGATCGGGAAGCCGGCCGTCATGAAGCTTGCACTGCGGACCGGCATGCCCATCCCGGTGCTGATGCGGTTCGTGGTCCGGCTACTTGCCAACCTCACGGACCCGTCCGCGAAGGGCTTCGAGGACCGGGTGATCCGCGTCCTGGAATCACTGGTTCCGGCCACATCCAATACCCCGTCAGCTCCGAACCAGCGGTATCCGCAACAAAAAGTTAGGGTTAACCCGTGACCAACTCCGCAGACCACAGCTGGACGCACGCCGGGCACGGCCTGCCGGACTCCGAACCCAGCCTCAACACCACCGCCATCGCCACGGGACTTCAGCTCCCTGCAGGATTTGCGGCCATCGCGGGGGACGACGAGCTGGGGCCGGCCATCACCAACAACCTGGCCAAGGTGGAGAAGAAGCTCCGCGAGGCCATCGCCAACTCGGACCCCCTGGCTGACGCAACGTCGCGGCACCTCGTGGAAGCCGGCGGCAAGCGGATCCGGCCCTTGCTGACCCTGCTCTGCGCCCACCTCGGCGACGCCTCGCTGCCCGCCGTGGTGCAGGCCGCCGTCGTGGTTGAGCTTACGCACCTGGCCACCCTGTACCACGACGACGTCATGGACTCCGCTCCCTTCCGCCGCGGCGCTCCCACGGCGCACGAGGTGTGGGGCAACTCCGTCGCGGTCCTGACCGGGGACCTGATCTTTGCCCGCGCCTCCATCCTGGTGTCCGAGCTCGGAGGCCGCGCACTGGGCATCCAAGCGCGCACCTTCGAGCGGCTGTGCCTGGGCCAGCTGCACGAGACCGTGGGCCCGCGGCCGGATGAAGATCCGGTGGAGCACTACCTCTCCGTCATCGCCGACAAGACCGGTTCGCTGGTTGCCGCCTCCGGCCAGTTCGGTGCCATCTTCTCCGGCGCCGACGAAGCCTACGAGGACGTCCTGGTGGAGTACGGCGAGAAGGTGGGCGTGGCCTTCCAGCTCGCGGACGACGTCATCGACGTGACGGGCGTGAAGGTCAAGTCCGGCAAGTCACCGGGAACCGACCTGCGCGAAGGGGTACCCACCCTGCCGGTGCTGCTCCTGCGCAAGGCTGCCGTCGACGGCGACCAGTCCGCCGTCGACCTCCTGAAGCTGATTGACGGCGACCTGTCCTCCGACGAAGCGCTTGCTGCGGCTGTTGCTGGACTGCGGGAGCACCCTGTCACCGCGGAGTCCTGGGTGGTTGCACGCCAGTGGGCCAAGGAAGCCATTGACGCCCTGGCTCCGCTGCCCGAGGGCGTTGTCAAGGAGTCGCTGTCCAACTTCGCGCTGGCTGTGGTGGACCGCGCCAGCTGATTACTGTCCGTTAGGAGCCCGGTACCCCTGGTTGATCCAGCCAAGGAGGTACTGGGCTTCTTCGTTGTGCCGACTCGGCCGTGGCAGCCGGGCTTAACGGGATAGCCCCGGTCCTCAGCAACCGAAGCTGCTGTGAACCGGGGCTATCTCTCCGTTCGCATCAGACCCGCCGGAGGCGTTTAGCGGATCCGTGAATAGCTTATGACAGATTTGTCACAATGCGCAAGTCCTCTGTAACTGCATGTGTCAAAGAGTTTTCAGGGAGCTCCGCCGGCTGTGGATGCGTCCTCGCAGAATTGCGTGATTTATAGCTGGATGTGCTTCTTCATGCCGTGCACTGCCTGCCGGAGCTGGAGGCGCTGGTGATGGTGCAGTCGGCTGTGGGCGCCGGTGCCCTCTCGCTCGATTTCCTCTACGCGTGCTGCCAAGGACGCCGCAACGGGCGCACCAGGGCGGTGCTGGATCTGGTGATTCCCCGCGCGGACTCCGTGCTGGAGGTACTCGTAGATGTCCATTTCGCGCGGGCCGGATTACGGGTTCGGCGGCATGTCTACATTGCCGGAGTTGGAGAGGTGGATTTCCTCGTCGAGGAGTGCCTGGTAGTGGAGACGGATGGCTCAACGCATTTCGAGCCGAAGTCCATCAAACGGGACCAGCGGCGCAACAACCGGAGCATAGTTGGGGGCTACCTGGTGTTGCGCTACTACTATGAGGACGTTATCCACCGGCCCGAGGCGATGGTCGCGGAGGTTCAGGCGGTGCTGCGGGTGTGGCGGAGGCCGACGAACAGCGGGCTTGGCGACCTGTTTGCGTGATTTATGGGCTCTTAACCGGCGAGTGCCCCTGCAAACGCAGGGGCACAGCTCAAAATCCGGTCCATAAGTGACGCATTTACGTCAAAGCCGGAGCGTCAACCGAAGCCGCGGAGGCTTACTCTTCCTCTTCGTCCTCGAACGCCCACTCGAACATGTCGAAGACGAACTCGGAGAAGGTGCCTTCCTCGGACTTCCACTGGCCGCGGGCGTTGTTGCGGCGGTACACGATGGGGTCCGGGATGCCGAGGTCGCCCACGCGGAAGCCCCAGGTGAACGCTTCCTCTTCGTCCTCGAGGAACATGAGGAAGCCTTCGTCGTCCACCTCGAGCTCTTCGGGGTCCCAGAAGTAGTGGTAGGCCTCCATCAGGTCCTCGCAGCCCCCAAGGGCAAGGTAGAACTCGCGCAGGACCAGGGGGATCTCGAACTGGTGGTCGGCCAGGGCCTTGTCGAGCTCCTCGGGAGTCAGGCCATCGGCTTCCTGCCATTCATCCTCGAGATACTTCGGAACAAGCGCGCGGAACTTCTCGAGGAACATGTCAGTCATGCTCATATCCTAGCTAATCCAGAGGCTCCCAAAATGACATGGAAACCAATGTCACAGCCCCGAATCGCTTGCCCGCCGGTGCCACCCGCGGACCGCCAGCGGCGCCTGCCAGGAGCGCCGCCAGGCCAGGACGCGGAACGCGAAAACCAATGCCGCGGTGGCGGCGGCGGTCAGCACGTTGAACACGCCCAGGACCCACAGCACCGCGGTGAACGAGGCACCCACAAATGCGGGCAGCGCGTAGATGTCCTTGGGGTTGAAAAGCTCCGGCACCTCATTGGCGGTGATGTCACGAAGCAATCCGCCGCCCACGGCCGTCGTCACCCCCAGCAGTACTGACGCCACCGGGTTCAGGCCGGTGGCGAGGGCCTTGACCGTACCTGTCATGCAGAAGAGTGCCAGGCCGGCGGCGTCGAACAGGGTCAGCAGCGACGTGTAGCGCTGGACGCTGGAAAACAGGAAATACACCAATGCCATGGCCAGCAGCGGAGGTGCAAGGTACGCCGGATTGGTGAACGCAGCAGGCACAATGCCCAAAACGATGTCCCGGATCACGCCGCCGCCCAGGCCCACCAGTGAGGCCAACAGCAGTGATCCCACGATGTCGATCTGCTTCCGCGCCGCCAGCAGTGAACCCGAAACGGCGAAGAAGAACACGCCCAGCAGATCCAGCCATACCGGGGAGTTGTCAAAGGCGAATGTCATGGGGCGTCCCGCTGTTTCAAAGAGGGCGGACAGGGCGGCTCCAACGTTACGCTAGCCCGTATGAACAGCCCCATCATGATCGCCTGTGCCCATGGGACGTCAAACACACAGGGGGCCGCAGAGGTTAATGCCCTGCGTGCCGCCATCGCGGAGCTCCGGCCGGGCCTTGATGTCCGCGAGGCTTATGTCGATGTCCAGCAGCCGGACCTGGTGGACGTGGTGGCGGGGCTGCCCGAGGGCAAAGCTGCGGTGGTGGTGCCGCTGCTGCTGAGCGTCGGCTACCACGTCAAAGTCGATATCGCCAAGGCTGTGAAGAGCCGGCCGGGCAGTGCCGCCGCGGCGCCGCTTGGCCCCGACCCGCGCCTGGCGGCCCTCCTGGACCAGCGGCTGCGCGAGGCCGGCACCACCGACAACGACGTCGTCGTGCTGGCCGCCGCGGGCTCGTCGAATCCCAATGCCGCGGTCAGCGTCGAGGAACTCCTGGGCCAGCTGCGGCAGCTCCGGTCCAACCGGATGGTGGCCGCCTATGGTGCCTCAGCACAGCCCTCAGTGCCCGACGCCGTTGCCATGCTCCGCGAGGAACTCGCCGGGGGTGCCGGCGCGGGGGAGTCCGCCGGGGCTGTCGACGTCGGTGGCCGGGTGGTGATTGCGTCCTACCTCCTTGCTCCGGGCTTCTTCCACGACCAGCTGGCCAAGGCGGGTGCCGACGTCGTGACCCAGCCCCTGCTGCCGTCCCCGACGCTCGCGGAGATCGCGCTGGACAGGTACGACGCCGCCGTCGCCACCATGGACGGAACGCCCGGGGAAGCACCCACTGAGACGCCAAACGGGGCTTCCGGCGATGCACAGCAGGGTGGGTTCTTCAAGGTCCTCCGGCGTTTCGTGACGAAATATTTCCCTAGGTGACTTAGCGTTTCCGGGCCTTTGTGACGCTATTCGGGGGCGCCCTACAGTCGTTGCATGACTGATACAGCTCTAGCCGGAGCGTCCGCGGACTCCGCTGCCACCAAGCGCCCCGCCCGCCCGTCCCGCCCCGCTGCGAAGCCGCACGGCCAGTGGAAA
Organism: Pseudarthrobacter sp. 05T312; assembly: GCF_056396685.1. Taxonomy (NCBI): domain Bacteria; kingdom Bacillati; phylum Actinomycetota; class Actinomycetes; order Micrococcales; family Micrococcaceae; genus Pseudarthrobacter; species Pseudarthrobacter sp. 05T312. The sequence continues at coordinate 248,734 of NZ_JBFTLY010000001.1, forward strand.
GTGGACGGCAAGACGCCGCTGAATGCCAACGAAACCTGGAAGCAGGAAGACGACGGCCTGAACGTCCGCGAGCGTATCGAGTCCATCTACGCCAAGGAAGGCTTCGACGCCATCCCCGGCCAGGACCTGCACGGCCGCTTCCGCTGGTGGGGCCTGTACACCCAGCGCAAGCAGGGGATCGACGGCGGCAAGACCGCCACCCTGGAGCCGCACGAGCTCGAAGACAAGTACTTTATGCTCCGCGTCAGGATCGACGGCGGTGCGCTCACCACCGAACAGCTGCGCGTCATCGGCCAGATCTCGGTCGACTTCGCCCGCGACTCGGCCGACCTCACCGACCGCCAGAACATCCAGCTGCACTGGATCCGGGTCGAAGACATCCCCGAGATCTGGAACCGCCTGGAGTCGGTGGGCCTGTCCACCACCGAAGCCTGCGGCGACGTGCCCCGCGTCATCCTGGGTTCGCCCGTGGCCGGCATCGCCAAGGACGAGATCATCGACCCCACCCCGCTCATCGCCGAGCTGGGGGAACGGTTCATCGGCAACCCGCTGCTGTCCAACCTGCCCCGCAAGTACAAGACCGCGATCACCGGCCACCCCAGCCAGGACGTGGTCCACGAGATCAACGACTGCGCATTCGTGGGCATTGAACACCCCGAGCTCGGCGCTGGCTACGACCTGTGGGTGGGCGGCGCGCTGTCCACTAACCCCATGCTGGGCAAGCGCCTCGGCGCGTTCGTGAAGCCGGAGGAGGCCGCCGATGTGTGGCTGGGCGTGACCAGCATCTTCCGCGACTACGGCTACCGCCGCATGCGCACCAAGGCCCGCCTGAAGTTCCTGCTGGCCGACTGGGGCCCGGAGAAGTTCCGCCGGATCCTCGAGGACGAATACCTGGGCTACAAGCTGGCCGACGGTCCCGCCGCGCCCAAGCCCGCAACCCCAGGCGACCACGTGGGCGTGCACGAGCAGAAGGACGGCAAGTTCTTCATCGGTGCCACCCCGATCGCTGGCCGGCTGTCCGGCTCCAGCCTGGTCAAGCTCGCGGACACCCTGGAGGCCCGCGGCTCCTACCGGCTGCGCACCACGCCGCACCAGAAGATCGTGGTGCTGGACGTCGAGAAGGACCAGGTGGAGCCGCTGGTGTCGGAGCTGGACGGCCTGGGCCTGTCTGCCCGTCCGTCCGTGTTCCGCCGTGGCACCATCGCCTGCACCGGCATTGAGTACTGCAAGCTGGCCATTGTCGAAACCAAGGTGACCGCCGCCAGCGCGGTTGCCGAGCTGGAGCGCCGGCTGGCAGACCTGGCCGGCTCGGGCCAGCTGCCCGCTGCGCTGTCCCTGCACATCAACGGCTGTCCCAACTCCTGCGCCCGCATCCAGACGGCGGACATCGGCCTCAAGGGCATGATGCTGCCAACGCCCGACGGCGATCCCTCCCCGGGTTTCCAGGTCCACCTGGGCGGCGGCCTGGCCAACAACCACCGCGAGGAAGCCGGGCTCGGACGTACCGTCCGCGGCCTGAAGGTCTATGTCGAGGACCTGCCGGACTACGTTGAGCGCGTAGTGCGCCGGTTCGTAGCCGACCGCATTGAAGGCCAGACCTTCGCCGAATGGGCCCACGCAGCAGACGAGGAGGCACTCCAGTAATGTCCCAGCACGCACTCGGAGCAGACCCCGTGGCATCGCCTGCCACTGCCCCCACCCTCCGCTCCAAGGAAGAGCTCAAGGCCCTGGCCGAGGCCGGCGCCGCCGAGCTCGGCTGGGATGCACCGGCCCGCGACGTGATCGCCTGGGTGGAGCGCAACTTCGACCTGCCGGCTGTCGCCGTCGCCTGTTCCATGGCAGACGCCGTCCTGCCGGCCCTGGTCGCGGACCAGATGCCCGGCGTCGACGTCCTGTTCCTGGAGACCGGCTACCACTTCCCGGAAACCTACGCCACGCGCGACGAAGTGGCGGCGAACCTCCGCGTCAACGTGGTGGACGTCCTCCCGGAGAACACTGTGGAACAGCAGGACCGGCTCCTTGGCAAGGACCTCTTTGCCCGTGACGCCGCCCAGTGCTGCGCCCTCCGCAAGGTGGCTCCGCTGCAGCGCACCCTGGCCGGCTACGAACTCTGGTTCACCGGGGTCCGCCGCGACGAAGCCCCCACCCGCACCAACACGCCGCTGGTCTCCTGGGACGAGAAGAACGGCCTGGTCAAGGTCAACCCCATGGCTGCGTGGACGTTCGACCAGCTGGTCCAGTACTCGGACGACAACCTTTTGCCCGTCAACCCGCTCCTTTCCCAGGGTTACCCCTCCATTGGCTGCCAGCCCTGCACCCGCAAGGTGGCGCCCGGCGAAGACCCCCGAGCCGGCCGCTGGGCAGGTTCCGACAAGACAGAATGCGGACTTCACGTATGAGCACTTCACATGACACTTTGGTATCGGCAGGCTCAACCAGCGTTCCGGTGATTGAGCCGGTCCACACTCCGGCGCGCCTGTCCAGCCTGGACACCCTCGAGTCCGAGGCCATCCACATCATCCGCGAGGTTGTTGCCGAGTTCGAGAAGCCCGCGCTGCTGTTCTCCGGCGGCAAGGACTCCGTGGTGATGCTGCACCTGGCCACCAAGGCCTTCTGGCCCGGCAAAGTACCGTTCCCCGTGCTGCACGTGGACACCGGCCACAACTTCCCCGAGGTCATCGAATTCCGCGACCGCACCGTTGAGCGCCTCGGCCTGAAACTCGTGGTCGGCTCCGTGCAGGAGTTCATCGACCGCGGCGAGCTGGCAGAGCGTGCCGACGGCACCCGCAACCCGCTGCAGACCGTCCCGCTTCTGGACGCCATCCAGCAGAACAAGTTCGACGCCGTGTTCGGCGGCGGCCGCCGCGACGAGGACAAGGCCCGCGCCAAGGAGCGCATCCTGAGCCTCCGCGACGAGTTCGGCCAGTGGGATCCGCGCAACCAGCGCCCCGAGCTGTGGAACCTCTACAACGGCCGCCACACCGTGGGCCAGCACGTCCGCGCATTCCCCATCAGCAACTGGACCGAGCTGGACATCTGGCGCTACATCGAGCGCGAGAACATCGAGCTGCCCGGCCTGTACTACGCCCACGAGCGCGAGGTGTTCGCCCGCGACGGCATGTGGCGCGCAGTGGGCGAAGTGTCCCAGCCGCGCCCCGATGAGGACGTCATCACCAAGACCGTCCGCTACCGGACCGTGGGGGACATGTCCTGCACCGGCGCCGTTGAATCGAACGCATTCACCGTATCCGACGTGGTGGTTGAAGTTGCCGCCTCCACCCTGACCGAACGTGGCGCCACCCGCGCAGATGACCGCATCTCCGAGGCCGCCATGGAAGACCGCAAGAAGGACGGGTACTTCTAATGACCACGATTTCGACAGGCTCAATCGCCGAGGCCAGCTCGATCAACGAGGCCCTGCCCACCACCCTCTTCCGCTTCGCCACGGCAGGATCGGTCGACGACGGCAAGTCCACGTTGGTGGGCCGCCTCCTTCACGATTCCAAGGCCATCCTCGCTGACACCCTCGACGCTGTGGCCCGCACTTCCGCGGACCGTGGCTTCGGCGGCGAAAAGGGCGGGATCGACCTGGCCCTGCTGACCGACGGCCTGCGCGCCGAGCGCGAACAGGGCATCACCATCGACGTGGCCTACCGCTACTTCGCCACCGACCGGCGCAGCTTCATCCTGGCCGACTGCCCCGGGCACGTGCAGTACACCAAGAACACGGTGACGGGCGCGTCCACCGCGGATGCCGTCGTCGTCCTCATCGACGCCCGCAAGGGTGTCCTGGAGCAGACCCGCCGGCACCTGTCCGTGCTGCAGCTGCTGCGCGTGGCGCACGTGATCGTGGCCGTGAACAAGATCGACCTGGTGGACTTCAGCGAGTCCGTGTTCCGCGGCATCGAAGCCGACGTGCAGCAGGTGGGCCGGGAACTGGGCCTGGGCTCGGACGGCATCAGCGACCTGCTGGTGGTCCCCGTTTCCGCGCTCGACGGCGACAACGTGGTGGATCGCTCGGAGCGCACCCCCTGGTACACCGGCCCGGCGCTGCTGGAGGTCCTAGAGACCCTGCCCGCCGCCGATGAGCTCGAAAGCCACCTGGAAAGCTTCCGCTTCCCGGTCCAGTTGGTCGTCCGGCCGCAGGGCGCCCTGGCTCCCGACGCCGTCGCCGCCGGCCTGGACGTTGAGGCTTACCGCGACTACCGCGCGTACGCCGGCCAGATCACCGAGGGCTCCGTGAAGGTGGGGGACCAGGTCTCCGTGCTGACACCGGGGCAGTCGCCGAGGACCACCACCGTGGCGGGCATCGATTTCGCCGGCGCTCCCCTGCAGGAAGCCGCCGCCCCGCAGTCCGTGGCCATCCGGCTGGCAGACGAGTTCGATGTGGCCCGCGGTGACACCATTGCCGCCGCCGGCACCGTCCGCGAAGCCTCCGCCGACCTGTACGCCGCCCTGTGCTGGCTGTCCCCGAAGCCGCTGCGCGAAGGCGCCAAGGTGCTGGTCAAGCACGGCACCCGCACCGTGCAGGCGATGGTCCGCAGCGTGTCCGGCAAGCTGGACCTGGCCACCTTCAAGCTTGAGGGTGCCTCGAGCCTGGAACTGAATGACATCGGCCACGCGCAGCTCCGGCTCGCCGCGCCGCTGCCGCTGGAGAACTACCTGCACCACCGCCGCACCGGTGCGTTCCTGGTGATCGACCCGCTCGACGGCAACACGCTGGCCGCCGGCCTGGTCAAGGACCACCCGGGCGACCACGAGGACGAGCGCTACAGCATCTGATGTGGCTTGCACGGGCCCCGCACTGGAGTTATCTGGAGCGGGGCCTTCGTGCTTTTCACGTAACCGGCCCCGGTCCGCATAACCGGTGCTGCCCGGCAACGGTTATGCGGGGCTCGGCCGGTTACGCGGAGCGCTCCTCGAGGATCGACTTGAGCTTCTGCAGGTCTTTCCGGGTTTCGCGCCGGATCATAGGCTCCATGACCAGCCCCGCCAGCCGGGAGAAACCCGAGGGGCTCCCGCTGTTGCGCAGCGACATCCGCGTGCCGCCGCCGTCGTCCGTCCAGGTGTAGGTGGTCTGCATGGGAAAGGGGCCCTGGGCCGTGCTCATCACCAGCTTTTCGCCGGGGACGTACTCAACGAACTCGTACGTGTACTTGAGCTCCCGGCCCAGGAACTTCGCGGTGAAGGCTACTTTGGACCCTCTATCAAGCGGTCCCGGGCTGAGCCGCTGCGAGCTGTGGATGTTCACGTACCACTTCGGCGCGTTGTCCGGGTTGGCAGCATACTCCGCCACTTCGGGGCGCGGCCTTTTGATGACAATCTCGGTCAGGACGTCCACCATGGTTGCGTCTCCTCTGTAGAGTGCGGGAATAGCCTGCAACCACGTTAGCGGTGGTGCCTGGGAGGCGGACATGGAGACCATCAGCCCGAAACTGCTCAACTGGGCGTCCATCCTGGACGACAAGACCCGCGAGCAGGCCGTCATGACCGCAAGCCTGCCCTTCATCTACCCGCACCTGGCGCTGATGCCGGACGCGCACCTGGGCAAGGGTGCCACCGTCGGCTCAGTCATCCCCACCCTGCGAACCATCATCCCTGCGGCGGTGGGCGTTGACATCGGCTGCGGCATGATTGCGGTGCGCACCCAGTACTCCGTGCGGGAACTGCCGAAGGACCGGAAGAGCCTCCGCGAAAACATCGAACGGGTCATCCCGCTCTCCGCAGGGCACAACAACAAGCAGGTGCTGCCCACTGCCGGGCCGAGGATCGCCGAGCTGAAGCAGCGGGCCGCGGCGGCAGGCTTCAACCCGGCCCAATACGTCGCCCAGTGGGAACTGCAGCTGGGGTCCCTGGGCTCCGGAAACCATTTCATCGAAATCTCCGCGGATGAGGACGACGGCGTGTGGCTCTTCCTGCATTCGGGCTCGCGGGGCATCGGCAACAGGATCGCCCAGCACCACATCCAGGTGGCCCGGCAGGTCAGCCGGAAGCATCAGGTCCACCTGCCGGACCCGGACCTCGCCTACCTGGACGAAGGGACACCCCAGTTCGAGCGGTACATTGCCGAGCTGCGGTGGGCCCAGCACTTCGCCCTGCTGAACCGGGAGGAAATGATGGACCGGGTGGCTGCCCAGTTCAGCCGCTGGGTGGGAGGGCCGGTCCGGGAACGCGAACGGATCAACTGCCACCACAACTTCACGGAGCAGGAAACGCACTACGGCAAGCCCGTCTGGGTGTCCCGCAAGGGTGCCATCAAAGCCGGCCGCGGCGATCCCGGACTGATCCCCGGGTCCATGGGGACGGCGTCGTATGTTGTGGAAGGCCGCGGCAACCCGGCGTCGCTGAACTCCTCCCCGCACGGGCCGGGCGTGAATACTCGCGCCATGCAGCCCGCAGGACCTTCACCCTGGAGGAACTGAAGCGGGCCATGCGGGGCATCGAGTTCCGGGCGTCCGAAGCCTTCATCGATGAGATCCCGGCTGCGTACAAGCCGATCGACCAGGTCATGCAGGACGCCGCGGACCTGGTGACGGTGCGGCACAAGCTGCGGCAGTTGGTCAACGTCAAAGGCAACTGAATCCGCGAAACCGGGCAGCTGTGCGGCGGAATATGACGCTGGATGAACGTGCGTGACCCCCCGTTTCCGCTTCGTTGAACGGGTTGGGGCCGCTCCCTATGGTGAAACAATGACTAGTTCCAAGCCCGGGATGACCCGCATCGTGGCAGGCGAGAGCGCGGTCCCCACGCGCAGGCGCGCCGTCGAGGCTGCCCTGGCCATCGGGCTGGTGCTGCTGATCGCCGTCGGGGCCATCGTTGCCTCCAACATCTCCCGCAACACCGAGGCGCAGGCCGCCGAGCCCACCCCCGCCGCAGAGTTGAAACTGGGCTACTTCGGCAACGTCACGCACGCCCCCGCCCTCGTCGGGGTCAAAAAAGGGTTCCTCGCGGAGGCCCTGGGCGGCACTAAGCTCAGCACCGAGACCTTCAACGCCGGACCGGCAGCCATCGAAGCCCTCAACGCCGGGGCCATCGACGCGGCCTACATCGGCCCGAACCCCGCCATCAACTCCTTCGCCAAGAGCCAGGGCCAGTCCGTGCGCGTGATCGCGGGAGCCGCGGCAGGCGGAGCACAGCTGGTGGTCAAGCCCGGCATCACCTCCGCCGCGGACCTGCGGGGCAAGACCCTGGCAACGCCGCAGCTGGGCGGGACCCAGGACGTCGCCCTGCGCGCCTGGCTCACCAAGCAGGGCTACAAGACCAGCGTGGACGGCAGCGGCGACGTCGCCATCAACCCCACGGACAACGCCCAGACGCTCAAGCTCTTCCAGGACGGACAGCTCGACGGCGCGTGGCTGCCTGAGCCGTGGGCGTCGCGTTTGGTGCTCCAGGCCGGAGCCAAGGTGCTGGTTGACGAAAAAGACCTGTGGGACGGCTCAGCCACCGGCAAACCCGGGGAGTTCCCCACCACCGTCCTGATCGTGAACCAGAAGTTCGCCGCCGACCACCCGGACACCGTCAAGGCGCTGCTGGCCGGGCACGCCAAGTCGGTGGCATGGCTCAACTCCGCACCCGCCGACGAGAAGGCCGCACTGATCAACGAGGCCCTGCAGGAATCCGCCGGGGCCGCACTGCCGGCTGATGTGCTGAACCGTTCCCTCGCCAACATCACCTTCACCCTCGACCCGCTGGCCGGCAGCTACCCCAAACTGCTGCAGGACGGGGTGGACGCCGGCACCACCAAGAAGGCCGACATCAACGGCCTTTTCGACCTCACCGCGCTTAACCAGGTCACCGGCGCCGGCAGGATTTCGGCAGCCGGCCTCGGCCAGGACTGACACCCACCACTACCAAAGGACGCCACCATGCCAGTCGTACTGGAACACCTGGGCAAGCGCTTCGGCGACGGCGCCCCGGTACTGGACGACGTCAACGCCAACATCAAGCAGGGCGAGTTCGTTGCCCTCCTTGGTGCCTCCGGCTGCGGCAAATCCACCCTCCTGAACATCATCGCGGGACTGGAAGCGCCGACGTCGGGCGCCCTGGAAGTGCCCAGCGACGGCGCCGCCTTCATGTTCCAGGACGCCGCACTGTTCCCGTGGCTCACAGCGCGGGAGAACATCGAGCTGGCCCTGAAGCTGCGTGGCGTGGGCAAGGCCGAACGCCGCGCCAAGGCCCAGGAACTCCTCGAACTGGTGCACCTGGGATCCGCGGGGGACAAGCGCCCGCACGAACTGTCCGGCGGCATGCGGCAGCGCGTGTCCCTGGGCCGCTCCCTGGCCCAGGACCGGCAGCTGCTGCTCATGGATGAGCCCTTTGCCGCCCTCGACGCCATCACCCGCGACCTGCTGCACGACGAGCTGGAACGCATCTGGAAGGAAACCGGGCGCACCATCGTCTTCGTCACCCACAACGTCCGCGAAGCCGTCCGGCTGGGCCAGCGCGTCCTGCTGCTGTCCTCCCGCCCCGGCCGCGTGGTCCAGGAATGGAACGTCACCGAGGAACACCGAACCGACGCCGGGCTCGCCGGCCAGCTGACCGGGGTCATCACCGCCCGGCTGCGGGAGGAGATTCGCCGCCATGCCAAGTAAGTTCCTGTCTGGCTCCGCGCCGGATGCCGCCCCCGCCCCTTCGCCGGACGGCTTTCGTCCTTCGGACGAAGCGTCCGGCTCCGAAAGGCCCGATGCCACTCCCTGGGCGGCATCCGGCGCTGCGCCTGCGGCCCACGTCCATGCCGCTTTGACGCGGACTTCGAGTGGCCATGAGGACCTCCGGGAGCTTGAGTCCGGCCTGGACTCGCTGCAGTCCGACGCCGACCGGAAGCACCGGATCGATTGGAGCCGCATCCTCCTGCCGGTGGCGGCGCTGGTGGTCCTGGTGCTCGTCTGGCAGTTTTACGTCTCGCTCGGCGTGAAGCGGCGGGACCTGGTTCCGGGTCCGCTTGATGTGGTGGCGCAAATGGGCGTCCTGTGGGGCGACGGCAAGTTCCAGGAGGCGATCTGGACCTCGCTGCAGCGCGGTGTGGTGGGTTTCCTGATCTCGGTGGCCATTGCCACTCCCGTCGGTCTGCTGCTGGCCCAGGTTGCGCCGCTTCGACGCGCGTTCGGCCCGTTGATCTCCGGCCTGCAGGTGCTGCCGTCCGTGGCGTGGGTTCCCGCGGCCATCATCTGGTTCGGCCTCACGGACGCCACCGTGTATTTCGTGGTGTTCATGGGCGCCATCCCCTCCATCATCAACGGCCTCATCTCCGGCGTGGACCAGATCCCGCCGCAGTACCGGCGCGTGGGGACCGTCCTGGGCGCGTCCCGGCTGCAGATGGCACTGCAGGTGATCCTTCCCGCCGCACTGCCCGGCTACCTCAGCGGCCTCAAGCAGGGCTGGGCCTTCTCCTGGCGCTCGCTCATGGCGGCGGAAATCATCGCGGTGGGCGGCACCATCGGCTTTGGCCTGGGGTCCCTGCTGGACCAGGGCCGCGACCTGTCCGACATGACCATCGTGATGGCTGCCATCCTGCTGATCCTCGGCGTCGGCATCCTCATCGAGCTGCTGGTCTTCGGGCCCATCGAGAAACGCCTCCTGCGGCGCCGGGGCCTCCTGGCCGGCAGCACCCGCTGACCCAAACCCCTCCCAACGCACGCTTAGGGCCCGACGGCGACCTCCCGCCGTCGGGCTCTGCCGTTCCCTGGCGCATGGCAGACTGGCGCCATGACCGTCAGCTTCGTGTGCCGCACCGAGTCCCGGCTTCCGGTGGCGCAGCTCTTTGACCGGGCCCGCAGCATCGACCTGCACCTGGACTCGCAGAAGGACTCGGGGGAGCGGGCGGTCGGGGGTGTCACCAAAGGGCTGATCGGAGCAGGCCAGGAAGTCACATGGCGGGCCAAGCACTTCGGCATTCCCCTCACCATGACCAGCCGGGTCACCTACCTGGACTTCCCCCGCAGCTTCACCGACGAACAGGTCAAGGGGCCGTTCAGGTCGTTCCGGCACGTCCATGAGTTCGTACCCACAGCCGGGGGCAGCATCATGACGGACCGGGTGGAGTTCACCGCCCCGCTGGGAGTCCTGGGCGGCGTCGTCGAGCGCGTCATCCTGGCCCGGTACCTGGAACGGCTGATCACCAACCGGGGCAACTTCCTTGCCGGCCGCGCCTGAAATCCTTTGTGACGCAGCGTTACCTTACGTGAACTGGTGTTGCTGACCCTTTGTAGGCCAATGTGACGCCGCCCTACCGTTGATCCATGGCAATTCAGGACATTTACCCCACGGCGCTGCGGCTCCTCGGCCGCCCCGTGCTGGTGGTGGGCGGCGGCCCCGTTGCTGCCCGCCGCGCCAAGGGGCTGCTCGACGCCGGCGCCCTGGTCACCGTCGTGGCCCCGGTTGCCTCGCCCTCGCTGCAGGAGATGGCCGACGCCGGCCTGGTTACCTGGGAAGCACGGCCCTACCGCTCCAGCGACGTGGACGGCGTCTGGTTCATCCAGACCACCACGGGCGTTCCGGAAGTGGACGCCCAGGTATCGGCCGACGCCGAGGCGCAGCGGGTCTGGTGCGTCAACGCCTCCAACCATGAAGCTTCTGCCGCCTGGACCCCAGCCGTCGCCGTGGTGGATGACGTCAAGATCGCCGTGAACGCCGGGGGAGACCCGCGCCGCGCCATGGCCGTCCGCGACGCCGTCGCCACCGCCCTCGAAACCGGGGACCTTCCGCTCCGCCGCCGCCGCGCCCACCGAGGCTCCGTTGCCCTCGTCGGCGGCGGCCCCGGCGACACCGGGCTCATCACCGTCCGCGGCCGCCGGCTCCTGGGCCAGGCTGACGTCGTCGTCGCCGACCGACTCGGCCCCCGCGAACTGCTGAACGAACTCGCCCCGGACGTCCGCGTCATCGAAGTGGGCAAGACCCCCGGCCACCACCCCGTACCGCAGGCAGAGATCAACCGGATCCTCGTCGAGGAAGCGCTCAAGGGCCACCGCGTGGTCCGGCTCAAGGGCGGCGACCCGTACGTCCTGGGACGCGGCGGCGAGGAAGCCGAATACTGCCGCCAGCACGGCGTCGAGGTCGAGGTGGTCTCCGGCGTTACGTCCGCCATCTCCGTCCCCGCAGCCGCAGGCATCCCCGTCACGCACCGCGGCCTGGCCAAGGGCTTCAGCGTGGTCACCGGCCACGAGGAACTTTCCGAGGTCCCGGCCCGCGCCGACCACACCATCATCCTGCTCATGGGCGTAGGCCAGCTCCGCGAATCCGCGTCTGCGCTGGGCGAAGCCGGACTCCCTGCAGACACCCCTGTTGGTATCGTGGAAAACGGCTATTTGCCGGACCAGCGTGTCACCATCGGCACGCTCGGTTCCATCGCCGACCAGGCCCAGGCGGCCGGCGTCGCAAATCCTGCCGTGATTGTCATCGGTGACGTGGTGCGCGTGAGCCCGTTCGCGCCGTCGCACTTCAAAACCGCTGACTACAGCACCACCACCCCGAACAGCCCCCGCAAGACCGTCCTCACCACCTGAAACCCATCGATTGCTCCGTAACCGCCGTTATGAGCCTTCAAAACGGCAGTTACCCAGCAATCGATGCAGAAGAAAAGGAACACAGCCGTGTCATCCAGCACTACCGTAGGATCTGCTGCGCGTCCCCTGCGCGTCGCCGTCGTGGGCTCCGGCCCGGCCGGCGTCTACGCCGCTGACATCCTCACCAAGAGCGAAGCCGTCAAGAGCGGCGAGCTGACCGTCAGCATTGACCTCTTTGACCGCTACCCGGCACCCTACGGGCTGATCCGCTACGGCGTGGCCCCGGACCACCCCCGCATCAAGGGCATCGTGAAGGCCCTGCACAAGGTGCTGGACCGCGGCGACATCCGCTTCTTCGGCAACGTCGACTACGGCACGGACCTCACCATCGAGGACCTCCGCAAGCACTACGACGCCGTCATCTTCGCCACCGGCGCCATCAAGGACGCGGACCTGAACATCCCCGGCGTCGAGCTGGAGGGCTCGTTCGGCGGCGCCGATTTCGTCTCCTGGTACGACGGCCACCCGGACGTGCCGCGTGAATGGCCGCTGGAGGCCAAGGAAATCGCCGTGATCGGCAACGGCAACGTGGCCCTGGACGTGGCCCGCGTCCTGTCCAAGCACGCCGATGACCTGCTGGTCACCGAGATCCCGGACAACGTCTACGCCGGCCTGAAGGCCTCGCCCGTCACCGACGTGCACGTCTTCGGCCGCCGCGGTCCCGCCCAGGTCAAGTTCACCCCGCTGGAGTTGCGCGAGCTGTCCCACTCCAAGGACGTGGACATCATCCTGTACCCGGAGGACTTCGAGTTCGACGAGGAATCTGACCGCCAGATCCAGACGAACAACCAGACCAAGACCATGGTGGGCACCCTCACCAACTGGATCGCCGAGCAGCCCGAGGACCTCTCCGAGCTCAAGGCCTCCCGCCGCCTGCACCTGCACTTCCTGCACAGCCCGGTGGAGATCTACGACGACGCCGAAACCCCCGGCAAGGTGGCGGGCATCAAGTTCGAGCGCACCGAGCTGGACGGCACCGGCAACGCCCGCGGCACCGGCGAATACGTGGACTACCCGGTCCAGGCCGTGTACCGCGCCATCGGCTACTTCGGTTCCGCGCTGCCGGACGTTGAGTTCGACCACAAGAAGGGCGTGGTCACGAACGACGGCGGCCGCGTCCTGGATGCGACCGGCCAGCATGTGCCGGGCCTCTACGCCACCGGCTGGATCAAGCGCGGACCGGTGGGCTTGATCGGCCACACCAAGGGCGACGCCCTGGAGACCGTCACCTACCTGCTGGAAGACCGCGCAAACCTTCCGGTCGCCGAGGCACCCGCAGAGGACGCTGTTACCGAACTCCTCGACGCCCGCGGCGTGAAGTTCACCAGCTGGGAAGGCTGGCTGGCACTGGATGCCCACGAGCTGGCCCTCGGCGCCGCAGCCACCGAGGCCGGCGGCTCGCACGGCGTCGAGGTCAAGCGTGAGCGCGTCAAGGTGGTGCCGCGCGAGGACATGGTTTCCATCTCCCGTGACGGTGTCGCCGCGCAGGTCTAGGACCTGGGCACAGGAACCGCGGGGCCTGGGGGTCCCGCGGTTCCTGCGTTTAAAAGTCGGCTTAACCCGGCCGGGCTATTTACCCGCGCCGCCGATGGCCATGAGCTCCAGCCGTCGCAGGGTTTCCCGGTTCCTGGCCGAGATGATGGGATCGCGCAGGGCCTTGGGCATCAGCTTGCCGGGCCCGTGGATGGCATCTTCGGCAATGGTCACCAGGCATTGGGCGCCCCGGTCCTCCAGGGTGATTTCCACTTTGGCCTCGCCCATGGGCCAGCCACGCGCCACGAGTTCCAGCGAGCGGCCGGGCTCAACGGCGGTCACGCGGGAGCTGTCGTCGATCACCAGCGGCCAGGCACCCACCGAGTGATGGAGGTTGGCCCCCACCCGGGGCCATTCGGCGTCCACATCCCTGATCCGGGAGGCGCCCACCACCCAGCCCGAGTACAGCCAGCCGTCGGCGATGACGCGCCAGACGTCGGCGGCGGGGGACTTGAACAGCTGCGAGACGGTGGACATGGGGTTCCTTCCGGTTGCGGTGGTGCTTCCCCGGTGTCCCGCGGAGGGTACCGCGGGATGTCCAGGTTCGGTGGGGCGTCCGACGGCGGGAGGTGCGGGCCGGCGTGCGGCCCGGTAGGACGGCTTCCGCAGACGCCGGGTCCATCCGTAGGCCTGCGCGCCCGGCGGCTGGTGCTCCAGGGGATCGAAGCGCAGGGGGATATCCGTGGGAGTGGCACCGGCCTGCAGCCGCACCTCACCGCATTCCCGCCAGCGGCCGCCCGGCGTGGTCCAGTGTAGCCCCAGCACCCATTCCCCTGACGCAAGCGAACCCGGTGGGAGGCTCCGCGTCCGCAGGCCCAGCAGAACGGGGCCCAGGCTTCCGCGGTAGGGCATCAGCGTGGTCATTGCGGCTCCTGCCACATCCAGCCGTGGCATCAGGATGAACCGGCCCGGCAGCCCCCAGCCGGTGGAGGCAAACAGGACATCAGCAGGGCCGGCAGCAGCATCGCCGGACGCAGAAACCCGGAGGGCCAGGCCCAGGATGTCCGGCAGGCGCTGCGGCAGCCCCACGGACCGGGAAAAGCGGGCCACCACCTGGTCGGTGCCCGGCGAGTCCAGCCAGCCGATACCGCTGGGGCCGCCCGGGTTGCCGGTCCTGGCCACAGTTCCGGACAGCCCCAGTCCCTCGGGATGGATGGGCCGGCCTGGCCTGGCCAGCTTCAGGAGCCGGAAGACGGCAGCGAAAGCCTGGCCGGCACTATCGGTGGCGGCTGAAACGACGCGCAGCTGCTGGGTCATACTTCCTTCCTACCCACAAACCCCGGCACTACATGCGGCCAAAGCGGGCACGGATCAGCGCGAAAATCCCATAGGCGATAAAACCTGCACCAATGGCCACCAGCAGCGTGGGGCCGAACGGGTGGTCCTGCAGCGCCTTGAGGCTGCCGTCCAGCCCGGTGGACTCCTCGGGCCGGTGCTTGGCGGCGGCGATGATGAACAGCAGTCCGGTGAGGTCCAGCGCAACCCCCTTGGCCACGTGGCCGGTGACGCCCAGGCTGTCGATGAGCCTGCCGCGCCTGGTGCCCTCAAAGTGGAACAGTTCCTCCTTGAAGCCGCGCCGGAAGCCTTTGACCATGAAGTAGATGCCGATGCCCAGGATGGTCAGGCCCAGCGCCACGAGGAGCCACGGCCCTGCAGGGGTGCCCATCAGGCTGGCGCTGAGGTCGCGCGTGTTGTCGCCCGAGTCGCTGCGCTGCCCCAGGGCGAAGCCGCCGAAGGTCAACCCCACGCTGCCGTAGGCGATGGCCAGGAATCCCGAGGACACAAGCTTGGCCAGCCGTTGCTTGCGCGGCAGGCTCCTGGCCCGCAGGGTTGCCTCGCTGGCCTGCCATAAGGCCAGGCCCAGGCAGGCGGCCACGCAGGCCCACATCACCAGTGGCCCCCAGGGGTTGTCCGCCAGCCGCGCGATGGCGCCGGTGGGTTCGGCATCGCCCGGATGGCCGAACGCGATGGCGATGGCAATGGCGCCGAGGATGACGTGAAGCAGTGCCATGACGGCAAACCCGGTGCGGGCCAGGACGTCCAGGGCCTTGTGGTTGGACGCCTCCTCGACAGCGTCCGCTGCCTGGCTGAGGGTGGATTCGCCGTCGGACATGCCTCAGCCGTTCATGGGCCCTTCGGCCCGCAGCTTCTCGGCTCCCGGTCCTTCGACGTGCACGGTGCAGCGGACCACCAGCTGGCCGGGGGCATTGTCCAGTTCCACCAGGGAATCGTCCGCGCTCAGGACGGTGAACACCTCCGAACCCGAAACGACGCCGACACCCTTGGCCTTCGCCGTCTCCCGGGCGTTCCCCAGCGCCTCCCGCTGCAGCCCGTCCACATAGCCGCCGTCTCTCTCACGGGCGGGGTCCCCGAAGGCCCAGCCGAACAATGTCCCAGTGTTTCCCATGGCGACGATATTACGCGGTTGGTCCTGTCCGGGGCGGGCTTTCGTAATATTAGTAAGTGTGCTTACCATGAGTGGACCACACTTCGATGGAACACGGCGCGTATAGTCCGCAGCACAGCTGCATCAGTCCACAACGTTAGGAATGCACATCATGGCAGGAAATCTCATTGCCCGTTCAGTTCACGACCTGACGGCGGCAGCATGGTTTGGTGGCTCCCTGATGGGTGCCATCGGGCTCAACGGGGCGGCAGCCCAGGCCAAGGACCCGGCCGAGCGCACCCGGCTGTCCAGTGCTGGCTGGATGAAGTGGGCGCCCTTCCAGACCGCAGCCTTCGCCTCCCACCTGGTGGCCGACCTCGCCATTGCCTGGGAAAACAAAGGCCGCATCGCCAAGCAGGAGGGCGTGGCCCGCGACACCGTCATCAAGACGGCCGTGACCGTGGTGGGCGCTGCGGTGACCCTGTACTCGGGCATCCTGGGCAAAAAGGTGGAGAAGTTGGCCGGTGAGGGTGCTGAGGGTGCCACCGAACCGCACGGTGCAGCCTCGGATGAGCTGAAGTCGGCCCAGCAGCAGCTCAAGGCCCTGCAGTGGGCCATCCCCGGCTTCGCTGCCCTGGTGATCATCCTCGGTGCCAAGCACGGCGAGATGCAGCGCCCCAAGAATGTCCTCGCGGGTTTGCGCCGCGACTAGCACCACCCGTCAGCACACAGCGGACGACGGCGGCCCGGCACCCCAGTGCCGGGCCGCACCCATGTCCGGCTACTCCGCCAGCCACTCCGCGCACGAGTTGAGGTTGCGGTTCACGCTGGCCACGGCAGCGTCCTGGTCCCGTTGCGTGATGGCGTCCAGCAGCGTTTCGTGGCCGTCGCGCGGGAGTCCGTTGAAGCCCGGCCGGCCCTGCTGCTTCAGCAGGTCCTGGTGGAACACGGTGCCGAAGCTTGCATAAAGCTCGTGCAGCAGGGGATTGCCCGAGGCCCTGGCGACGCCCTCATGGAAACTCCAGTCCGCGTCCGCCCAGGCTTCGAAGTCCCCCGCGGTCCAGGCCTGGTCCCGCGCGGCGAGGAGGGCGCGCAGGGTGGCAACGTCGTCGTCCGTGGCATTCCGGGCGGCCAGCCGGGCGGCCTGGGTGTCCAGGCCCAGCCGGACCTCCAGGATGTGCTGCTCGGTATGGTCCAGGTACATGCGGCGCGCGGCCCCGGACATCTCGCTCGTGGCGCGCACGTAGGTGCCGTCGCCGCGGCGTACTTCCAGCATTCCGCTGTGGGCCAGGGCCTTGACGGCTTCGCGGAGGGTGCCGCGGGAAACTCCCAGCCGGGCCATGAGCTCGGGTTCGGGCGGAATGCGCTGGTTCAGCGGCCACTCGCCGGTGTGGACCATCCCGCGCAGTTTGGCCGTGACCTCGGCGGCCAGCGGCGGACGGACCGAAGGGCTCAGTGTCATGGGATTACTTTCCTCGCGCGTTCTTGCCGGTCATCGCGGGGCCGGTGATCAGGTGGGACACCACGATCTGGGCCAGGGCAAGGGCCAGCAGCAGCGCCAGCGGGAGGGACCAGCCGCCGGTGGCGCTGTGCAGCAGTCCCATGCCGAACGGGCCGGCCGTGGCCAGCAGGTAGCCGGAGGACTGGGCCAGGGTGGACAGGGCGGTGGTTTCGGCCGTACTGGTTCCGCTCCGGCTGATCATCACCATGACCAGCGGGAAGATGCCCAGCCCAAAACCGATCAGGACCGCCGGGACGGCCGCATACGCTACGGGAAGGGACAACAGCGCCGCGATCCCGGCCGCCATGATGATGCTCACCAGGTAGAAGGCCGGACGCAGCATCCGCGGCCTGGCCCCGATGGCAATCAGCACCATGCCCGCCGGGACGGAAACCAGCTGCATGAGGCCGAACATCAGCCCGCTGTCCGCGGCGCTCAGGCCCATGGTGGTGAGCATGTAGGGGAACCAGCTCAGGAGCGCGTAGGCCAGCAGGGCCTGCAGGGTGAAGATGGCAGTGAGGAGCTGGCCCTTCCGGGTGCGCAGCAGTGGCCAGGGGGCCACATGGCCGCCCGTGGTCCGGACGGCCGTGCGGTGGGCGTGCAGTGCCACCGGGAGGAAGCCCACGAAGGCGGCGACGGCAGCGATGCCCACGGCTCCGACGGCGGCGGACGGCGACCCCAGCGCATGGGCCAGCGGGACCACCGCCACCGAGGTCAGGGTACCGCCGGTGGTCATGGTCACCGTGTAGACAGCGGTCATCAGCGACGTCCTGGTGGCGAAGTGCTCGCGGATGAAGGACGGCATGGCCACGTTGCAGACGGCCAGGCCCGACATTCCCACCACGCTCCCTGCCACCAGCATGCCCGTGGCGGGAATGCCGCGCAGCAGCAGCCCGCCGGCCAACAGTGCCAGGGACAGCAGGATGGCCTTCTCCACGCCAAGCCTGCCGGTCAGCCAGGATGTGGCGGCGCCGGCCAGGGCGAAACACAGGGTGGGTATCGAGGGAATGATGGACGCCACCAGCACCCCATAGCCCAGCACCGCCTGGAGATCGTGCAGCAGCGCGGAGGCCCCGGTGATGCCGGCGCGCAGGTTCAGACCGATCAGGACCAGCGCAATGACACCGAAGACGACGGCGGAACGCGGCTTGGGCGGCGCGCTGCCGGTGGCCGGGGTGGCCGGCACCGTGGGCGCCTGGGCTGTTGCGGGCGGAGACGCGGGGGGAATTCCTGGCATGCCCTCCAGCCTAAAGGTTAGACGTTTGATGTTTGTCCTTTTGTGGCCGACCTCTCCGTCCTGCCCCGGCTGGAATAGACTGCCAACGGATGGTCGGAGGGCCTGGCGCGGGCCAGGCAGTGCGGAAGGACGGCTGTGGAAGCTTCCCGGGGACTAGAGATTGAGAAGAAGTACGACGTCGACGCCGATGCCGTGGTGCCGGCCCTGGAGCACGCCGCCGGGGTTGCCCGGACCGGCGCGCCGCACACCGACCTGCTGGAGGCCGTCTACTTCGACACCCCCAACCATGCCCTGGCCGCACGCCGCATCACGCTCCGGCGCCGCACCGGCGGGAAGGACGCCGGATGGCACCTCAAGCTGCCGCCGGGGGGTGGCGACCAGGCAACGGGGGAGGGCGTCCAGCAGCGGACGGAACTGCACGCACCCCTCGGCCGGCCCGATGCCGTCCCAGACGCCCTGCTGACCCACCTTCTTGCGTACCTCAGGGGCGCCGTTCCGGTGCCCGTCGTGCGGCTGGACACCCGGCGCACCACCTACCCCCTGTATGGGGACGACGGTGTCCACCTCGCCGACCTCGCCGATGACCAGGTCACCGCTGAACGGCTGGCGGGCGGAGCCAGCGCTGCGCGGCAGGAGTGGCGCGAGTGGGAGCTGGAGCTGGTCCATGGGAAGCCTGACCTTTTTGGCCCCGTCGGGGAACTGCTCACGGCTGCCGGCGCCAGGCCGGCCGGGCATGCTTCGAAGCTGGCGCGTGCCCTGGGCCCTGGTACCAAGGCGGGAAAGCGTGCCGCCGCAGGGGACGCTGCCGCCGACAGCCAAAGTGCCCCCGCCCTGCTGGCCGGGAAGCGGGCCCCGGCGGCCGCCGTCGTCACCGTCTACGTGGCGCAGCAGGTCGACGCGATTCTTGCGGGCGACGGTGCCGTCCGGCTGGAGGAACCGGAGGCGGTGCACAACATGCGCTCCGCCACCCGCCGCATCCGCTCGGTCCTGGCAGCCTATGCCAAGCTCTACCGGGCAGCGCCGGTGCGCAAGCTGCGGACCGAACTGAAGTGGCTGGGCCAGCTCCTGGGCCAGCCACGCGACGCCGAGGTCCTGCGGGCGCAGCTCCGCGGGCAGCTGGGTAGACTGCACTCCGCTGGCGGCGTGGAAGCGGCCACGTCGAGGGTGGAACAGCGCACGGGTGCGGACTACGACGCCGCGTACCGCCTCCTGCAGGAAGCCCTGGGGACGGAGCGTTACTTCCGGCTCCTGGACACGCTTGAGGATTTCCGTGACAACCCGCCGGTGCGCGCCGACTCGGTGGCGCCGGGCCGGCGGGCGGCCGCGAAGGCCGTGGACAAGGCCGCCAAGCGGCTGCAGCGCTCCCGCAAAGCGGCCAAGCGCGCACGGCGCGGAAGGGAGCAGGAACTGGCGCTCCACCGGGTGCGCAAGGACGCGAAGCGGCTGCGCCACGTGGCTGAATCAGCAACACTGGTGCACGGCAAGCGTGCGGGCAAGGTGGCCAAGGCCGCCCACCGGCAGCAGAAGGTCCTGGGCCAACACCAGGACGCCGTAGTGGCCCGCGACCTGCTGGCCGCCATCGCGGCGGAGTACGGCGAACCCGCGACGGCGGGCATCTACGCGGAGCTGCTCAGCCTGCAGGAGGAACGGATGGCGGCGGCACAGGCCGGGTACCGGAAGGCCTGGAAAAAATCGCGGGACCTGTTCGGCCGCGGCGTCATCTGACGCGGTCCCGGCCCTATTTGCCCTGCCGCGCCGACAGCCGGGCCACCGCCAGGGCGAGCCAGAGCTGCACCCGGTCCGCCGTGACCGCGGGGTCGTAGCCGGTCAGCTCCGTGATCTGAGCCAGCCTGTACCTGACAGTGTTGCGGTGCAGGGTGAGTTCCTCCGCCACCGCGGCCACCGAGCCGTTGTTGTTCAGGTAGCTTTCCAGCGTGGCCATCAGTTCGGACCCGTGCGCGGCGTCGAACGAACGCAGGGGATTCAGGGACTCGTGCGCCATGTCCGCCAGCGGCACATCCTCGCTGGCCAGCAGCAGCGAGGTCAGGCTCAGCCGCTCCGGTTCGTTGACCGGCAACCCATGGCTGGCAGCATCCCGGGCTTCGAAGTAGCTCCAGCGAAGGCCGTTCGGCTTGGTGTACGCCCCGCCGATGCCGATCGTGGCGTGGATGCCGGCTTCGGCGAGGTGGTCGCTGAGCCTCCGCGCCAGCGACGGCGCCGTCCCGCCGTCGTCATTGACCACCAGCACCAGGTCCTTGCCCACGACGGCGGCAACGGCTTTCTCCAGCTCCTGCGGCACCGACGTGCTCCCCAGGGCCTTCCCGTGGGCGGCCGACACGGCCAGCAGCACCACGTTCTTGCGGGTGCTGTTCACCCCCACGCCCGCGAGCCGGCGCTGCGCCTCGCTGGTCTCCAGCGCCCCGTGGATCACGTCCTCCAGCACCTGCCCGCACAGGGCGCGCTGGGCCTGGCGCTGCTTGACCATGTTGTTGAGCTCCACGCTGATCAGGTTCTGCGCGTAGCCGATGATTCCCGTGTCCTCGAACGGCTGGCGCACCCACAGCGTGCAGGCGTCCCGCCGTCCCGTGGGCACCGGATAGCTGGCCCAGGTGTCGGCCGACGGGTGGGCGCTGCCGCTGTTGTACAGCTGGGCCGTGAACTGGGTCAACGCAATGTCGGTGCGCAGCATGCCGCCGAGGTTCTTCAACAGTTCCGCGAGCCCGCCGCCGGTCAGCAGCGCCCGGGCCAGGACCTGGTGCCCGGCGATCAGGCGTTCCAGCTTGGCGTAGTGGTCCGCCGACTGGGCATCCGCCACCAGCTTGGTGATGGCGATGAACGGCGTCTCGTACGGCACTTCCACCACGGGCAGGCCCCAGCGGTTGGCCTCGGCCAGGAGGGCCGGCGGCACCGTCTCGTGTGACAACCCCACGCCGAATCCGATGCCCACCGCGCCCGCCCGCTGCACCTGCCGCACAAAGCGGCGCTGCTCCGGGGCCGAACGCAGGCGCAGGCCGGTGGTGAGCACCAGCTCGCCGCCGTTGAGGAACCGCTGCGGATCCTCCAGTTCGGTGACGGCAACCCAGTTAATGTCCTGGTTCCAGGTTGTCTCCGCCACCCCGGCCTTGGCCAGCTTCAGGGAGGACACGCCCACCAGGGCAGCGAGGGAAATGGCCATGAAGCAAGGATAAACGTGAGCTGGGCAACCGCACTAAACCCTCCAAACAAGGGTGTGCAGGTGGCTATTCACCCCGCTTGGGCGCTGGCATAGGCTCGAGGCAGTTCCATCCATCCGTCCCGGGTTCCGTCCGGCCGCCGATGGCCCTTACGAAAGAGGTTGCACACCGTGGTCCAAACCTTGCAGAACTTCATCAACGGGAAGTTCGTCACCCCTGCCGGCACCGCCCTGCTGGACGTGGTCAACCCCACCAACGGAGAAGTGGTGGCCCAGGCCCCCGTTTCGGTGCAGGCCGACGTGGACGCGGCCATGGCCGCCGCCAAGGACGCCTTCCGGACCTGGAAGCACGTGACCCCGGGCCAGCGCCAGCTGATGCTGCTCAAGCTCGCCGACGCCATCGAGGCCAACAGCGACGAACTCGTCGAAGCCCAGCACCGCAACACCGGCCAGGTCCGCTCGCTCATCGCCTCCGAGGAAGTGGCAGCCGGCGCCGACCAGCTGCGCTTCTTCGCCGGCGCCGCCCGGATCCTGGAAGGCAAGTCCGCCGGGGAGTACTTCGAGGGGCACACTTCCTATGTCCGCCGTGAACCGATCGGCGTGGTGGCCCAGGTGGCCCCGTGGAACTACCCCTTCCTGATGGCCATCTGGAAGATCGGTCCCGCGCTCGCGGCCGGCAACACCGTGGTTCTCAAGCCTTCCGATACCACCCCCGAGTCCACGCTGGTCCTGGCGCGCCTGGCCGGTGAAGTCCTGCCCGCGGGTGTCCTGAACGTGGTGCTGGGCACCGGCGAAACCGGCGCCATGATGGTTGAGCACAAGGTCCCCGGCCTGGTGTCCATCACGGGCTCTGTCCGCGCGGGGATCGCGGTGGCCTCGGGTGCCGCCAAGGGCCTCAAGCGGGCGCACCTGGAGCTCGGCGGCAAGGCCCCGGCCATCGTGTTCGCCGACGCCGATATCAAGAAGAGCGCCGCGGCCATCGCCGAGTTCTCGTTCTTCAACGCCGGCCAGGACTGCACGGCCATTACCCGCGTGCTGGTGCAGGATTCCGTGCACGACGACGTCGTGGCGGCCATGGTGGAACACACCCGGACCCTGCACACCGGCTCTCAGAACGACGAAGACAACTACTTCGGCCCGCTGAACAACGTGAACCACTTCAACGCCGTGACCTCCGTGGTGGAGAACCTGCCGGCCAACTGCCGGATCGAAACCGGCGGCCACCGCGCGGGGGAGAAGGGCTACTTCTTCGAACCCACCATCATCACCGGCGCCAAGCAGACGGACGACGTGGTCCAGAAGGAAACCTTCGGCCCCGTCATTACCGTCCAGAAGTTCAGCACCGAGGAAGAAGCCGTGGCCCTGGCCAACGACGTGGACTACGCGCTGGCCTCCAGTGTCTGGACCACCAACCACGGCACCGCCATGCGCCTGAGCCGCGACCTGGACTTCGGTGCCGTCTGGATCAACACCCACATCCTGCTGACCGCCGAAATGCCGCACGGCGGCTTCAAGCAGTCCGGCTACGGCAAGGACCTCTCCATGTACGGCGTGGAGGACTACACGCGCATCAAGCACGTGATGTCCGCCCTCGACGCCTGACCCCGTCTCCTGACCAATTCCCCGGTGGTTGAGCTTGTCGAAACCCCGGGTTCGGCAAGCTCAACCACCAGTAAGAGAAAGTAACGCCATGACCACCACCGCATCAGACATCACCTTCCGCCTGGAGCAGAAGCGCAACGTCCAGGCCGACTTCCCGGGCCCCAAGTCCGTGGCACTGACCGAGCGCCGCAAGTCAGTGGTGGCTGCCGGCGTCGCTTCCAGCGTCCCGGTCTACGTTGCCGACGCCGACGGCGGCATCATCCACGACGTCGACGGCAACTCCTTCATCGACCTGGGCTCCGGCATCGCGGTGACCAGCGTGGGCGCGTCCGATCCCGCCGTCGTCGGTGCCGTCAAGGAAGCCGTGGAGCACTTCACGCACACCTGCTTCATGGTCACCCCGTACGAAGGCTACGTGGCCGTCGCCGAGCAGCTGAACCGGCTCACCCCGGGCGACCACGAAAAGCGCACCGTCCTCTTCAACTCCGGCGCCGAGGCAGTGGAGAACGCCATCAAGGTGGCCCGACTGGCAACCGGCCGGGACGCCGTCGTCGCCTTCGACCACGCCTACCACGGCCGCACCAACCTGACCATGGCACTGACCGCCAAGGCCATGCCGTACAAGACCAACTTCGGCCCGTTCGCACCCGAGGTCTACCGGATGCCCATGAGCTACCCGTACCGCGAGGAAAACCCCGCCATCACCGGTGCCGAGGCCGCCAAGCGCGCCATCACCATGATCGAGAAGCAGATCGGCGGGGACCAGGTTGCCGCGATCATCATCGAGCCCATCCAGGGCGAGGGCGGCTTCATCGTCCCGGCCGAGGGCTTCCTGCCGGCGCTGGCCGCCTGGGCCAAGGAGAAGGGCATCGTCTTCATCGCCGACGAGGTCCAGTCCGGCTTCTGCCGCACGGGTGAATGGTTCGCCGTCAACCACGAGGGCGTCGTCCCGGACATCCTGACCATGGCCAAGGGCATCGCCGGCGGCATGCCGCTGTCCGCCATCACCGGCCGCGCCGACCTGCTGGACGCCGTGCACCCGGGTGGCCTGGGCGGCACCTACGGCGGCAACCCGGTGGCCTGTGCGGCCGCGCTGGCGTCCATCGGTTCCATGGAGGAGTACGACCTCAACGGCCGTGCCCGCCACATCGAGTCCATCGCCATGGCGCGCCTGCAGGAACTGCAGTCCGAACTGGCCGCTGCCGGTACCGGCGTGATCGGCGATGTCCGCGGCCGTGGCGCCATGCTCGCCGTCGAACTTGTCCAGGCCGGTTCCAAGGAGCCGAACCCGGAGCTGACCAAGGCTGTTGCCGCCGCCTGCCTGAAGGAAGGCGTCATCATCCTCACCTGCGGCACCTACGGCAACGTCATCCGCCTGCTCCCCCCGCTGGTCATTACCGACGAACTGCTCGCCGACGGCCTGGAAGTCCTCGCCGCCGCCATCAAGGCCAACGCCTAGCCAGGACGGCTTTACCCGCAAACCCAGGAGGGTGGGCCCGCAGCGCCACACCACGCCGAACCCGATCCAGCGTTCAACAGTCATGGCCTCCCGGAACACCAGCAGCGCCACCAGGAACTGCAGGACGGGAGCGAAATACTGCAGCAGGCCGATGGTGGTCATGGGCAACCTCCGCGCCGAGGCGCCGAAGAAGAGCAGCGGAACGGCGGTGATCACGCCGGATGCCAGCAGAAGCCAGAAGTGCCCCGCCCCCTGGGACGTGAGCGTGGAGCTGCCGCTCGCGGCCAGGACCACCATGGCGACGGCGGCCAGCGGGGCGAGCACCATGGTCTCCACGCTCAGGCTGGTGATGGCGTCCACCCTCGATCCCACCCGGTTCTTGACGAAGCCGTACAGGCCGAAGCTGAACGCCAGGGTCAGGGCGATCCACGGCAGTTGCCCGTAGGAGTAGGTGAGGACGCCCACCGCCACGAAGCCGACGCCGACGGCAGTCCACTGCAGCGGCCGCAGCCTTTCCTTCAGGACCAGCACCCCCAGCAGCACGGAGACCAGCGGGTTGATGAAATACCCCAGTGACGTCTCCACTGCCTGCCCCGTTGTCACGCCGTAGGTGTAGGTCAGCCAGTTGATGGCGATCAGGAACGCCGCCAGCGCCAGGGAACCAAAGACGCGCCGGTCCTTCAGCGCCACCGCGAGCACGCCCCACGACCTGGTCACCGTGATCAGCAGGGCGCAGAACAGCAGCGACCACACCACGCGGTTGGCCACGATCTCGACGGCGCCCGCCGGCATCAGGATGAAGAAGTACAGCGGGAGCATGCCCCACAAAACGTACGCGCCGATGCCGAACAACAGGCCCGCCGTGGATTCCTTGGCGGGGGCAGGGGCCGCCGGTGACTTCGCTGCCTGCGGCGGCGCTGTGGTCTGAGCAACAGGGGTAGCGGGGGACGTTCCTTTTGGCATGGGCACGAAGTCCATAACAGCAGGCTCGGGGCAGGTATTCCAGCAGGTGGGCGTGGATTCCGGAAAATAGTCAGTAGGCTTGCTTTCATGACACGTGTCCGTTTCCCGGAGCCTGCCCCGTGAGGCTCCGCCGCAGCAACGCCTCGGGCCGCGGCTACCGCAGGGTCGCCGCCGGCAAGGGATTCAGTTACCGGGACCTCGATGGCTCCACCCTGCCGCCGGGTCCCGTCCGGGACCGGCTGGAAAGCATTGGCATACCGCCGGCCTGGACCGACGTCTGGATCGCCCCCTTTGACAATGGCCACATCCAGGCGACCGGCGTGGACGCCGTGGGACGGCGCCAGTACATCTACCATCCCGAGTGGCGCGAGCGTAAGGACCGGGTGAAATTCGACCGGTCCCTCCAGTTGGCAGAATCGCTGCCCGCCGCCCGGCGGCTGGTCACCATGGACCTGCGCGGCGAAGGCTTCTCCCGCGAGCGAGTCCTGGCCGCGGCGTTCCGGATGCTGGACAGTGGATCCCTGCGGGTGGGCTCGGAGCGGTACACGAACGAGAACGGCAGCCGGGGCCTGGCGACCCTGTTGTGCGCCCACGTCCAGGTGCGGAAGGACCGGATCCTGCTGCGCTTCCCGGCCAAGAGCGGCAAGGACTGGGAATCGGAAATCCGCGACGCCGACCTCGCCGCCCTCCTGCGCCTGCTCAAGCGGCGGGGGTCCAATGCCCGGCTCCTGGCCTACAAGGAGGGCAGAACCTGGCGCCCGGTCACCAGCGCGGACATCAATGCCTACGTGAAGGAACGGACCGGCTCCGACTTCACCGCCAAGGACTTCCGGACCCTTCGCGGCACGGTGGCAGCGGCGTCCAGCCTGGCCCGGACCGGGGTCCAGCGGACTGCCGCCAAGCGGAAGCGTGCCATCAGCCGCGCCATGTACGACGCAGCGGAGACACTGGGCAACACTCCCTCCATCGCCCGCAAAAGCTACGTGGACCCGCGGGTGCTGGACCACTACCACGATGGCGAAACCATCGACCCGAAGCGCCTGGACTCGGCGGAGTCAGAACTCAGGGCGCTCCTGTACCGCGAAGGCAAGGTGGTGGCCCTGGCCGCCAACTAGAATGGGGGACTGTGCGCTGCACCCAGCGGCGCACCCTCATGAAATATGAGCAGGACCAGTTCAGAAGGGTTCCCGGTGTCCAATCACAGCGAAACCGCCGCCAACCGTCCCCTCCGCGTCGCGATCGTCGGCGCGGGACCGGCAGGAGTCTATGCTGCGGACATCCTCACCAAGTCCAGCGGGGTGAAGGACGGCGACTTCCAGGTCAGCATCGACCTCTTCGAGGCCTACCCGGCGCCCTACGGACTGATCAGGTACGGCGTTGCGCCGGACCATCCCCGGATCAAGGGCATCGTCAACGCCCTGCACAAGGTCCTGGACCGCGGCGACATCCGTTTCCTGGGCAACGTGACCTACGGCCGGGACCTCACGCTGCACGATTTCCGGGCTTTCTATGACGCCGTGATCTTCTCCACCGGCGCCATCAAGGACGCCGACCTGGACATTCCGGGCATCGATCTGCGCGGCTCTTTCGGCGGCGCCGATTTCGTGTCCTGGTATGACGGCCACCCGGACGTGCCGCGGGAGTGGCCGCTGGAGGCGAAGGAAATCGCGGTGATCGGCAACGGCAATGTGGCCCTGGACGTAGCCCGCATGCTGGTCAAGCACCCCGAGGAACTGCTCACCACCGAGATCCCGGACAACGTCTACCAAGGCCTGAAGGCGTCCCCCGTCACGGACGTCCACGTCTTCGGCCGCCGCGGCCCCGCCCAGGTCAAGTTCACCCCGCTGGAGCTGCGGGAACTGAGCCACATGGACGACGTGGATATCGTCCTCTACCCCGAGGATTTTGAATTCGACGACGCCTCGGACGAGGCCATCCGCACCAACAACCAGGTCAAGACCATGGTGAACACGCTGACCAACTGGCTGGTGGAGGAACACGCGGAGTCGGAGAACCCGTCGTCCCGCAGGCTGCACCTGCACTTCCTGCACAGCCCGGTTGAAGTGCTCGACGACGGCACGGGCAAGGTGGGCGGCATCAAGTTCGAGCGCATGCAGCTGGACGGGACCGGCAACGCCAAGGGCACGGGGGAGTACGTGGAGTACCCGGTCCAGTCCGTCTACCGGGCCATTGGCTACCACGGCTCCGCACTGGACGAACTGGAGTACGACGCCAAACGGGGCGTCATCCCGAACGAGGGCGGCCGTGTCCTGGATTCCGACGGCAACCCTGTGCCCGGCATCTACACCACGGGCTGGATCAAGCGCGGCCCCGTGGGCCTGATTGGCCACACCAAGGGCGACGCACTGGAGACTATCGGCTTCCTGCTGGAGGACCGGTTGAACCTCCCGGCGGCCAAGAACCCGGACCCCCAGGCCATCATCGACCTGCTCGAAGAGCGCGGCATTGAGTTCACCACGTGGGAAGGCTGGAACAAGCTCGACGCCCACGAGGCGGGCCTCGGTGCCGCCTGGACCGGACCCGAGGGGCTGGACCATGTGGTCCGCGAACGCATCAAGGTGGTGCCGCGCGAGGAGATGATCCGCATCTCCCGCGGCTGACGCCCTATCCCTGGCACCGTATTCGAGTTAACCTAGTTAACATGAATACGGCCGGAGCCGGAACACGCAGTTACAGCTCCCCCAAGCGTGCCATGTCGGCGGCCGAGACCGGGTGCCGGATCCTGCAGGCCACCGAAAACCTGTTCATGGAGGTCCCGCTCGCCGATGTCACGCTGGGCGCGGTGGCGGCCCGCGCGGGCGTCACCGTGCAGACCGTCATCCGCAGGTTCGGGGACCGCGGAGGCCTTATCGATGCCACCGCCCAGGCGGCGGCGGCCAGGGTGGACCGCCAGCGCAACTCCGTCCCTCCCGGCGACGTGCCCGCCGCCGTCGGCAACCTCCTGGAACACTACGAAACCACCGGCGCGCTTGCCTTGAAGCTGCTCGCCGAGGAACAAGCCTCTCCCGTCCTGGCGGAGATCACCGCGGGAGCGCGCCGCCTGCACCGCGATTGGTGCCGCCGCGTTTTCGCCCCCTACCTTGACCCGCTGAAGGGCAGCCCAAACCACGACCGCCGGCTGGCCCAGTTCGTCGCCCTCTGCGACGTCTACACCTGGAAGTTGCTGCGCCTGGACGCCGGGCTCAGCCGCGACCAGGTGGCCCACTCCCTGCTCGAAATGCTGGAACCCTTCACGCGGAGGCCCTGATGTCCACTGTCCTTGCCTACACCTCGCCCGCCATCGGCCATCTCTTCCCCATGGTTCCCCTGCTCGGGGAACTCAGGGCCCGCGGGCACGACGTCCATGTCCGCACCCTTCCCGCCTACGTCCCCTTACTGCGCGGGCTGGGACTCCACGCCGAACCGGTGGACGCCCGGCTGCTCGACATCGAGTCCCGGGACTACGGCGCAAGGTCCACCAAGGCCGCCCTTGCCCTCAGCGTCGAAACGTTTACCAGCCGCGCCCGTTTCGACGCGCCTGACCTGCAGCAGGCTATTGCCGACGTCGGCCCCGACCTGCTGCTCATCGACATCAACGCGTGGGGCGCCCGGGTCCTCGCTGAATCCTCAGGACTGCCGTGGGCCACCTTCAGCCCCTACACTCCGCCGCTGCAGTCGCGGGGGACCCCGCCGTTCGGGCCGGGACTGGCTCCCATGCCCGGCCCGCTGGGCGTCGCCCGGGACGCAGTGGCGCGGCGCCTGGTCATCGGCGCGGTCGAAAAGCTGATGCTGCCGCGGATCAACGCCCTCCGGGCCGAGGTCTCCGGCGGCATGCTTCCCCCGGTGAGCGGCGCCGACTCCATGTTCCGCACGGCGCCCCTGATGCTGGTGGCCACTGCCGAGCCGTTCGAGTATCCCCATCCGGACTGGGCCCCTGACGTGCGGATGATCGGCGCACTCGCATGGGAGCCGCCGGCCGAACCTCCGGCATGGCTCGGCGAGGCCACCCACCCCGTGGTCCTGGTGACCACGTCCTCCGAGTACCAGGCGGACGAAGCCATTGTCCGGACCGCCCTGGCCGGACTTGCCGGGGAGCCCTTCACCGTCGTCGCCACCCTCCCTGCAGCCCAGGCGGGCTCGGCAGGCGCCGCCAAAGCCGCCGGCACGGACCAGTTCGGGCCACTGCCGGCCAATGCGCGGCTGGAGCATTTCGTCCCGCACGGGCCTGTCCTCGAGCGGGCAGCGGTCGCCATCACCCACGGCGGCATGGGGGCCACGCAGAAGGCGATGGCACAGGGAGTGCCCGTGGTGGTGGTTCCGTTCGGCCGCGACCAGCACGAGGTGGCAGCGCGGGTGGCAGCAGCCGACGCCGGGGTGCGGCTGAGCCGGAAAAACCTCACCCCGGAGCGGCTCCGGGCAGCCGTCCACCGGGCCCTGGGCAAGGCGCCGGGCGCGGGACGTGTCGCCGCCGGGTACGCCGCGGCCGGGGGAGCGGCGGCCGGGGCGGATGCGCTGGAGGAACTGGTCCGGGTGCGCCGGTGACACGGGGGTGCTGTCCAGCTATGCTGGCTGGGCTACCTTCCAGCCCTGCCTCGCCGGACAAGACTCCGGAACGGGAGTTCAATGACGAACCTGCTCCACCCTGAACCGCGCCAGCGTGCCGCGCTGGCCGGCCACGAGCGCCTCGGCTCGGACCCCGGCAACCTCACCCCCGAGATCCCCGGGCTGCGCAACCTCATCAGGGAGTCCTGGCAGCGCTCGGCGGGCTTTAAGGCCAACCCTGACAATGCGGCCGCGCCGCTGGCCCTCGACTGGGACCAGCTGGAGGACTACCGGCGGCAGCATCCCCTGGCCGCGATCATGCCGGTCATCAACAAACTCCTGGTCCAGCCCAGCCATGACAGCGGGCTCCTGGTTGCGGTGGGTGACGAGGTGGGCAGGCTGCTGTGGGTGGATGGCGACCCTACCCTCCAACGCCGGGCCGAAGGCATGATGTTCGTCCCCGGCGCCGACTGGTCCGAGGCCAGCGTCGGCACCAGCGCTCCGGGCACCGCCCTTGCCCTGGGCAGGGGCATCCAGATCGCCGGCGCCGAGCACTACCAGCGGGCAGTCCACCCCTGGAGCTGCACCGCCGTCCCCTTCCATGACCCCGACTCAGGTGCCGTGCTCGGCGTCGTGGACATCACCGGGACGGCCACCGCGGTGGCGCCTCACACGCTGTCGCTGGTGGAGGCCACCGTTGCTGCCGCCCAGGCGCAGCTGCGCGTGGAGCGCCTGCAGCTTGCGGCGGAGCTCGCCAGGAAACCTGTACGACGACGGTCCCCGGCCGCCGCCGCCAGGCAAGGCCCGGGCGGCGTCGAAGGCAGCCTCTACCGGAACAGCCTGCAGTTGCTGGGGCGCGACCAGGCCTTGCTGAGCCTGGGCGGCAGGACCGTTTCCCTGTCCGCGCGGCACAGCGAGATCCTGGCCCTGCTGAGCGCGCATCCGGAAGGGCTCAGCGCCGAGGAACTGGGCTTGCTGTTGTACCCGGGGGAGGGCTCCACCATCACGCTCCGGGCCGAGATGGTCCGGCTGCGCAAGGTCATCCAGCAGCTGAGTCCCGACGCTGTCCCCGGCTCCCGCCCGTACAGGCTCCCACTGGACCTGGTGCCGGATACCGGCCAGGTGCTCAGCTGCCTGCAGCGCGGTGCGCACCGCATCGCCCTGGAGATCTACCGCGGCGAGGTGCTTCCGCGCTCGGAAGCGCCAGGCATCCTCGACCTCAGGAGCAGGGTGTCCTCCCTGCTCCGGGAAGCGGTCCTCACGGACGGCAGCGCCGAGTCCCTGCTCAAGTACGCTGCGCTCCCGGAGGCAAGGGACGACGTCGTCATCCGCCGCGCCGCGCTCCGCCTCCTGCCGCCGCGCTCACCCAAGCGGGCCGCCGTCGTCGCCGACCTGGAACGGCTGGAAGCCGAACTCCGCGCCTGAAACCCGGCCCCGCCTGCACCCGATGTGACCTGCGTCGCATCGTTGCAACCTTGCTGCAACCTCCCCGCTCCTACGCTGGCTTCATCGGCGAACGCCCCTACGGGCCAGCCTTCTGCACAGCAAAGGAGCTAAGCACATGACCGTTTACGCACAGCCGGGAACCGACGGTTCGAAGGTCACCTTCAAGGACCGCTACGAGAACTGGATTGGCGGCGAATGGGTGGCCCCGGTGAAGGGCCAGTACTTCGAGAACATCACCCCGGTGACGGGCAAGGCGTTCTGCCAGGTGGCCCGAGGCACCGCCGAGGACATCGAGCTCGCCCTGGACGCGGCACACAAGGCCGCACCATCCTGGGGCAAAACCTCCGTGGCGGAACGCGCCGCCATCCTGAACAAGATCGCCGACCGCATCGATGAGAACCTCGAGATGCTCGCCGTGGCCGAAACCTGGGACAACGGCAAGCCCGTCCGGGAAACCCTCAACGCCGACCTGCCGCTGGCCTCGGACCACTTCCGCTACTTCGCCTCCGCGGTCCGCGCCCAGGAGGGCAGCCTGTCCCAGCTCGATGACAACACCACCGCGTACCACTTCCACGAACCGCTCGGCGTGGTGGGCCAGATCATCCCCTGGAACTTCCCCATCCTGATGGCAGTCTGGAAGCTTGCTCCCGCGCTCGCCGCCGGCAACACCGTGGTGCTCAAGCCCGCCGAGCAGACGCCGTCATCGATCCTGGTGCTGATGGAACTCATCGGGGACCTGCTGCCCGCCGGCGTGATCAACGTGGTCAACGGCTTCGGCGTCGAGGCCGGCAAGCCGCTGGCCTCCAGCTCCCGGATCCGGAAGATCGCCTTCACCGGTGAAACCACCACCGGCCGGCTCATCAGCCAGTACGCCAGCCAGAACCTCATCCCCGTCACCCTGGAACTGGGCGGCAAGAGCCCGAACATCTTCTTCAACGATGTTGCCCAGGAAAACGACGCCTTCTACGACAAGGCCCAGGAGGGCTTCGCCCTGTTCGCCTTCAACCAGGGCGAAGTGTGCACCTGCCCCTCGCGGGCCCTGATCCAGGAAGACATCTACGACTCCTTCATGGCCGATGCCGTGGCACGGGTGGAAAAGATGATCCAGGGCAACCCGCTGGACACCGACACGCAGGTCGGCGCCCAGGCCTCCAACGACCAGCTCGAGAAGATCCTGTCCTACATCGACATCGGAAAGCAGGAAGGTGCCAAGGTGCTCACCGGCGGCGCGCGGGCCGAACTCCCCGGCGACCTCTCCGGTGGATTCTACGTCCAGCCCACCGTGTTCGAAGGCCACAACCGGATGCGCATCTTCCAGGAGGAAATCTTCGGCCCCGTGGTGGCCGTGACCCGGTTCAGCGATTACAACGACGCCATGGGCATCGCCAACGACACCCTATACGGACTGGGCGCCGGCGTCTGGTCCCGCAGCGGCAACGTAGCCTACCGCGCCGGCCGCGAAATCCAGGCCGGCCGCGTCTGGGTCAACAACTACCACGCTTACCCGGCAGGTGCCGCCTTCGGCGGCTACAAGTCCTCGGGCATCGGACGTGAGAACCACGCCATGATGCTGGACCACTACCAGCAGACCAAGAACCTGCTGGTGAGCTACGACGAAAACAAGCTGGGCTTCTTCTAGGCCAGCACGTACCACTACAATGACGCAAGGATTTCGCCAATGACGACGACAATGCAGGCAGCAGTAGTAACCGAATTCGGCACCGACCTCAAGGTCAAGGACATCGCCATTCCCCAGCCGGGGCCCGGACAGGCCCTGGTCAAGGTCCTGACCACCGGCGTCTGCCACACCGACCTCCACGCCGCGGAAGGCGACTGGCCGGTCAAACCATCCCCGCCGTTCGTGCCCGGTCATGAGGGCGTGGGTGAAGTGGTGGCCCTGGGCGACGGGGTCTCAGACCTCGCGATCGGTGACCTGGTGGGCAACGCCTGGCTGTGGTCAGCCTGCGGCGACTGCCAGTACTGCCGCACCGGGTGGGAAACACTCTGCGAGGCGCAGCAGAACGGCGGCTACAGCGTGGACGGCTCCTTCGGCGAATACATGCTGGTGGACACCCGGTTCGCGGCCCGCATACCGGCGGGATCCGACCCCGTCGAGGTGGCGCCGGTGCTGTGCGCCGGCGTCACCGTCTACAAGGGCCTGAAGATGACCGAGACCCGGCCCGGGCAGTGGGTCACCATTTCGGGTATCGGTGGCCTTGGGCATATTGCCGTGCAGTACGCCGTGGCCATGGGGCTTCGTGTCGCCGCCGTGGACATTGCCGACGACAAACTGGCCCTGGCCAAGGCCCACGGCGCCGAACTTACGGTCAACGCGCTGCACGAGGACCCGGCAGAAGTGATCCAGCGGGAAACAGGAGGCTGCCATGGAGTGCTGGTTACGGCGGTGCACCCGTCGGCGTTCGGCCAGGCCATTGGCATGGCCCGGCGCGGCGGAACCATCGTGTTCAACGGACTGCCCCCGGGGGACTTCCCTGCTCCGATCTTCGAGATTGTGCTCAAGGGCCTGACCGTCCGCGGTTCCATCGTGGGCACCCGGCAGGATCTTGAGGAGGCTCTGGACTTCTATGCCCGGGGAAAGATCCACCCCACGGTCTCCGTGCGGGAGTTGTCCGAGGTCAACGCAGTGTTCGATGAGATGAAGCACGCCAAGATCGACGGCCGCGTGGTGCTGAGGTTCTGATGCCCGCTGAAGCGTTGGCTGCCGCCGTGACGCTGCCCGGGGAAGACTTTTCCCGGGTGGCGCTCACGCCGGCTGCCGTGGACCTGCTCCGGATGCTGTGGGACAAGCATGGACCGCTCATGTTCCACCAGTCCGGCGGCTGCTGCGACGGGTCCTCACCCATGTGCTATCCGGCCGGGGACTTCATCACGGGTGATGCGGACGTGCTGCTGGGGCTGTTCGACCTGGCGGATGGGCTGCAGCCCCGGCCACTGGAATTCTGGATGTCCCGGGAGCAGTTCAGCTACTGGAGCCACACCCACCTGACCGTCGACGTCGTACCGGGCCGGGGCAGCGGCTTTTCCGTTGAAGCGCCTGAGGGTAAACGCTTCCTGATCCGGTCAACGCTGATGGACTGGCCGTCCTAGGAAGTTCGACCAATAACCCCTCGGGGCTCTCCAATCGGAGGGCCCCGAGGGCGTTCGCAGAAGAATGTTCGGCCATAAGGGCGTCTCACTATTCGGGACGATTGGGACCGTCCAGTGGATGGACAGTATCGTTGATAGGTCTGTTTCCCTCACAAACCAGGATTGTGACCCCCTAATGAACCTTCTGCGGACAAAATCCATCGAGCAGTCGATCGCCGACGCCGATGAACCCGGACGCAAGCTCAAGCGTTCCCTCAGCACCTGGGACCTCATGATCATGGGCGTCGCCGTTGCTGTCGGCGCCGGTATCTTCTCGGTCGGCGCCAAGGCCGCCGCCAACTTCGCAGGTCCCGCCGTGACGCTCTCCTTCGCCATCGCCGCGGTCACCTGTGCGCTGGCCATCATGTGCTACGCCGAATTCGCCACGGCCATCCCCGTGGCCGGCTCCGCCTACGTCTTCACCTACGCCACCATGGGCGAACTCCTTGCCTGGATCATCGGCTGGAACCTGATCCTCGAACTGTTCACGGCCGCTGCAGTGATCGCCAAATACTGGGGCATCTACCTCAGCAAGGTCTTTGCGCTCACCGGCCTGGACGTGCCGCCGGCCATCTCGCTGGGCGGCGTGGACCTCTACTGGGGCGCGTTCCTGATCGTGGCCATCTTCACGGTGCTGCTGGTGCTGGGCACCAAGCTCTCCGCCCGCGTGGGAAACATCTTCACCCTGATCAAGATCGCCGTGGTGCTGTTCGTGATCGTGGTGGGCTTCACCTACGTGAAGTTCGAAAACTACACGCCGTTCGTTCCGGCAGCTGAGCCCACGGCCGGCAATGGCGCCGCGGACGTCCTGAAGCAGTCCTTCTTCGGCTTCCTGACCGGCGCCGCCCCTGCCCAGTACGGCACCATGGGCATCTTCGCCGGTGCCGCCCTGGTGTTCTTCGCCTTCATCGGATTCGACGTGGTGGCCACGTCCGCCGAGGAAGTGAAGAACCCGCAGAAGACCCTGCCCCGCGGCATCTTCGGCGGCCTGGCTTTGGTGACGTTGCTCTACATCCTCGTGTCCCTGGCCCTGACCGGCATGGTGTCCTACACCCAGCTGGCTGAAGCCAAGAGCCCCACCCTCACCACCGCCTTCGAAGCCGTGGGCGACACCTCGGCCGCCAAAGTTATCGCCTTCGGTTCCCTGGTGGGCCTGACCACCGTGATCATGGTGCTCCTCATGGGCCTGTCCCGCGTGGTGCTGGCCATGAGCCGCGACGGACTGCTGCCCAGGGCGCTCTCCAAGACCAGTGACAAGCGTTCCACTCCGGTCCGCCTCCAGATCATATGCGGCGCAGCGGTTGCGCTGGTGGCCGGCCTGACCAATGTGGACCTGCTCGAGGAAATGATCAACATCGGCACCCTGTCGGCGTTTGTTGTGGTCAGCCTGGGCATCCTGGTGCTCCGCAAGAAGCGCCCGGACCTGAAGCCAGCGTTCCGTGTCCCGTTCGGCAAGGTGGTCCCCATCGTGTCTGCCGTGCTGTGCCTGTACCTGATGACCAACCTCGCCGTGGAAACCTGGATCTTCTTCGGTTTCTGGCTGGTGCTGGGCCTGGCCATCTACTTCGCCTACGGCCAGCGCCACTCGCGGCTCAACGAGCGCTTCGCGGAGGCGAACGCGTCGGTCAACGGCACCCCCGGTTCCGCTCCCGGCAAAGCCGTGGAGCCCGACGACGAGGATGAGCTGAGCCGGACCTGACGGCCGGCCGCACCAGCTGCTGAACTGCCCGCCCGGCCTTTGCCGGGCGGGCAGTTGCGTTTACGGACCTTCATCGTTTGCCACCCGGCGCGGCTGCTGCGGTGTTCCGGTTACGGCGCCGCGTACCGGCCCACCCATTCCACGAGCGGCCGCAGCTGCCGCCACCGTTCCGCGATCTGGTCCTTCGCGGCGGGCGTTGACACCCACTCCGGCTGGCCCACCTCGACACCCGCGGACAGCGATTTGTGCTTGAGCAGCTCGGCGCGGGGATGGTCTTTATCGAAACCGCGCGGGACGGTCTTCAGCTTCTCGCCCTCAATGGCAAAACCGGCACCTGCTACGGCTCCCACAATCTCCTGCAGGGCAGCGCCGCTGGCGGAAGCATCGGCGGCCGCGCGGAACCGTGCCAGCTGGGCGGGAGTATGGGAGTGGTAGCCGCCGCCGATCAACAGACCATCGGCGTTGACCTGGAGATAGAAACCCACGCCCTCCTGGCGCGCGGCGAAGGCTCCCTGGGCGGTCTTGTACGGTGACTTGTCCAGCGAAAAGCGGATGTCCCGGTTGGGGCGGAAGAGCTTGGCAGGTCCGAACTCGGGCTCCAGCTCGGAGAGCAGGAGGGTGAGCGGCTCCTTGACCGATGCGTCATACGTTGCCTTGTGTTCCAGCCACCAGTCGCGGTTGTTGTTGTCCTCCAGCTGCGCGTAGAAGCGGAAGGCTTCCGGGGGAATGCCTGCGAAAGTGTTCATGTACGGAGCCTAGGACCGCCGCGCGCAACCGGCCAGATCCCCGGTGCCATATGTGCACAATCCCCGGCGCCATCTGTGCACAACCGGGACCGGACAGCAGAACACCCCGCCACGTAGGTCCGTGGCGGGGTGTTCTTCAGTTCAGCCGGCGGGAAGCCTGGTCAGCCGATCTTGTTGGCGGACTCAGCATCCGAGGCGGGCGCTGACGGGGCAGCCACCGTGCCAAGGTTGGCGCGGAGCTTGGCGCCCAGCTCGGCGTCGACGTTGGTCCAGTACTGGATGGCACGTTCCTTGATGTCGGAGCGCTTCACGCCGCCCACGGCGCCAGTGATCGTCTCCAGGAAGCGGGCCTTTTCACCTTCGTTGTAGACCTCGCGGTACAGCGCGCCGGCCTGGACGAAGTCGCCGTCCTCGGCGTGGAGGGAGTGCGCGGCGAGGGTCAGCTCGCCGTCGTTCTCCCAGCCGCCCGCAGCGTTCTGCGGCTCAACGGCAGCCGGGCCGCCAAAGGTGTTGGGGGCGTAGACCGGAACCGAGGGGGCGTTGAACAGGAAGCGGCCCTGTCCGTCCTGGCTGTAGTTGTTGACCTGGTTCTTGGGCTGGTTCACCGGGATCTGGGCGTGGTTGGTGCCCACGCGGTAGCGGTGTGCGTCCGCGTAGGAGAAGATGCGGGCCTGCAGCATCTTGTCCGGGGAGGCGGCGATGCCGGGCACGAAGTTCGACGGCGCAAAGGTGGCCTGCTCGATCTGCGCGAAGTAGTTCTCCGGGTTCTTGTTCAGCTCCATGGTGCCCACCTTGATCAGCGGGTAGTCGCTGTGCGGCCACACCTTGGTCAGGTCGAACGGGTTGAAGCGGTAAGTCTTGGCGTCCTCGTACGGCATGACCTGGACGTGCAGGTCCCAGGACGGGAAGTTGCCGGCTTCGATGTTTTCGGACAGGTCGCGGATGTAGAAGTCCGCGTCCGAGCCGGCAAGCTGTTCGGCCTGCTCGGAGCTCATCGAGTTCACGCCCTGGTTGGACTTGAAGTGGTACTTGACCCAGAAGCGCTCGCCTTCGGCGTTGATCCACTGGTAGGTGTGCGAGCCGTAGCCCTGCATTTCGCGCCAGGAGGCGGGGAGGCCGCGGTCACCCATCAGCCAGGTGACCTGGTGGGCGGACTCGGGGGACAGGGTCCAGAAGTCCCACTGCATGTCGGCGTCGCGCAGGTGGGTGCCCGGCAGGCGCTTCTGGGAGTGGATGAAGTCCGGGAACTTGATGCCGTCGCGGATGAAGAAGACGGGGGTGTTGTTGCCCACGAGGTCGTAGTTGCCCTCCGTGGTGTAGAACTTCACGGCGAAACCGCGGGGGTCGCGCCAGGTGTCCGGGGAACCGTTCTCGCCGGCAACGGAGGAGAAGCGGATCAGCATTTCGGTCTCAACACCGGGCTGCAGGAACGCTGCCTTGGTGTACTTGGAAATGTCCTCGGTGGCCTTGAACGTGCCGAATGCGCCGCCGCCCTTGGCGTGCACTACGCGCTCCGGAACACGCTCACGGTTGAACTGGGCGAGCTTTTCCACCAGGTAGTGGTCAGTCAGGATGATGGCACCATCGGCACCAACTGACTTCGAGTGTGCGTCGGACGTAACCGGTGCACCTGACTGGGTTGTGGAAACGGCAGTCATTGTTCTCCTATTTCTCTTTTACTTGCGAGGGACTGTGGGGAGGAAGCTGTTGGGCCTGCTGGCATTCCTGGCAGATGCCCTGGTACATGACGTCGGCGATCTGGATGGTCATCGGCTTGGCGTCCGGGTTCCAGTGCGGCGTGAGGCAGGGGGCGTGGCCGACGGCGCAGTCCACGTCCTCCACGCGGCCGCAGCTGATGCAGATGGCGTGATGGTGGTTGTCGCCCACCCGCGTTTCATACAGTGCGGGGGAGTGCGGCGGCTCGAACCGGCGCAGCATGTGCAGGTCTGTCAGGTCGCCCAGGACCACGTAAACGGACTGGGCCGTGAGTTCGGGCAGTTCCGTGCGGGCGGCGGCGAGGATGCTTTCGGCAGGGGAATGGGGGTGGCGTTCGACGGCGGCGAGTACAGCGAGCCGCTGCTTGGTCACCCTGCGGCCGTGGGCGCGCAGGGCTGCAGCCCACGTGTCCTGGCCGTCAAAGTGCTCCGTCATGGCTCCATTGAAACACTTATTATTAATAACTCACAATAAGGCTCGGCTTACCTTTCCTCGCTGCCCGCTAGTGTTGCGGGGTGGGGAAAATACTTGCCGATGTCACGCCGCTCAAGGAAAGCCCCGCATTCCGCCGGCTGTGGCTGGGATCGGCGGTGTCCGCCGTCGGCAGCCAGCTGACCCTGGTGGCGGTGAGCCTGGAGGTGTACCGGCTGACCCAGGACAGCTTCTATGTGGGCCTGCTGGGGATCTTTGCCCTGGTGCCCCTGGTAATTGGCGGCCTGATGGGTGGGTCCATCGCGGACGCGCACGACCGTCGCCGCATCGCCCTGCTGGCCTCCACCATCCTCTGGCTGACCACTGGGCTGATCGCGCTGCAGGCCTGGGTCCAGTTGGGCAACGTGTGGGTGCTGTATCTTCTGGTGGCACTGCAAAGCGGTGCCCAGGCCATCAACCAGCCGGCCCGCAGTGCCATTATCCCCATGCTGATCCGGAAGGAACTCCTGCCCGCGGCCAACGCGCTGAGCATGCTGTCCCTGGGCCTTGCGATGACCGCCGGTCCACTGCTGGCCGGAGTCCTGGTGGCCTGGGTAGGGTTCGGCTGGACGTACACCATCGATTTTGCGAGCTTCGCGTTCGTCCTGTGGGCTGTGTACCGGCTGCCGCCGATGCCGCCGGCCGGCACCCGCAGCAAGGTGGGCATCCGTTCCGTGGTTGAAGGTTTCCGCTTCCTGGGAACGCGGCCCAACCTCCGGATGACCTTCATCATCGACCTCGTGGCCATGATCCTTGCCCAGCCGCGGGCCCTTCTTCCCGCCATTGCCGCCCTGATGATCGGCGGCGGTGAGGCCACCGTGGGCATCCTGCTGGCCTGCACCGCCGTCGGGGCCTTCCTGGCCGGCCTGTTCTCCGGGCCGCTGGGCAGCGTGCGCCGCCAGGGGACCGCCGTCGTGGTTTCCGTCATGGGCTGGGGTGCGTCCATTGGCGCGTTCGGCCTGGTGGTGCTCCTCGCGGGGCCGGCGCCGGATGGTGCGGTGACCCTGTGGCTGCTGCCTGCCGCCGCCTGCTGCGCGCTGGCCGGGATTGCCGACTCCATCAGCAGCGTCTTCCGCAACACCATCCTTCAGGCCGCCGCCCCGGACCACCTGCGCGGACGGCTGCAGGGCGTGTTCATTGTGGTGGTGGCCGGCGGGCCCCGGATCGGTGACCTGCTGGCCGGCGGCGCGACTAAGCTTTTGAGTGAGGGCTGGGTCCTGCTGGTTGGCGGTGCGCTGTGCATCGCGGGGGCATGGCTGGCGGCGAAACTGCAGCCCGGTTTCCGGAAGTACGATGCCCGGAACCCGGTGCCCTAGCAAGCCGTTCCTTAAGCAAGGAGGAAACGTGCACAACCATCACAACGGCCTGAAGACCGCGGCACTGTTCGGCGTGCTGTGGGCGGTGCTGCTGGGCCTGGGCGGACTGATCGGTGTGGGGACCCGCAGTTCCGCGCCCATCTGGATCATGGCGCTGGTCGGCGTCGGCACCACGTTCTACGGGTATTGGAACAGCGACAAGATTGCCATCCGCTCCATGCAGGCCTTCCCGGTGACCGAAGCCCAGGCGCCGCAGCTGTACCAGATTGTCCGCGAGCTCTCCACGCGTGCCAACCAGCCCATGCCGCGGATCTACGTCTCGCCCACCATGAACCCCAACGCCTTCGCCACCGGCCGCAACCCGCAAAATGCCGCCGTCTGCTGCACCGAGGGCATCCTTCAGCTCCTCGATGCCCGCGAACTCCGCGGCGTCCTGGGCCACGAGCTGATGCACGTGTACAACCGCGACATCCTCACCTCATCCGTGGCCGCCGCCGTCGCCGGCGTGATCACTTCGGTGGGGCAGATGCTGCTGTTCTTCGGCGGCGGCGACCGGCGCAACGCCAACCCGCTGGCCATGATCGCCATGGCTTTGCTGGCGCCCTTCGCGGCGTCGCTGATCCAGATGGCCATCTCCCGCACCAGGGAGTACGACGCCGACGAGGACGGTTCGCAGCTCACGGGGGATCCGCTGGCACTCGCCTCAGCCCTGGCCAAGATCGAGCGCGGCGTCAGCATTGCCCCGCTGCCGCAGGACCAGCGGCTGGTCAACGCCTCCCACCTGATGATCGCCAACCCGTTCCGCGGCGGTGCCATTAACAAGCTGTTCGCCACCCACCCGCCCATGCGGGACCGGATCGCCCGGCTGGAACGGATGGCGGGCCGGCAGCCGTAGCCGGGACCCCGCCGTCGGACAGTCCGTCCGGCGGCACGCACCTGCCCTGCCGACGCGCATCTTCACCCGTGACGCGCAAAAAGGCTGGCGCACCCCGAAGTCGAGGTGCGCCAGCCTTCAT
Organism: Pseudarthrobacter sp. 05T312; assembly: GCF_056396685.1. NCBI lineage: Bacteria > Bacillati > Actinomycetota > Actinomycetes > Micrococcales > Micrococcaceae > Pseudarthrobacter > Pseudarthrobacter sp. 05T312. Next base: position 290,247 of record NZ_JBFTLY010000001.1, read on the forward strand.
GCGTGTCGTCCAGCTTTATGCGCGTCGAGAACGACGGCGGGGGAGGACTAGCTGCGGAAGTTCACAAACTGCAGGTCCGCTTCCTCGAAGTCCTTCAGTAGGGCCATGGTGGCCTGCAGGTCGTCGCGGGACTTGGAGGACACGCGCAGTTCGTCGCCCTGGATCTGCGACTTGACCGACTTGGGTCCTTCGTCGCGGATGAGCTTGTTGATCTTCTTGGCCAGGTCCTGGGCAATGCCTTCCTTGATGGAGGCTTCCAAGCGGTACTCCTTGCCCGAGGCGTAGGGTTCCCCCTCGTCCAGCGACTTCAGCGAGATGCCACGCTTGATCAGCTTGGACTGGAAAACATCCAGGACGGCCTTGACGCGCTCTTCCGAGTTGGCCTTCATGAGGATCTTCTCGCCGCTGAAGTCGATTTCCGCGCCAACGCCCTTGAAGTCATAGCGCTGGGCGATTTCCTTCTGGGACTGGTTGAGCGCGTTGGCCACTTCCTGCTTGTCCACTTTGCTTACGACGTCGAACGTTGACTCGCCTGCCATGACTCTCCTTTGTTGATGGGAGCCCCGTGCGGATACAGGGCGTGGATCACTGGCATCCAGCCTAATACGGATGCCAGGGCCGGTGGGGGCGGCCCATTCACAGTTCCCTCTCAGCGGACGCACCGGGGGAACGAAGGAGGGGTGGCGAGAGTTGGAGCAGATGGACCGCAGTTGAAGGGAACACCATGCACCGCAAAGCCGCCCGTTACGTTACCCGCACTACGACAGCAGCAGGGGTGGTGGCAACGGCGGCGTCATCGGTGGCCGCCGCTGCCGTGGCGGCCTCGATTGTCTTCAGCCCTGTGGCCGACGCCTCGTCCCGGATGGATGGCGTGCGTGCAGACCTGCAGCGTGCCGTGCAGCTGAACCAGATCACCGAGGAGCAGGCCCTGAGCTTCGAAGCCAAGCTGGCGGGACGGATCCTGGGGGAGGCCTGAGAGCCGAAATTCCGCGCCGTTCTGCTGGTTTTGTGGCCGTGGCGCCCCCGATTCGATTCTTCGCCGGAAGTTCTGTAAAGTTGTCTTGCCCGCGGTTACTGAAGCGGAAAGGACCGGAAACGTTCCTTCCGAACACTGCATCGGCGGGTACTTCTTTTGAAGTTCGGCAGATTACCCGAGCGGCCAAAGGGGGCTGACTGTAAATCAGCTGGCAACGCCTACGGGGGTTCGAATCCCTCATCTGCCACCCAAGGAAAAGCCTCCGGAACCACCAGGTTCCGGAGGCTTTTTCGTTGCCGCATCGGACGCCCCATCACTTCCCGCCCCAACTCCGGGAACGCCCCATCACTTCCTGCAGGGAATCTGCCAACCCGCCATCACTCCGGCGTGGCCCGCTGACCGCGGTGCACTTTGGCCGCGGCAGGACGCCGTCGTGCTTCCCTTAGGTGGTGGGGCGCTGGTGGGAAAGCGGCCAAAGGTGACGGGGCGTTTAGAGGGACGCCAAGCAGGCTCTATCCGCCGTCGACACCATGGTGGTGCGGGCGTAATCTGGCAGCATCGGCGCATGTGCCCCGATGCCCTGCGTCGATATTCCCATCGATGAAGGAGGATTCAGTGAGTGCCGTACGTGAATTCATGACCACTGATGCGCGATGTATCAGGGAAAACGAGTCCCTTGTGGACGCGGCCCGCATGATGATGGACCTCGACTGCGGGGCGCTCCCCATCTGCGGTGACGACGGCAAGTTGAAGGGCATGATCACCGACCGCGACATTGTGCTCAAATGCGTCGCCGCCGGCCGCGACCCCGGACAGATGATGGCCCGCGACCTGGCCTCCGGCAAGCCGTACTGCGTTGATGCCGATGCCAACATCGATGAGGCCATCGGCATGATGGAGGAGCACCGGATCCGCAGGCTCCCGGTGATCTCGGACCATAAACTGGTGGGCATCATCAGCCAGGGCGATATTGCCCGCAACTACTCCGAACAGCGCGTGGGCGAACTGGTCGAACACATCTCAGAACGCCATACCGTGTAGCGCATCATGCCCTTGTCCGCGGATCCGGGCCTTGAAGGTTCGGATCCGCGGACACGCCGTGGAATTCCTGGGCAGCAGCGCCGCGTCAGCTGTCAGTTCAGCGCGATCAGGAGCATCGTGCTGGTTCCCGGAATGCAGGTCTGCAGGATAGCCCGGGGGAAGCCGCCGAAGACCGCGATGACGTCATTGGTGGTTCCGGGATTCGGGACCGTGCCTCGCCCGGTCACCGTGTACGTTCCATAACCCGGGATGCTCACCGTCTCACCCACGCCGATGCCCGAGAACCTTGCCCACCCACCGCAGAAATCGTGCTCGGTGATGAACAGCGAGAAGCCGTCATTGGGTGTGTAGTGGATCGGTCCGATGCACGCGTCCACCATGGACTGGCCGCCCGAACCCGCCACATAGATGGTCCGGACGGCAGGAGCAGCCGGCACGACGGCGGGAGCCGGGGCGGGTGCCGGGGCAGCCGCCGGTGCCGCGGCGGCGGGGGCGGCCGCGGGAGCCGGAGCAGGTGCGGGCTCGGCGACGGCGACGGGCGGGCCTGTCAACAGAAGCGTCCCGCCCGGGTAGATGATGCTGTAGGCGCTCAGCCCGTTGGCGGCCAGCATCGCGTTCATGTCCACGCCATGGGCGGCTGCGATCGCTCCCACGGTGTCTCCCGGGACCACCGTGTACAGGTTGGGGTCGCCGGCAGGTGCGGGGGCGGGTGCCGGCTCAGGTGCCGGAGCCGGCGCGGGAGCAGGCTCCACTGGTGGCGCGGGGGGCGCCTCCGGCTGTGCCGCGGCGGCGGGCACTGCTGCAGCAGCAGGCCCGGCCGCGTCACCTGGCTCGGCTGCGGCGCTGGGCGGTGGCGGTGGCGGTGCGGCCGCCTCCGTCACCTGGGTCGCCACCATTGCGCTCCCGTCAAGGGACGCCGGTGGTGCTGCAAGTGCGCCGACGCCTACCGCGGCCACCACCGCGGCGGTGGCCATGCCGGCCCATAGTTTGTTGCTGATGACCGGGCGGGCGGTGGTGAGGTCGGTCCGCGGTTCGTCGGTGGCGAAGCTTCTGCTCGCGCCGTCGGGGGAGGGGATTGTTGGCTGTTTCATGGGTTGCCCATCAGGTTTCGGTCCAAGCCGTGGAGGTGCGGTGCACGCCAGGGCGCCGGACGGATCGAGATGCCATTGCGCCGCCGGCCCCGGCAGCGAGCCGGAGCCAATGGCGGCGCAGTATGGAGTCATCCGCATACCCAGAAAATGCGGAGCTCCGCGTGAAGGCAGGAACGTCCGGAAGCCACCCGGTGGACCTGCCCGTGCATGTTTGGTCCTAGGAATCCCGAGTCTAGGAAGCATGCCGGGGCCGGGCACCAGTAGGGATTACCCGACTTTCAGGGCCCGCTACTCGCCCGGAGCGGGACTGCTACTCGACGCCGGTTGCCTGGATACTTGCCGCTACAGCGGCCGGCGTTCCCGCAGTTCCGCGATCTCGCGCCGCAGCAGGGCGATCTCCTTGACCAGTTCGGCCACTTCAATCCGTACCGGTTCCTCTACAGCCTCCGCCACTGATTCGGCCGTGTCCTCCACCCGCTGGACCAGCCATGACGCGATGGACGCCGTCACCACACCGAGGACCGCGATGCCGCTCATCATGAGGGCTGCGGCCACCAGCCGGCCGATGGTCGTGACAGGGTACATGTCCCCGTAACCCACGGTGGTGATGGTGGCGGTGGCCCACCACAGGGCGTCGCCGAACGTGGTGATCCTGGCGCCGGGCGCCCACTGCTCCACGTCCAAGGCTGCCAAGGCCCCCACGAACACCAGCAAAGCCGCGGATGCCGCCACATACGTCACTACCCGGCCGCGCAGCGTCTCGCCCACGGTCCGGTGCAGCACTGACAGCAAGGTCACCAGGCGCAGCAGGCGGAGGGGCCGGAAGAACGGCAGCGCAACAATCACCAGTTCGTGCAGGTTCCTCACGAACCACTGCCGGCGGTTTTCCGCCAGGCACAGGTTCGCCACGTAGTCCAGGACGAAGACGCACCACGTCACCCACATCACGCCCTCGAGCCACTCGGCTCCGGCCCCCTCGATCCGGCCGATGACCTGCCAGGCGTACGCGGCCAGGAACACCAGCGCGGTCGCCATGAGGGGCCACTCCGCCAGGGCCCGGTAGCGCATGCACGAAATCCTACGGCGGATGGGCCGGCGAAGGCCCTGCCGGAAAATGTTACCCGCGGGTAACATTGGGGCATGCACCTGCTCCTGAGAACCCTCCTCCTGCTCTTCCGCTCCGGCCGCCGTCCGCAGTCAGGGGTGTGGGACCCGGTGTCCCTGTCCTTGCGCGTCCTGCCGACCGACATTGACATTGCCATGCACGTCAACAACGGCATGTACCTGTCCCTGATGGACCTGGGCCGGTTCGACCTCATGGTGCGCAGTGGTGTCTGGAAGCGGATGCGCCGCCGCGGCTGGAGCCCGGTGGTGTCGGCGGAAACCATCTCCTTCCGCAAGTCGCTGCAGCTGTGGCAGGAGTACGCCATCGAGACCCGCATCATCGGGCTGGACACCAAGGCGATCTTCTTCGAGCAGCGGATGGTGGCCGACGGCGAAATCTACGCCCGTGCCTACATCGCCACCCGGCTGGTCACCAAGGGTGGTCCGGTCGGCCAGGACGACATCCTCGCGGAGTTCGGCACCCCGCCGGAGGACCTGGTCCTCCCCGAATGGATCCACGCATGGCGCTCCTCCAGTGCCCTCCCCGGCAGCCGCACACCGGCCCCGCACCTCTGGGATGCCACCGCCTGACGCCGCCGGCCGCCGTCGTCCCTCCCGGTATTCCCAATGACGCGGGGAGCGAACAACCGCGACAGTCCCGGGCCGGGCGCGTACCGTGGACACATGGCTACCCTTGACATCACAGGTGAACAGTTCGCATCGACGATTGAAGGAAACGACATTGTCCTGGTCGATTTCTGGGCAGAATGGTGCGGTCCCTGCAAGCAGTTCGGGCCCACCTACTCCACCGTCTCCGAGAAGCACCCGGACGTCCTCTTCACCAAGGTGGACACCGAAGCGGAGCAGCAGCTCGCGGCGGAGGCCAACATCACTTCCATCCCCACACTGATGGCCTTCCGCGAAAAGGTGCTGGTGTTTTCCCAGCCGGGCGCGCTGAACGCCCAGCAGCTGGAACAGGTGGTGGACGCCGTGAAGGCACTTGACATGGAAGAAGTCCACGCCCATGTGGCCAAGCAGCGCGAGGAAGCGGCAGCCGCAGCGGCCAAGCCTGCCGGCCAGGGCGGACCGCAGGATGGCACGCAGATCCCCGATTTCTAAGACCCGGTTAAAAGCAGGATGCGGGACCTCCCTCCGGAGGTCCCGCATCCTGCTTTTTGACGGCTGCGCTAGACGCGTTCCACCTTGACCGGTTCGGCCAGCAGCGCGCTCAGCGATTCGTTCAGGTCCTGCACGGCGATGCCCTTGGAGTGCCTGTCGAGGTCTTCCTGGGAGGCCCACTGCTCCGTCAGGACCAGCTTCTCCTCGGTGGCTTCGGTCAGTTCGTACTGGATGCAGCCTGGCTCCTTCACCACCTCGTCGATGGCGATTTCCAGGGCCAGCTTGACGCGGTGGAACTCGCCGTCGTTGGGGATGAACGTTGCTATCAGGTCAATGGGTGCACTCATGGATTTCACAATACCGGGCGCCCGGGAATGAACCGGCAGTGTTGCGGTGCCGGCATGCTTCTCCTGCCGGGATCCTGTTGGTAGCGTGCCATCATGCGTGCTTATACAGCCGGGGACACTGACGTCCCGCTCCTGGAGGAAACCATTGGCGCGAACTTTGAGCGCGTCGCCGCACAGTTTCCGCTCCACGATGCCCTCATCGAGGCCGCACCTGTGCCGGGCGCTGACGCCCGCCGCTGGAGCTATACCAAGATGAACGACGACGTCGACCGGCTGGCCCGCGCGCTCCTCGCCCTGGGTGTCGCCAAGGGGGAGAGGGTAGGCATCTGGAGCCCCAACTGCGCCGAATGGACGCTGCTGCAGTACGCCACCGCCAAGATCGGCGCCATCCTGGTCAACGTCAACCCGGCCTACCGCAGCCATGAACTTGAATTCGTGGTCAAACAGAACGGCATGCGCATGCTGGTCACGGCGCCGTCGGACGCCAACAGCGATTACGTGGCCATGGGCCGCCAGGCCCTCCTCACCTGCCCGGACCTGCAGGAGCTCGTCTTCCTTCCGGACCACGGCCTGGACGCTCTGAAAGCCGGCAGCCCCGAAGGCGACGCGGAGCTGACCTATGCTGAGCTGCTCAAGCGCGCTGACGCCGTCGGGCACGCCGTCCTGAAGGCCCGCATGGCCGAACTCAGCCCGCACGATCCCATCAACCTGCAGTACACCTCCGGCACCACCGGCTTCCCCAAGGGCGCCACGCTGACCCACCACAACATCCTGAACAACGGCTTCGCGATCGGCGAGCTGCTGGGCTACACGGAGCATGACCGGGTGGTCATTCCGGTGCCCTTCTACCACTGCTTCGGGATGGTGATCGGCAACCTGAACGCGCTCAGCCATGGCGCCGCGACCATCATCCCGGGGCGTGGCTTCTCGCCCGCCGCCGCCCTGGAAGCGGTCCAGGACTTCCACGGCACCTCCCTGTACGGCGTGCCCACCATGTTCATCGCCGAGCTCGCGCTGCCCGATTTCGATTCGTACGATCTCTCGACGCTCCGCACCGGCGTCATGGCGGGTTCGCTGTGTCCCATCGAGGTGATGAACCGGGTCATTGCGGAGATGAACATGGTGGACGTGGCCATCTGCTACGGCATGACCGAGACCTCGCCGGTGTCCACCATGACGCGCAAAGGGGACACGATGCAGCAGCGGACCGAGACGGTAGGCCGCACCATGCCGCAGCTGGAGAGCAAGATTGTGGATCCTGCCACCGGGGAAGACCTGGAACGCGGGCAGATCGGCGAACTCTGCACCCGCGGCTACGCCGTCATGGCCGGATACTGGAACCAGCCGGACAAGACCGCCGAGGCCATCGACGCGGAGGGCTGGATGCACACCGGGGACCTGGCCCGCATGGACGACGACGGCTATGTGGTGGTGGAAGGCCGGATCAAGGACATGGTGATCCGGGGTGGCGAGAACATCTACCCCCGCGAGATCGAGGAATTCCTCTACACCCACCCGGACATCCAGGACGTCCAGGTCATCGGGGTCCCGGACACCCGGTACGGCGAGGAGCTGATGGCGTGCATCATCCTCAAGCCGGGTGCCGGGCCCCTCGACGCCGGGGCCATCGCAGAGTTCTGCCGCGGGCGGTTGGCGCACTACAAGATCCCGCGCTACGTGGAGGTCCGCGAAGACTTCCCCATGACGGTCTCGGGGAAGATCCGCAAAGTCCAGATGCGCGAGGAAGCGGTGGTCCGGCTGGGCCTCTAGGAGCTCCGGCGGCGGCCCGCGCCGGCCCGAACGGCCACTACTGCGGCGATGGCCACCGCTGCCAGCGCTGCCACGGCCAGTGCTGCCCTGCCTTCCCAACCCGCCGGCGAGAGTGTGCGGGTGCTGCCCGCGCCAGTGACCTCGTTGGCAGGGATGTTCCACTCCTCCCGGGAGGGAAAGATTCCGGGTGGGAGCTGCACCTCACGCAGGTCCCGCCGGGCGGCGAGCCGCTCGCGGACCTCCGGATTCGGGGCCGGTTCCAGGTTGTCCGCGGCGACGGCCGTGGGGTAGTCGATGATGTACGGCTCACCGTAAAACGCCGACGACGCCACGGACTCCACCCAGGTCGCGGGGGGTGCCGCAACTCCCCGCGCGGCGAAGGCTGCGAGCAGCATGTCCCGGATTTCCTCCAGGCTCCTGCCTCCGGCGTCGCGTGACACGTCGAAGATGGCCAGCTGCAGCTTCAGCTTCTGCTCTGCGTCCGGGTCCTGGTCGTCCGGATCCAGGACGGCGGGATCCTGGGATGTCCCGGGCACGTCCTCGGAGTTGGGGTTGTTGCTGCCTGTTGCGGAGCTCATGGGATCCTTTCGGTCGACGTTGCCTGCCAGCCTGGTGCCGTCCAGCCGGACGGGTGTGGCACCCTATACGGGCTCCGTACCCTCTGGCGCGGAGATCAAGCGGTTCCAGGCGGCCGGAAGTGCCGTGCAGGTCAGTGCCCCCGGTGGTCCTGGATGGTCATCCGCGGGCCAAAGGTGGGCTTGCGGAAGCCGGTGGCCTGGATCATCCGGACCACGCGCTGCCGGTGCCCCCGCCAGGGCTCCAGCAGGCGGAGCATCCCGGCGTCGTCGGTCCTGCGTCCGGTGAGGGCCGCCCCCACGTAGGCCGCCAGGTGGTAGTCGCCCACCGAGATCGAGTCCGGACAGCCATGGGTGCGCTGGACCACCTCGGCGGCAGTCCACACCCCAATCCCCGGAATGACCTGCATCTTTTCCCCGGCCTCCAGCGCAGGCAGCGCCGCGAGGCGTTCAAGCGCGACGGCGGAGCGCAGCGCACGCATGACAGTCGCCGAACGCTGGGGACCCACGCCTGCCTTGTGCCACTCCCAGCTCGGAACCTGCAGCCACTGCGCCGCCGTCGGCGCCACCACCAGGCCGGCCGGCGTAGACACACCGGCCCGCGGTGCCGGGGTTCCGTAGCGGTGCACCAGGTAGCGGTAGCCGCGCCGCGCCTCGATGACCGTTACTTTTTGTTCGAGGATGATCGGCACCAGCTGGTCCACCATCCGCCCGCTTGACGGCAGCCGAACTGCAAGGGCGCGGCGGCGGGCCTCCCGCACCGTGCGCGGCAGGGTCGAGTGGAAGGCCGGTTCGTCGAAACCCTGCCAGTCGTCGTCGGCACCCAGCAGCCGGGGCGCGGCCTTCACGGCCGCGGCGGCGCCGGGCCCCCATGCCTGGATGTCCACCAGCGGGGCGCCCGCTTCGCCGCCGCCTGCGGGGGCGAGCCGCATGGTGGCCGGGCCCTCCGGCGTCGTAAACGCGTTCCAGATGACGTCCCCCTGGACGCAGAAGGACGGATCGCTGTTGCCGCGCAGGAGCGGGCCGAGGGTCCGGGAAAGGCTGTAAGGACCATCCGGATACCACCGCAGGGACACGTCCGCCTCGGCGGCCAGCCGGGGAGGTGCCTCTGCGATCGTCATGCCTTCCATCGTCCCACGGACCGCCGACAGTGGCGGGACCATCGGCCCTTCTGCGCTTCCCGGCACCGGAATAGGATCACCGCGTGCGGCACCCGGGCAGCCGGGCATCCGGCGCACCAGGCACCCAACCAACAGGGAAGCACAGGAACACGGAAGGCAACCATGGGCGGAGTAGTGCATTTCGAGATTCCCGCGGACGACCAGAAGCGGGCCAGGAAGTTCTACCAGGAGGCCTTGGGCTGGCGGATCGAACCGGTGCCGGGCATGGATTACAGCATGGTCATCACCACGGACATGGACGACGACGGCCCGCCGGCGGCCGCGGGCGCCATCAACGGCGGGATGATGGCCAGGGAAGGGCAGATCACCGCCCCGGTCATCACCGTAGACGTGCCGGACATTGACGCCACGCTCAAGAGCGTGGAGGCGTTGGGCGGCTCGGTGGTCATGCCAAAGAACGAGATCCCCGGCATGGGCTTCACGGCCTACTTCAAGGATCCCGAGGGCAACGTGATGGGCCTCTGGGAGAACCTTCCCGGAGGCGAGGGTGGCGGCCAGGCCGCCGGAAGCTGATCCCGGGCAGCTGATTCCGCCGGCTCAGGGCATCCCGGACACGGCCCACAGAGCCAGGACGGCCAGCGGCACGGTCAGCACCACCGCCACAAGGCCCGCGGCGGCGAAACCGCCCCATTTGATGGGGACATTCAGTACCCGGAGCCGCTCATGCCACAGCAGCGTGGCCAGCGAAGCCCACGGCGTCACCAGCGGTCCCAAGTTCACCCCGATCAGCAGGGCGGCGAGCCTGGCAGGCGAGCCTGCCACCGGTTCCAGGGCCAGATAGGCGGGAAGGTTGTTCGCCAGGTTGGCCGCCCCGGCGCCCAGCCCGGCCAGCTGCAGGAGGGCGGGCAGGCTGTCCCCGGTCCCGGCCACACCCGCCAGCAGGGTGGTGAGGCCGTGCGCGTGCAGGGCCTCCATCAGCATGAACAGCCCTACCGTCAGCATCAGCGGCCGCCACGGGACCATGGACCACCGCAGGGCCGAGGGGTGGCGCCGGAGGAAGACCGCCACCAGGACGGCGGCGGCCGCGAGTGCCGGGTACTGGACCGGCAGTCCGGACACCAGCGCGGGCAGCAGGACCACCAGCGTGATCCCAGCGGCTTTCAGCAGGGTCCGGTCGCGGACAGGACGGGCAGGCTGGGGCCCGTAAGTTCCGCGCAGGTCCCGCCGGAACGCCAGCCACAGCAGGCCGAGCGGGACCAGCAGGCCAACCAGGGCCGGAGCCCACACCAGCCCGGCGAAGCGCCACGGGCTCAGTCCCAGCCGGTCCTGCGCCAGCAGGTTGGTCAGGTTGGACACCGGCAGCAGCAGGGAAGCGGTATTGGCCAGCCAGATGCTGGTCAGCGCGAACGGCAGCGGCGGGATCCGCGCATGGACGGCCAGCAGGACCACCACGGGCGTCACCAGCACGGCGGTCGTATCCAGGGACAGGAACACCGTGGACACCGTGGCCACCGCCACCACCAGGAGCCACAGCAGGAAGACCCGGCCCCGGCCCAGTGCGGCCAGGCGGTCGGTCACCACCCGGAACAGCCCTGCCTCGTCCACCAGTTCGGTGACCAGGGACATGGCCAGCACGAAGGCCAGGATGGGAATGGTCCGGGTGGCCAGGTCCCCGAACGCGGGCAGGGGGAGTACGCCAAATGCCAGGGTGGCCAGGCCGGCGGCCAGGGTTGCGCCGGGCAGCAGGTAGCTGCGGACGGCTTTCAGCCATGCGAACTGCTTCACCGGGCTATCCTCCCATCCGAGGCAGGGATCGGCGTGCAGGAAGCGGTAGCTTTGTACCTATGAAGTACGCCCAGTCCATCCTGGACCTCATCGGCAATACCCCGCTCATCAAACTCAACCACGTGACCGAAGGCATCAAGGCCACCGTCCTGGTCAAACTGGAGTACCTGAACCCCGGAGGGTCCATCAAGGACCGCATCGCGGCGCAGATGATCGAGGACGCCGAACGCGAGGGCAAGCTGAAGCCCGGCGGCACCATCGTGGAGCCCACGTCAGGCAACACCGGGGTTGGCCTGGCGCTCGTGGCGCAGCAAAAGGGCTACAAGTGCGTCTTCGTGGTCCCGGACAAGGTGGGCGAGGACAAGCGTGCCGTGCTGCAGGCCTATGGCGCCGAAGTGGTGGTCACGCCCACCTCCGTTCCGCCGGACAGCCCGCAAAGCTACTACGGCGTCTCGGACCGGATCACCCGCGAGACCCCGGGTGCCTTCAAGCCGGACCAGTTCTCCAACCCTGCCGCGCCCGGCAGCCACTACAAGACCACCGGCCCGGAGATCTGGCGCGACACCGACGGCAAGGTCACCCACTGCGTCATCGGCGCCGGCACCGGCGGCACCATCACCGGCACCGGCCGCTACCTCAAGGAGGTTTCGGCTGACAGGCCGGAGTCCGACGGCGGGGTGGTCCGGATCATCGGCGCGGACCCGGAAGGCTCGGTCTACTCAGGCGGCACCGGGCGCCCGTACTTCGTGGAGGGCGTCGGGGAGGACATGTGGCCGGCGAACTACGACAAGACCATTCCGGACGACGTCATCGCCGTCTCCGATGCAGACTCCTTTGCCATGACCCGGCGCCTGGCGCGGGAGGAGGGCCTGCTGGTGGGCGGTTCCTCCGGCATGGCCGTAGTAGCCGCACTGCAGGCGGCCAAGGACCTGCCGGAAAGCGCCGTCGTCGTGGTCATCCTGCCCGACTCCGGCCGCGGCTACCTGGCCAAAATCTTCAACGACCAGTGGATGCGCTCCTATGGGTTCCTCTCCGGCGGCGAGGAAACCTCCGTGGGGGAAGTCATCAAATCCAAGAACGGCGAGCTGCCGGACCTGGTGCACATCCACCCCAACGAGTCGGTGCGCGACGTCATCAACATCATGAACGAGTTCGGCGTCAGCCACATCCCGGTCCTCTCACAGGAACCACCAGTGGTCATGGGCGAGGTCCTGGGCGCCGTGGACGAGCGCACCCTGACCGCCAAACTGTTCCGCGGCGAAGCCAAGCTGACGGACAAGATCTCCGAACACATGGGGCCCAAGCTTCCCGTGATCGGCTCACTGGAAACCATCTCCGCGGCCAGGGAACTGCTCTCCGACGCGGACACCCTGATGGTCACGTTCGTGGGCGCGCCCGTGGGCATCCTCACCCGGCACGACCTGCTGGCCTACCTCAGCAACTAATATCCGGTGGTTGGGCTTGCCGAAACCCCGGTTTCGACAAGCCCACCCACCCTTTGGAAGGAGCATCATGACTGTCTCTGGAAACCAAGGTTTCAACACCCGCGCCGTCCACGCCGGCCAGGCCTTCGAACCGCGCACCGGCGCCGTGGTCCCGCCGCTGCACTTCAGCTCCACCTACGCCCAGGACGGCATCGGCGGCCTGCGCAGCGGCTACGAGTACGGCCGCGGCGGCAACCCCACCCGGGACGCGCTCCAGGAACAGCTGGCGGCGCTGGAACTGGGCACCCATGCCTACAGCTTCAGCTCCGGGCTCGCCGCGGAGGACGCCCTTATCCGCGCGCTCACCCGCCCCGGCGACCACATCGTCCTGGGCAACGATGCCTACGGCGGCACCTACCGGCTGATCAGCCGGGTGCTGGGGGACTGGGGGATCGGCAACACCCCCGTGGACATGGCCAACCTGGACCGGGTCCGCCATGCGGTGGCTGCGCACAAGACCCGGTTCGTCTGGGTGGAAACGCCGTCCAACCCGCTGATGAAGATCACCGACATCGTGGCGCTCGCCGACATTGCGCACGACGCCGGGGCCCTCTTGGTGGTCGACAACACCTTCGCGTCCCCCTACCTCCAGAACCCGCTCGCCCTGGGTGCCGACGTAGTGGTCCACTCCACCACCAAGTACATCGGCGGCCACTCCGACGTGGTGGGCGGCGCCGTCGTGGTCAAGGACGCGGAACTGGCGGAGAAGATCGGTTTCGTGCAGTTCGCTGTCGGAGCCGTGTCCGGACCCATGGATGCCTTCCTGACCACCCGCGGCCTGAAGACCCTGGGCGTCCGGATGGACCGGCACAGCGAAAACGGCCAGGCCGTGGCCGAGTGGCTGCTGGAGCGCCCCGAGGTTGAGGCCGTCCTGTACCCGGGCCTGCCGGACCACCCGGGCCACGAGCTCGCCAAAAAGCAGATGCGCAAGTTCGGCGGCATGGTCTCCGTCCAGTTCAAAGGCGGTGAAGCCGCTGCCCGCAAGGTGGCCGAGTCCACCTCCGTGTTCACCCTGGCGGAGTCCCTCGGCGGCATCGAGTCACTGATGAACTACCCGTCCGAGATGACCCACGCCTCGGTCAAGGGCACGGAACTGGCCGTCCCCGTGAACCTGCTGCGCCTTTCCTGCGGCATCGAGGACAAGGAAGACCTGATCGCGGACCTGGACCAGGCCTTCTCGAATATCCCGTAACGATACACAGACCTATGGCTTTCTTGAAGAAAGTCAACTAGCGTTTCCGGTATGCCCCTTCGCTCCGACTGGTCCCAACGCAACTGCAGCATGGCCCGCGGCCTGGACATCCTGGGTGACCCCTGGTCCATCCTGGTCCTGCGCGAGGTCTTCTTCGGCAACGGGCGCTTCGACGCCATGAAGAGCCGGCTGGAAGTGGCGGACTCCGTCCTCACCAAACGCTTGGCAGGCTTGGTGGAGTCCGGACTGCTGGAAAAGACGGCGTACGACGACGGCGGCCGCACCCGCCAGGAGTACGTCCTCACCCCCAAAGGTGAAGACGCCCTCCCGGTCCTGAATGCGGTCACTCTCTGGGCGGAAAAGCACCTGCCCGCACCGTCCGACCAGGCGCACCTGTATGTCATCCATTCAGGCTGCGGCAAAGCCACCAGTTCGGCCGATACCTGCACCGAATGCGGGGAACGGCTTACCGCGGCGAACACCAGCTGGCACAGCCGCTCCCGGTCCGAACAGCCCATCCGGCTGTCCACCGCCGCAGGGAACGGAACGGCCGCGTGAGCGCCCTGCCCGGGAAAGCCGCGGACACGGCAACGTTCCACACCCGGCGCGGACCGCTCCGCCGCCTGCATCCCGCCTGGATCGTCGCTGCCGTCGCCTTCCTGGCGCTGGTGGGCGCGGCAGGTTTCCGGGCTGCCCCCGGCGTGCTCATGGTCCCGCTCCAGCAGGAGTTTGGCTGGTCCACCACGGTCCTGTCATCTGCGGTCAGCATCAACCTGGTGCTCTTCGGCCTGACCGCCCCGTTCGCCGCAGCCCTGATGGAACGCTTCGGCATCCGGGCCGTGACGGCAACCGCCCTGGTCCTGATCGGCATGGGCAGCGCCCTGACCGTCCTGGTGAACCAGTCCTGGCAGATCCTGCTGACCTGGGGCCTGCTGATCGGTCTCGGAACCGGCTCCATGGCCCTGGTCTTCGCCGCCACCATCGCCAATACCTGGTTCACCAAAAGCCGCGGACTGGTGATTGGCATCCTCACCGCCGGCAGCGCCGCCGGACAGCTGGTCTTCCTCCCCTTCATCGCCATGCTTGCCCAGGACCCCGGCTGGCGGCAGGCCTCGCTGCTGATCGCCGCAGGCGCCCTGGCCGTGGTCCCGCTGGTGCTGAAGTTCCTCAAGAACTCGCCGGCCGACGTCGGGGTGCTGCCGTATGGTGCCGGGCCGGTGGACGTCGAAGCTCAGGAGGCCGCACCGGTCCAGGACAGCGGACCCCGCACCAACGCCGCCGTCCGCGCCCTCCAGGTGCTGCGGCGCGCCAGCAAGGTCAGGACCTTCTGGGCCCTCGCGGCAGGTTTCGCCATCTGCGGCGCCACCACCAACGGCCTGATCGGCACCCACTTCATCCCCTCCGCGCACGACCACGGTATGCCTGAGACCACCGCCGCGGGCCTGCTGGCCGTCGTCGGGATCTTCGACATCATCGGCACCATCGCCTCAGGCTGGCTGACGGACCGCTTCAACCCCCGCGTCCTGCTGGCCGTCTACTACCAGTTCCGCGGCATTGGCCTGCTGGTGCTTCCGCTGCTGCTGAATGCCGAGGTCCAGCCCAGCATGATCGTGTTCGTGGTGATCTACGGCCTGGACTGGGTGGCCACCGTCCCGCCCACGGCGGCCATCTGCCGTGAAACGTTTGGAGCGGACGGCAGCGTAGTCTTCGGGTGGGTCTTTGCAGCCCACCAACTCGGGGCGGCCGCGGCCGCCATCGCCGCCGGGGCGCTCCGTGATTCCACCGGGCATTACACCTACGCCTGGTTTGGCGCCGCCGCCATGTGCACCATCGCCGCCGTCATCAGCGCCACCATCCGCCGGCACAACAGTCCGCGGGAAGCTGAGCCCGCGGCGGCCTGACACCTGGCGCGGCTAGGCTGGTCGGATGGAGCCCCTTGCACCCGTCCCTGCCCGTCCCGTTGCCCTGGTCACCGGGGTGGGCCGGCTGGCCGGCATCGGTGCCGGTATTTCCCGCCAGCTCGCGGCTGACGGCTGGGACCTGGTCCTGTCCTACTGGGCCGACTACGACGCCCGCATGCCGTGGGGGAGCGAACCCGAAGACGTGGTCCGCCTGACCGCGGAGCTGGAGGCGATTGGCGCCAAGGTCCACGTCCTGTCCGCCGACCTCCAGGATCCCGGGGTCCCGGACCGGCTCATGGCCGAGGCCGCCCAGCTGGCAGGTCCTTTGCAGGGCCTGGTGCTCAGCCACGCGGAATCCGTTGACTCAGGCGTGCTGGACACCACGGTGGAATCCTTCGACCGGCACTTTGCCGTGAACACCCGCGCCAGCTGGCAGCTGATTGCCGCTTTCGCGCGGCAGGCAACGGACGACGGCGGCGCGATCGTCGCGCTGACCAGTGACCACACAGCGTTCAACCTTCCCTACGGCGCCTCGAAGGGGGCACTGGACCGGATTGTGATCGCCGCTGCCCGGGAGTTGGGCCCGCAGGGGATTTCCGCGAACGTCCTCAACCCGGGGCCCGTGGATACCGGCTGGATGACCCCGGAGATCCGCGGCGAGCTCACGGCGCAGCAGCCGGGCGGCCGCCTTGGCACACCTGCGGACGTTGCCGGAACCGTGGCCTTCCTGCTCTCACCGGCCGGACGGTGGGTGTCCGGGCAGCTGATCAAAGCGGACGGCGGCTTCTCCGCGTAGCCCCTTCCGCCCCGCCACCACGAGGTCAGTGGAAGGCGCCGAGCCCCGTGATGTGCCGGCCCAGGACCAGGGTGTGCACCTCGTCGGTACCCTCATAGGTCCGGACCGATTCCAGGTTCGCGGCGTGCCGCAGCGGCGAGTAGTCCGTGGTAATGCCGTTGCCGCCCAAAATGGTCCGTGCTTCACGGGCGATCCTGATGGCCTCGCGGACGTTGTTGAGCTTTCCCAGCGAGATCTGTTCGGGCCGGATGGTCCCCGCGTCCTTGAGCCGGCCCAGGTGCAGGGCCAGCAGTGTGCCCTTCTGGATCTCGAGCAGCATGTCCACCAGTTTCTGCTGCGTGAGCTGGTAGCCCGCCAGGGGCCTGCCGAACTGCAACCGCTCCAGCGAGTAGTCCAGTGCTGCCTCGTAGGAATCCCGGGCGGCGCCCATGGCACCCCAGGCGATCCCATACCGGGCCTCGTTCAGGCAGGTGAACGGGCCGCGCAGCCCCCGTGCACCCGGCAGCAGGGCCTCCGGACCCAGCCGGACGTCGTCGAACACCACGTCGCACTGGATGGAGGCGCGCATGGACAGTTTCTGCTTAATGGGCGTGGCTGTGACGCCCGGGGTTCCGGCCGGCACCAGGAAGCCGTGCACGCCGTCGTCCGTTATGGCCCACACCACCATGACGCCGGCCACGGTGGCCAGCCCGATCCAGCGCTTGGTGCCGTTGAGCACCCAGCCGGCATCATCCCCGGTGCCATCCTTTGTGGCGTAGGTGGCCATGGAAGCAGGGTCCGAGCCAGCAGTTGGCTCGGTCAGCGCGAAGCAGCCGATGACCTCGCCCGCGGCCATCCGGGGCAGCCACTCCTGCTTCTGCTCCTCCGACCCCCAGGCGTGGATGGCGGTCATGGCCAGCGAACCCTGTACGGACACGAAGGTACGGATGCCGGAATCGCCGGCCTCCAGTTCCATGGCCGCGAGGCCGTATTCGACGGCGGACCGGCCCGGGCAGCCATAGCCCTCCAGGTGCATGCCCAGGACGCCGAGCTCGCCCAGTTCCGTCGCCAGCTCCAGGGGAAAAACGGCGTCCTCATACCAGCGGGCGATGTCCGGCTTGATGCGTTGCCGGGTGAAGTCGCGGACCTTTTGCCGGAGCTCCAGTTCCTCCGCTGACAGCAGGGAATCGAGGTCCAGGATGTCTGATGGCGCGGCGGTCATGGCTTCACCTCAAAGTAGGCGCGGGTGGCGGGCAGGAACCGGCAGGCGGCGGCCAGGACGGCGCCGAGGGCCAGCAGCACCACGCCGCTGACGAAGGCGCCGCCGACGCCGAAGATCTGGGTGTCGCCGTAGGCCGGGTCCCACATCTGGACTGCCGAGATGAAGAACGCGGCCGTCAGCAGCAGTGCGCCCGCCAGGGGAAGGATGCCGCGGAACCAAAGGTTGCGGGCCGAGCCCCGGAGCGTTCCGCGGAAGTACCAGAAGCAGGCGAAGCCGGTGAGGGCGTAGTAGAACGCGATGAACAGGCTGATGGCGCTGATGGAGTCGGCCAGGAGGTTCTCGCTGAGGAAGCTCATGGCCACGTAATAGGCTGCGGCCGCACCGCCCATCACCTGGGTGGAGAACCCGGGGGTCTGGTTGCGCGGGTGCACCTCTGCGAATTTGGCCGGCAGCGCACCGTGGACGCCCATGGACAGGGTGCCGCGGGCGGTGGGCAGGATGGTGGTCTGCGTGGAGGACAGCACCGAAGCCAGCACGGCGACGACGATCAGCCAGCCCCAGGGCCCGAGCACCACGTCCTTCATGGCCAGGAACACGTCGTCCTTGTTGGCGTCGTTGCCCAGGCCGATGCCCTCGGAGCCCACCGTGGCGTACATCATCACCAGCAGCGCCACCGAAACATAGATGGCCACCAGCACGAAAGCTGAGATCACGGCGCCCCGGCCGGGAGTCGTGGACGGGTCCTCGGTCTCTTCGTTGACGGCCAGGCAGGTGTCCCAGCCCCAGTAAATGAACAGGGCCAGGAGGGCCCCGTGCATCACCGCGCCGGGATCGGCGAAGGCGCCCACCGGATTGAACCATTCGAAGTCGAAGGCCTGTCCCTCGGGCGCCCCGCCCACGATCCGCACGACGATGGCCAAGGCAAAGATGCCCAGCGCGATGTACTGGATGTAGGTCAGGACACGCTGGACGTGCTCGCCCAGCCGGATCCCGCGGTAGTTCACCAGGGTCATCAATACGATGAACAGCAGGCCGGTCCCGGTGACCAGCAGCTTGTTCTGTGCGAGGGATCCGTCACTCACCAGCAGCCACAGGTACTGCCCCGCCACCTGCGCCAGGTTGGCCAGGACCACGATCCCGGCCAGTGCCACGCCCCAGCCGCCCAGCCAGCCCGCCCAGGGGCCGAAGGCCTGCCGGGACCAGGTGAACGTGGTGCCGCAGTCAGGGATGGCACTGTTGAGCTCCCTGAAGGCGTAGGCAATGAACAGGACCGGAACGAAGCCGAGCAGGAGGATCAGGGGCGTGTAGTTGCCGTTGACGGCAACAATGAGGCCCAGGGTGGCGGCCAGTGAGTACACCGGGGCGGTGGAGGCCAGCCCGAGCATCACCGAATCGCCCAGGTCCAGGATCCCGGCCCGCAGCCCCTTGGCCGGGACCGGGGTGCCGCTCCCGCCGCCGTGGCCTCCCGCCGTCGTCATGTCCGTGCTCATAAGGTAATACCTGCCTTGGTGGAGCCGGCCACCGCGGAAAGCGGAGCCGGCGCGTCAATGGTGTTGGGGACGAAGCGGCAGAAATAGTCCGTGACCGGGCCGTCCGATTCCCGGATGCCGCAGCCCACGGATTCGCCGTCCACCACCCACAGGCCCAGGACCGGACGGTTGCCGTCGAAGTCCGGGAGCGGGTGGTACTGCTGGTAGCACCAGCCCTCCCGGCCGTACCCGCCGGGCTGCTCCAGCGTCAGGCCCCCGGCGTGGATACGGATGTTATCGCCTTCGCGGCCATGCAGGGGCTTGGCCACCCACTCCTTCAGCGGCCCCGGGTCCGTGAGGTAGGCCGGCAGCAGGTTGGGGTGGCCGGGGTAGAGGTGCCACAAGGCCGCGAGCAGGGCCTTGTTGGAGAGCAGCATCTTCCAGGCCGGTTCCACCCACCGCGGGTTGTGGGCGCGCTCCAGCAGGCGGGGACCGAACTCCTCCTTCATCATCAGCTCCCAGGGGTAGAGCTTGAAGATGGTGCTGATCATGAAGTTGTCCAGGTCCACGAACCGGTTCAGGTTGGGATCCCACCCGATATCGGACATATTGATGCCGATGGTGGTCCAGCCGGCCTGGCTGGCGACGTCGCGCATGTAGGCGGCGGTCATCCAGTCCTCCCCGGACTCCTCCACCTCGGAATGGGCCACGTGCAGGGTGCTCATCCCGGTGCGGTACTGGAATTTCTTCCACTGCCGGATCAGGGCCTCGTGGATACCGTTCCACTGATCCTTTCCCGGGTGGACATCCTGCAGCCAAAACCATTGGGCCACGGCGGCTTCGATCAGCCCCGTGGGCGTGTCCGCGTTGTATTCGAGCATCTTGGCGGGGCCGCCCCGGCCGTCGTAGATGAAGTCGAACCGGCCGTACACGTCCACGTCGCCGGCCTGCAGGGATTCAGCTGCCAGTTCCAGGGCCTGCGGACCGATGCCGATGCTGCCCATGGCCCCAGTGGCAAGGAATTTGGCCGCCTCCAGGCACATCCGGTGCATGTCCTCGGCGGCGAGTTCCAGGGTTTCCACCTCATCCATGGTGAACTCGTAGTAGGCCGACTCGTTCCAGTATTCGATCCGGCGCCCGTCATCCATGGTGGTGGTGGAAAAGACCAGGCCCTGCTCTTCGATCTTCTGCTTCCAGCCCTGCCGGGGCTCGCTTGCCAGTCTCTTCACGTCAGCCTCCCGAGACCTTTCCGCCGCCGCTTGAGCCGCTCTTTGCGCTTGAACCGAACCCGCCGCGGCTCACCGTGCCGCCCTTGCTGCTGTAGCCCGTGGACGCCTTGGCGCCGCTGGGAATGGTGCTCGAGTAGCCGGGGGCGGTGGACCTGTTTTGCCCGACGGCCGGAACGCTGGCCCCGCGGGAGTAGAAGTACCAGGCGTAGAGGCCGCCGCTGCGGCCCGCGGAACTCTCACAGCTGTTGTCCGCCACGCGCTCGCCGGTTTCTTCGTTGAAGCAGACCTGGGCGTAATCGGGGTCGTCCTCGTTGCTGGCAACCACCGCCGTGATGGTGCCGGCCAGCAACGCGGTCACGCCCAGGCCCACCACCACAGTGCGCCGCTGGGAGCGCTTCTTGCGGGCTGCCGCTTGGTTGAGCTGCTTCTCCCGCTCGCGCGCAAACGGATCCACCGGGGTGACGGGTTCGTTGAGGAGCTCGGGACGCAGGTCCGGCCTGGGCACCTGCCAAGGTGGTGGCTTGGCGCTGCCGCCGGTGCCACTGCTGCCGTTGTCCGCCGGCCCGTTCTCCGGTTCCTCTTTTGGGTCTTTCTGGTTCGAGTCCACGGCGTCCCCCTCAATTGGTCGCGCGATTTGGGCGCAGCACCGCACCCCCAAATGCAAGTCTCGAATCAGCGTAGTCCCTGAAGGAACCGCCTGAGAGCAGAATTACCTGCGATCGTGGGGGAGGCCTGCCCATTGCGGGCGCGGGGGCCCGGGTGCAGGAAAACCCTAGACTGATGCCATGGAATCAGGTTCTGTCCTTGCCGTCTGCCGCGTCCACCAACTCCTGGGGGATGCGGGCAGCGTGGGCGTCACGGCCATCGACAAGCGCCCGGCGAATGGTCCGGTCAAGGTGCACACGCTGGGCCTGCGCGGGGATATCCAGGCCAACAGGGCCCACCACGGCGGGGAGGACCAGGCCGTCTACGCCTATTCCCAGGCCGACGCCGACTACTGGGCCGAGGCCCTGGGGCGGGAGGTACCCCCAGGCTTCTTCGGCGAGAATTTGCGGGTGTCCGGCATCGAGGCCACCCACGCGGTCATCGGAGAGCGCTGGATGGTGGGCTCCGGCGTCGAACTGGAAGTCACCTCCCCGCGCACGCCCTGCGCCACGTTCCAGCGGCGCATGAAGGAACCACAGTGGGTGAAGCGCTTCACCGACGAAGGACGGGTGGGGACCTACCTGCGCGTCCTCCGCACCGGCAGCATCCAGGCCGGCGACACCATCGAGCGCACGTTCGTCCCGCGCCATGGCGTGACCATTGGCAGGTGGTTCAGTGAGCCGGACGCGGACCTCATTGCGGCTCTTCGCGGAGCGGAGACCGACGGCGAGATCCGGCTCCAGGACGAGTACCACACCAAGTTTGAGGTACTGCTGCGGCGGCTGGGACGGTAGCACCGCGCGGTCCCACGGCCATGCGGCGGGCTGTGTGCGCAAGCTCACCCGCCGTCGTCGGCCGTTCAATTTCCGGTCCGCGGCGTCCGTGCCCTACACTTGAAACATCCCCCACTCCGGAAATCCCTTTTTCCTGCCCAATTCTTGAGGCAGGACTGGCAAGTGTTGGGGCCCGCGCAAGCGATGCGGGCATTTTCATAGGGAGAGCCGGCTAAAGAAAACGCTGTACAGACTGCTGGGATAGCAGCCAAGAGATGCAGCGCGAAGTCCTGCCACGGGATTGCGAAAGCGCCGGACTTCTGTGACCGGCCGGTCAACGTTTGCCCGGCATCATCGGCACGTGTACTGCGGCTCCGCTCACCTCGGGTAGTGCCGCCTGGCCCCCTATGGATGAGGAATATCTCTCTATGCCCGAAAATCAGAACGAAACCACCGCAGCGGCAACCGCTGAAACCGCTACCGTCGAATTCACTGAGGCAGCTGCACCCGCAGCCGAGTCCACTGCCACCGAAGCTGCCGCAACGGCCGACGTTGCTCCCGCTGCCAAGGCCGCGGATGATGACGAAAACACCGTCAAGTTCGTTGACCTCGGCATCGACGCCCGCGTCCTGGCCGCCCTGCAGGATGTCGGGTACGAAAAGCCGTCCCCCATCCAGGCGGCCACCATCCCGCTGCTGCTCGAAGGCCGCGACGTGGTGGGCCTGGCGCAGACCGGTACCGGCAAGACTGCAGCATTCGCAGTGCCGGCGCTGTCCCGCCTGGCCGAACTCCACGACCTCAACGGCCCCTCCCGCAAGACCCAGGCCCTGGTCCTGGCCCCCACCCGCGAGCTGGCCCTCCAGGTTGCCGAGGCCTTCACCTCCTACGCCAAGCACATCGACGACTTCACCGTCCTGCCCGTCTACGGCGGCTCCGCCTACGGCCCCCAGCTCGCCGGCCTGCGCCGCGGCGCCCAGGTGGTCGTGGGTACCCCCGGCCGCGTGATCGACCACATCGCCAAGGGTTCCCTGGACCTGTCCGAACTCCAGTACCTGGTGCTGGACGAGGCTGACGAGATGCTGCGCATGGGCTTCGCCGATGACGTGGAACAGATCTTCCAGCAGACCCCTGAGGGCCGCCAGGTTGCGTTGTTCTCCGCCACCATGCCCGGCCAGATCCGCCGCATGTCCAAGCAGTACCTGAACAACCCGGCCGAGGTGCAGGTCAAGTCCAAGACCACCACCGGCGCCAACACCCGCCAGCGCTACCTGCAGGTCATGGGCCCGCACAAGCTGGACGCCATGACCCGCATCCTCGAGGTGGAAGAGTTCGACGGCGTCATCGCCTTCGTCCGCACCAAGATGGCCACCGAGGACCTGGCTGACAAGCTGCGCGCCCGCGGTTTCCAGGCTGCCGCCATCAACGGCGACATCCCGCAGCAGCAGCGCGAGCGCACCGTCGACGCCCTGAAGGAAGGCCGGATCGACATCCTGGTGGCCACCGACGTCGCAGCCCGCGGGCTCGACGTGGAGCGCATCAGTCACGTCATCAACTACGACATCCCGCACGACACGGAGTCGTACGTGCACCGCATCGGCCGTACGGGCCGTGCCGGTCGTTCCGGTGAAGCCATCCTCTTCATGACGCCGCGGGAGAAGTACCTGCTGCGTTCCATCGAGAAGGCCACGCGCCAGCCGGTGGAGCAGATGCACCTGCCCACCGCCGAGACCGTCAACACACTGCGCCTCGGCAAGTTCGCCGAGCGCATCACGGAGACCCTTGCGTCCGAGGACGTTGCCGCGTTCCGTGACCTCATCGCTTCCTACGAAGAAGAGCACAACGTTCCCGCTGCCGAGATTGCCGCAGCCCTGGCTGTCATGGCGCAGGGCGGCCAGCCGCTCCTGGTGAAGGAACTGCCTGCCGCTCCCGAGTTCCAGAAGCGTGAGCGGTCCAAGGACGGCTTCGGCTCCCGTGGCCCGACCCGGACGCTGACCGAAGGCAACGCCACCTACCGGATTGCCGTGGGACGCCGCCAGCGTGTCATGCCGGGCTCGATCGTGGGCGCCATCGCCAACGAGGGCGGCATCTCCTCCGCACAGATCGGCGGCATCGACATCCGTTCGGACCACTCCCTGGTGGAACTGCCCGCGGACCTAAGCCAGGACCAGCTGCGCGCCCTGTCCCGCACCCGGATTGGCGGCGAGCTGATCCACCTCGAGCTGGACAACGGCCGCAAGCCCTCCGGCGACCGCGGCGCCTACCAGGGAAACCGCGGCGGTGACCGCGGTGGCAACTTCAAGGGCAACGGTGGGTTCAAGAAGGAATTCCGCAAAAACGACGGCGAGCGGACCTCCGCTGACCGCGGCGGCCGTTCGTACAGCGAGCGTTCAGAGCGGTCCTTCAGCGACCGCGGTGATTCCCGCTTCGCCGGCCACGGCGACGGCTCCCGCAAGCCCCGCAGCGGCGGCGACAGCGGCCACCGCGAGTTCAACCGCAAGGGCAAGTGGTAAACACTTCCGCGCGTTGAGGGATTGACGACGGCGATGGGCCGGCTTTCGAGCCGGCCCATCGGCGTTTAAGCTAAAGCCGAATGTGGGGCTGGACACATTCCCGCCGCGGAATGTACTCAACGTGCCTCTGAAAGGCGCTTCCCGGCGTCGGCCGCTCCGCTGTCCATGCCCCTCCAGCCCCGGTATTCCGCGGAAAATGCGGGGTGCGTGGTGCCGGTGACAGGTGCAATCCCCAGGCCGAGGAGCGGCTGGACGCCGATTTGTTGGTGCGGAAATCTTCCGGTAGAGTATTTACTCGTTGCCCCCCTAGCTCAGTGGTAGAGCGCGTTCTTGGTAAGAACGAGGTCACCGGATCGATTCCGGTGGGGGGCTCTGAATGAGGGCCTGCGTCAAGGCGGTTTTGACCGGCTTGGCGCAGGTTTTTCTCATTCGTGGCGGTGTAGCTCAGTTGGTTAGAGCGCACGACTCATAATCGTGAGGTCGGGAGATCGAGCCTCCCCACCGCTACAGGCCAAGCCCCCTGGATCGTAATGGTCCAGGGGGCTTTTCTGTTTAACATTTCCCAAGCCGTGCCAAAGGCCCGCCACCTGATCCAACTCCTGACGACTCCGCCATTGATTGGCACGGCGGGTTCCATAAAAGGTAACGTTTAGGTCGCTGGTTGGCACACACGCGTGGTGGAGCATGCCGAATGCTCCTGCGTGTGCTAAGTCCCAGGCCTTTAGGCCTTGCATTCACGCAGACCGCGATCCTGTTCCGGCGGGGGCCTTCCGATGTCCCTGTCCACCGCACTCCCACGAAGAGGCTTTTTTCCATGCGCAGAAACAGTCTGCTCACTGCCCTCACGCTGTCGGCGCTGTTGGCAACAACGGCATGTGGCGCCGCCAGCGGCACTGCCAATCCATCCGCCGCGTCTCCAGGCTCCGCCTCCGCTGGACTCGAAGCCAGCGCCGGCACCCCCGGCGCCAAGTCATCCGATGAGGTGGGCGCCTCCCAGCGGATGGCCGCCGAAAGGGCTGCGGCAGCCCAGGCCGAGCGGGAAGCCGCTGACGCCAAGAAGGCCCAAGACGCCGCTGCTGCTGGGGCAGCCGCAAAGGCAGCCGCCGCGGAAAATGCGGCCAAAGCCAAAGTGGATGCTCCTGCCGCAGCCGGTGCGCCAGTCCAGGCCCAGGCCGCGGCTCCTGCGCCCGGCGCCGCCCCTCCGGCCCTGCCACAGCACGCCGCCGCCCCAGCACCCGTGGCACAGCCGACCGCCGAGCGCACTGTCACCACCACATATACGACCGCGTACACCTGGTTCGACAACACCCCTGCCGGGTCGGCAACCATCAGCCACCCGGTGCTGCACAAGTCTGCCGGAGACACCGGCACCTTCGAGGACCCCATCACCATCGCTGTGGGACATTCCTTGGCCTCCGGGCACGACGTCCTCGACTTCCCGGCGGGCACCCGCATCTACCTCCCGGACGTCCGCCGCTACTTCATCGTGGAAGACACCTGCGGCGATGGCAATGAGCCCGAGGGCGGCCCGTGCCACCAGGGCGCCAACGCGAACGGAACCAACTCCACCATCTGGATCGACATGTGGATCGGTGGCCAGGGCTCCAGCGCCCGAGCCGCCGATGACTGCGCCAGCCGGGTAACCGACGTCAACACCGCCGTCTTCAATCCGGCCAGCGACTATGCCGTGGCGCCGGGCGCTGGAGTCATCCACGACGGCAAATGCGATGCCGGCTATGGCAACGCGCTGGTGAAGAAGTAGCTGGCGGACACCGGAACCTTATAGTTCAGCAAGCCGGGGCCGCCGTCCCCGGTTTTCTGGACCGTGACAAGCGGGGGCATCCGCAGTAGCTTGGCAGCAACTGCGGATGGGGGATTCGGTGGACGTTTTCGCGGCGGTCATGGAGCCGTTCCGGTGGCTCGTTTCTGTCATTATGGCGGGGTTCCACGACTGGCTGGCTACGGCCGGGATGCCGCCGGGCGACGGCTGGACCTGGACGTTGTCCATCATCGGGCTGGTGCTGGTGATCCGGGCGGCATTGATCCCCGTGTTCCTGGCGCAGGTCAGGGCCCAGCGGCGGATGCGGCTGCTGCAGCCGGAACTGCAGGAGCTCCAGGAGCGGTTCAAGGGCAGGACGGACCCTGCGTCGCGGCAGGCCATGGCGCAGGAGCAAATGGCCCTGTACAAGAAGCACGGCACCAACCCCTTCTCCGCCTGCCTGCCCCTGCTGATCCAGGCGCCGTTCTTCCTGGCGCTCTTCCAGGTGCTTTCCGGACTCTCCAGCGCCTCGCCGCGGGGCGAAGGCATCGGAGCCCTTGACCAGGGGCAGGTGGTCCAGTTCGCGTCCGCCGGCATTTTTGGGGCGCCGCTCTCCGCTTCCTTCCTGCATGGAGGCGGTGACCCCACCGCGGTGGCCGTCCTCGCCGTCGCCATGATCCTGGTGATGATTACCTGCCAGTTCCTCACCCAGAAACTCGTGGCGTCACGAAACCTGGCGGGGCAGGACGCGGATAGTCCGTTGATGCGCCAGCAGCGGATTCTCCTGTACGTGCTCCCGTTCGTTTTCGGTGTGGGCGGGATCTTCTTCCCCATCGGCGTCCTGGTCTACTGGACGGTCTCCAATCTCTGGACGCTGGCCCAGCAGGTGCTGGTGTCGCGCAGGCCATAGGGGTGGTCAGTGGCCAGCCAACGCCTGCGACTGCTCCGCCAGGAACTCGCTGACCGACTTCGGGTTGATCCCGCGCTGGCGGAGGGGCTTGTCATCCCAGGTGGCCTCCTCGATATCCGAAGACAACCCGACGCCCAGCGCGGAAGCCATGGCGTCGTTTCTGCGTTTCAACATGAGCGTGAGCAGCCGCGCCACGGGGCGCGGCATGTGCTGCACCTTCAGGGGATGGTGCACCAATTCCCCTGCCAGCCCGATGATCTCCTTCTTGGTCAGTGGCTCGGGTCCGCCCACGTCGATGTGCGCGGGCGGATCGGGCTCCAGTGCCACGGTGGCGAGGAGGGCGGCAATGTCCCCGGTGGAGACCAGCCGGCGCCGGTTGTCGCCCCTGCCAATGACGGCGGCCTTTCCTGCGGCGAGGTCGAACCGTGCGGCGGGGCTGAGCTGGACTTCCTGCAGGCCGTCGGAGCGGACCACCACGGTCCGCATGGGGGAGGTCCCCAGGCGCCGCTCAATGGTGAGCTTGGCCTGTTCCAGCGGGGTCCGGAGGCTGGCGCTGCCGATCGGGAAGGAGAGATAGACAAAGCGCCGCACGCCGGCGGCTTCGGCGGCATCGACAAGATGGCCCATGCCCACTTCGTCAACGTCCCGGATGGTGGCCTGACTGGTCCCCGCGAACCGGCGGCCTATCGCTGTTGCCGTTGCAATCACGGTTTCGACGCCCTGGCACGCAGGCGGAAGCGTGGCAGGTTCGGTGAGATCGCCGCGGACAATCCCGGCTCCGATCGCCCGGAGCGGTGAATCGTCAGTGGCGGCCCGGACCAGGCAGCGGACGCCCTGCCCGGATTCACGTAGCAGCCGGGCCACCCGGCCGCCCAGGTCACCCGTTGCCCCGACCAGGAGGATCATGGCCGTGCTCCTTCCGTTCCGGCTCCGGCGACGGCCTGGACCGCGGCATTCACATCCGCGGTGTCCCTTTCGACAGGCTCCAGGTAGAACCTGACCGCGGCAATCCGGTCGCCGCGGATGCTGAAGATGGCCACGCCGGCCTGCTCGACGGCGGTGCCGTCCAGGCGGGTGCCGCCCGATCCCCATTCGACCCACACGTTGCCGCCGGGGCCGGTTGTCGAGTCCAGCACCGTCACGGTCATGTCGGGGATCCCTGCGAAGAGTGCGGACCAGTTCTTCCGCACCTGGGCGCTGCCGGTGAAGCTGCGGGCCGGGTGGTTGGGGGTGATGTTGACGTAGTCGTCTGCGAACTCGGCCAGCATGGCATCGAGGTCGCGCCGCTGTGTTGCGGAAAACATTCGGCGCACAGGGCCGTCGGGGAGGCGGTCCACGCCGTTTGGCGTGTCCATGGAAATGCTCCTTGGTGCCTCGCGGGGCGAGGCTGTGACCTGTTAGATTGATTTCAATACAGTTAGCTGTATTGATTGGAGTTTAAGACCGCATGAAGAGCCCCGTCAATGCCTCCGGGAAACGCCCCGCCAAGCGGAGTTATGACGGACGGCGGCGCCGTCAGCTGGCCGCGGAATCCCTGCACAGCGTCCGGACACACGCCAGGGAGCTGTTCCTCAGCCAGGGATTCGGGGCGACGACGATTGCGCAGATTGCCCGCGCTGCGGACGTATCCGCCGAGTCGGTGTACAAGAACTTTGGCAGCAAGGCGGGGCTGGTCCGAGCCATCTACGAGGAGAGCCTCCTTGGTGCCGGCGGTCCGCCGGCCGAGCAGAGGTCCGATCTCGCCCAGGTGACGGAGACGGATCCCGTACGCCTGATGGAGCGGTTCGGCCGGTTCACCACGGAGATCAGTCCCATCGGCGCCCCGGTCTACCTTCTCATCAGGGACGCAGCGGCCACCGGGGACGCCTCCATGGCCGCACTGCTGCGGGATGTGGACGAGGCCCGTTACCGCCGGATGCTGCACAACGCGCGGCAGCTGGTGGGCAGGGGGCTCCTCAGGCCCGGCCTCACCACGGCCGAGGCTGCCGACGTGATGTTCACCTCCACCGCCGCCGAACTCTACGAAACCCTGGTGATCAAGCGGGAGTGGTCACCCGAACGCTATGGCACCTTCATCGCCCGGACCCTGGCGGCCAACCTGCTGTGACCCGCGCCGGCCGCCAAACCCTGGCGCGCGCCCCTGTTCCCCGCGGGATTCACCCGGCAGAATGGGCCCAT
The DNA here is from genome assembly GCF_056396685.1 of Pseudarthrobacter sp. 05T312. Taxonomy (NCBI): domain Bacteria; kingdom Bacillati; phylum Actinomycetota; class Actinomycetes; order Micrococcales; family Micrococcaceae; genus Pseudarthrobacter; species Pseudarthrobacter sp. 05T312. The sequence goes on from NZ_JBFTLY010000001.1 coordinate 319,223, forward strand.
GGCGAAGCTGATCTACTCCGCAATCATGTCCCTCGACGGTTACACCGCAGACACGGACGGCAACTTCAACTGGTCCGCGCCGGACGAGGAAATCCACGCTTTCGTCAACGACCTGGAGCGGGATGTGGGCACCTACCTCCTGGGCCGCCGGATGTATGAGGTGATGTCCGTCTGGGAAACCATGGACACGCGGGATGAGCCGCCGGTCATCCAGGACTATGCCCGAATCTGGCAGGGTGCTGACAAGGTGGTCTACTCAACCACGCTGGACACCCCCAGCACCCCGAAAACCCGCCTGGAGCGGCAGTTCCTCCCGGAAGCCGTGCGGGACCTCAAAGAGGACAGCGACCGGGACATCAGCATCGGCGGCCCCACCCTCGCAGCACACGCCCTCAAAGCCGGGCTGGTGGACGAATGCCAGCTGTTCATCAACCCGGTGGCCGTCGGCGGCGGCCTGCGCTTCCTGCCTGACGGGCTGAAGGCACAGCTGGAGTTGGTGGACCAGCGGCGGTTCGGCAACGGGGTGGCCTACCTGCGCTACCGCGCCCGCTGAACCGCTGCCGTCCCGGCCCTTCGCTGGACCGCGAACAGGGTGAACACCAGCGCCACCAGGGCCGTGCCAACCAGCAGGAGCAGCCCGATCGAATAGCTGCGCGTGGCGGCATCGTAGGTTGCGCCCATCACCAGCGGCGGAAAGTACCCGCCCAGGCCACCCGCGGCGCTGACGATGCCGCTGATGCTTCCCACCTTTCCGGCCGGGGACAGGACACCAACCCAGGCGAACACCCCGCCCGTCCCCAGCCCCAGCGCCGCAGCCATGGCAACGAAGGTGGCACCCGCGGGCACCTCGCCGTCGGGCCTGAGGTTGACCACCCAGCCCAGGACGGCGACGGCGGCCAGCGCCATGAGCACCACGGGCTTGGGGCCGAGCCTGTCCGCCAGCACCCCGCCGACGGGCCGGGCCAGCACGGCGGCCAGGGCAAAGCCTGCCGTCCGTGCTCCGGCGCCGGCGGGATCAAAGCTGTACACGTCCCGGAGGTAGGTGGGCAGGTAGGTGGCGAACGAAACGAAGCCGCCGAAGACCACCGCGTAAAGGAAGCACATCTTCCACGTGACCGCCGTCCTGGCCGCGTCCATGAGCTTGGGCAGCACCGGCACATGGTTGGGGGCCCAGCCCGGTGCTTCCTTCATGAGGAACCAGACCAACCCGGCCATCACCACCAGGACAACGGCGATCAGCAGGTGCGTGGGGAAGTATCCGATCCCGGCAACCAGCCGGGGATTCAGGAAGGCGGCCAGCGCCGTCCCGCCCATGCCCGCGCCGAAGACACCGGTGGCGAAGCCCCTGCGGGCCGGCTCGTACCAGGCGCTGACGAACGGGATCCCGACGGCGAACACGGTCCCGGCCACGCCGAGCAGCAGCCCGGCGCCCAGCACCAGGGAGAAGGAACTGAGCAGGCCGCCCACGGACACCAGGAGGAGGGGAGGGATGGCCGCCAGCAGGACAAACGTGAACATGGCCCGGCCGCCGTACTTGTCAGTCAGCGTGCCCACCACGATCCGGCCCAGCGATCCGACGAACACCGGCATGGCCACCAGGATCCCGGTGGTCGCGGGCGTCAGGGACAGGTTCTGGGTATAAAAGGCGCCGAGGGTGGCCACCGAGTTCCACGCCCAGAAGCCCGCCACGGAGGCTACGGTCGCCAGCGTCAGGTTCAGCGCCCTGCCGGTGGCTGGCGTAGAGGTTGTTCCGGCCACTGCTTGCTCCTCACCACATCATCGAAAACGCACCGCCGGTCAGCGGTTGCGGGTGTCCCTGTCCGGCGTGCCCACGGCGGACCAGCCACGGCCCTTGCTCTCCCTGTCCCGGGACCGGTAGACGATGTACGGGCGGAACAGGTAGTGCAGGGGCGCGGTAAAGGCGTGCACCAGCCGCGTGAACGGCCAGATGACGAACAGCGCCATCCCCACCAGCGTGTGCAGGTGGAACGAGAACGGGGCGGCCGCCATCGCTGCGATGTCCGGCTGGAAGATAAACAGCGACCGGAACCAGGGCGCTACGGTTTCCCGGTAGTTGTGCCCGTGTTCGCCCTCGAAAACGCTGGCCAGCGTAGTCCACAGGCCGAACACGATGGCGGCGGTCAGCACCACGTACATGGTCTTGTCATTCTTGGTGGTGGCCATGAACACCGGCCCCGTGGTGCGCCGCCGGTAGATCAGCAGCGCGATCCCGCCCAAGGTTCCCACCCCGGCAATCCCGCCTACCAGGAGGGCATTGAAATGGTAGAACTCCTGGCTCATGCCCACCGCCGCGGTCCAGGCCATGGGAATGACCAGCCCGAAGAAGTGCCCGGCGATCACGGCCAGCAGCCCGAAGTGGAACAGGGGTGAAGCGATCCGCAGGAGCCTGGATTCGTACAGCTGGGAGGACCTGGTGGTCCAGCCGAACTGGTCGTACCGGTAGCGCCACACCAGCCCGCCCACCAGCACCACCGCCATGACGTACGGCAGCACGCCCCACAGGACGGTGTCCCAGGTGTTAACCACGACGGCGGCTCCCGGCCCCGTCTCCAGCACCGCCCCGGGTGCCCGCATGGTCAGCCCCTCCTGACGGGCAGGAGCCGCGGGTCATAGGGATCGAGCCCCACGCTTTCGGTGGGTGGACCATATCCGGCCATGCGCATCACTTCCTGCTCGTCCTGGGGTGACTTGCCCGGCAGCGTGGCACAGATGGCCGCCAGGATCCGGGCGTGCGGCAGGTTGTCCCGCAGCAGCCCGAGCCGGAGCATTTCCAGGCTGGCCCGGTAGCGCTGCAGCAGGTCGCGGCCGGCGGCTCCATCCACCCGGGCGGCGAACTCGAGCACCATGGGCAGGTAGTCGGGGAGTTCCCCGTCCAGGTCCACCAGGACGCCGCTGTGCCGGTAGGCCTCCTTGAAGTAGCCCAGTACTTCGCCGCGGCGGCGGGTGTCCCCGTCCGTCCAGTAGCTCAGGTGCAGGGCGTGCCGCCTGCCGAGATCGAATTCGCGGACGTACTGGGCCTGCAGGTCCATCGGCGCGGTGCCTTCCAGGAGGTCCAGTACGGGCGCGAACCCGGGCAGCGCCCCGGGGAATTCGGACAGCGCCGCCCGGACCAGGGGGACCCGCTCCACCAGTTCCCCGTCCGGATAGGAGAGGCACCAGGCCGCGGCAAGGTAGACCACCTGGTTGCGGCGGCTGACGGCCGGCGCGTTCGTGGTTGGCCGCATCATGACTCGTCCTCGGCGGCGGCCAGCGTATCCGGGGCCGGGCTCCTGTCCAGGGAAGGTCTCTCCGGGAACAGTCCGGGCGGCGCGCCGCGGCCATCCCAGTTCAGCAGGTTCACCCTGCCGCGCAGGCTCGTCCCCTCGGCGATGGTGTCCGAACTCTGCCGGTCCCGGAGGGCGTTGAACGTGTCCACGGCCACCGGGACGGGCCTGCCGCTCGCCTCCCCGAAAGGCGCCGAATCCTGCATGCCCGGTCCGCCGTCGAAATCCAGCGAACAGCCCAGCTCCTCAAGGTCGTGTGCCTGCTCCAGGTGCGCTGTGGGAATGACGTAGCGCTCGCTGTATTTGGCGATGGCCATCAGCCGGTACATGTCGTACATGCTTTGCCCGTCCATGCCCACGGACGCTGGGATGGCCTCGTCCGGGTCCCCGCCCATGCTGATGCCGCGCATGAAGGACCGCATGGCCGCGAGCTTCCGCAGCACGGCAGTGACCCGTTCCGTGTCCCCGGCAGTGAAGAGCTCGGCGAGGTACTCCACGGGGATCCGCAGGGCGTCGATGGCACCGAACAGGTTGCCGGTGTCCTCGCCGTCGTGGCCCTGGTCGCGCAGCAGGTCCACCACTGGGGAGAGCGGCGGGACGTACCAGACCATGGGCATGGTGCGGTACTCCGGGTGCAGCGGCAAAGCCACCTTGTACACCTTGGCCAGCGCGTAGACGGGGGACCGGCGGGCCGCGTCCAGCCAGTCCTCCGGGATGCCCTGCGCCCGCGCCTCCGCCTGGACGCGGGGATCGTGGGGGTCCAGCAGCACGTCCATCTGGGCGTCGTAGAGGTCCTGCGGATCGGTGACCGATGCTGCGGCGGTGACGGCATCGGCGTCGTACAAAAACAGCCCCAGGTAGCGCAGCCGCCCCACGCACGTCTCGGAGCAGACGGTGGGCAGGCCAACCTCCACGCGGGGGTAGCAGAACGTGCACTTCTCGGCCTTGCCGGTCTTGTGGTTGAAGTAGATCTTCTTGTACGGGCAGCCGGTGACGCACTGGCGCCATCCGCGGCACCGGTCCTGGTCCACCAGCACAATCCCGTCCTCCACCCGCTTGTAGATCGCGCCGGACGGGCAGGACGCCATGCACGACGGGTTCAGGCAGTGCTCGCAAATCCGCGGCAGGTAGAACATGAACGTCTGCTCGTAGGCGAACTTGATCTTGTCCTCGGAATCGCGCCGGATCTTCTCCACGACCGGATCCAGGTGCCCGTGCTCGGTGGAACCGCCCAGGTCATCGTCCCAGTTGGCGGACCAGGTGATCTTGGTGTCTTCCCCGGTGATCAGCGACTTGGGCCGGGCCACGGGGAAGTCGTCGCCCAGGGGAGCGTCCACCAGGGTTTTGTAGTCGTAGGTCCACGGCTCGTAGTAGTCCTTGAGCTCGGGCTGCACGGGGCTGGCGAAGATTCCGAACAGCTTCTTCACCCTGCCCCCGGCCTTCAGCACCAGCCTGCCGCGCCGGTTCAGGGTCCAGCCGCCGTACCAGCGGTCCTGGTCCTCATAGCGGCGGGGGTAGCCCTGACCGGGCCGGGTCTCCACGTTGTTGAACCACACGTACTCCATGCCGGCACGGTTGGTCCAGGCCTGCTTGCACGTCACGGAGCAGGTGTGGCAGCCGATGCACTTGTCCAGGTTCATCACCATGCCCATCTGGGCCATCACACGCATCAGTACTGCACCTCCTGCGAGCGGCGGCGCACTGTGGCCACCATGTCGCGCTGGTTTCCGGTGGGGCCAAGATAGTTGAACGCGTAGGCCAGCTGGGCGTAGCCGCCTGCCAGGTGCGAGGGTTTCACCAGCAGCCGGGTCACCGAATTGTGGATTCCGCCGCGGCGCCCGGTGGCCTCCGATTTCGGGACGTCGATGGTGCGTTCCTGGGCGTGGTGGACGTAGACCACGCCGGCCGGCATGCGGTGGCTGACGATCGCGCGGGCCACCAGCACGCCGTTGACGTTGGTGCACTCAACCCAGTCGTTGTCCCGGACCTGGATCGCGTCGGCGTCGGCCGGGCTCATCCAGACGGTCGGGCCGCCGCGGGACAGGGAGAGCATCAGCAGGTTGTCCTGGTACTCGGAGTGGATGGACCACTTTGAGTGCGGCGTCAGGTACCGGACCGTCACCTCCATGGCGCCGTCGGAACCGAGCCGCGGTTCGCCGAACAGCCGGTGCATGTCCAGCGGCGGCCGGTAGATGGGCAGGGCCTCGCCGATGTCCGTCATCCAGTCGTGGTCCAGGAAGAAGTGCATCCGGCCGGTAAGGGTGTGGAACGGTTTGAGCCGTTCGATGTTGATGGTGAATGGGGCGTACCGCCGGCCACCGGTTTCGGAGCCGGACCATTCCGGTGAGGTGATGACCGGGACCGGACCTGCCTGGGTCTGGGCGAAGGTGATGAACTTTTCCTCGGAACCCTCCGCCAGGTCCGCCAGCTTCTGCCCGGTGCGGACCTCGAGGTCCTTGAAGCCCTGGACGGACAGGGCGCCGTTGGTGGTCCCGGAGAATGCCAGGATTGCCTCGGCCATCTTCGCATCGGTATCCATGGCCGGCCGGCCGTCCCCAGCCCCGCCCAGCATCACACCGTTGGCGTGGCTGAGCCGGGCCAGCGGTCCGGCCATTTTGTAGGTGACGTTCTTGACGGTGAAGCCCAGCTTGTCGGCCAGCGGGCCGACGGCGGCGAGTTTGTCCGCGATGGCCGTGTAGTCCCGCTCCACGACCGAAAAGACGGGCATGTTCTGCCCCGGCACGGCAGGGATGTCCGGGTCCCGCCAGTCGCGGACCCGGCCGCCTGGCTGGGCGAGCTGCCCAGGGGTGTCGTGCTGCAGCGGGACGCTGACGAGGTCGCGGCGGACGCCCAGGTGGGTCTTTGCCTGCCGGGAGAATTCCCGGGCCAGCAGGTGGAAGGTGTCGAAGTCAGTTTTGGTTTCCCAGGGAGGATCGATCGCGGGGCTGAAGGCGTGCACGAACGGGTGCATGTCCGTGGAGGAAAGGTCGTGCTTTTCATACCAGGTGGCGGCCGGGAACACGACGTCGGACAGCAGCGTGGTGGACGTCATCCGGAAGTCGGCGGAGACCAGGAGGTCCAGCTTTCCTTCCGGCGCCTCCGGGTGCCAGGCCACGTCCCGGGGTTTGAGTTCCTCTGCGCTGTCCGCGCCCAGGACGTTGTTGTGGGTTCCCAGCAGGTTGCGGAGGAAATATTCGTTGCCCTTGGCCGAGGAGCCGAACAGGTTGGACCGCCACAGCACCAGGGTCCGCGGCCAGTTGGCCGGAGCGTCCACGTCCTCGATGGCAGGGTTGAGGGAGCGGTTTTTCAGCGATTCGGCGATGTAGGCGGGTGTGTCCGCGGCGGTCCCGGCGGCCACGGCGGCCTCCGCCTCGTCAGCTATATCCAGGGGATTGCGGTCGAACTGCGGGTAGAACGGCATCCAGCCCAGCCGGGCGGACTGGGCGATCGCGTCCGCCGTGTGCATCCCGTCCAGCTTGCCGGTGGACAGGGGGGACTTGAGGGCGTCGGCGGAGTACCCGTCCTGCCGCCACTGGTCCGTGTGCATGTACCAGTAGCTGGTCCCGGTCATGGTCCGCGGCGGCCGCGACCAGTCCAGGGCGTTGGCCAGGGAGACCCAGCCGGTGATGGGCCGGGTCTTTTCCTGGCCCACGTAATGCGCCCAGCCCCCTCCATTGCGGCCCATGCAGCCGGTGAGCATCACCAGTGCCAGCACCGCCCGGTAGGTGGTGTCGCCGTGGAACCACTGGCAGATGCCTGCCCCCATGATGATCATGGAGCGGCCTTTGGACTGCTCGGCATTGCGGGCGAACTCGCGCGCCACCCGGATGCAGGCCTGTGCGGGGACGCTGGTGATTTCCTCCTGCCACGCCGGCGTGTAGGGGGTAGCGGCGTCGTCGTAGCCTGCCGCCCACCGGCCGGGCAGACCGTCCCTTCCCACGCCGTACTGGGCCAGCATCAGGTCGAACACGGTGGTCACCAGGTGGCCGCCCACCTCCATCACCGGCACGCCCCTGCGCAGGATGCTGCCCTCCCCGCCGGCGTCCTCGAAGCAGGGGAGCAGGATTTCGGCGCTTTCCCCGGACACTTCCCGGAGGGACAACGCCGGTTTGATCCCCTCGAGGTCCAGGTTCCACTTGCCTTCCCCGCTGCCGGAGTAGCGGAAGCCCATCGACCCGTTGGGGACTGCGGGGCGGCCGGCGGCCCGGTCGAACAGGACGGTGCGGAACGCCGCATCCTCGGCCCCGGACTCACCGGGGACGTCAAGGGCGGTGAGGAATTTCGACGGCGTGAGGGCGCCGTCGTCTGTCCTTTCCAGCCTGACCAGGAAGGGAAGGTCCGTGTACCGCTTCACGTAGTCGGTGAAGAACGGCACATCCCTGTCCACGAAGAATTCCTTGAGCATGACGTGCCCCATGGCCATGGCCAGGGCGGCATCCGTGCCGGCCTGCGCCGGCAGCCATTCGTCGGCGAACTTGGTGTTGTCCGCGTAATCCGGGCTGACCGTGACCACCTTGGTGCCGCGGTAACGGACCTCGGTCATCCAGTGCGCATCAGGCGTGCGCGTCACCGGAACATTGGAGCCCCACATCATGAGGTAGCGGGCATCCCACCAGTCCCCGGATTCGGGGACGTCGGTCTGGTCACCGAACACCTGCGGGCTGGCCACGGGCAAATCGGCGTACCAGTCGTAAAAGGACGTCATCACCCCGCCGATGAGCTGGATGAAGCGCGTCCCCACAGCGTGGGACACCATGGACATGGCCGGGATGGGCGAAAAGCCCGCGCAACGGTCAGGGCCATACGTCTTGATGGTGTTCACGTGCCCTGCGGCGGCGATCTCGATGGCTTCCTGCCAGGACACCCGCACCAGTCCACCCTTGCCGCGGGCCTGCTGGTAGCGGCGGCGCTTTTCCGGGTCCGCTGCGATCTCCGCGAAGGCGAGGACGGGGTCGCCCAGCCGGGCCTTGGCTTCCCGGTACATCTCCACCAGGACGCCCCTGGCGTACGGAAACCGCACCCGGGTGGGGGAGTAGGTATACCAGGAAAAGGCCGCCCCACGGGGGCAGCCTCTTGGTTCGTACTCCGGGCTGTCGGCCCCGACGGAGGGGTAGTCCGTCTGCTGCGATTCCCAGGTGATGATGCCGTCCTTGACGTACACCTTCCAGGAACAGGAGCCGGTGCAGTTCACCCCGTGGGTGGAGCGGACCACTTTGTCGTGGCTCCAGCGGTCCCGGTAGAAGATGTCGCCCTTGCGGCCGCCCTCCCTGAACACCGCCCTGCCGTCGTCCGTCTGGTCCCACCTCGTGAAGAATCGGCCCAGCTTCAACATTGCTTCTGATGCGGGTCCATCTAACCCCGCATGGGGTCCGGCAGCCATGCCCCCAAGCTAGGTGGGCGCCGGAAAGCCCGAACAGGGCCCAAAGGCCCTGTTCAGGGGCAAATGGCTTCTGCAGTCAGCCGCGGTGCGGGCAGAATGGGTGCATGACACGCATCGCCATTATCGGCGGCCACGGGAAAGTGGCCCTCCTCCTGTCCGAACTCCTCACCGGCGAGGGACACTCCGTGACCTCGTTCATCAGAAACCCGGAACATGCCGGCGACGTTACTGCCACCGGTGCCACGCCGTCCGTCCTGGACGTGGAGAATTCCACGACCCCGGCCATCGCCGAGGCCCTCGCCGGGCATGACGCCGTGGTCTGGTCCGCAGGCGCGGGCGGCGGCAGCCCCGAACGCACCTACGCCGTGGACCGGGACGCCGCCATCCGTTCCATGGATGCCGCAGCCCAGGCCGGTGTGGACCGGTACATCATGGTCTCCTACTTCGGGGCCGGCAAGGACCACGGGGTGCCCGAGGACAACAGCTTCTTTGCCTACGCGGAAGCCAAGGCGGCGGCGGACGAGTACCTGCGCGGCACCGGCCTGGCATGGACCATCCTCGGTCCCGGGACCCTGACGGAAAAGCCCGGGACCGGGCTGATCGACATCGACCCGTCACCGGAAGGGAGCCGGGACACCTCCCGCGCCAATACGGCGATCGTGGCGGCAGCGGTGCTGGACCTTCCCCAGACGGCGGGCCGGACCATCGGATTCTGTGACGGCACCCTGCCCGTGTCAGCAGCCCTGGAACCCCGCGCATAGCCGGCGGGGACGAGGCTTATGGACCAGCTCGCACTCATTGTCGGACTGCTGCTGGCCACGGTGGTGGCCGTGGGCCTGGGGGACAGGCTCCGGTTGCCTTACCCGGTCCTGATGCTCCTCCTGGCCGCGGCGCTGACGTTCATCCCGGGCTTCCCCGACCTGGAGATTGAACCCGGGCTGATCCTGCCCATCTTCCTGCCACCGCTGTTGTTCGCCACCGCCCAGCGAAGTTCGTGGGCGGTGTTCCGAGTCAGATGGCGGACCTTGATCATGCTGGCCGTGGCACTCGTGGTGATCAGCACCGCCGTAGTGGCCGGCGCGGCGTGGCTGATGATTCCCGGCATCGGAGTGCCTGCCGCCATCGCGCTCGGCGCCATGGTGGCGCCCCCGGATCCGGTGGCGGTGGACTCGGTGGCGGGCCGCGTGCACATGCCCCGCCGCCTCATCTCCGTCCTCCAAAGCGAGGGGCTCTTCAACGACGCCGCCGCCATCGTCATCTTCCAGGCAGCCGTGGCCGCCGCCGTGGGAGGCACCAGGGTGGGGCCCGACGTCGTCCTCCAGTTCCTGATGGGCGCCGCGCTCGCCGTCCTGGTGGGCGTCGCCATGGGCTGGCTGATCGCCTTGGTCACCCGGCTGGTCACTTCCATGGTGGCCCGCAGCGCGGTGACCCTGGTGGTCCCCTTCGCCGCCTACATCCTCGCCGAGGAGGTGCACGCCTCCGGCGTGATCGCCGTGGTGGTCACCGCCCTCGAAATGCAGCGCCACGCCCGCCCCCAGGACGCCGCGGAGCGCGTAACCCGCAACGCCTTCTGGGACGTGGTGGAGCTGCTGGTGACCGGTCTCGCGTTCGGCCTGGTGGGCCTGGAGATCCGCCGTGTCATCCGCGATGAGGGAAGCGAAATCTTCGGCATGATCGGGGTGTCCGCGCTGGTCTGCGTGCTGGTCTTCGCCGTCCGGTTACTGTGGATGGCCGCCCTGGCGCTGGGTGCCCGGAAACGGAAGAACCTCCTGCAGCCAACGTCCCTGAAGGAGGTCCTGATCCTCACCTGGTGCGGCATGCGGGGCCTGGCCACCCTGGCGCTGGCCCTGGCACTGCCGCTGACCCTGGCGGACGGCACGCCGTTCCCGGGCCGGGACTACCTCCTGGTCATCGCCTGCGCGGTGCTGCTTGCCACGCTGGTCCTTCCGGGCCTGACCCTGCCCTGGCTGATGCGTGTCCTCAAGGCCTCCGAGGATGGAACAGAGGAACGCGACGCTGTCCGGCTGCTTGCCGCCCGCGCCCAGGCGGCCGCCGTCGCAGCCCTGAAGCAGCATGACCTGATGACGGACCTGCCGCCGGAAAAGGTGGCGCTGGTCAAGGAACGGATGCAGCGCCTGCGCGCGGAACTGACGGACGGCAGCCTGCGGAACGAGCCACTGGCGGAAAAGCGCCGGCGCGGACGCGAGCTGGCCATCGCGGTTCAGACCATCGCGCTGGACGCCGCCCGGCAGGAAGTGGTGGCCGCCCGCAACGAGCCGGACATGGATCCCGAGGTGGCGGACCGGGTGCTCCGGCAGCTGGACCTGCGCACCATGGTCATGCCGGAGTAGGAACACCTCAGGCCGGGGCGGCGCCCCCTGCGAGCACCAGGTCCAGCGAGTTCTTCTCCACGTAGTCCAGGGCGCAGCGCACCGCGCCCACCGTGACGATCGAATCGCCCAGCGGGGATACCGCGACCCGCGCGGGGGTGGCAGTGAACCGGGCCAGCCTTCCGCTGATGGGGGCGAGGAGCACGTGCGCGGAATCCGCCACCCCGCCGCCGAGCACCACCAGTTCCGGGTTCAGCATGGTGGCCACGGTCCCCACCACGCGTGCCATCCTGTCCGCGAGCCGGTCGAGGATGTCCAGCGCCACGGCGTCGCCCTGGCCGGCGGCGGCGAAGACCTGTTCCGCTTCCACCCGTCCGGGCTGGAACGCCCGGAGGGCGGTAGGGGCGGTGGTGGCCAGTGCTTCCGCGGCCCAGCTTCGCGCCAGGTGGGCGATGCCGTAGGTATCGCCCACGCCTTCCACCAGATTCAGGTAGGCGAGTTCGCCGGCACTCCCACGGGTGCCATGGACCAGCCGCCCGCCCTCCACGATGCCGGACCCCAGCCGTTCACTGGCCAGGATCACCACGACGTCGTCGACGCCGGCGGCCGCGCCTTGCCACCGGTCGCCGAGGGCCGCGAGGTTCGCGTCGTTCTCCAGCAGGACGGTCCACCCGCGGGCTGCCTTGAGTGCCGGCCGCAGGCCCAGGTCGAACAGTCCCCAGAACTCCTGCGTGGCCACCACCTCGCCGTGGCGGTCCACGGGCGCGGCAACCCCGGCGCAGGCTGCCAGCACCCGTTCCGGTTCCGTTCCGGCCGAACGCAGGGCTGCCATGGCAACGCCGTCAATGAAAGCGATCCGTTCCTGTGAACCAACTTCACCGGCCTGGAAAGGACGGCTGGACCGTCCCAGGGTGGTGCCGCGCAGGTCGGACACCACCACGGTGACCTTGGAATAGCCGATGTCCATGCCCAGCACCACGCCGGCCCGCTCATTGAGCTCGAAACGCCGGGCCGGGCGGCCCTTCCGGTACCCGCCGAATTCACGCTGGTTCTCCCGTTCCAGGATCCAGCCCCGCCCTGCAAGGTCCTCGCACACGGCGATGGTGGTGGCCCGCGTCAGGCCGGTCGCTGCCATGATGTCGGTGACCGTGACGGCCCCCGAGGCGCGCATGAACTCCAGGACCGCGCCGGCACTCACGCGCCGCAGCAACTGGGGGGTGGCCGGAACCGGTTCAGGCATGCTGTTGACCTTCCTGTCCAAAGCAACAGATAATACTTGAGGAAGTAAATTTAGACTCAATATAAATATAGCCGTACTGAAGAAAAGGGTCAGTCCTTGTCCACCACCGCCACTCTGGCAACCCTGTCCGACTCTGACCGTCTGGCCGATCCCAACTGGTGGCGCCAGGCCTCCGTTTACCAGATCTACCCCCGCAGCTTCGCCGATTCGAACGGCGACGGCATCGGCGACCTGAAAGGCATCACCGCCAAGGTCCCCTACCTGAAGACGCTGGGGATCGATGCCGTGTGGCTCAGCCCGTTCTACCCGTCAGCGCTCGCCGACGGCGGCTACGACGTCGATGACTACCGCGACGTCGACCCCAAGCTGGGCACCCTGGCCGACTTCGATGAAATGGCCAAGGCCCTGCACGAAGCCGGCATCAAGCTGATCGCCGACATCGTCCCCAACCACTCCTCCAACCGCCACAAGTGGTTCCAGGAGGCCCTGGCTGCTCCCAAGGGTTCCCCGGCCCGTGACCGCTACATCTTCCGTGACGGCAAGGGCCCCAACGGCGAGTTCCCGCCGTCGGACTGGGACTCCGTGTTCGGCGGACCGGCCTGGGAGCGCATCACCGAACCCGACGGCACCCCCGGCCAGTGGTACATGCACATCTTCGCCAAGGAGCAGCCGGACCTGAACTGGTCCAACCGGGAAATCCGTGACGATTTCCTCAAGACGCTGCGCTTCTGGTCCGACCGCGGCGTGGACGGCTTCCGTGTTGACGTGGCGCACGCACTCACGAAGGACCTCACCGAGCCGCTGCTGTCCAAGCTCGAACTGAGCGCCGCCAACACCGGCGTGGACGGATTCGACGACGGAACGCACCCGTTCTGGGACCGTGACGAAGTGCACGAGATCTACGCCGAATGGCGCGAGGTATTCAACGAGTACAACCCGCCGCGCACCGCCGTCGCCGAAGCCTGGGTGCACGCCACCCGCCGGGCCCGCTACGCCAGCCCGCAGGGCCTGGGCCAGGCGTTCAACTTCGACCTCCTGCAGGCCGACTTCGACGCCGCCGAATACAAGGAGATCATCACCCGCAACCTCGCCGAGGCTGCTGCCACCGGTGCTTCCTCCACCTGGGTGTTCTCAAACCACGACGTCGTCCGGCACGCCACCCGCTACGGCCTGCCCCAGGTTGCCAAGGCAAAAGCCGGCGCCAAGGGCCAGGACGGCAAGGACTGGCTGCTCGCCGGTGGCCCCAAGGACCAGTTGGACGTTGAACTGGGTGAGCGCCGCGCCCGCGCCGCCACCTTGCTGATGCTGGCTGTCCCCGGCTCCGCGTACCTGTACCAGGGTGAGGAACTGGGCCTGCAGGAAGTGGCCGAGATTCCAGAGTCGGAACGCCAGGACCCGTCCTTCTTCCGCAACAAGGGCGTGGAAATTGGCCGTGACGGCTGCCGCGTCCCGCTGCCCTGGAAGGTGGAGGGCACGTCCTTCGGCTTCGGCGACGGCGGGTCCCACCTGCCGCAGCCGGACTGGTTCAGCAAGTATGCCGTCGAGGCCCAGGACGGGACGGAGGGCTCCACGCTGGAGCTTTACCGCAAGGCCCTGAAGCTGCGCCGTGAACTGCTGACCGATGAGGACCTCGAATGGGTGGGGAACGCCAACCCGGACGTCCTGCACTTCAAGCGCCCCAGCGGGTGGCAGTCCGTCACCAACTTCGGGAACACCGCCGTCGATCTTCCCGCCGGCACGGTCCTGGTCTGCAGCGGCCCACTGGAGGACGGCAAGCTGCCGGCGAACACCACCGCATGGCTGCGCTGATGCGGCAGGGCCGGAAGCCGGCCGTCCTGATGCGGGCAACGGCCTGATGCAGGAAGTCATCTACGGATGCATGGGGCTGGGCGGCAGCTGGTCCGACGAGCCACATGGCATTGACCATGTGGACCAGGCCGATGCTGCCGTCCAGGCCGCACTGGACGCGGGCATCACCCTGTTCGACCACGCCGACATCTACCGCAGCGGAAAGTCCGAGGCCGTATTCGGCGAGGTGCTGGCCGCCACTCCGGGCCTCCGGGAGCGGATCCGTCTGCAGACCAAGTGCGGCATCCGGCTGAACGAGCGCGGCCTGCAAACCCACTACGACCTGAGCCGGGAGGCGATCCTGGAGCGGGTCAACGGGAGCTTTCAACGGCTCCGGACCGACTACGTGGACGTCCTCCTGCTGCACCGCCCGGATCCGCTGGCAGACCCGGCGGAGGTGGCTGCCGCCGTCGGCCAGCTCATGTCCGAGGGCAAGGTCCGGCAGCTGGGTGTGTCCAACATGTCCGCTGCGCAGATCGAGGTGCTGCAGGACCGGCTGGAGACTCCGGTGGTGGCCAACCAGCTGGAGATGAGCCTGCTGAAGCGTGCATGGCTGGAAAGCCAGGTCCTGGTCAACCATCCGGAACACCTGGACTACAGCTTTCCGCACGGCACGCTCGAGTACTGCACGCGCAACAGCGTCACCCTGCAGGCGTATGGATCGCTGGCCCGCGGCATCTACACCGGCGCTGAAGCGGAAAGCCCCACGTCAGCTGAAGCGGCCACCGCGGAACTTGTGGCAGGACTGGCGGGGGCCTACGGCACCTCGGGCGAAGCCGTCCTCCTGGGCTGGCTGATGAAGCATCCGGCCGGCATCGCGCCGGTCATCGGGACGGTCAACCCGGACCGGATCAGGGCCTGCGCGGACGCCGCCCGCGTGGCCCGGGCCCTCACCCGCGCAGACTGGTACAAACTCTGGGTCACTGCGCGGGGCAGCAACATCCCCTGACCGCTGCCAACCGGCTGGCAGCAGTTGTCGTTTCCAAGCCCTAGAACGACAACTGCTGCCGGCTGCTTTCCCCTGGGCCGGTCACAACGCGTTTAGTTCGTATTGATCCTCACAAGCGGGCCGTTTTCTTCGCCGTGCCGCGTGCGGGCCGGATACTGTAGAAAGCATGACGTCTACCATCGCCGCCGAAACCGTTAGGCCGGAACGGAATATCCCCGCCGAGATCGCACGCTCCTGGCTGCTGGTCAATGCCATGAAGCCCGAGCTCTTCGACCAGTCGGCCGTGTCCCGGGCTGATTCGATCATCCTGGATATTGAAGATGCAGTGGACCCGTCGCAAAAGGACCAGGCCCGGAACAACGTCATCGACTGGCTGACCGCCGGCGGCAAGGCCTGGGTCCGGATCAACGACGCCACCAGCCCGTTCTGGGCCGATGACCTCGCCGGCCTGCGCGGAACCCCGGGGCTGCTGGGCGTCATGCTCGCCAAGACCGAATCCGCGGACCAGGTCACCGAGAGCTACCACCGCATGGACGGCAAGACGCCCGTCATTCCGCTGGTGGAATCCGCGCTCGGCATCGAGGAAGCAAACCACATCGCCAAGGCCCAGGGCGCGTTCCGCCTGGCCTTTGGCTCCGGTGACTTCCGCCGCGACACCGGCATGGCCGCCACCCCGGAGGCCATGGCCTACCCGCGCGCCAAGCTCGTCGTTGCCAGCCGCGTGGGCAACCTGCCCGGCCCCATCGACGGCCCCACCGTGGGCACCAACCACCCCATCCTGCGCGAGCAGACCGGCATCACGGTGATGATGGGCATGACCGGCAAGCTGTGCCTGGCCATCGACCAGACCCCCGTGATCAACGAGGTCATCAGCCCCACACCGTCGGACGTCGCCTGGGCAACCGACTTCATGAACGACTTCGAAGCCAACGGCCGCGTCATCCGTGACGGCTCCGACCTGCCCCGCCTGGGCCGCGCCGAGAAGATCATGAAGCTCGCGGTAGCCTTTGGGGTGCAGCCCGCGCTGTAGCGCCACCCATCACTTCAGGAGACCCCGTGACCGATACCCGCTATCTGGTCCACGGGGTCTTTTGGGATGGCCCGCCTGTTTCAACCCCGGCTGACGACGGCGGCGGCCCGGTCCTGCGCCTCCAATCACCTGAGGGGGACTTCCGGGAGCACAGCCTCAGGCCGGGCAGCCGGCTGGGCTTCCACGTGGTGGAGCCCGTCAGGTACTGCCTCGGCCACGTCCAGGTCCAGTCGGCCGGCTCCCGGCGCCACATCCTGTGCGGCTCCGCCGCGCCGGCCGTGCGGGGCAAACAGTGCGAGAGGTGCTTCGTCCGCGACGAGTCGCGCCTCATGCACGACTTCCACCGCGGTGGCAGGGTCACCCCTGGGCTGCGGGACTACCTGATCCAGGAACACTGGCTCTACGTGGCGACGTTCGCGGGAGGCGCCACCAAGGTGGGAACGGCGTCCGGGCCGCGGAAATGGAACCGCCTGGCCGAGCAGGGGGCCGCAGTGGCCAGGTATGTCGCCAGGGCGCAGGACGGCCGTGTGGTGCGGATTCTCGAAGACCTGGTGACGGCCGGCGTCGGCCTGACCCAGCAGGTGCGGTCCGCCGCGAAGGCGGAGGCGCTGCTGCAGCCGCTCCCGGCCGAGGCGCTGGACGCTCTCAATGCCCGGGCCGCCGGTGACGTGCGGGCCCTGCTGGCGGGCACCGCCGTCGACGGTTTCCAGTCCGTGGAGGAACGGTGGCTCAGACCCGGGCATGCCGACGCCCTGTATGGAAGCGGGCCCCGGCACGCCTATCCGCACACCCTCGACGAGGGGCGGCACGGCTTCGATGTCGCGGCCATCAGCGGGGCCAACGTGCTGGCGCGGCTGGACGGCACGGACTCGCAATTCGTGGTCAACCTTGCGCAGCTGGCCGCCCGGACCGTCCTGCTGGGGGAGTACGCTTCGGAGGTGCCGGCGGTGCAGGAACCGTTGTTCTGACGTCCAGGGTTCCCGCGCCCGGGCCGCCGGGGGTGCTGCGGACTCGGTAGACTTGAACGGTGCTGAACGAATTCTGGGCTACTGCGCCCACCCGCTACAAAGTCCTGGTCTTCAGCGCGATGGGACTGATCGCCGTCGGGATCATCCTTAATCTGGTGGGCAACACCAGCGGCAACCAGGCACTGGCCATGGCTTCCCTTCCCCTCATCGGGCTGGGGCTGGTCCTCCACGTCGTAGGCATCGTGGTCCGCGGCCAGGCGATCCGCAAGAACCTCAGGCGCTAGCTGCCGCCGCGTTCCGCAGGACGTGGCTGCGGGCGTGCTCCACGGCATCCGGCAGCTCCTCAAACAGGTGCTTGTGGTGCCGCAGTGAACGGATCACGCCCACGTTGGTCACCAGGTCAAGATGGTCCGGCCGGACACCTTTGAGCAGGACGGTGATGCCGCGCAGCTCCAATGCGGAAATGACCTCCACCAGGGCGTGGGCGCCGGTGGCGTCGAGCATCCGCAACTGGGACAACCTGATGATGGCCACCTGCACGTCCTTGACCTGGCTGATTTCCTGGAGAATGCGTTCGGCAGCGCCAAAGAACATGGCCCCATCCAGCCGGAAGAGCGCGATGTGGCCGTCCCCTTCCGCCGGAGGGCCAGGAATCTCCTCGCGCTGGACACCGCTCAGCGAGGCAAAGGTCCGCAGGGCGAAGAGGGCTGCCGCGGCCAGTCCAATCTGGATGGCAACGATGAGGTCAAAGGCCACGGTAATGACGGCCGTGAGTACGAAAACGGCGGCATCTGCCCGGGTGGAACGCAGGATGGCGGTGACAGTGCGCCGGGAAACCATCCGCACGGCCGTGACCATCAGGACCCCGCCCAGTGCCGCCAGCGGGATGCGGCTGACCATTCCGGACGCCAGGTACGTGATGCCCAGCAGCACCACCGCGTGCACGGCTGCCGCCAGCCGGGTCCTGGCTCCGGACCGCACGTTCACCGCCGTCCGCGCAATCGCGCCGGTGGCGGGCATCCCGCCGAACAGGCCGGCCGCGATGGAAGCCAGGCCTTGTCCCATCAGCTCGCGGTCGGGACTGTAGGCGCCGGTTGGCCTGCCGTCCGGTCCGGCCATCCCGGCGGCCACCCGCGCCGAGAGCAGGGATTCAATGGCGGCCAGGACGGCGACAGCGACGGCAGGCATCGCCAGGCTGCCCAGGGCGGCCGGATCCAGGGCGGGGAGGGCCGGCGCCGGAAGGGAATGCGGCAGGGCACCGATCCGCGGGACATCCAGCTGCAGGAATTCGGCAGCGGCCGTTGCCAGGAGGACTGCGAGCAGGCTGGCAGGGATGGCGCGGAACAGCTTCTGCACCAGGACCATCACGACGGCGACTCCCGCCACCAGCGCGAGCGTGAACAGGACCGTCGGGGACGCTGCCCCAGCTGCCGCCTCCACCGCGGCCAGGAGGGTATTGTGCCCCGGAGTTCCGGACGTGCCGGTGGCCAGCGGAACCTGCTGCAGGAAGATGATGGCGGCAATGCCCAGCGTAAAGCCCTCGACCACCGGCCACGGTATGAAGGCCACGGCCCGGCCCAGGCCACTGAGTCCCAAAGCGCAGACCAGCAGACCAGCCATCAAGGACAAGAGGGCGACGCTGCCGATGCCGTGGACCGCCACCACGGGGGCCAGTACCACCACCATGGCGCCCGTGGGGCCGGATACCTGGACCGGGGAGCCGCCCATGACAGCCGCCACCAGCCCGGCCACGATCGCCGTGATGAGTCCTGCTTCGGCGCCCACCCCGGAGCTGACGCCGAACGCGAGGGCCAGCGGCAAAGCCACAATGCCCACGGTGATCCCTGCCAGCAGGTCGGTGCGCCACGTGCCGGCAATTCCGGCGTAGTCCTTTCGCGACGGGAGGAACCGAGTGATGCTCCTGCTGGCCGTGCCGGGGGCTGTAGCCGGGTTCGCGCTCACGAGGCTTGCCCGCCGGCCAGGTGGTCCGCCGGCAGCTGCTGTGCGAGCCGGAGCTGTTCGTTGGAATCGGCCAAGCTGTCCAGGAGGAACGTCCTGGCGATGGCCAGCAGCTGTGAGACGCCCGGGTGGGCGAGTTGGTACGTTACCGCGTTGGCGGTGCGTACGGAGGTCACCACTTTGTGCTTCCGCAGGGTGGCCAGGTGCTGGGAGAGGTGGGAGGCTTCCAGCCCGGTCTCTGCGAGGAGGTAGCTCACGGGAGCAGACTCCTGCGGCGCTGCGGCCAGCAGCTCAAGGATCCGGATCCTCGCGGGGTGGGCCAGGCCTTTGAACAGGTTCGCTTTGATCTCATAGAGAGGTGCTTGGGCGGAAGACAGCATCGGGGTGGCGCTCCTGTGCGCGATGGCCGGCCGGTCAGAGCCCGGACAGCGGATTGATGGAATGATGAATTCATCATATCAGTGCGGTGCGGCCCTTTTGAAGGGCGTGGCAACGATAGGCTGGAATCCATGACTATCAATCCGGACCTGCAGGGCCGCAGCTACCCTGCCGCAGAGGTGTACGACGTCGGCCGCGAGAAAATCCGCGAGTTCGCCCGGGCCGTCAAGGCAAGCCATCCTGCGCACTTCGACGTGGATGCAGCCAAGGCCCTCGGCCACCCAGACCTGGTGGCGCCGCCCACTTTCGCCATCATCATCGCCCAGCGCGCCGACGCCCAGCTGATCGAGGATCCGGACGCCGGCATCGACTTCTCCCGCGTGGTCCACGCAGACCAGCGCTTCACCCACCACCGCCCCATCGTTGCCGGCGACCGGCTCATGGCCGAACTGCATGTGGACGGCATCCGGGCCATGGGCGGCGGTGCCATGATCACCACCCGCTCCGAGATCTTCGCCCTCGGTAGCGGCGATGCACGGGAACCCGTCACCACCACCACGTCATCCATCCTGGTCCGCGGAGAGGGACAGTAACCATGAGCCCCAGCTTCAACGAACTCAGCACCGGCCAGGAAATCGGCAGCCGCACCATCGAGGTCACACGCACCGACCTGGTCAAGTACGCAGGCGCCTCCGGCGACTTCAACCCCATCCACTGGAACGAAGCCTTCGCCACCGGCGTGGAACTGCCCGGTGTTATCGCCCACGGCATGTTCACCATGGGCTCGGCCGTCCAGCTGGTAACCGACTGGGCGGGCGACCCGGCCGCCGTCGTCGATTTCCAGACCCGCTTCACCAAACCTGTGCTGGTCACGGACACCACCGGGACTGATGAGCCTGGCGCCACCATCGAAGTTAGCGGAACCATCGGAAAGCTCGACGCCGACGCCGGCACCGCGCGCGTCGACCTCACCGTGGTCTCCGCCGGGCAAAAGGTCCTGATGAAGGCCCAGGCCGTCGTCAAGTTGTCTTGAGCTGCAACTTTTGACCACTCCCGCAGCGACTGCCGCCCAGGTCTCGTCGTGGCGCAACGCCGTCGTGGTGGCTTACGGCGCCAGTGGCCTTGCCTTTGCCTCCTGGGTGTCCCGGCTGCCTGCCATCCGGGACGCGCTGGACCTTACCCCGGGCAACATCGGCGTCATCCTGCTGTGCATGACGCTGGGGTCCTTTGCCTCCGTCTCCGCCTCCGGGCTGATCGTGCTGCGGCTGGGCTCCAAGCGGACCATCCGGACCGGCAGCATCCTGGTGGGTGCAGGGCTGCTGACCGCGGGTTTTGGCACAACCGTGCTGGCAAGCCCCGTGGCAACCGCCATTGGCCTGGCCATCATCGGGCTGGGCACCGGCAGCTGGAACACGGCATCCAACGTTGAAGGCGCCGCAGTCGAGCGCGCGGTGGGCAGGCACATCATGCCGCGGCTCCACGGCGCCTTCAGCCTGGGGACGGTGGCAGGCGCCGGGCTGGGTGCCCTCGCCGCCGCAGTGTCCCTGCCCGTGTTCTGGCACCTCGCGGTGGCCGGGGCCGTGGTGGCGGTTTCGGTGGCGACGGCGGCGTCCTGGTTCCGGGCCGACATCACTCCGGTGGCGGGGGAGCGCAGTTACTCACCGGACACCTTCGAGGATCCCAGCACCGGGCCAATCCCGGTAATAGCTCCCGCGGCCGCCTCCGGAGACGCGCCGCTGGATAACAAGCGGAAGATCGCCCAGGCGTGGCGGGACCGGCGGACCCTGCTCCTTGGCGTCCTGGTCCTCGGCCTGGCCCTGGCCGAAGGCGCGGCAGGCGACTGGGTGGCGCTGGCACTGGCCGACGGACATGGGCAAAGCGACGCTGCCGGTGCTGCCGGTTACGGCCTCTTTGTCACGTTCATGACCATCGGGCGCTTTGCCGGGACGGTGCTGCTGGACAAGTTTGGCAGGGTCCCCGTGATGCGGTCGTGCGCTGCCATGGCTGTGCTGGGGCTGGGCATCTTCGTCTTCGCACCGATGCCGTGGCTTGCGTATGGAGGACTCGCGCTGTGGGGCCTGGGCGCGTCGCTGGGCTTCCCGGTGGGCATGTCCGCCGCTGCCGATGATCCCGCAAAGGCTGCCGCCCGGGTTTCCGTGGTGTCCACCATCGGCTATGCCGCGTTTCTGTGCGGGCCGCCGCTGCTGGGGCTGCTGGCCGAGCATGTGGGCATCCTGCATTCTCTGCTGGCCGTGATGGTGATGCTTGCGGTGAGCTTCGCCCTTTCTCCGGTGGCCCGGAAGCTGGCCTGAAGGTACTGTGCGTCACTGCGCTTGCACAGTATCTTCAAGTAACGTGGACAGGTGACTTCCACGCTCCTTTCCTCCCTGACCACCTCCGCCGTCGGAGGCCCTGCCGGCAAGTACATCGAGGCCCGCACCGAGGCTGAGATTATCGACGCGGTCCGCTCGGCGGATGCCGCCGCGGAACAGGTCCTGATCGTCAGCGGCGGGTCCAACCTCCTGGTCTCCGACGACGGGTTCCCCGGGACGGTCATCAGGATCGCCTCCGAGGGGTTCACGGTCAACGCCGAGGACTCCTGCGGGGGAGTGGCAGTGGTGGTGCAGGCCGGGCACAACTGGGACAAGCTGGTGGAGCACGCGGTGCTGCACGCCTGGTCCGGTATCGAGGCGTTGTCCGGGATCCCCGGCTCAACGGGGGCCACGCCGGTCCAGAACGTGGGTGCCTACGGTGCCGACGTTTCCCAGACCATCGCCGCCGTCCGTACCTGGGACCGCGAGCGGAACGCCGTGCAGACCTTCACCAACTCGGAGTTGAAGTTCGGCTACCGGGACTCCATCCTCAAGCAGACCACCGTCAATGGCTCGCCCCGGTATGTGGTCCTCACCGTCGAGTTCCAGCTGCCGCTGGGCCGGATGAGCGCGCCCATCCGTTATGCCGAGCTGGCCCGGGCCCTGGGTGTGGAAGTGGGCCAGCGCGCCTACGCGAACGACGTCCGCCGCGAAGTACTCCGCCTTCGTGCCTCCAAGGGAATGGTGTGGGACGCCGCTGACCGTGACACCTACTCCACCGGGTCCTTCTTCACCAACCCCATTGTGGCGGCCGACGTCGCGGACAAACTGCCGGAAAACGCTCCGCGATACCCTGCCGGGCAGGACGGGATGGTGAAGCTCTCCGCAGCATGGCTGATTGACCAGGCAGGCTTCGGGAAGGGCTTCGGCCTGGAAGACGACGGCGTGGCTGGAGGCCGCGCGTCGCTGTCCACCAAGCACACCCTGGCCATCACCAACCGCGGCTCCGCCAGCGCCGCCGATATGGTGGCTGTCGCACGGGAGGTGCGGGCCGGCGTCGAACGCCACTTCGGCATTTCGCTGCATCCGGAGCCGCTGCTCATCGGCCTCGAACTCTAGCCGTCCCCTCAGGGCCGCGCCCGGCCTAGGATGGGCGCATGGCTGCATCTGGTGCCCTGCGCGACGGCAGGATGGTCGGCAGGCTCCGGCTGGTGTCCCAGCGGCTCGCCGGGATAGAGGGTACCTCCGTGCCGGAGCTGGTCCGGTGGATGACCGCCATGCAGGCGCAGGACCTGCCGGCGGCACTGTGGGCGGTCGGGGCCCGGGTGCCGGGAGCAGGGCTTTCCCAGGTGCGTGCCGCCATCGATTCCGGAGCTATTGTCCGGTCCTGGCCCATGCGCGGGACACTGCATTTGGTTGCCCCCGAAGACCTGCGCTGGATGCTGGACCTCACGGCCGAACGGCTCACCAGGAGCGTCGCGGGCCGTCACCGGCAGCTGGAGATTACGTGGGCGGACGTGGAGAAGGCCCGCGATCTGGCGCTGGACCGTATCCTGGCGGACGGCCCCATCAGCCGCGCCGCACTGTTCAAGGTGTTCGACGACGGAGGCCAGCCGACCCAGGGCCAGCGCGGGATCCATCTCCTGGGTTCGCTCTGCCGGCACGGCTGGCTGGTCCTGGGGCCCCTGGCCGGAAACCAGCAGCTGATCGCCGCGTTCCACGAATGGATACCGGTATCGAGGAGCCTGGAACGCGAGGCGGCCCTGGCAGAGTTCCTGCTCCGATACTTCCGCAGCCATGGGCCGGCCACCCTCCGCGACTTCGCCTGGTGGACGCAGCTGCCGCTGACCGAGGTGCGCACGGCGTTTGAACTCGTCCGGCGCGAGTTGGTGGAGCTGGAATTCGGGGGGACCAGCTACTGGCTGTCCCCGGAGGTGGCGGCCCTCCTGGAATCCGGTGTACCAGGCGGCCGGTCGGTCCACCTGCTGCCCGGTTTTGATGAGTTTGTCCTGGGCTATACGGACCGCAGCCTTGTCCTGGCACCCGAGCATTTCGATCTGATCGTGCCCGGCGGCAACGGTGTCTTCAAGAAGACGGTGGTCGCCGCTGGGAAGGTGGTTGGCACCTGGGCGCTGCAGGGCACGGGGCCGGGTGCCGCCGTCGTACCCAAACTCTTCGACGAAGCCCGGCCGCTTGGCCCGGCGGCGCAGGCAGCCCTGGCCAAGGCCGGCCGGCGCTACACGAGGTTCCTGGCCACCTGAGCGGCTTCCAGCCCCGCATAACCGGCCCTGCCCCGCATAACCGGTGCTGGGCGGCAACGGTTCCGCGGGCAAGGGCCGCTCGTACCGCCGGCCATTCACATAGCGGCGTCCTGTGCTTCCGCTGCCGGTGTCCGCCGCCGACCCTTGGACAATGAAGTTCGATGCTCTGCAGGCCCTCGTCGACCATCGCTGGCCCGCGCAGGTGGTTGCGTCAACGCACCAATTGGCGGCCGCCGGGCTGGACGACCGCGTGCTGACTGCGGCCGTGAAGAGCGGCGCCGTGCTCCGGGTGCGGCGGGGAGCCTACGTCCGGAGCGGCTACTGGAATACGCTCGCGCCGTGGGACCGGGACCAGGTCCGCCTGATGGCGCATCTCGAATTTACCCACAGCCGGTCCCGGTACAGCCACGTGAGCGCGGCCTTGTTGCGGGGTCTTTTTGTCTGGGGCGGAGGCTCCGCGGTGCACGTGACAACCCAGTACTCCAACTCGAAGGCCAGCGCGGGGAGGGACGTCCGGACCCACAGGCAGCCGCTCGCGGAAGCTGAGAAGGCTTCACTGCGGACGCCCGACGGGCGGGAAATCCTGACCACAAGTGCCGAGCGGACCGTGCTGGACTGCGCACGTATCCTGCCCTTGGACAAAGCCGCTGTGATCGGTGACCACGCGCTGCGCAAGGGTGCGTCCATCGAGGACATGCGGCAGTTGCTGAACGACAGTCCAGTGGTCCGCGGCGGCAGGCGGGCCTGGGACCTGCTGGAGGTCCTGGATGCGCGGTCAGAATCCCCGGGGGAGACACGGACCAGACTGCTGCTGCGGTCTTTTGGCCTAAGCATGTTCGAACCGCAGGTGGGCATCACCACCCGCGAGGGCCTGTTCCGGGCTGATTTCGCGGATCAAGATGCCTTGGTGATCATCGAGTTCGACGGTGCCGCCAAGTACACGGAGTACAGGCCAACGGCCGATGTGCTGCTCGCGGAGCGGCGCCGGGAGAACGCGCTGCAGGAGCTTGGTTGGGCGGTTTTCCGCATCAACTGGAAGCAACTGGACCGGCCGGGAGAGCTGCGGCAGCGGCTGTACGCATTCCTCGCGCGCCACGCCGGAATGCAAAAGCGGCCCCGCCCCGCATAACCGGTGCAGGGCAGCAACGGTTATGCGGGCCAGGGCCGCTCGTGGGGCAGCTGAAGGTTAAAGGGTGCCGGTGGCGATGTTGAGCATGCGGCGCAGCGGCTCGGCGGCGCCCCAGAGGAGCTGGTCGCCCACGGTGAAGGCGCTGATGTATTCGGGGCCCATCTCCAGCTTGCGGATCCGCCCCACCGGGATGTTCAGTGTGCCGGACGCCGCCACGGGGGTCAGGTCAGCCATGGATGCTTCCTTGGTGTTGGGCACCACGGTGGCCCACTCGTTGTCTGCGTCCAGCAGCTTCTCGATCTCGGCGACGGAGAGATCCTCGCGAAGCTTCAGGGTCAGGGCTTGCGAGTGGGACCGCATGGCGCCGATCCGGACACAGAGGCCGTCCATGATCACATGGTTTTCCTCGGAGGTGCCCAGGATCTTGTTGGTCTCCACCCCGGCCTTCCACTCTTCCTTGGACTGCCCGTTGCCCAGGTCCGCGTCGATCCAGGGGATCAGGGAGCCGGCCAGGGGGACACCGAACTGAGTCGCGTCGATGTCGGTGCGCTGGTGGGCCAGGACCTTGCGGTCGATGTCCAGGATGGCCGACGCCGGGTCGTCCAGTTCCGTGCTGACCTCGGCGTTGAGCGTGCCGAACTGGCTGAGGAGCTCGCGCATGTGCCGGGCACCGCCGCCGGAGGCTGCCTGGTAGGTCATGGAGGTGCCCCACTCGACCAGGCCGTTCTTGAACAGGCCGCCGAGGCCCATGAGCATGCAGGAGACGGTGCAGTTGCCGCCGATGAAGTCCTTGGTGCCGTTGACCAGGCCCTTGTCGATGACATCGCGGTTAATGGGGTCCAGGACGAGGATCGAGTCGTCGTTCATGCGCAGCGTGGAGGCGGCATCGATCCAGAGGCCGTCCCAGCCGCGGCTGCGCAGTTCGCCATGGACCTGCTTGGTGTAGTCCCCGCCCTGGGCGGTGACAATAATGGGCAGCTTCGCCAGGGTGTCGAGGTCGAACGCGTTCTCGAGCTTGCCGGCGCCATCAGCGAAGGACGGCGCGGCACCTCCCGCGTTGGAGGTGGAGAAGAACACCGGGTTGATGTTGGCGAAGTCGCCCTCGTCCTGCATGCGCTGCATCAGGACGGAACCGACCATGCCGCGCCATCCGACCAGGCCGACGGAAGGGGTAGCTGCTGTAGTCATTGGTCCAGTTTAGACTTCGCATCCGGAAGGACGCAGTCGGTTACGTCACGCCGCAGTTGGGACTGACGTGCGACGCCGGCACGTACCGGTGCCGTCAGCGGCGGTTAGGCCGACGGTGCGTCTCCGGGAAACGGCCGGGTGCTGTCAGGGAAGTTTTTGCGGTTGATGGCTATGGGCGACGGGTTTGATTCGAACCAGGCGCGTGCCTGGTCGTCGGTAAGGGCAAACCGCGGTTTCGGCAGCCCGTTCAGCCGGCGCAGCTTGGCAGCTCGCATCTCCCGGCGAAGGCTGCGGATTCCCAGGAGCCAGCCTCCAGTGAAAAGGACAGTGCCCAGCAGTCCGAAAACGACCACAACGACATTCAGGGTGGCCAGGGCAATGATGAGCATCAGAGGTGCGCCAAAAGCCGGAATGGTCATGAGGGCTGTCACCACAACGAGCCCGGTTGCCGTGTGGACTGAGTAATTTCCCGACGGCTGGGAACCACCGATTCCCCATTCGTCCTTTGTGTAGGCGTAGACCGTGGGTCCCATGGCGGTTGCGTAGAAGTACGGTCGGTCCACAAGTAGCTTCTGTAAGGCAGGATCCATTGCCATTAGTGAGACGCGATCATCGGGAGAAGGCGACAGCCCAAGTTCTAGTTGGATCATTCATTGAAAGGTCCGGTTCCGGGTTCCGGTGCATGCCGTTTTTTCCGCAATTTTTTGGCCCGGTATTCGTCCCTTGCCATGCGGAAGGTATACCAGGCGCCGAAAATGCCGAATGCGGTGAGGACCAGGGCGCCCCAGAACGGCTGGCCGCCGTCAGGTAGGGGCCTGAGCAGTATTACCAGCGAGAGAAGGGCCAGGAGCGCCATGACGCCTGTCAGGATTCCCATACCCCACCAGGTTTGGACCTGCACGTGGCCACGGCCTGGAGAAAACCCAATTTCATCGGCGGGGTAGCTGTGCAGTTCGCCCGTGTCGGTAGTTCGCAGCACCCGTTTTTCACCCCGTGCAAGCGCCGCCTTATGCTCGGCGTGGACGGCATCGTTGCGCCGCTCACGGTCTCGGTCGAATGTCACAGTCAGTCCTGTCGGACGGTGCGGATGCGGTGAAGGAGGCCGGCGTCGTCCACGCCCCTGGTTTCAGCAATGTCCTGCTCCGTGGGTGTGGAGATACCAGTGGTCCATAGTCCGCCGCCGCCATTTTTTACGTAGAGGGTTTGGCCGGTGGGATCCTCCCGGCGGCGAATAGTGGCGCCGCCCTCGGGGTTTCTTTCCAGGTGTTGCTTGATGACCATGAGGTTGGCCTCGGCTGCGGTAACGTCCGGTCGCTGAGCCATTGCCCACCACGTGAAGTAGGCGCGAGGCTGGAACAGCAGATGGATGTCATCATTTTCCATGAAGACCACGCTGTCGCCCCCTTCGGCCGTCAGTAGCGAGATCTCAATGCGACGGATGGCGGAGGAGAGCAGGGCAGCGACGGCGGCAGTGGGGCCTGATACGGACAGGAGCCCGTCATTTTCGGCTTTGGCCAGGCCTCGTGCCACCAGTGACGACGCGCCCGCGCTCACCATGTCCGTATTGTTCAGATAGCCGTCCACCCTCAGTGCTTCAGCGCTGTGGACAGAGGCGTCCCCGCGCTGGAGGCTTGCAAGGGTAACCATCTCGGCAAAGCCATATCCGATCGCATCGGGGATGGTGTCGGCTTCCGTCGTTATCTCAGTCATCGTAGACACCTCTCGTTGTGGGCTCAGAATCCAAAGAAGTCGCCGACTTTTTCAGCGGCGTCTCCAGCGCCTTCCCAGACTTCCTTTGCACCGTCAGCGATGGAACCGCCGATGGCATTGACGGTTTCTTTGACTATCGGAACGTTGTCATAGATGGCCAACGCTCCGGATGCAACCATTGCTGCCGTTCCGACAGGCGGGGGAGCGAAACTCACCACTCCCAGACCAGCCTTGATTCCAGAGTAGAAGGCGGCTCCTACGTCGCCCTCCTTGGCGTTGTTGACGGTGTCCAAGACGTCAAGACCTACTCCGATTCCGCCTAGGGCCCTGCCACCAAATTTGAAGAACTCGGCCGCCTTGCCACCCTCGGCGAGACGCAAGGCGGTATCCCACCTGCCATCGAACAGTTCCGATGAAGTGTTGAAATACTGGCTCAGCATATTTGTGTTTTGGAACGCTTTTGCCACGCTCTGGAAATCCCGGGAGAACAGGAACTCGCCGAGGTTATCTGCCTTGCTGATGAAATGGGGAAGATCGAACAGTCCCGCCCGGAGGTTCGGCAACGCTTTGGTCAGGTTGTAGATATCCCAGCCGCTGCGGAAAGGGGAGTTGGGATCAGTGGGCCAGTCCGGTCCCCAGGGATCGTTGCTGCCCTGCCCCGGGATTGGACGGCGGGGGCCGTCGGTGCCGGCCGGCGAACCTTCGCCGGGTCCACCACTGGAGCCGGAGCCGGTGGTGCTGGCCTTCTCCTGCTCATTAGCATTCTGAAGCAGGACTTTCGACTCCTGCTTCAAGCGCGAGACAGTTTGCTGAAGGAGCGTCCGGTGGTTGCTGTTCCAGTCAGACCGGAACCGCTGGGCGTCCGCGCCCTTCCAGGCCGGGTTGTTGTTGATCTGGCTGCTCAGCTGCGTCGACTGCTGCTGCAGCAAATCCGCCGTCTGGTTGAACTGCTGCGCGAGGGCCCGCAGTTGCTCGACGTCGGCGCCCCACAAAGTTCCTGCCACCAGGATTCCCCCCAAATATTCATCCAGCAGCCCCCAGAGTGCTGCGTGCCCCAGCCTAGGCCAGGAGCGGGCCGGCCGCGATGGGGTGGTCTCCCCATGCGCTGCTGTAAGCGCTAGCCCTGGTCTGACTGCTCCAGCACGGCTGCCTTCCGCGCGCGGAGCGCGAAGAACGCCCCGAAGGTGAACACCTGGGTGACCACCACCAGCACGATGGCCCCGGCGATCTTGTTCCCGCCCAGGATCATGGTGAGCCCCACGATCGCGGACAGCAGTGCAAGCAGGGGCAGCAGCATGTAGCCCAGGACGAACAGGGTTTCCGGTTTCTTCAGCATGTTCCTAGCCCTCGGTCCGTGACCATTTGGTGAATCGGTAGCGTGTGCCGTTAGCGGCCGTCAGCCACCCGTCCGGCGGGACGGAGGCGGTGGCCTCCCAACTGGTGCCAAGCTCCGGGGCGAAAGTGTCGCCGTCGGCCTTCACATCGATGGTGGTGACCACCGCAACGTTGGCGAGGTCCGTGGACTGGCGGAAGACGTCCCCGCCGCCCAGGATCCAGACGGTCTCGCCGCCGTCGACAAACTGCGACTCAAGGAGCGCGTCATCCAGGGAGGGAACAACGACGGCGCCCTCCGCCTCGGGCGTGTTGGCCCAGCTTTTCTGCCGGGTGATGACGATGTTGGTGCGTCCGGGCAGCGGACGGTACTTGTCCGGGAACGACAGCCAGGTCTTCCGGCCCATGATGACCGGGTGGCCGGTGGTGAGCCGGGTGAAGTGCTTGAGGTCCTCGGGCAGGTTCCAGGGCATGTCCCCGTCCTTGCCGATGACGCCGTCGGAGGTCTGGGCCCACACCAGCCCCACGCCGGTGATGGATGCGGCCAGTTCCTCCGTGAAGGACTGGGGGTCAGTGAAGTTTTCGGTGCTCATACGGCAATCGGTGCCTTGATGGTGGGGTGGTGCTGGTAGCCCAGCACTTCAAAGTCCTCGAGCGTGTAGTCGAAGATCGAGGCCGGCTTGCGGGTGATTTTCAGCTGCGGGTACTCGTAGGGCTCGCGTTCCAGCTGCTTGAGGACCTGGTCCATGTGGTTCTCGTAGATGTGCACGTCACCGCCGGTCCACACGAATTCGCCCGGTTCCAGGCCCACCTGCTGGGCGACCATGCAGGTCAGCAGCGCGTAGGAGGCGATGTTGAAGGGGACGCCCAGGAACATGTCAGCGGAGCGCTGGTAGAGCTGGCAGGAGAGTTTGCCGTTGGCCACGTAGAACTGGAAGAACGCGTGGCAGGGCGGGAGCGCCATGTCATTGAGCTCGGAGACGTTCCACGCGGACACGATGTGCCGGCGGGAGTCCGGATTCGACTTCAAGTTCTCGATGAGTTCAGCGATCTGGTCGATATGGCCGCCGTCCGGGGTGGGCCAGCTGCGCCACTGCACGCCGTAGACCGGGCCGAGGTCGCCGTCCTCATCCGCCCATTCGTTCCAGATGGTGACGCCCTGGTCCGTCATCCACTTGATGTTGGTCTCGCCGCGCAGGAACCACAGGAGCTCCACCGCCACTGACTTGAAGTGGACCCGCTTGGTGGTGATCAGCGGGAAACTCTTGGAGAGGTCAAAGCGGATCTGGCGCCCGAAAACGCTGGTGGTTCCGGTGCCCGTGCGGTCCGATTTATGGGTGCCGGTGGCCAGGACATCGCGCAGGAGGTCTTCATAAGGCGTTGGGATGCTCACGCCTCAAGTCTACTGGCTGAAGATCTTGGGCCGGCGGAGGTCCGGAGGTACCGCGCTGGTCTGTTCCGCCGACAGGGATTACCGCGATCCCCACTGCCGCGGCTGCGAGGAGAGCCCCGACGGCGGGGGCAGCCTGCCAGACGACGTCCCACCGTTCCGGACCGAGAGGCGACGCCGGGTGCAGCTTTGGTCCGGCGCTCATCAGAAGCACCCCGGCCTGGCCGGCCAGGTACGCGGCCTGCGTCCGGACCACCCGGTGCACCGTGATGGCACGGAGTGCGGCGTCGAGTCCGGGGACCAACCCAGGGATGCTGTGACGACGGCGGGCGAGCACGAGGGGGACCCCTGACGCGACCACAACCGGGGCGCTGCTCCAGGCCGTCACCGGCCACGACTGCTGTGCGCCCAGTTCAGCCTGCCGCCCTGCAACAAGGAACAGGACAGCCAGGAGAACGGTCGCAGCGGCAGCCAGGGTGCAGGCCAGGGCGGGTGGGACCGGTTGGCGGGGCCACTGCAGGGGCTCGTCCGCGGTCCCGTAATTCCGGTGCACCAGCAGTTCGCCGAGCGACACTACGGCCAGGACGGCGGCCGAGGAAACAGCTACGAACAGCGCGGGATGGCCCGTGACGGTTCCCGGGACGAAGATTGCCGCGGGTATGGGCACGAATGCTGCCAGCCCCATCGCGGCACCGATGGACACCAACAACCGGGTGGCCGGCTGGGCCTGCGCGCCGGCGTCCCGGCGGGATGCGGGCCGTCCGGCAAGGCTGGGCGGTGCCCACAGCAGCATCAGCAGCAGCACCGCCAGGTTCAATGCGCCGGCCGGGTTGAACCAATTCGCAGGCCCAACGGCCGGAGCGGGGCGGGCTGCGTGGTTCCCGCGATGGCCGCCAGCCCGGACGCAATTGTCGCCACCGTTCGGAGCAGGCGGTTTGTGGTGATGGCCCGCAGGAGTCTGTCCGCTCGGGGCGCCAGTCCGTTGACCGGCGCCCGGCGGCTGGTCAGCACCAGCACGGCGAGGGTGCCGCCGGCCAGGACGACCAACGCCCCGCCCAGGTACATCGCCAGATCCATGCCGGCTATGCGGCCTTCCCCTCCGAACGTGGCATAACCGCCGTCACCATCCGGACGTGAGCTGTAAGGGCGGGCGTCGAAGCCCGGCAGCGTGGACGTCCACACGATCTGGGCGGCGGACAGGAGGATCACCGCCACCGTCCAGGCCAGGGGACGCGATACCAGCGCCCGGAGCCCGGGCGGCCTTCCGCCCCGCGCCACCGGCTGGGCGCGTGCCTTGGGGTAGGTTGCCTGCCCCAGCGCATATGCGGCCAGGCAGCCGAATACAGGCCAGGCGAGGGCCGGGGCGATGTCCACGGGCCCCGGTGATGCCCCGGGCAGTGGCAGGATGCCCGCATTCGCCGCGGGAAGCAAGGAGCTCGCCATCCATCCGATGACGCCGGTGCACAACGCATGCCGGGACGCTGCGGCGGACATGTCCCGGCCCCGGCGGATCAGGAAACGGAGCAGGACGTACACTCCGCCAATAAGCAGGAGCGGCCACAGGACAGTTGCCGGTGGAACATCAAAAGCAAAAGTGGTGGTGGCAGCCGGCACGTTATCCCCCCAGAACTGTGCATAGTTCCCCTAAGTCAAGGGGGATACCAGTCCTGGGTCAAGCGGCCCGAGCCGGGCTAGTCGTCAAAGGGCTTGAACTGCTCCACCGCTACAACGCGTTTCTTCCCGCCGTTGGCCACATGGCACACCACGAGCTCGCCGGGCGAGAGGTATGGCTCGTGGGCCGGCAGCAGCTTAGCGAGGTGTGATGGCATGTGGGCGGCCAGTTGCTTCAGCACCGTGGGCAGGGCGGGCCGGTGGGTGCAGACCACCACGGGCCGTTGCTTGTCCACCAGGGACTCGATGACGGCAGCCGTCTTCTTCGGGCTGCGCTGGTGTTTATGCTCGGTCAGCCCTTCTGCCAGCTTCACCTTGGCCCCAGTCGCGCGAGCGTAGGGGGCAACGGTGGCGACGCAGCGCAGCCAGGGGCTGCTGACCACCCGCATCGGCTTCCAGGCCTGCAGGAGCCGGCCCACGGCCTGGGCCTGCCGGGATCCGGTGGCCGCCAGCGGGCGTTCGCCCTCGGCCTTGCTCCAGGACGAGCGCGGCTTGGCCTTGGCATGGCGGAGCACCAGCAAGGGCCAGGTGTCCAGCTCCCCGCGTTCGTGCGCGTCGCGCAGGTATTCAAGCGGGCCGACGTCGGACGGGTTGGACAGCAGGCGGGCGGCCTTTTCGGGGGCGCACCACATCACGCTGTCCACCTCCTTGCCGTCCGGAACCAGGCTGTCACCGTTGACCCTGACCGCCCAGTAGTGGACGACCTTGAGGCCCGACGCCACGTGGTAGTGGATGGGCGGCAGCGGTATGCCCAGGGGCGCCTTGAGGCCGATCTCCTCCCACACCTCACGGACGGCGCATTCGGGGATTGTCTCGCCGGCGTCGATTTTTCCCTTGGGCCATGACCAGTCGTCATAGCGGGGCCGGTGGATCAGCAGGACCTCCAGGCCGTCCCTGCCGGCGCGCCAGGGAATGGCGCCCGCAGCAGTTACAGCTATGGGTTCCCCCGGGTGGTCAGTCTGGTCAGCTACGAGTGCATCGCTCGACAACGCGGCGGCCCTTATCGCCGGCTCAGGCTGCGTTGCCGCGGCCGGGATGCCAGCAGCCAGGACTGGACGTCTTCAAGCGGCTTCCCGTCCTCGGAGAGGTGGTGCCGGATCCAGCGGCCCTCGTTGTCGAGGTGCCAGCTGGAGGTTTCCGGGTCCATGTAGCGCCGCAGGAGGTCAAGGACGTAGGTGATGTCATCCGCGCTGGCCAACTGGACCAGGGCCTCCACCCGGCGGTCAAGGTTGCGGTGCATCATGTCAGCGGACCCGATGTACACCACGGGGTCCCCGCCGTTGGCGAAGGCGAATACCCGTGAGTGCTCCAGGAACCGGCCCAGGATGGAGCGGACGGTGATGTGCTCGCTGAGGCCAGGAACGCCGGGCCGCAGCGAACAGATGCCCCGGACCACCACGTCCACCTTCACGCCCGCCTGGGACGCGCGGTACAACGAGTCGATGATGGCTTCGTCCACCATCGAGTTCACCTTGATCTGCACGTGCCCGGGAATTCCGGCGCGGGCATTGCGGATCTCCGTTTCGATCCGGTCGATGAGACCGGACCGCACGGAACGGGGTGCCACCAGGAGGCGCTTGAACGTCGATTTGGGCGCGTAGCCGGAAAGCTGGTTGAACAGCTTGGAAAGATCCTGGCCTACCTGTTCGTCGGCGGTCAGCAGGCCCAGGTCCTCATAGTACCGGGCGGTGCGCGGGTGGTAGTTGCCGGTGCCGATGTGGCAGTAGCGGCGCAGCCCGTCCACTTCCTGCCGGACCACCAGGGACAGCTTGCAGTGCGTTTTCAGGCCCACGATGCCGTACACCACATGGACGCCGGCCTGCTCCAGTTTGCGGGCCCACGAGATGTTGGCCTGCTCATCAAACCTGGCCTTGATTTCCACCAGTGCCAGCACCTGCTTGCCGGCCTCCGCGGCGTCGATCAGGGCATCCACAATGGGGGAGTCCCCGGAGGTCCGGTACAGGGTCTGCTTGATGGCCTGGACTTTCGGGTCTGCCGCGGCCTGCTCCAGGAACGCCTGCACGGAGGTGGAGAACGAATCGTAGGGATGGTGCAGCAGGATGTCCCGGCGCCGCATGGCAGCAAACACATTGGCGGCCTTGGACGTTTCGGACTCGTTCAGGTACCGGGAGGTGTGCGGGACGCGCTTGGGGTAGTGCAGGTCCGCCCGGTCGATGCCGGCTATGACGGACAGGCCGCGCATGTCCAGCGGCGCCGGTACCGAGTACACCTCGGACTCTTCAACCCCCAGCTCACGGATCAGCAGCGCCCGGATGTTGGGGTTGATGTCGTTGGTGACTTCCAGCCTGACCGGCGGGCCGAATCGGCGGCGGAGGAGTTCCTTCTCCAGTGCCTGCAGGAGGTTCTCGGCGTCGTCTTCCTCAACCTCCACGTCTTCATTGCGCGTGACGCGGAAGGTGTGGTGCTCCAGGACCTCCATGCCGGGGAAGAGCTTGTCCAGGTGGACGGCGATGACTTCTTCAAGCGCGATGAACCGCGCCACCCGGCCCGGCACGGCACCGGCGCGGGGGCCGTCGATGGAGATCAGTCGCGGGAGCTGGTCCGGGACTTTGACGCGGGCGAAGAGCTCCTTGTCGCTGACCGGGTTCCGGACCACCACGGCAAGGTTCAGTGACAGGCCCGAGATGTAGGGGAAGGGGTGCGCCGGATCCACGGCCAGCGGCGTGAGGATGGGGAAGACCTTTTCCGCGAACATGACGCTGAGCTGCTGCTGGGCGGCGTCGTCCAGTTCACCCCATTGCATGACGTGGATGTGCTCGTAGGCAAGGGCTGGCCGGATCTGCTCGGCGAAGACCTGTGCGTGCCGCTGCTGGAGCCGGTGGGCTTCCTCGCTGATCCGCTCCAGCACCTCAACCGGGCTCAGGCCGGCAGGGGAGGGGACGGCGAGTCCGGTCGCAATGCGGCGCTTGAGGCCTGCCACGCGGACCATGAAGAACTCGTCCAGGTTGGAGGCGAAGATGGACAGGAAGCTGACCCGTTCCAGCAGGTGGAGGGTGGGGTCTTCCGCCAGTTCCAGCACCCGGGAATTGAAGGCAAGCCAGCTCAGTTCGCGGTCCAGGAACCGGTCAGGGCGGATGTCGCCTTCCGGCTGCAGGTTCGGTGCGAACTCAGGGATGTCGATCCGGTCCTGGGTGGCCCGTGATGCCGGTACTTCGGAGGAGCCGAAGCGGGCCCGGACAGGCACCGCAACATCCTGGGACGTGGCTGTTCCGGACGGTTCCGGGTTCATGGCTTCTCCTTTAGCTGGCGCTCCAGTGCCGGCGCTTCCGCCCCGCGCGGCTCCATTTCAACCTTACAAGCATTCACCGGCCCCACGGCCTTTGTTTTACGCGGCGCCGGGGATTGGTTCGCGGCCTGCCTACCCGCCGGCGGGGCCGTACATGACGTCCATGTCCCAGCGGGTGAAGCCGAGCCGGCGGTACAGGGCAACGGCCGGGGCATTGTCCACATCCACGTAAAGCATCACGCCGTTCAATCCCGCGTCGCGAAGGTGTTTGATGCCGGCAATGGTCAAAGCCTTGCCCAGGCCCATGCCCTGCGCCTCCGGCGTCACGCCCACGACGTAAACCTCGCCGATCGCAGGGTGCTCACCGTGGCGGGGGTGGACCTTGGTCCAGTGGTACCCGAGCAGGCGGCCGTCCCGGCCCTCCGCCAGGAGGAAGCCGGCCGGGTCGAACCAGTCCTCCGCCATGCGCGCGTCGAGGTCGGCCCTGGTGAGGCCGCCCTGCTCGGGGTGGTGGGCGAACGCCGCCCGGTTGGCGGCCAGCCACGCCTCCTCATCCTTGCCGGGCACGAAGGCACGGATAGCCACGCCGTCCGGAAGGGCGGCGTCGGGCAGGTCCGCTCCCGCCGTCGTCATCCGCATCTTCCACAACTCGCGCACCGGCGCGTACCCGTAGCGGGCGGCAAGGTCTGCCGCGGCCTCGTGGTTGCCGTGGGACCACGCCTTCAGCCCGTCAAAGCCACGGACCTCCTTCAGCGCGCCCACCAGCCGGTCCGCCACACCCTGGTTCCGGTACGAGGGATGGACGGCTATTTCCAGGATGCCGGTTCCGTCCTGCTCTTCAACAACGACGGCGAAGCCCGCCAGATCCTGGCCGGTCACCGGGTCGGAGTCCTCGTCCGGCGCGTAGAGGGCCAGTGTAAGCAGTGTGTGCTCCGCCGAATCCCCGGCGCGCATGGTCACCAGGGTTTGCTCGGAAATGGAAGGATTGCCGTCCGATTCCTCAGCCGCGGCCAAAAGGTCGCGGCAGTCTTTCAGCAGTTGCTGGTCAACTCCGCCCCGGACGACATGGACGGGCCACTTCTGCGGATGCGCTGGAGTCATGAGCCAAGGCTATACGCCGGCGGCGGTCCAGGCTCAGGCCTCGGTGAGTTCATCTTCCTGCTGCCGGACCAGGGTCAGGCGGTAGCCCACGTTCCTGACGGTGCTGATCAGGTTCTCGTGGTCCGCGCCGAGCTTGGCCCGCAGCCGCCGGACGTGGACATCCACGGTGCGCGTGCCGCCGTAGTAGTCGTAACCCCACACCTCGGTAAGCAGCTGCTGCCGGGTGAAGACGCGGCCGGGGTGCTGCGCCAGGTACTTCAGGAGTTCGAACTCCTTGAAGGTCAGGTTCAGGGGCGCCCCGTTGACGCGGGCCGTGTAGCTTGCCTCATCGATGACGACGCCGGCGGCACGGATTTCGCTCGGGGTGTCTTCCTGCTCGGGCACGGCCCGGGCGACGGACAGCCGGATGCGGGCCTCCACCTCAGCGGGGCCGGCGGAATCGAGGACGATGTCGTCAACGGCCCAGGCGGAGGACACCGCTGCCATGCCGCCCTCAGTGAGGATCAGCACGAGCGGGGCGCTGAGGCCAGTGGCTTTCAGGAGCTGGGTGAGGGAGCGGGCGCCCACCAGGTCCTTGCGGGCGTCCAGCAGGACAATGTCGCAGGGGTCTGTTTCGAGGAGGGCCGTCGGCTCGGCGGGGAGGATATGGACCCTGTGGTTCAGCAGCTCGAGGGCAGGCAGGATGTCCACCGAAGAACCGGTGCTGTTGGTCAGTAACAGGATGTGCGACATTGTTCCTCCAAGGGCTGTCCGCGCATCGTTGGGCGACTGAACCGGATTCCCACCGGCCGGTACTGGCTCCTGCGGAAGGTTTTGGACCGTCAGCACGCCGCCGGCCAGCCACCTCAGCAGGGAGCGTAGCTGAGCTTTGAGTATACCCGGCAGCCCCTCCCTGACCACAGATTCGGGACGTGGACAGGCACGTTTTGCGACATATCCAGTTCACATAAGGCAGGATTGGACCAGGGCGCACCCGCCCTGCCATGAGGGGGCAGACCTGCCTTCCGGCCGACCGCCAGGATGGGAAAACAGCGCAGTGAGTGCACCGACGAAGCACAGGCCGGGCCACGCATGACGGCGGAACTGCAGGCCCCCGCGCGTTCACTCGGCTCCTGGACCGTCGGCGTCGTCGGGATCGCCGGCCTCATCGCCATCATCGCCGGGGTCTACGCCTCGCCGGAGGCACTGGTGGTGGTGGGGATCGTGATCGCCGTGGCGGTGGGCATCGGTTGGCCGCACTTCCTCCGCATCCCCGCCAAGAAGACCCTCGCCGCCGTCATCGCCCTGCCTGGTGCGGGCGCCGCGGTCGCCGCCGGGCTGGTGCCGGCCCCCGGATACCTGGACTGGACGCCGGGCTTCGTGGCCCTGGGAATGATGGCGGTGTTCGTGGTGCAGCTCATCCGCGGAACAGGGCAGGCGCAACGGCTGGAATCCACCCTGGGGTGCTGCGCCGGTGTCCTGCTGTCCTGCCTGGGGGCAGGCTGGATTGCCGGCTCCCGCTTCAACGGTGTCCGCGAGATGCTCCTGGTGGCGGCGATCAGCGCGGCAGTGGCCCTGCTGGCCGGGCTCATCCGCTGGCCGGACAGCATTGTTGCCCCGCTCGGAGTGGTGCTCGCCGGCCTGGCCGGTCCGTTGGCAGGGCTGGTCCTGTCGGACATCGCCGTCCTGCCGGCAGCCATCTTCGGAGTGGTTGTGGGTGCGGTGCTGGCGAGCTTCCGGCGGCTGGCCACCCTCCGCGGCGCTCCGCTGAACATCCTCGCCGCCCTGGGCATGGGACTGGCCCCGGTCTCGGCTGTTGGATCCCTGGCGTACTTCATAGACAAACTACTCATCTACTAACGGGTTAGGATGGCACCATGTCCGTACTTGCTTTTGAAATCTTCTTCCTTGTCCTGCTCGGCATCGCGAGCCTGTCCATGGCCTGGTTCGCCGGCTTCGTGGTCTACCGCCTCTTCAAGGGCCAGCAGTAGCCACCCCTTTCACGGGACCGGCCGTAGCTGGAGGTAATACCAATGCCCATTGAGATTCCTACAGACCTGACCCCCGAGCTCGTCCCCCTCTCCTGGCTCATTGGTGAGTGGGAGGGCCGGGGGCGGCTGGGCAGCGGCGACGAAGATTCCGAGCACTTCCTGCAGCACGTCTCCTTCACCCACAACGGCCTGCCGTACCTGCAGTACCGTGCCGAAAGCTGGTTGACCGACGACGACGGCACGCGCCTGCGTCCGCTCACCGTCGAGACGGGCTTCTGGGCGCTGGAGCGCAAGCAGCTCGACGCCGACGGCGGCCCCGGGCTGGTGCCGGCAGACATCGTCCCGGTGCTGAAGAGCGCCGACGAGGTCGAAGCGCTGCGCAACAAGGACGGCGGCTTCGACATCTCCGTGTCCATTTCGCACCCCGGCGGAATCTCGGAGCTGTACTACGGCCAGATCAAAGGGCCGCAGATCCAGCTGACTACTGACATGGTGATGCGCGGAAGCCACTCCAAGGACTACAGTGCAGCCACCCGGATCTTCGGACTGGTGGACGGCAACCTGTTGTGGCGCTGGGACGTTGCCACCGGGGGTGACGCAGGAAAAGGGCTGGAGGCACACGCCTCCGCGTTCCTGCACCGGGTCTCATGACCAGTTAGGATCCTCCGGATCCAAAAGAGGGGAGCGGCACCGTGCAAGAGAGCACCGTCGAAGCAGCAGGATCGCCGGCTGATTACAGCGACCTGAAAGCTGTCTTCTTCAACGGCACGCTGAAGAAGACGCCCCAGACGTCCAATACGGACGGGCTGATCCGCATCAGCCGCCGGATCATGGAAAAACACGGCGTCAGCACCACCGTGATCCGTACGGTGGACCACGACGTCGCCAGCGGTGTCTACCCAGACATGACCCAGCACGGCTGGGCCACCGACGAGTGGCCGCAGCTGTACCCGGCGGTCAAGGAAGCCGACATCGTGGTGGTGGCCGGGCCCATCTGGCTGGGGGACAACTCGTCCCAGACCAAGAAGCTGATCGAACGCCTCTACGCCCACTCCGGTGAACTCAACAGCAAAGGCCAATGGGCGTTCTATCCCAAGGTCGGCGGCTGCCTGATTACCGGAAACGAGGACGGGATCAAGCATTGCGCCATGAACGTCCTCTACAGCCTGCAGCACATCGGCTTCAGCATTCCGCCCCAGGCCGACGCCGGGTGGATCGGGCCCGTTGGCCCTGGTCCGAGCTACCTCGATGAAGGCTCCGGTGGTCCGGAAACTGACTTCACCAACCGGAACACGACGTTCATGACCTGGAACCTCCTGCACCTGGCCCGGACCCTCAAGGACGCGGGCGGCTATCCCGCCTACGGAAACCTGCCCGGCGAATGGGCTGCCGGGACAAGGTTCGATTTCGAAAATCCGGAATACCGCTGACCTCCAAGGACTTCTACTTCATATGACTACGCCAAGCCCTCTGTTGTCGCGCCCCGGTGCCGTCGAGGCCACCGGCCCCGACGCCGGAGTCGCCGCCCACTATGGCGAGCCGCTGCGCGAGCAGCGCGCCCTTGCCGCCGGAACTGCCGTCGTCGACCTTTCCCACCGCGGCGTGGTCACCGTTACCGGGCCGGACAGGCTCAGCTGGCTCAACACCCTGTCGTCCCAGCAGGTGGCAGCCCTGAAGCCGGGGGAGTCCAGCGAACTGCTGCTCCTCAGCGTCCAGGGCCGGATCGACTTTGATGCCCGGGTGGTCGATGACGGGGAAACCACCTGGCTGATCGTCGAGGCAGCAGAGGCCGCCCCGCTGGCCGAGTACCTCAACCGCATGAAGTTCATGCTGCGGGTGGAGATCGCCGACGCCTCCGCGGACTGGGCCGTGGTGGGCAGCACGCGGACCGTACCGGACTGGGCCGGGCACCTCGCGTGGCAGGACCCGTGGCCGCACGTTTCCGCGGGCGGATACTCCTACGCCACCGTTTCCGAGGAGAACCACCCCGGCCTTGAACGTCCCTGGTTCGAGTACCTCATCCCCGCCGCAGGGCTCGAGGACGCCGTTGCCGGCCGGCCCTTGGCCGGCGTGCACGCCGCCGAGGCCCTCCGGGTGGCCGCCTGGCGCCCCCGGATCGGCGCCGAAACGGATGACAAGACCATCCCCCATGAACTGGACCTGCTGCGCACCGCCGTGCACCTGGCCAAGGGCTGCTACAAGGGCCAGGAAACCATCGCCCGCGTCCACAACCTCGGGCACCCGCCGCGCCGGCTGGTGTTCCTCCAGTTGGACGGATCGCAACACACCCTGCCCGCTGCCGGCAGCCCCGTCATGGCCGGGGAGCGGAAAGTGGGGACCGTGACCTCGGTGGCGCAGCACTACGAGATGGGCCCCGTGGCGCTGGCGGTCATAAAACGTTCCGTGGCCCCGGATGACATACTGACGGTCCTGGACGGCGATGAGCCGTATCCGGCCGCCCAGGAACTCATCGTCGCTCCTGACGCCGGCCAGGTTGTGGGACGCCAGACCGGATTCCTGAGGGGGCCACGCTGATGACCGAGAACACCACGCCCGTCCACGCCGGGGCAGAGGCAGCAGAAGGGCACGACGACGACGCGCTGGCTTTGGCGCAGACC
The DNA here is from genome assembly GCF_056396685.1 of Pseudarthrobacter sp. 05T312. Classification (NCBI taxonomy): domain Bacteria; kingdom Bacillati; phylum Actinomycetota; class Actinomycetes; order Micrococcales; family Micrococcaceae; genus Pseudarthrobacter; species Pseudarthrobacter sp. 05T312. The sequence goes on from NZ_JBFTLY010000001.1 coordinate 360,518, forward strand.
CTCTTCCAGGCTGCCCGTGAAGGGAACGCTGCGCTGCTTGGCCCCTACCTTGAGGCCGGCCTGCCCGCCACCATGACGAACGCTGCCGGCGACTCCCTGCTGATGCTCGCCGCGTATCATGGCCACGCCGAAACCGTGGAGCTGCTGCTGCAGCACGGCGCCGACGCCGACACCGCCAACGACCGGGGCCAGACCCCCCTCGCCGGAGCGGCATTCAAGGGCTACACGGACGTGGCCCGGGTCCTGCTGGGCGCCGGAGCGGATCCGGACGCGGGTGCGCCGTCGGCCCGGGCCGCCGCGCAAATGTTTGCCCGCACGGAGATCCTGGACCTGCTGGGCTGATCTTCCCGGGTTTCCGCCCGGACACCAAAACTAAACTCCAGAAGGATGACCGAGTGGAAAACGTAGAAAAGCCGTGGCCGGCGCTGTGGTCCCTGGTGATCGGGTTCTTCATGATCCTGATCGACAGCACCATCGTCTCCGTGGCGAATCCCCGGATCATGGAGGGACTGCACGCCGACATCAACTCGGTGATCTGGGTGACCAGTGCCTACCTGCTGGCCTACGCCGTCCCGCTGCTCATCACGGGCCGCCTCGGTGACAGGTTCGGCCCCAGGCGGCTGTACCTGCTGGGCCTGGTGGTGTTCACCCTGGCCTCGCTCTGGTGCGGCCTGGCCCAAAACGTGGAAACCCTTATCGCCGCCCGCGTAGTGCAGGGGCTCGGAGCAGCAGTCATGACGCCCCAGACCATGGCTGTCATCACCCGCATCTTTCCCCCTGACCGCCGCGGTTCCGCCATGGCCATCTGGGGTGCCACGGCCGGCATGGCAACCCTGGTGGGGCCCATCCTGGGCGGTGTCCTGGTAGATGGCCTGGGCTGGGAGTGGATCTTCTTCATCAACGTGCCCATCGGCGTCGTGGGCTTCATCCTGGCGATGCGCAACGTCCCGGCACTGAGCACCCACCCGCACCGGTTCGATATCCCCGGTGTCCTGCTGAGCGCCGTCGGGCTCTTCCTGCTGGTCTTCGGCATCCAGGAAGGCGAGACGTACAACTGGGGCACCATCACCGGACCCATCAGCGTCTGGGGACTCATTATTGCCGGCCTTATAGTCCTGGCCGCCTTCGTGGCGTGGCAGCGCTTCAACAAGGGCGAACCGCTCCTGCCGCTGGGCCTTTTCCGGGACCGGAACTTTTCCCTGGCCAATCTTGGCATCACCATGGTGGGGTTCACCGTCACGTCCTTCAGCCTGCCGCTGATCTTCTACTACCAGTTGGTCCGCGGCCTGACGCCCACCCAGTCGGCACTCCTGATGGTGCCCATGGCGCTGATCTCGGGCGGTATGGCACCGGTGGTGGGCAAGATCGTGGACCGGGTCAACCCGAAATACCTGGCCGCCGGCGGCCTGACGTTGATGGCTGTCGCCCTGGTCTGGAACGGCCTGCTGATGCAGCCGGACACACCCATCCTGCTGTTCCTGCTTCCCAGCGCAGTCCTGGGCTTTGCCAATGCCGGCATCTGGGCGCCGTTGAGCACCACCGCCACCCGCAACCTGCCGCCGCGCCAGGCCGGCGCAGGCTCCGGCGTGTACAACACCACCCGGCAGTTCGGAGCGGTGCTGGGCAGTGCGGCCATCGCCGTCCTTATCCAGTCGCGGCTCGCCGCCGAACTCCCGTCAGGCGGGCCGGCGGCATCAGCCGGTGAGGGGATGGCCATGGGCGGTACCCTGCCCGGGTTCCTGCAAGCGGGGTTCTCGACGGCGATGGCCCAGTCGATCCTGCTGCCCGCCGCCGTGGTGCTCGCGGGTGCGGCTGTGGCCCTGTTCTTCGCCAAGCCCAAGCCGGTCCAGGACTGGGGCGCCGCGGGCAGCCAGGCGTCAGCGAAGGTGGACGCTGGTCTGGATTCCGCCGGCTGACAGGCCCAGCTTCCTGGCAAGTGCGAGGCAGCCGGTGTTGCTGACGTCGGCCCGCCACTGCAGGGTCAGCCCGGCGGCCAGGGCCTCGTGGGCGGCGATGGAACCCGCCAGCGCGCCCAAGCCGCGGCGGCGCCAGCCCGGGTCCACCAGGACTCCCATGTTGGCCAGCAGGCCCTCCCACTCGCCGTAGGCCCCGCAGGCCAGGGGCACGCGCCTGCCGTCCAGTTCATGGACGATGGTGTAGCGGTTCTCGAGGTCGGACAGGCCCACTTCATTCACGTCATCCGGCGGGCACCTGCCCTCCAGTTCGATCGCTTCCGGGTTTCCATGCGACACCGTCAGTTCCTCCGAGGGCTGCTGGAGCGGCAGGTCGTCGGCAAAAAACAGGGCCGCGGCGCCCAGCCCGTGGCCACCCTGGTCGCTGGTCAGTTTCAGGAGGGTGACGTGCTGGGCCATTTCCTCGTCGGGGATTTCCGCCGCGGCGTCGATGACGCTCCGTGGTCCCACCAAAGCCGAGCTTCCGAACAGCCGCACAAATTCGACAGTCCGGGCCGATTCGTCGGCCCGGACAATCCGTTCCCCGGACGCCAGCGCGTCACCGAATGCGTCGTCTTCAAGGCCCAGCCGGCGCGCCCACGCCAACTGGATGATGGCCGCTGAGCCGGGATCGAGTGTCATGGTCCCAGCCTAGGGCGGCCCAGTGACTTAGCCGAACAGGACCGCGGCCTCGTCGTAGCGGTTTTGCGGGACGGTCTTGAGCTGGCCCAGGGCCTCCTCGAAGGCGACATGCTGGATGTCGGTACCCTTCAGCGCCACCATGGTGCCCCAGTAGCCTTCCACCACGGAGTCGATGGCGGCCATGCCCAGCCGGGTAGCCAGGACCCGGTCGAAGGCTGAGGGGACGCCGCCGCGCTGGATGTGCCCCAGGATGGTGGCGCGGGTTTCGATGCCGGTGCGGGCCTCGAGTTCGGGCGCAAGCTGGTCGGCGATGCCGCCCAGGCGCGGACGGCCGAAGGTGTCCAGGCCGCGCTCGGAGTGCGGGCTCTCCATGTGTTCGGGAACGAAGCCTTCGGCCACCACCACGAGGGGCGCGCGGCCGCGGGCGTGGGCTTCATTGACCCATTCGGTGATCTGCTCGATGCTGACCTTTTGCTCCGGGATGAGGATGGCGTGCGCGCCCGCAGCCATGCCGGCGTGCAGGGCGATCCAGCCCACGTGGCGGCCCATGACCTCGGCGATCATGCAGCGGTGGTGGGATTCACCCGTGGTTCGGAGCCGGTCGATGGCCTCGGTGGCGATCTGGACGGCCGTGTCGAAACCGAAGGTGTAGTCGGTGGCGTCGAGGTCGTTGTCAACGGTCTTGGGGACACCGACGATCTTCAGTCCGGCGTCGGTCAGGCGCTTGGCAGCTGCCAGCGTTCCCTCACCGCCGATGGCGATGATGGCATCGATGCCCAGCCGGTCCATGTGGGCTTTGATGGCCTCAGGGCCGCCGCCGTTTTCGAACGGGTTGGTGCGGGAGGTGCCCAGGATGGTTCCGCCCTGCTTGGCGATGCCGCGGACCATGGTGCGGGGGATGTCGATGATGTCGCCCTCCACCACGCCCCGCCAGCCATCCCGGAATCCGACGAATTCCTGGCCATGGACGGCGATGCCCTTAAGTACCGCGCCGCGGATCACGGCATTCAATCCGGGGCAGTCGCCACCGCTGGTGAGGATTCCAATTTTCATGTTCGGCTCAAATCCTGGGAAGAAGGTTTACAGGCAGAGCGCCACGCTGAGCTCACCTAGAAGTGTAGTGGGGTGTGTGGGGTACGACACAAACCGGTTACATTGGGCCCGGCCGCCGGGGACACGGCAAGGCCCCGGCCCCGGAGGATGATTCCCCAGGGCCGGGGCCTGAAAGTGCGGCGGTCAAGGACGGTTGAGCGACCGCCGGTCCAGGAAGGTCTGCAGCAGGATTTCATTGCGCTGGTCCGGGATGATGATCCAGGCCAGGAGGTAGAAGACCACTGCAGGTCCGGGGAGCAGGCACAACAGGAGGAAAGCGATGCGGACGTAGGCCACGTCGACGTTGAGCTGCGCCGCGATTCCTCCGAGTACTCCACCAACCCAGCGCTGCGGTCCGCGCTTCAGGCCGAAGCCCCTGACAATGCTGAAGAACTTATCCATGGTTCAAGACTTCCCTGTAGTTGGTTGGTTGTCACGTTTCCGGGCTGAGAGCAGGCCGCCCACCACCAGGGCCACTCCGGCGCCGATCATGAGGCCGATCAGGACGTAGGTGCCATTGAGGGCGACGATCCCCAGTTGGGCCACGATGATCAGCGCGGCCAGCGCCAGGACGATCAGTCCCCACACCACCGTTCCCACCCTTGCCGGTGCCGGTCCGGCCGTGTCGTGGCCCGCCGTCGTCGGAATGTTGCTGTTGTCCATGTCAGTTGCCTTCCTGGATCGTGACGTTGCTGAAGGTGCCGTCGATCTGGACCACCAGGTGGTTGCCGGGCCGGTCGGTGTTGTAGCTGCTTTGGCGGGTGGTGGTGCCTCCGCGCTGGCCTCCGCCCTCATTCAGGTTGCCCATGGTCATGTCCGCCTTGATGTCCACCGGCACGTTCTGCGGAATCACCACGGTGACGTTGCTTGCGGTGATGTCCAGGGGAACCACGACGTCGGACGTCAGGGGGGCCGTTGGGGACAGGCCCGTGAGGTCCACGGTTCCTCGTCCGGCCGTGATGTCGATCCCGCCGCGTGCTTCCTCGATGCTGGCGGGGTTCCAGTCCACCTGCTGGAACCGCATCCGGCCATCGTCCAGGGTGTTGTAGATACCCCCGGTGATGAGTGCAACCACGGCGAAGAGGCTCAGGATGCCGGAGGTCCGGCCGCGGAAGCCCGCCACCAGGATGCCCAGGCCCAGGACCGCTGCCGCGCTGGCCCACACGATGGCGTTGGCGGAGCCGCCCAGGCTGATGACGTTCGCGGCGTCGAGGGCCTTCAGTCCACCGCCCACCACCAGGGCGGAACCCGTTGCGATGGCCACACCGGGGGCGCCTGGACCGGACGGCCGGGGCTTGGGCGGCCGCGGCGGAACCCACGGGGTGGGGTAGCTGCCGCCACCGGGGGCACCGCTGCCGGGACCGCCGGGAGACGTGCCCCCAACGCCGCCGGAGCCGGGAACAGGCGGCACACTTCCGGCCGGGCTGTAGCCGCCCTGGCCGTAAGGGCCCCCTGTCGCGCTGCCGGTATCCGCCGCGCCTGCGGAGCTGGTGCCATACGGCGGCGCTGCAGCCGCGGTTGGTCCGGACGCGGTGCCGGCGGAGAACGTCGCGGTGTGGGCGGTGCCGGAACTCCCCATCGGATAGGTCCCGCCTGGCGCGGCCGTCCCGTGGCCGGCCACGGTGGGGTGGGCCTTGTTGCGCTGGGAGAGGTAGTAGATCAGGTAGATGGCGCCGCCCACCCAGAAGAGGGTCCACAGCAGTCCGCTGAGGCCGTTGTGGCTCCAGCCCCAGAAGCCTCCGCCCAGCCCGGTGAGGCCCAGGATGGTGGCGATAAGGGAGCCTGTCATGCCGCTGGACCAGCGGCCGGCGCCGGCTTCCTGGACATGGATCCTGCCGTCAGGTTCCGGGAGGAGGGCCCAGGCCAGGCCGTACAGCAGGACGCCGATGCCGGCCAGGAGGGTCAGGACAATGAAGGCGCCCCGGATGATGATGGGGTCAACGCCCAGCCTGTGCGCAATACCGCTGCAGACGCCGCCGACCCACCGGTCGTTGCCCCGGTGGATGCCGTTGCTGCGGATCCAGCCAAAGAAGTCGGTGGACGGAGCGGGTGCCGGGCTGCCCTGGTACGCATAGTTGGGCGAGGGGTCAGCCTGCGGGGCACTGGCGGGGTCGGGAGGCGTTGGGCCGGGGGATGGCAGCGGCTCGGTAGGCTGCCCACTGTCCGTGCCGGGCTGCTCCTTGGGAAGGGGCTCGGCAGGGTGTTCGTCGTCGGGGGAGGGGGTCTGCGAGTTCATACCTCGATCCTCCCGTCCATGTCCGGCAGCGCTCTACTGGGGGAAACCCTGAACCGTCCCTGAGCTGTCCCCGGGAAGCGGCCGAATACGGTCCGGGCAACCCTGATCCATGTTTGGATTGACCCATGACAACCCTTCCGGTGCGGCCGCCCCTGGCACGGAGCAGCGACCGTGTCATCGCCGGGGTGTGCTCCGGCCTGGCGGCGCACCTGGGGTGGCCGGTGCGGAACGTCCGCCTGGGCATGGTCCTGGCGTCCTTCGCAGGCGGCGCCGGCCTGGTCTTCTACGCATGGCTCTGGATCATGGTGCCCACTGCGGACGAGGCCGCCCGCCGCAATGCCCGCCGCCCGGCGTCGCCCATTGCCCCGGCGGTGAGCCAGCCCGCCCAGGGGGCCGCTGCCGACGCCGGATCCCCTGCGGGTGCCCCGGGTCCCGTTCCGGACGGCGAGGGCGGCCCGCAGGGCGCCCCCTGGTTCCGGGCGCGCGGAATGCGGTACGGCAAGGAAATCCTGCTGGGCTGCGGACTGCTGCTCGTCGCCGGCATCATGATCGCCCAGCTGCTGGGTGTGGACGTGTCCCTGGGAACGCTGATCCCGGCTGCCGCGGTCCTGGGCGGCGCTTCGATCGCATGGATGCAGCTGGATGAGACCCGGCGCGCAGGGCTGGTGGACAAGACCAAGGCGGACCAGGCCGGCGGCTGGGGCCGCCTCGCTGCAGGCCTTGCGCTGGTGGTGGCCGGGGTCCTGGTGATGGTGTCCGGCTCGGGCTCGTGGGAGCAAACGTGGCTCGCGCTGCTTGCCTCGGTGGCCGTCCTGGGCGGGGTGGTGCTGGTCCTGCTGCCGTGGGCGCTGAAGTTTTGGCGTGACCTTGAAGCCGAACGCGCCGGCCGGATCCGGGAGACGGAACGTGCCGAGATCGCCGCCCACCTCCACGACTCCGTGCTGCAGACCCTCGCCTTGATCCAGCGGCGCGCGGGCAACGAGCACGACGTCGTCCGCCTGGCCCGTGCCCAGGAACGCGAGCTGCGCGGCTGGCTTTTCCAGGACCCCGGCCGCGAAAGCGGGCAGCTTTCAGACCGGATCAAGGCCGTGGCCGGCGAGGTTGAGGACCTGCTCGGCAACGCCGTCGAGGTGGTCACCGTTGGTGACGCCCCCATGACCGAAGCGTACGACGCCTTGGTCCAGGCCAGCCGGGAAGCCATGCTCAATGCCTCACGCCATGGTGGCGGGACGGTCTCGGTCTACCTTGAGGCATCGGATGGGCTGGCCGAGATCTTCATCAAGGACAGGGGCCCGGGCTTTGAGCTGGGGGACGTGCCGGCGGACCGGCTCGGCATCCGGGAATCGATCATCGGCAGGATGAAACGGCACGGCGGCTCGGCTGCCATCCTCAGTACCGGCGACGGCACAGAGGTCCGGCTGCGGCTGCCGGCTGCAGCAGAACACGCGGAAGGAAAAGCATGAACATGACCCAGGGAGCCGGTGGCGGAAATGCCCGGCTCGCCAACTCCGCACGGGTGGTCATCGTGGACGACCATGCCATCTTCCGGTCCGGCCTTAAAGCGGACCTCGACCCCAGCATCCAGGTGGTGGGTGAGGCTGCCACCGTGGAGCAGGCCATCGCCGTGATTGCCCAGCAGCGGCCCGACGTCGTCCTTTTGGATGTCCACCTCCCCGGCGGACTGGGCGGCGGCGGCCGGGAAGTCATCGCCGGCTCCGCCGCGCTCCTGGCCAGCACCCGGTTCCTGGCCCTGAGTGTGTCCGACGCCGCGGAGGATGTGGTCGCAGTGATACGCGCCGGCGCCCGCGGCTATGTCACCAAGACCATCTCCGGCGCCGAGATCACCGACGCCGTATTCCGGGTTGCCGGCGGCGATGCGGTCTTCTCGCCCCGGCTTGCCGGTTTTGTCCTGGACGCCTTCGGCACTGCCCCCGCGGACATTGCCGACGACGAACTCGACAAGCTCTCAGCCCGTGAGCTTGAGGTCATGCGGCTCATCGCCAGGGGCTACAGCTACAAAGAGGTGGCCAAGGAGCTCTTCATCAGCATCAAGACCGTGGAAACCCATGTCTCGGCGGTGCTGCGGAAGCTCCAGCTCTCCAGCCGCCACGAACTGACCAAGTGGGCCGCGGAGCGCCGCCTCCTCTAAACGCCCCGTCACCTCCTGCCCGTAAATCGGCAACGCCCCATCACCTTTCGGGCCTTAAACCAGAACGCCCCATCACTTGGTGATGGGGCGTTCTGGTTTTTCCTGCGAAAGGTGATGGGGCGTTACTGGGCCTTGCCGAGGAAGTCCTGCAGGCGCTGCACGCCCGTGGCGAGGTCATCGTCGCCCAGGGCGTAGGAAAGGCGCAGGAAGCCGGACGGGCCAAACGCCTCACCCGGAACCACTGCCACCTCAACCTCGTCCAGGATCAGCGCAGCCAGCTCGGCGGACGTCTGCGGCGTGGCGGTGCCGGACGCGGTGGGGAACTCCTTGCCCAGCAGCGCACGGACGTCCGCGTACACGTAGAAGGCGCCCTTCGGCGTCGGGCATTCCACGCCGTCAATGGCATTAAGCCCCGCAACGATGGCCTTCCGGCGGCGGTCGAAGGCCACCTTCATCTCGTCGACGGCAGTCAGGGGACCGGACACGGCGGCGAGGGCTGCAATCTGCATGATGTTGGACACATTGGACGTAGCATGCGACTGCAGGTTCGTGGCCGCCTTGATGACGTCCGCGGGTCCGATCATCCAGCCCACGCGCCAGCCGGTCATGGCGTAGGTCTTGGCAACACCGTTGAGGATGACCACCTTGTCGCCGAGCTCGGGGGCCGCGGTGGCGATGGACGTGAAGGGCACGCCGTCGTAGGTCAGGTGCTCGTAGATTTCGTCCGTAACCACCCAGAGGCCCTTGGCCGCGGCCCACTTGCCGATCTCCGCCACCTGCTCGGGGGAGTACACGGCGCCCGTGGGGTTCGACGGCGAGACGAACAGCAGGATCTTGGTCCGGTCCGACACGGCTGCCTCGAGCTGGTCTACCGTCACCAGGTAGTCCTGTTCGGGCCCGGCAAAAACCTCCACGGGGACGCCGCCGGCCAGCCGGATGGCTTCGGGGTAGGTGGTCCAGAACGGGGAGGGCACGATGACCTCGTCGCCCGGGTCCACGAGCGTGGCGAAGGTGTTGTAGACAGCCTGCTTGCCACCGTTGGTGACCAGCACCTGGGAAGGATCCACGGTGTAGCCCGAGTCGCGCAGGGTCTTCTCCGCGATGGCCTTCTTCAGCTCGGGCAGCCCGCCTGCAGGGGAGTAGCGGTGGAACCTGGGCTGGGACGCCGCCTCAATGGCCGCCTGGACAATGTAGTCCGGGGTCGGGAAGTCGGGCTCGCCCGCACCGAAGCCAATAACCGGCCGGCCAGCTGCCTTCAGCGCCTTGGCCTTGGCATCGACCGCCAGGGTTGCGGATTCGGCAATTGCGGAAATGCGTTGGGAAACGCGGGCGGAAGGCATTGGCAGGTCCGTTCTTCGCTTGCAGCCCGGGGGCTGGAATGTGGGATTCGACGAGTTCTACTCTATGCTGTTCACCGGACCCTCCGGGGTGCCGGTTTTGATTTATGACTGCCCAGCGCAGCATGATCCGGGCCGGCCAGCGGATGGGCCGGAAACGGGCTGGTTTTACCTACGCGAAGTTCTTGCGTAGACTGGTTCACCGGTGTTGAAACACGGATGATGGCGTGCGCCCCAGCTCAAGCTGGTGGTTGGCCATCAAAGAGTGCAATTCACTCCATAGGGTAGTGGCGCAATTGGTAGCGCAGCGGTCTCCAAAACCGCAGGTTGCAGGTTCGAGTCCTGTCTGCCCTGCGCAAGCTGCTCCGGGCGAAAGCCCGGAGCAGGCGCAGCAACCATGGTTCTGATCAGGGCCGGGTAATCCACCATTGCAAAGATGAGCGAGGACCAGGTGACCGAAACAGCTGCCAGCAGCTCCAAGGGCCGCCCAGCTAAGAAGGAAGCCAAGGCAAACTTCTTCGCCCGCATTGCACTCTTTGTCCGCCAGATCATCGGCGAACTGAAGAAGGTTGTTGCCCCCACCCGCAAGGAACTGATCAACTACACGCTCGTGGTGCTGGTGTTCGTGGCCATCATGATGGTCATCGTCAGCCTGCTGGACATTGGTTTCGGAACCGCTGTCAGCTGGATCTTCGGCGGCACCGGCCCCAAGGACAGCTAAGGCTGAACGGTCCGCAGGCTGCGTGCTTCACCCGGGGTAACCGGAAGGAAGCGCCGGCGTGCGGAATTGAGCCATTTAAATAGGCATGTTAGGCAATGAGGAAGCAGGAGACCAAGTGTCTGAGCAGGAGCTCGAGGTAACCGAGACCGGGCTGGAAGAATCCCCGGACATCACGGCAGAAGCCGGTGAAGAGTCCGAGGTTGAGTCTTCCGCGCCCGAATCCGACGACGCCGCCTCCGACGCAGCAGTTGCTGACGAAGCCGACGCTTCCGACGCCGACGGCGAAGATGAGCCTGCAGACGCCCTCGCCGCTGCGGCCGCCACCGCCGCCGCTGATCCGGCTGAGGAGTTCAAGGCCAAGCTGCGCCGCCAGGAAGGTGACTGGTACGTCATCCACTCCTACGCCGGCTATGAGAACCGCGTGAAGGCCAACCTTGAAACCCGCATCCAGACCCTGGACATGGAAGATTACATCTTCGAAATCCAGGTCCCCATGGAAGAAGTCGTGGAGATCAAGAACGCCCAGCGCAAGGTGATCAACCGCGTCCGCATCCCCGGCTACGTCCTGGTCCGCATGGACCTCACGGACGCTTCCTGGGGCGCCGTCCGCCACACCCCCGGCGTCACCGGCTTCGTGGGCAACGCCCACAACCCGGTCCCGCTGCGCCTGGATGAGGTCTTCTCCATGCTCGCCCCTGTCTTCGAAGAGGAACAGGCCGAGAAGGGCAAGCCGGTCAACAAGCAGAACCAGGCACCCGTGGCCGTGGACTTCGAAGTTGGCGAGTCCGTCATCGTCAAGGAAGGTCCGTTCGAGACCCTCCCCGCCACGATCTCCGAGATCAAGCCCGAGTCCCAGACCCTGGTGGTACTGGTCTCCATCTTCGAGCGCGAAACGCCGGTCACCCTGGCGTTCAACCAGGTCACCAAGATCTGAAAATCCTAGAATTCGTCCCGGCGCCGCCCGCTTAGCGGCACGGAACGGCCGGCCGCCTCGCCATGGCGGCCAAAAACCTGAGGCACGCTCCTGTGCCCCAGGACGTTATTGAGAGAAGGACCCTACATTGGCTCCCAAGAAGAAGGTCACCGGCCTCATCAAGCTGCAGATCCAGGCAGGTGCCGCCAACCCGGCCCCGCCGATCGGTCCTGCGCTTGGCCAGCACGGTGTCAACATCATGGAATTCTGCAAGGCGTACAACGCTGCAACGGAAGCCCAGCGCGGCAACGTCATCCCCGTGGAAATCACGGTTTACGAGGACCGTTCCTTCACGTTCATCACCAAGACCCCGCCGGCTGCAGAGCTCATCAAGAAGGCTGCAGGCGTTGCCAAGGGTTCATCCACCCCGCACACCGTCAAGGTTGCCAAGCTGACCCAGGCCCAGGTCAACGAGATCGCCTCCACCAAGATGGAAGACCTCAACGCCACCAGCCTCGAAGGCGCAGCGAAGATCATCGCCGGCACCGCCCGCTCCATGGGCATCACCGTCGAGGGCTAACAGCCCTTACCGCTGCCCAGCGTCGGGTTGAATGACGACGACGGGCGGCACCGCCGGAACACCGGCACCAAAAAAATTGAAATGTTGGCCATCCGGGCCGGATAACGAACCGGATCACCGACTGTGGCAGGGCCCAGCGCGGTCCGCAGACCACAACTGCACAAGGAGAAATAAGCAGCATGGCAAAGCGCAGCAAAGCATATGAGGCAGCAGCCGCCAAGATCGACGCGGAGAAGCACTACGCACCGTTCGAGGCAGTAACGCTGGCCAAGGACACCAACCCGTCCAAGTTCGACGCCACGGTTGAGGTCGCTTTCCGCCTCGGCGTTGACCCCCGCAAGGCTGACCAGATGGTCCGCGGCACCGTCAACCTGCCCCACGGCACCGGTAAGACTGCCCGCGTCCTGGTCTTCGCAACGGGCGACAAGGCTGAGGCCGCAATCGCAGCCGGCGCCGACTTCGTTGGTTCCGACGACCTGATCGAAAAGATCGCCGCCGGCTGGACCGACTTCGACGCCGCCGTAGCCACCCCTGACCTCATGGGCAAGGTTGGCCGCCTCGGTAAGGTCCTGGGCCCGCGTAACCTCATGCCGAACCCGAAGACGGGCACCGTGACCCCCGACGTCACCAAGGCCGTCAACGACATCAAGGGTGGAAAGATCGACTTCCGCGTCGACAAGCACTCCAACCTGCACTTCATCATCGGCAAGGTTTCCTTCGACGCCATCAAGCTGGCCGAGAACTACGCAGCTGCACTGGAAGAGGTTCTTCGCCTCAAGCCGTCTGCCGCGAAGGGCCGCTACATCCAGAAGGCCACCGTTGCCACCACGTTCGGCCCGGGCATCTCCGTGGACCCCAACGTCACCAAGGTGCTCACCGAGGCATAGTCCTCACTGAAGTTCCTGCTTCCGGATTGATTCCGGAGCAACCAGAGACCGTCCCGGCGCCAAGGCGCCGGGACGGTCTTTTTGTACCGGCTCCCACGCGCGCCGATGCTGCCTAAGCTGGCCGCATGGACCACGTTGAACGAACCGGCCCCACACTGTCGCCGTCGACCCCATCCTTGGCAATTGCCGCCGTCGTCATCCCTCCACGCGGACAAGGCCGCCACGCTGCACCGCCGGCGGACCTCCTGGCATGCCAGGCCATGAAGGAGGCCCACGCCTTCGAGCTCTGGGGAAGCTTGGAGCGCTGCCCCACCCTGGACGAAGCGCTGGAGTATTGGCGCGGGACCGAGTACGAGGAACGGCGGCTGTTCCTTGCCCGGGACGGCGGGGAGCCGGTGGGGCTGTGCTCCGTAACGCTGCCCCTGCGCGAGAACCTTGCCACGGCGGGTATCGACGTCCTGGTGGTTCCCGGCCGGCGCCGCAGGGGAGTGGGGCGCCGCCTGCTGGAACATGCCGAAGCCGTGGCCCGCGCCCGCAGCAGGTCAACCCTGGAGGGCTTCCATGAAGTTCCCTTGGACAAAATGCGCCAGGGTTCACGCATGGTCACCGCGAAATCCGGGGCAGGCCACCTGCCGGCGGAAGACCCTGCAACGGCCTTCGCCCTGGCGTCGGGGTATCAGCTGGAACAGGTGGAACGCTCCAGCAGGCTTGATCTGCCCGTCGCCGCGGACCTGTTGTCAAAGCTGGAAGAGGACGCCGCAGCCCGCTCCGGGGACTACGTGCCGGCCGTCTGGGACGACCGCTGTCCGGAGGAGTTCGTGGCAGGTTATGCCGGATTGCGGGTACGGATGAGCACGGACGCGCCCGCCGCCGGCATGGACTGGGAACAGGAGGACTGGGACGTCCAGCGTGTGCGGCGGGACGAAGAGGTCCAGGTCCGCAGCGGTGTGCAGGCCTCGGTGGCCGCAGCCCTGCACCGGCAAACCGGCGAACTGGTGGCGTACACCGTCCTCACCTGGCGGCCGCAGGTGCCGGAGTCGCTGATCCAGCAGGACACCCTGGTTGCGGCGGAGCACCGCGGCCATCGGTTGGGGATGCTGACCAAGGCCGCCAACCTGCGGCGAGCCCGGGAAAAATGGCCGCAGGCGCGCTCCGTCCTGACGTGGAATGCCAGCGAAAACCAGCATATGCTGGCGATAAATACCGCCCTTGGATTCAGGCCCGCTGGCTATGAAGGTGAGTGGCAGAAACGGCTGGGATGATGCCCGAATGGCAATAGACGTGAAGATCGAGCAGCTCTGGATTCCCGATTCACTGGACACCCCGGATGCTGCGGATTTCCTCGCCGCGGTGGAAGTGGGCCGCAAGGTGCGCATGCAGACGTGGGGCAGTGACGATCTTGCGTATGGTCCCGAGGAAAAGCTGCTTGAGTTCGCGGACCCGTATGAGCGCCAGTTGATCCTCGTTGCCAGGGTGGACGGCGCGATCGTGGGAACGGTTGATATTGCGCTGCCCCTGACCGATCACCTGGACCTTGCCGAGCTCACCCTGGACATCCTGCCAGAGTTCCAGCGGCAGGGAGTGGGCCGCCGGCTGCTGGAAGCTGCCGAACAGCTGGCCCGGGGGGAGGGCCGCACCATGATCCTGGTGGACACCAACCATCCTGGGGCATCCCTGCATGAGTTTGAACGGGCCCAGCTGGTTCCCGGCTCCGGGCTGGGCTTCGTGCCACTGGAGAGCCGCGAGGTGGAGTTCGCGCAGAAGACCGGCTACACGCTGCAGCACATCGAGCAGTTCAGCTCCTGCCTCCTGCCCCTGGACACCAAGCTGGTGGCCGACCTCCAGGCTGAGGCCGAGGAGGCGAACAACGGCAGGTACCGGCTGCACCACTGGACGGACCGCTGCCCCGACCGCTGGCTGGAGGCCGTTGCGGCGCTGGAAAACCAGGCGGGCGCGGACGTGGACCCATCACTGGACATGCCGGTTGAACAGGACATGGTGTTCGACGGCGGCATCCTGCGTGAGGCGGAGGACGTCGCCATCGCGCAGGGCAGGAGAACGGTGGTCACCGCCGTCGAGCACATCGCCACCGGGGCCCTGGTGGGCCTGACCACCATCACGGTCCTGGCGCACCGGGCTGACGTGGTGTTCCAGGACGATACCCTGGTCCTGCAGGAGCACAGGGGCAACAAGCTCGGGCTGCTGATCAAGGTGGCCAACATGGAGCGGCTCAGCGAGCAGTTCCCGGACGCCCGCATTATCTACACGTGGAACGCGCCGGAGAACCGGTACCTCCTGACGGTCAACAAGCAACTGGGATTCCAGACAGCCGGGGTCACCGGCATCTGGCAGAAGGAGCTTCCGACGCTGCACACCAGCACCAGCTGAGTCCCGATTTGGCGGACCGGCAACGCCTCGCGTAAGCTGGGAGTACCAAAGACCGTCGGTTGTTGGAAATCCACTCTCCTGAACATGGCTCAACTCTGCAGTTGTGCGCTGGGGACCACAGTGGCTTTCCGGACGAAGGACCCTCAACGCAGGGCGGCCGGCGCAGGTGAACGAAGCAAAGCTCCACGGCAACGTGTTGAGCCAAGCCCCGTGCATCTGCGCGGGGCGTTTTTAGTTTTAGCTCTCTTGAGCGGGGACCGTCGAATACCGGCACTATCCCCGGAAGGAGGGTTATGGCAACGCCTACCAAGGTTTCAGCAGTAGCTGAGATCACTAACGATTTCAAGGAATCGAACGCCGCTGTCCTGACCGAATACCGCGGGCTCACCGTTGCACAGCTCAAGCAGCTGCGTGTTTCTCTCGGCCAGGACACCAAGTTCGCGGTCGTCAAGAACACCCTGACCGCCATTGCAGCCAAGGAAGCCGGCGTCGAAGCATTCGACGGCCAGCTTGCCGGCCCCACTGCAATCGCGTTCATCAAGGGTGACGCAGTTGCCGCTGCCAAGAGCCTGACGGATTTTGCCAAGGCCAACAAGCAGCTGGTCATCAAGACCGGTTACTTCGAGGGCAAGGCGCTGGACGCCACCGAGGTCGCCGCACTGGCTGCCCTTGAGTCCCGCGAGCTGCAGCTCGCCAAGGTTGCAGGCGTCCTCAAGGCACCTGCCGCCGCAGCTGCACGCATCATCGACGCACTGCGCCTCAAGCTTGAAGAAGAGAACGGTGCACCGGCAGCTGCCGAAGCGCCCGCCGCTGAAGAAGCCCCTGCCGCTGAAGCTGACGCTGCCGCCGAAGCTCCCGCTGCCGAAGAGAACTAGTTCTCTTACCCCCACCAGACTCCGGTGTCCGTCCGGCCCAGCGCCGCCCGGTCACCACAACAGGAAGGACGCCTACCATGGCGAAGCTCAGCAACGAAGAGCTCATTGAAGCTTTCAAGGAACTGACCATCATCGAGCTCTCCGAGTTCGTCAAGCTCTTCGAAGAGACCTTCGAAGTTACCGCTGCTGCTGTAGCTGTTGCCGGCCCCGCCGGTGGCGGCGCCGCTGAAGAGGTTGAAGAGAAGACCGACTTCGACGTCATCCTCGAATCTGCCGGTGACAAGAAGATCGCAGTCATCAAGGAAGTTCGCGCCATCACCTCCCTCGGCCTCAAGGAAGCCAAGGACCTGGTTGACAGCGCCCCCAAGGCTGTTCTCGAAGGCGCCAACAAGGAAGCTGCCGAGAAGGCCAAGGAGCAGCTCGAGGCTGCAGGCGCCACCGTTACCCTCAAGTAACAACGCCTTTTCCTACGGAAACCCCGTCCACTCCGGTGGGCGGGGTTTCCTGCTTTAACGCCCTCGATAATTTCCGGCCCCGCTTAGCCGGGATCGCTGATGTCCGCCACCACGGCGTCCAGGGCGGCGGTCAGCGCGTCCGCGTCGACGAAGGCGCTGTACCCGTGCGCACCGGCACCCATGGAGATGCGCCGCCCGGTGATGGTGGCGTCGGCATAGACAGGCCATGCCGTGGTGCTGCCAAGCGGGGTGATGGTGCCCCGCTCGTAGCCGGTGGCCTCCAAAGCCGTGTCCGCGGGCGGCAGGGACAGCTTGTTCACGCCCACCAGGGCGCGGAGCTTGGGCCACGAAATCTGCCGGTCACCGGGGATCAGCGCGAAGAGGAACGTCCCGTCCTTGTGCTTCACCACCAGCGATTTGACGATGTCCGCCGGTGTGATGCCCAGGATGCCTGCGGCCTCTTCGAGGCTCTTCGCTGCGGGCCGCTCCACCACGTCGACTTCCAGGCCACGGGCTGCGGCGTCGGCCAGGAACCGTTCCCGTCCGACGCCGTCCGCTCCGTTTCCGGATGAGCCCGCCATCAGTCGCGGTACAGCAGGAGGGCCTCGCCCTGCCCGCCCCCGCCGCAGAGGGACACCGCAGCCCTGCCGGTGCCACGCCGCTTCAGTTCGTGTGCGGCATGTGCCGCCAGCCGGGCGCCGGAGGCACCGATCGGGTGGCCCAGGGCGATGGCGCCGCCATGGATATTGCACTTCTCCAGCGGGTAGTCCAGGTCCTTGAGGGACTGCACGGCTACCGACCCGAAGGCTTCGTTGATCTCGATGAAGTCGAGATCGGCGGTGCTCCAGCCCGCTTTGCCGAGGGCGTTCATGATGGCGTTGGAGGGCTGTGAATGAAGGGAATTGTCCGGGCCTGCCACCTGGCCCGGCTTCCCGACCACCGCCAGGTATTCCAGCCCGTGCTCCTCCGCGTAGCCGCGGGAGGTGAGCACCAGGGCGGCGGCGCCATCGGAGAGGGGAGAGGAATTGCCTGCGGTGATGGTGCCGTCGGTGACGAACGCAGCCCGCAGGCCTGCCAGCGACTCGATCGAGGTGTTGGGGCGGACCCCTTCGTCAGTGTCCACCACCAGGGGCTCGCCCTTGCGCTGCTTCACGCTGATGGGCGCGATTTCGCCGTCGAACGTTCCGTTCTTCGCCGCAAGGGCAGCCCGCTGGTGCGATTGGGCGGCGACGTTGTCCTGCGAGGTGCGGTCGATCCCCAGCGAGAGGTTCCGCGTCTCCGTGGACAGGCCCATCGATTCGCCGTCGAAGGCATCGGTCAGCCCGTCATGGGCGGCTGCGTCCAGCGCCTGGATGGAGCCGTAGGTCCAGCCCTGGCGTGATCCCGGAAGCAGGTGCGGTGCGCGGCTCATCGACTCCTGGCCGCCGGCAACCACCACGGCGGCCTCGCCGGCCCGGATCATCCGGGCGGCATCAATCACCGCGGTCAGGCCGGAAAGGCAGACTTTGTTGACGGTCACCGCGGGGACGTTCCACCCGATGCCGGCGCCGATGGCGCTTTGCCGCGCGGGGTTCTGGCCGGCTCCTGCCTGCAGGACCTGGCCCATGATGACGGCTTCCACGTCGGCCGTGGCGACACCGCTTTGTTCCAGTGCGGCCTTGATGGCGTGCGCACCAAGATCCACTGCGGTGAGGCTCGACAGCTGGCCGTTGATCCGGCCCTGCGGAGTCCGTGCCGCCCCGAGGATGACAACGTCACTGTTGTCGGGAGAGTTGCCCATGGTTACCACTTTCCGTCCGGTTTTGATCTAAGCCACCAAGGCTATCGTGAGCCTGGTCACCCAACTATTCAAACGCCAAGGGCGCTATGTGCATTCCGGGCATGCGGCAGGGAAGGGCAGGGGAGAGGTCCCCATCGGCGGGGTTATGCACGACGGCGGACGCTTGCGTAGGGTGGACGGCGAGGCTTTGCAGGGGACGCGCTTTGCATGGGGACACCAGGTCCGGAGCCGGGACGGACGGAGCGACATCGTGAAGAATCCTTTGACGGCGGCGGCCATCGCCGTGGTGGTCCTGACTGGCGGCACCCTGGCCGGCTGCTCGGTATCCACGCCCGCGCCGGCCGAATCCACCCGCCCCACAGCGTCTGCGTCGAGCCCTGACAGCAGCACGGAGGGCAGCAGCCCTGCCGCCTCCACCGGCGCTGGAAGCTCCGCATCCGCGGCCGGGGGAACCAAAGCGGCCTGCGAGCTCTTCAACAAGTTGGTGGCGGACTATGCCGCGGTTCCCCCCACCGATTCCCAGGGTTACGAGGACGTCTACTCGAAAGCCCAGGACGCCAAGGACACCGTTTCGGGGGACCTGAGGGGACTCTTCACCTCGCTGAGCCTGCTGGCCATCGACCACTCATCGGCCGCGGAGTCCGGGGGCAAGCCCGCCAAGGAATCGGAGGACGCCGTACGGGATGCCGTCTTCGCGAACGCCGGAACCTGCACGGCGGAGGGCGTGACGCTGCGCCTCTAGGCTGTTCCGGACCCCACCGTACGGAGCAGAGGAACAAGGTGCTTGCATTCCGGCAGGAAGTGGGGTAGACACGTAGGTTGTTTTGCCGTATCGTAGATATTTGCGTCTTCCCTGTTTACCTTCAGCCTTCATATAGCGGTGGGCTTTGCCTGGCAGCTGGCAATCAACGTGCCGTAACAACGGTCACAGCATAGTCAGTCCGGGCCCCGGGTCATATAGCGGAACCGGATGGTAGCGCTGCGGAGTCACTTCGCAGGGTGCACAGCGGGGGAGATCTGAAAACGCCTGAAGGTCTGTGGAAGGATCCCTCTTGGTCGCCTCGAGCACCTCTAATAACGAAACCGCTAACACTGCCGACAGCACTGATGGTGCCACTCGCCGGCTCTCATTCGCAAAGATTCACGAACCCCTTGATGTTCCGAATCTGCTTGCCCTGCAGACGGACAGCTTTGACTGGCTGGTCGGAAATGAGCGCTGGCAGGCACGCGTGGCAAAGGCTGTCGAAGAAAACGATCTCAGCGTCGCCACCACGTCCGGCCTGTCGGACATCTTCGAAGAGATCTCCCCGATCGAGGACTTCCAGGGCACCATGTCCCTGAGCTTCTCCGATCCGGAGTTCGCTGACCCCAAGTACACCATGGCTGAGTGCAAGGACCGGGACGCAACGTACTCGGCTCCGCTGTACGTCAAGGCCGAATTCATGAACAACAACACGGGCGAAATCAAGCAGCAGACCGTGTTCATGGGTGACTTCCCGCTGATGACCGAGAAGGGCACCTTCGTCGTCAACGGCACCGAGCGTGTCGTCGTCTCCCAGCTGGTCCGTTCGCCGGGCGCCTACTTCGAGCGCGCCGCCGACAAGACCAGCGACAAGGACATCTTCACCGCCAAGATCATCCCGTCCCGCGGTGCATGGTTCGAGCTCGAGATCGACAAGCGCGACCAGGTCGGTGTCCGCCTCGACCGCAAGCGCAAGCAGTCCGTCACCGTCCTGCTGAAGGCCCTCGGCTGGACCGAAGGCCAGATCCTCGAAGAGTTCGGTCAGTACGACTCCATGCGGGCAACCCTGGAGAAGGACGCCACCGAAACCCGCGAAGACGCCCTGCTGGACATCTACCGCAAGCTGCGTCCGGGCGAGCCGCCCACCGTCGAGGCTGCCCAGTCCCTGCTGGACAACCTGTACTTCAACTCCAAGCGCTACGATCTGGCCAAGGTTGGCCGCTACAAGATCAACCGCAAGCTTGGCATCGACCGCTCCCTTGGTGACAAGGAAGCCTCTGTCCTGCACGTTGAAGACATCGTCGCCATGATCAAGTTCCTCGTCGCGCTGCACGCCGGCGAGAAGACCATCAAGGGCACCCGCGATGGCCAGGAAGTGGACCTGCGCGTCGAGATCGACGACATCGACCACTTCGGCAACCGCCGCATCCGCGCCGTCGGCGAGCTCATCGAGAACCAGGTGCGCACCGGCCTGTCCCGCATGGAGCGCGTTGTCCGCGAGCGTATGACCACCCAGGACGTCGAGGCCATCACGCCGCAGACCCTGATCAACATCCGCCCCGTGGTTGCAGCCATCAAGGAGTTCTTCGGAACCTCCCAGCTGTCGCAGTTCATGGACCAGAACAACCCGCTCTCGGGCCTGACCCACAAGCGCCGCCTGTCGGCCCTTGGCCCCGGTGGTCTGTCCCGTGACCGCGCCGGCATGGAAGTCCGTGACGTGCACCCGTCCCACTACGGACGTATGTGCCCCATCGAAACCCCTGAAGGCCCGAACATTGGCCTGATCGGTTCGCTGGCTTCCTACGGCCGCATCAACCCGTTCGGTTTCATCGAGACCCCGTACCGCCTGGTCAAGGACGGCGTCGTCTCCGACGACGTCCAGTACCTGACGGCCGACGACGAGGCCGAGGTCCTGATCGCCCAGGCCAACGCCCCGCTCGACGAGAACAAGAAGTTCGCCGAAGAGACCGTCCTGGTCC
The DNA here is from genome assembly GCF_056396685.1 of Pseudarthrobacter sp. 05T312. Taxonomy (NCBI): domain Bacteria; kingdom Bacillati; phylum Actinomycetota; class Actinomycetes; order Micrococcales; family Micrococcaceae; genus Pseudarthrobacter; species Pseudarthrobacter sp. 05T312. Next base: position 381,246 of record NZ_JBFTLY010000001.1, read on the forward strand.
GTGCCCGCGGTGGTGGAGGCGAGCCCGTGCTGGTTCCCGCCGCCGACGTCGAGTTCATGGACGTCTCCCCGCGCCAGATGGTGTCCGTGGCTACCGCCCTGATCCCGTTCCTGGAGCACGACGACGCCAACCGTGCACTCATGGGTGCCAACATGCAGCGCCAGGCTGTGCCGCTGGTCCGTTCCGAGGCTCCCGTCGTGGGCACCGGCATGGAGCGCGCCGCCGCCGTCGACGCCGGTGACGTTGTCATCGCCAAGAAGGCCGGTGTGGTCACCGAGGTTTCCGCCGAGCTCGTCATCATGCTCAACGACGACGGCACCGAGACCAACTACCGCATCAACAAGTTCGCCCGTTCCAACCAGGGCAACTGCTACAACCACCGCGTCCTGGTCAACGAAGGCCAGCGCCTGGAAGTTGGCGGCATCATCGCCGACGGCCCGGCAACGGACCAGGGTGAGCTCGCACTGGGCAAGAACCTGCTCGTGGCATTCATGTCATGGGAAGGCCACAACTTCGAGGACGCCATCATCCTCTCGCAGCGCATCGTTGCCGAGGACGTCCTTTCCTCCATCCACATCGAGGAGCACGAGATCGATGCCCGCGACACCAAGCTTGGTGCCGAGGAAATCACCCGTGACATCCCCAACGTGTCCGAGGAAGTCCTGGCCGGCCTGGACGAGCGCGGCATCATCCACATCGGTGCCGAGGTTGAAGCAGGGGACATCCTGGTCGGAAAGGTCACCCCGAAGGGTGAAACCGAACTGACCCCGGAAGAGCGCCTGCTGCGCGCCATCTTCGGTGAGAAGTCCCGCGAAGTCCGCGACACCTCCCTGAAGGTTCCCCACGGCGAATCCGGAACCGTCATCGGCGTGCGCGTTTTTGACCGCGACAACGACGACGAGCTGCCCCCGGGCGTGAACCAGCTGGTCCGCGTCTACGTGGCCGCCAAGCGCAAAATCACCGACGGCGACAAGCTCGCCGGCCGCCACGGCAACAAGGGTGTTATCTCCAAGATCCTTCCGATCGAGGACATGCCCTTCCTTGCCGACGGCACCCCCGTTGACATCGTCCTGAACCCGCTGGGTGTTCCGGGCCGTATGAACGTGGGCCAGGTGCTCGAAACGCACCTCGGCTGGGTTGCCAAGACCGGTTGGAAGATCGAAGGCGAGCCCGAGTGGGTCAAGCAGCTGCCGAACCTGCCGCGCGAGAGTGGTCCCACCACTGTTGCCACGCCGGTGTTCGACGGTGCCCGCGAAGAGGAAATCACGGGCCTGCTCGATTCCACCAACGTGACCCGCGACGGTGACCGCCTGATCAACTCTTCGGGCAAGACCCGCCTGTTTGACGGCCGCTCCGGCGAGCCGTTCCCGGATCCGATCTCGGTCGGCTACATGTACATCCTGAAGCTCCACCACCTGGTGGACGACAAGATCCACGCCCGCTCCACCGGCCCGTACTCCATGATCACGCAGCAGCCGCTGGGTGGTAAGGCACAGTTCGGTGGCCAGCGCTTCGGTGAAATGGAAGTGTGGGCGCTCGAAGCTTACGGCGCCGCCTACACGCTCCAGGAACTCCTCACGATCAAGTCGGATGACATTCACGGTCGCGTGAAGGTCTACGAGGCGATCGTCAAGGGCGAGAACATTCCCGAGCCGGGCGTTCCCGAATCCTTCAAGGTCTTGATCAAGGAAATGCAGTCGCTGTGCCTGAACGTGGAAGTCCTTTCCACGGACGGAACCACAATTGAAATGCGTGACTCTGATGACGCAGTCTTCACGGCTGCGGAAGAACTGGGCATCGATCTGTCTCGCGCAGAGCCCAGCTCCGTAGAAGAGGTTTAGCAGGCGGGCGTACGACGACGGGTGACCACCCGCCGTCGTACCCCACCTCCCTCATCCCGCACCAGGGCGCCCGGTGGTTGAGCCTGTCGAAACCCCGGGACCGTCAAGACTTCAGAATTTAGAGAACAAGAGAGAACAGGGACCATATGTCCAGCGAATCCTCCTTCGGCCTCATGCAGATCGGCCTCGCCACCGCGGAAGACATCCGCGGCTGGTCGTACGGCGAGGTTAAGAAGCCGGAAACCATCAACTACCGCACGCTCAAGCCCGAGAAGGACGGCCTCTTCTGCGAGAAGATCTTCGGCCCGTCCCGGGACTGGGAATGCTACTGCGGCAAGTACAAGCGCGTGCGCTTCAAGGGCATCATCTGTGAGCGCTGTGGCGTTGAAGTCACCCGCGCCAAGGTCCGCCGTGAGCGCATGGGCCACATCGAACTGGCCGCCCCCGTTACCCACATCTGGTACTTCAAGGGTGTTCCCTCCCGCCTGGGCTACCTCCTTGACCTGGCGCCGAAGGACCTCGAAAAGGTCATCTACTTCGCTGCCTACATGATCACCAGCGTCGACGAGGCTGCCCGCCACGAGGAACTGCCCAACCTGCAGGTTGAGCACGACATCGAGAAGAAGCAGCTGATCGACAACCGCGACGCCGACATCGCCGCGATCGCCCGCGACCTTGAAGGCGAAATTGCACGCCTTGAGGGCGAAGGCGCCAAGGCTGCCGACAAGAAGAAGGCCCGCGACTCCGCCGACCGCCAGATGGCCAACGTGCGCAAGCGTGCCGACGCCGACATCGAGCGCCTCGAGCAGGTCTGGGACCGCTTCAAGAACCTGAAGGTCGCCGACCTCGAAGGTGACGAAGGCCTGTACCGCGAACTGCGGGACCGCTACGGCATGTACTTCGAAGGCTCCATGGGTGCCGAGGCGATCAAGAAGCGCCTCGAGAACTTCGACATGCAGGCCGAGTCCGACCTGCTGCGCGACGTCATCGCCAACGGCAAGGGCCAGCGCAAGACCCGCGCCCTCAAGCGGCTCAAGGTGGTCAACGCATTCCTGACCACCAACAACAGCCCGCTCGGCATGGTCCTCGACGCCGTGCCGGTGATCCCGCCGGAACTGCGCCCCATGGTCCAGCTGGACGGTGGCCGCTTCGCGACCTCCGACCTCAACGACCTGTACCGCCGCGTGATCAACCGCAACAACCGCCTCAAGCGCCTGCTTGACCTGGGTGCTCCGGAGATCATCGTCAACAACGAGAAGCGCATGCTTCAGGAAGCTGTTGACAGCCTCTTCGACAACGGCCGCCGCGGTCGCCCGGTCACCGGACCTGGCAACCGTCCGCTGAAGTCCCTGAGCGACATGCTCAAGGGCAAGCAGGGCCGTTTCCGCCAGAACCTCCTCGGCAAGCGCGTCGACTACTCGGGTCGTTCGGTCATCGTCGTCGGTCCGCAGCTGAAGCTGCACCAGTGCGGCCTGCCCAAGCAGATGGCCCTGGAGCTCTTCAAGCCGTTCGTGATGAAGCGCCTGGTTGACCTCAACCACGCCCAGAACATCAAGTCGGCAAAGCGGATGGTGGAGCGCTACCGCCCGCAGGTCTGGGACGTGCTCGAAGAGATCATCACCGAACACCCGGTGCTGCTCAACCGTGCACCTACCCTGCACCGCCTGGGCATCCAGGCGTTCGAGCCGCAGCTTGTTGAAGGCAAGGCAATCCAGCTGCACCCGCTGGTTTGTGGCGCGTTCAACGCCGACTTCGACGGCGACCAGATGGCAGTCCACCTGCCGCTGAGCCCCGAGGCGCAGGCTGAGGCCCGCATCCTGATGCTGTCCTCGAACAACATCCTGAAGCCCTCTGACGGACGCCCGGTCACCCTGCCTTCGCAGGATATGATCATCGGCCTGTACCACCTGACCACCAAGCGCAAGGGCTCGGCCGGCGAAGGCAGGATCTTCTCCTCCGTATCGGAAGCCATCATGGCCTTCGATGCACGCGAGCTGCACCTCAACTCGCAGGTCAAGATCCGGCTCGAAGGATTCGTCCCGTACGCCGGCTGGGAAGCCCCGGAAGGCTGGGAGCCCGGTCAGCCGGCGCTCGTCCAGACCTCCCTGGGCCAGGTTGTGTTCAACCAGACCCTGCCCGAGGACTACCCGTGGGTTGAAGCCGTTGCCGACAAGGGCGAACTGTCCCGGATCGTCAACGACCTCGCCGAGCGCTACCCCAAGGTCGTCACCGCGGCAACGCTGGACAACCTGAAGGATGCCGGTTTCTACTGGGCCACCCGTTCGGGCGTCACTGTCGCCATCTCCGACATTGAGGTTCCTGCTGCCAAGCCGGAAATCCTTGCCGGGTACGAGGAACGCGCCGCCAAGATCCAGGGCCAGTACGACAAGGGCCTGATCGACGACGACGAGCGCCGCCAGGAACTGATCGAGATCTGGAACAAGGCAACAAACGACATCGCCTCCGTGATGCGTGAGAGCCTGTCCCCGATGAACACCATCAACCGCATGGTGTCCTCCGGTGCACGTGGTAACTGGATGCAGGTCCGCCAGATCGCGGGTATCCGTGGCCTGGTGGCCAACCCGAAGGGTGAGATCATCCCGCGCCCCATCAAGTCCTCCTACCGCGAGGGCCTGTCGGTGCTGGAATACTTCATCGCCACGCACGGTGCCCGTAAGGGCCTGGCCGATACCGCACTGCGTACCGCCAACTCGGGTTACCTGACCCGTCGCCTGGTGGACGTCTCGCAGGATGTCATCGTCCGCGAAGAGGACTGCGGCACCGAGCGTGGCCTGGTCACGCCCATCGCCGTCGCCGATTCCAACGGTGAGCTGGTCCTGGACGAGAACGTCGAGAACAGCGCCTACGCACGTACGCTGGCCGTCGACGTCGTGGACTCCGAGGGCAACGTCCTCGCAGCCGCCGGCACCGACTGCGGCGACGTTGTGATCGACGAGCTCTTCAAGGCAGGCATCACCGAGGTCAAGGTCCGCTCTGTACTCACCTGTGAGTCCAGCGTCGGCACCTGCGCCCTGTGCTACGGCCGCTCGCTGGCCACCGGCAAGACCGTGGACATCGGCGAGGCCGTGGGCATCATCGCCGCACAGTCCATCGGTGAGCCCGGTACCCAGCTGACCATGCGTACGTTCCACACCGGTGGTGCTGTTTCCGCCGGCGGTGGCGACGACATCACCCAGGGTCTGCCCCGTATCCAGGAGCTCTTCGAAGCCCGTACTCCGAAGGGTGTTGCCCCGATTGCTGAAGCAGCCGGCCGCATCGCCATCGAAGAGTCCGAGCGCCAGATGCGCCTGGTCATCACCCCGGATGACGGAACGGAAGAGATCGCCTACCCGGTCCTCCGCCGTTCACGCCTGCTGATCGAAGACGGCGACCACGTCTCCGTTGGCCAGAAGCTGATCAACGGCCCGGTCGACCCCAAGCAGGTCCTGCGCATCATGGGCCCGCGTGCGGCACAGAAGTTCCTCGTGGACGAAGTGCAGGGCGTTTACCGCAGCCAGGGCATCGGTATCCACGACAAGCACGTCGAGGTTATCGTCCGCCAGATGCTGCGCCGCGTCACGGTCATCGAGTCCGGCGAATCGGACCTGCTGCCCGGCGAACTCGCCGAGCGCAGCCGCTTCGAGGACGCCAACCGCCGCGTTGTGTCCGAGGGCAAGACTCCGGCTTCCGGACGTCCTGAACTCATGGGCATCACCAAGGCATCGCTGGCCACCGAGTCCTGGCTGTCCGCAGCTTCCTTCCAGGAGACCACCCGCGTCCTGACGCAGGCGGCCATGGAAGGCAAGAGCGATCCGCTGCTCGGCCTGAAGGAAAACGTCATCATCGGTAAGCTGATCCCGGCCGGCACGGGCCTCCCGCGCTACACCGAGGTCACCGTGGAGCCCACTGAGGAAGCAAAGGCCAACCTGTTCACCGGCCCCAGCGCGTTCAGTGACTTCTCGTACGACACCCTGGGCGGTGACGGAGCTCCCGAGTTCCACGCCATCCCGCTGGATGACTACGACCTGGGCAACGACTTCCGGTAATCCGGAAGCCTGACGACGGATGGTCCCGCACCGCAAGGTGGGGGACCATCCCCGTTTAACCCGTCGATTAAGGCATGGGGCCCGTCCATGCTAGACTTGTTACCAATTGTTATTGTGGCAGTGGATGAGTGCGCCGGTATCAGCTGAAAAGCTGAACCAGAGCGACGTTTCCGGTTTGCAGGGTTCTTGTGCAACGTATGCCACATTTTTGCATGCCTAGGGAACTGCAGGAATGTATGTTTCGCCCCGGCCTGCGATCCGACTATTAAGGCTTCGCCTTCGCCGCCATGGAGATTCCTTCAGGGCCCGGGCGGCGGGGCAACGCAACAAGAGAGTGGCCGGAAACAGCCACTCCGGATAAAACGGAGAACACGAGAGTGCCTACGATTAACCAGCTGGTCCGTAAGGGCCGCACGCCTAAGGTCTCAAAGACCAAGGCTCCCGCGCTTAAGGGCAGCCCCATGCGCCGCGGTGTTTGCACCCGCGTCTACACCACCACCCCGAAGAAGCCGAACTCGGCTCTGCGTAAGGTGGCACGTGTGCGCCTCAACGGCGGCGTGGAAGTTACCGCCTACATCCCCGGTGTTGGCCACAACCTGCAGGAGCACTCCATTGTGCTCGTTCGCGGTGGTCGTGTTAAGGACCTCCCGGGTGTCCGCTACAAGATCGTCCGTGGCGCCCTCGATACCCAGGGTGTGAAGAACCGTAAGCAGGCCCGCAGCCGCTACGGCGCAAAGATGGAGAAGAAGTAATATGCCTCGCAAGGGTCCGGCCCCCAAGCGGCCGCTCGTTTCGGATCCGGTATACGGTTCCCCGCTGGTAACCCAGCTCATCAACAAGGTGCTCGTTGACGGCAAGAAGTCCACGGCAGAGCGCATTGTCTATGGTGCACTCGAAGGCGCACGCGCCAAGTCCGGCGGCGACCCCGTTGCAGCCCTGAAGAAGGCCATGGACAACGTCAAGCCTTCCCTCGAGGTCCGCTCCCGCCGTGTCGGTGGCGCCACCTACCAGGTTCCGGTTGAGGTTAAGCCGGGCCGCTCCACCGCACTCGCCCTGCGGTGGCTGGTTGGCTACTCCAAGGCCCGCCGCGAGAAGACGATGACCGAGCGCCTCCAGAACGAAATCCTGGATGCGTCCAACGGTCTCGGTGCCGCTGTGAAGCGTCGCGAAGACACCCACAAGATGGCCGAGTCCAACAAGGCCTTCGCACACTACCGCTGGTAATACTCCCCGGGCGCCGCCGGCTCAACCGAGCCGGCGGCGAACGTGTAGTCCATCCCAAAAGGAGACCCCGTGGCACAGGACGTGCTTACCGACCTTAGTAAGGTCCGCAACATCGGCATCATGGCCCACATCGATGCCGGCAAGACCACCACCACCGAGCGCATCCTGTTCTACACGGGTGTGAACCACAAGATCGGCGAAACGCACGACGGCGCTTCGACCACCGACTGGATGGAACAGGAAAAGGAACGCGGCATCACCATCACGTCTGCCGCCGTGACCTGCTTCTGGGAAAACAACCAGATCAACATCATCGACACCCCCGGCCACGTGGACTTCACGGTTGAGGTTGAGCGCTCCCTGCGCGTCCTCGACGGTGCAGTCGCCGTCTTCGATGGCAAGGAAGGCGTTGAGCCGCAGTCCGAGACCGTGTGGCGCCAGGCTGACAAGTACAACGTTCCGCGTATCTGCTTCGTCAACAAGATGGACAAGCTCGGTGCTGACTTCTACTTCACCGTAGACACCATCATCAGCCGCCTCGGTGCCAAGCCGCTGGTCATGCAGCTGCCCATCGGTGCCGAGAACGACTTCATCGGCGTCGTCGACCTGCTTTACATGCGTGCCCTGGTTTGGCCGGGCGACGCCAAGGGCGACGTGACCATGGGTGCCAAGTACGAGATTCGCGAGATCCCCGCTGACCTCCAGGAAAAGGCTGAGGAGTACCGCGCGAACCTCGTTGAGACGGTCGCTGAGTCCTCCGAGGAACTCATGGAGAAGTACCTCGAGGGTGAAGAGATCTCGATCGACGAGCTCAAGGCCGGCATCCGCAAGATGACCATCGCTTCCGAGCTCTACCCGATCTTCTGCGGCTCCGCTTTCAAGAACCGCGGCGTTCAGCCCATGCTCGACGCGGTCGTTGACTACCTGCCGAACCCGCTCGACGTCCCCCCGATGGTCGGCCACGACCCTCGCGACGAAGAGAAGGAACTGACCCGCAAGCCTTCCGCTGAAGAGCCGTTCTCGGCCCTTGCGTTCAAGATTGCGGCCCACCCCTTCTTCGGCCAGCTCACCTTCATCCGCGTGTACTCCGGTCACGTGGAAGCAGGCGCCCAGGTGGTCAACTCCACCAAGGGCAAGAAGGAGCGCATCGGCAAGCTGTTCCAGATGCACGCCAACAAGGAAATGCCCGTTGAGGGCGCTACCGCCGGCCACATCTATGCAGCCATCGGCCTGAAGGACACCACCACCGGTGACACCCTGTGCGATGCCAACAACCAGATCGTGCTTGAGTCCATGAGCTTCCCGGAGCCCGTGATCTCGGTTGCCATCGAGCCGAACACCAAGGGTGACCAGGAGAAGCTCTCCACGGCCATCCAGAAGCTCTCCGCTGAGGACCCCACCTTCCAGGTGTCCCTCAACGAAGACACCGGCCAGACCATCATCGCCGGCATGGGCGAGCTCCACCTGGACATCCTGGTGGACCGCATGCGCCGCGAATTCAAGGTTGAAGCCAACGTTGGCAAGCCGCAGGTCGCTTACCGCGAAACCATCAAGCGCGCCGTCGAACGCCACGACTACACGCACAAGAAGCAGACCGGTGGTTCGGGTCAGTTCGCAAAGATCCAGATTGCCATCGAGCCTCTGGACACCGCCGAAGGCGAGCTGTACGAGTTCGAGAACAAGGTCACCGGTGGCCGCGTTCCCCGCGAGTACATCCCGTCTGTTGACGCGGGCATCCAGGACGCGCTGAACGACGGCGTCCTGGCCGGCTACCCGGTTGTCGGCATCAAGGCCACGCTGATCGATGGCGCGTACCACGATGTTGACTCCTCGGAAATGGCGTTCAAGATCGCCGGACGTATGGCTTTCAAGGAAGCTGCCCGCAAGGCGAACCCTGTCCTGCTTGAACCGCTGATGGATGTCGAGGTCCGCACCCCTGAGGAATACATGGGTGAAGTTATCGGTGACATCAACTCGCGGCGTGGCCAGATGCAGTCCATGGAAGATGCACAGGGCGTCAAGGTCATCCGTGCGCACGTTCCGCTGTCCGGCATGTTCGGCTACATCGGTGACCTGCGCTCCAAGACCCAGGGCCGTGCTGTGTACTCCATGACGTTCAACAGCTACGCCGAGGTCCCGAAGGCAGTTGCCGACGAGATCATCCAGAAGTCCCGCGGCGAATAGTCCCTCCGGACTCTCGCAGCGAAAACCTCGGTTGCGCTGTCCGCCCTTGGACAGTGCGGCCGGTGCAGGCGGTCGGCCAGCCGGATTCGTCCGGCTGGTTCATCCCCTGCACGAACAGGCTCAGGGGATTAGTATTAGTTCCTGAATCTGCAATTTCACCAATCCAAAGCCCCCCAAGTAGACTTGCCTGAGTTCTACCGCGATAAGCGCGGCTGGAGGGCAAGCTATTTGAAAACGTTCTAGGAGGAACCTGTGGCAAAGGCAAAGTTCGAGCGGACTAAGCCGCACGTCAACATCGGCACCATTGGTCACGTTGACCACGGTAAGACGACGCTGACGGCCGCCATTTCCAAGGTGCTGTACGACAAGTACCCGGATCTCAACGAGAAGCGTGACTTCGCGTCGATCGACTCTGCACCCGAAGAGCGTCAGCGCGGTATTACCATCAACATCTCCCACGTGGAGTACCAGACCGAGAAGCGTCACTACGCACACGTTGACGCCCCCGGCCACGCTGACTACATCAAGAACATGATCACCGGTGCTGCCCAGATGGACGGCGCAATCCTCGTGGTTGCCGCTACCGACGGCCCGATGGCTCAGACCCGCGAGCACGTTCTGCTGGCCCGCCAGGTTGGTGTTCCCTACCTGCTGGTCGCCCTGAACAAGGCTGACATGGTCGACGACGAAGAACTGCTCGACCTGGTCGAAATGGAAGTTCGTGAGCTCCTGAGCTCGCAGGGCTTCGATGGCGACAACGCTCCGGTTGTCCGCGTTTCAGGCCTGAAGGCACTGGAAGGCGACCCCGAGTGGGTCAAGTCCGTTGAGGACCTGATGGCTGCTGTCGACGAGTCCGTTCCGGACCCCGTACGTGACCGCGACAAGCCGTTCCTGATGCCGATCGAAGACGTCTTCACCATCACCGGTCGTGGCACCGTTGTTACGGGCCGCGCCGAGCGTGGAACCCTCGCCATCAACTCCGAGGTCGAGATCGTCGGCATCCGCCCGGTCCAGAAGACCACGGTTACCGGTATCGAGATGTTCCACAAGCAGCTCGACGAAGCATGGGCTGGCGAGAACTGTGGCCTGCTGCTCCGCGGTCTGAAGCGCGACGATGTCGAGCGTGGCCAGGTTGTCGTCAAGCCGGGTTCCATCACCCCGCACACCGACTTCGAGGCCAACGTCTACATCCTCTCCAAGGACGAAGGCGGACGTCACAACCCGTTCTACTCCAACTACCGCCCGCAGTTCTACTTCCGTACCACGGACGTAACCGGCGTTATCACCCTGCCCGAGGGCACGGAAATGGTTATGCCTGGCGACAACACTGAGATGACCGTTGCGCTCATCCAGCCCATCGCCATGGAAGAGGGCCTTGGCTTCGCTATCCGCGAAGGCGGCCGCACCGTTGGTTCGGGACGCGTTACCAAGATCATCAAGTAATACTTGCTGAACTGAAGGACAGCCCCGCTGCAAAAGCAGCGGGGCTGTCCTTTTTCGTTAACGGCCCCCTGATACTGTTGCAGCACTGAAAGGAGGCCATCATGGGCTGGCTTATCTTCCTGGTCATCGCGGTCGCCGTAGTGGCGGGGGTGTTCTGGGTCAAGCGGAACTTCCGGCACGAAATTGACCGGGCAAAGCGGATCAACAGGGCAAACAAGAACCAGTAATGACGGCAGACGCCAAAGATTCACAGGTATGCCTTAGTCCTACTTTTCGGTACACCTAAATTCGCGGTATCCTCGTCGTATTGACGCCCCAACGACGAGGACATGTGATGGCTGTTTCAACTTTGGCGGCTGAATCCGCTTCCACCAAGGGCTGGTCGCGCCTCCTGCTGCTCGGGCCGGCCTTCGTGGCGGCCATTGCGTATGTCGATCCCGGGAACGTTGCGGCGAACCTGACGGCCGGGGCAAACTTCGGTTACCTGCTTGTCTGGGTGCTGGTAGTTGCGAATGCCATGGCCGTGCTGATCCAGTACCAATCTGCCAAACTTGGCCTTGCCACCGGCATGAGCCTGCCGGAGATCCTCGGCAAGCGACTGGGAACCGGGCAGCGGCGTGCCTATTGGGTGCAGGCGGAAATCGTTGCCGGTGCTACGGACATGGCAGAGGTCATTGGCGGAGCGGTTGCCCTCAACCTGCTGTTCGGCCTTCCGCTGCTCTCGGGCGGAGTGATCATTGGGCTGGCGTCCATGCTGCTGCTGGGACTTCAGTCGCACCGGAGCCAGAAGTCCTTCGAACTCGCCATCCTGACCCTGCTGGGCGTGATCGCCGTCGGCTTCGTGTCAGGGCTCTTCGTTGCCCCACCGGACGCGGGCGGGGCCCTCGCCGGCCTCGTGCCACGGTTTGAGGGAACCGACACCGTCCTGCTCGCCGCCAGCATGCTCGGGGCCACCGTCATGCCGCACGCGATCTACCTGCACTCAGCCTTGGCCCGGGACCGTCACGGCTTCTCCGAAGATCCCGCGATCAGGACGCGCCTGATCAGGGCCACCCGGGTGGACGTCGCCGGGGCGCTGCTGCTGGCCGGCATCGTCAATATTGCCATGCTGCTGCTGGCCGCCACGAGCCTCCGCGGGGTGGAAGGGACGGACACCATCGCCGGGGCGCACGCGGCCGTGACGTCGGCACTGGGGCCGATTATCGGCGTCGTGTTTGCGGTGGGTCTCCTTGCCTCCGGCCTGGCGTCCACCTCGGTAGGGTGCTACGCAGGCGCGACGATCATGGGCGGCCTGTTGAAAGTGCGGATTCCGCTGCTGGTCCGGCGCACTGTCACCCTGATCCCGGCGCTGCTGGTCCTGGGGGCCGGCATTGAACCCACCCTGGCCCTGGTCCTCAGCCAGGTCCTCCTGAGTTTCGGTATCCCGTTCGCGCTCATCCCGCTGATCCGCCTCACCGGGAGCCGAAAAGTGATGGGCATCCATGCGGACTCGGCAGCGCTCCGGATCGCAGGCTGGACCAGTGCCACGCTGATCGTGGGCCTGAACTGCGTGTTGATCGTCCTGACGCTGCTGGGCCGCCAGTGATCCTTCAGGGACGGCCCGGCGGGTCCTGCCGGCTACCCCGGGCCCGGGACAACGCCTGGTACCAGTAGAAGGAACGCTTGGGCGTCCGTTCCAGCGAGTCGAAGTCCACGTGCACCAGACCAAAGCGCTGCGAGTATCCGGCGGCCCACTCGAAGTTGTCCATCAGCGTCCAAACGTAGTAGCCCCGCAGGTCGACACCTTCGGCAACGCCGCCGGGAGAGGTGGCCTCGAGGGCTGCCCCCAGGTGGGATGCGAGGTACTCCACCCGGTCCGTGTCCTCCAGGGTCTCCGAAACGCGGTCCGGTTCCGGGAAGCTTGCGCCGCCTTCGGTGATGTACACCGGCGGGAGGGACTGCCCGTACCGGTCCCGCATTTCCTGCAGCAGGACACCCAGATGCTCGGGCGCCACGGGCCAGCCGAAGCCGGTGCTGCCGTACTCCGGGTAACCTGCCTCGTGGAACGGCAGTTTCGCCAACTCCTGGTGCATGTCCGCAGGTAGGGGGGTGATGCCGGGCCCCAAGGCCACCTTGACCGGGAAGTAGTAGTTGAGGCCGTAGAAGTCCAGCGGCTGGTGGATGGTCTTGAGGTCGGCATCGGAAATCCTGCCGATGGAGCGCAGCCACGGCCTTGCATACAAGGGCAGGGACGGGTAGCGCCCCAGCAGGACTGGATCGGCGTAGAGCCTGTTCATCAGCAGGTCGTAAAGATGCGCCACGAGCCGGTCGCCGATCTTCCGGGACGCAGGCCTGACGGGGGAGTGCAGGTTGGTCAGGCCGATGCCGCCCGCTACGCCGGCTGCCCGCAGCGCCTGCACGCCAAGTCCATGCGCCAGGAGTTGGTGGTGGATGGCGGGGAGGGCGTCGAACATCAGGCGGCGTCCCGGCGCGTGGACTCCCAGTGCGTATCCATTGAGGGTCACCGATACGGGCTCATTGAGTGTCACCCACTGGTCAACGCGGTCGCCAAACCGCTCACCGGCGGCGCGCGCGTACTCGCCGAACCTTTCAGCGGTTTCCCGGTTCAGCCAGCCGCCGCGGTGTTCCAGCGGCAGGGGGGTGTCCCAGTGGTACAGGGTGGCCATGGGGGAGATGCCGGCCTCAAGGAGCTGGTTGATCAGGCGGTCGTAAAAGTCCAGGCCCTCAGCATTGAACTTGCCCTGGCCGTCAGGCTGGATGCGCGGCCAGGAGAGGGAGAACCGGTAGGAGTCAACGCCCAGCTCCTTGAGCAGTCCAACATCTTCCGGCAGCCGGTTGTAGTGGTCGCACGCCACTGCGGGGGAGTGGCCGTCCAGGATGGAGCCGGGTTTCTCCGCGAAGGCGTCCCACCCCGAGGGCCCACGGCCTCCTGCCGTCAGCGCGCCTTCGATCTGGAACGCCGCGGCGGCGACGCCCAGGGTGAACGACGGCGGCACGCGCCCAGCCAGTTCCGTCACCGATTCAGTGCCTTCCAGGGTCATGCACCTATCATCCAGCCGGTTTCATGCGACTGCAATGGCACCTCAGGGGACGGGTTGGAGGCCAATTCGCATCTGCCGGCCTTTTCCGGCATACTAGATGAGTTGTTCAAGCGCTTCTTCGTGTCCCGATCCGGATAATGCCGGGTGCAGGGTCCAAGCTGAAGACCAAACATAACCCACCCCCAAGGAACGGCGGATTCATATGCGCGCCCAGCGCGACACGCCCGACCGCGGGGGTCGGTTACGCCGGCAAGGTGAGGAACCCGGATTTATCCGGATTCAGTTTGTGCGGCGGATGGTGGTTACGACCTCAAATGCTTCGGCAGCCATACAACGAGTAAGTGAACAGGGCAGCCCTAAACCGGGGAAGCACAGACTGAAAGAGAGTCAGGCGACATGGCGGGACAAAAAATCCGCATCCGGCTGAAGTCATACGACCACGAGGTCATTGACGTTTCAGCACGGAAGATCGTTGAGACGGTCACGCGCGCAGGCGCAACGGTAGTTGGCCCCGTGCCGCTGCCTACGGAGAAGAACGTTTACTGCGTTATCCGCTCTCCGCACAAGTACAAGGACAGCCGCGAGCACTTTGAAATGCGCACGCACAAGCGTCTTATCGACATCATCGATCCCACGCCGAAGGCTGTTGACTCGCTCATGCGTCTCGACCTGCCGGCTGACGTGAACATCGAAATCAAGCTGTAGGGAGGTGCTGAGAGACTATGACCGCAACCCGTAACGTAAAGGGCCTGCTGGGCACGAAGCTCGGCATGACCCAGGTCTGGGACGAGAACAACAAGCTCATCCCCGTCACTGTGGTCCAGGCAGACTCGAACGTCATCACCCAGCTGCGCAACGCAGAAGTTGATGGCTACGTCGCCGTTCAGATCGGCTACGGCCAGATCGATCCCCGCAAGGTCACCAAGCCGCTGGCTGGTCACTTTGAAAAGGCAGGCGTCACGCCTCGCCGCCACGTCGTCGAACTTCGTACCGCAGATGCTGCCGAGTACGAGCTGGGCCAGGAGCTCTCCGTAGAGCTCTTCGAAGCCGGCCAGAAGATCGACGTCGTCGGGACCACCAAGGGTAAGGGCTTCGCCGGTGTTATGAAGCGTCACGGCTTCCACGGCGTTGGAGCTTCCCACGGTGCCCACAAGAACCACCGTAAGCCCGGTTCAATCGGTGGCGCATCCACCCCGAGCCGCGTCTTCAAGGGCATGAAAATGGCCGGCCGCATGGGCGCCGTTCGTCACACCACGCTGAACCTCACGGTCCACGCGGTTGACGTCGAGAAGTCGCTGCTCCTGATCAAGGGTGCCGTCCCCGGCGCCCGCGGCCAGGTCGTCTTCGTACGTACCGCCGTGAAGGGAGCCTAGTTCAATGGCTAACACTGTCCAGGTTGACCTGCCTGCAGAGATCTTCGACGTTCAGACCAACGTGCCGCTGCTGCACCAGGTCGTCGTTGCCCAGCTCGCTGCTGCCCGCCAGGGAACCCACAAGACCAAGACCCGCGCTGAAGTTTCCGGTGCAGGACGCAAGCCGTTCAAGCAGAAGGGCACCGGCCGCGCCCGTCAGGGTTCCATCCGTGCTCCCCACATGACCGGCGGTGGCATCGTCCACGGTCCCACCCCGCGTGACTACAGCCAGCGCACCCCCAAGAAGATGATTGCTGCTGCACTGCGCGGCGCACTCTCTGACCGGGCCCGCAACGGTCGCATCCACGTTGTCGCAGAACTGGTTGAAGGCACCAAGCCGTCCGCCAAGACCGCACTTGCAACGCTCCGCGGTGTTTCCGACCGCAAGAACCTGCTGGTCGTCATCGAGCGCGATAACGACGTTGCCGCACTGTCCGTGCGCAACCTCGCCGGCGTTCACGTTCTGTACGCAGACCAGCTGAACACCTACGACGTTCTCGTCTCCGATGACGTTGTCTTCACCAAGGCTGCCTACGACGCATTCGTTGCCGCCAAGGCAGCTAAGAACGAGGAGGATGCCAAGTGAGTGCAGCCACCATCAAGGATCCCCGCGACGTCGTGCTTGCACCCGTCGTGTCGGAAAAGAGCTACGGCCTGATCGACGAGGGCAAGTACACCTTCCTGGTGGACCCCCGTTCGAACAAGACCGAGATCAAGCTGGCCGTGGAGAAGATCTTCTCCGTCAAGGTCGAATCGATCAACACCATCAACCGTGCCGGTAAGCGCAAGCGCACCAAATTCGGATGGGGTACCCGCAAGAACACCAAGCGTGCGATTGTCACCCTCAAAGAAGGCACCATCGACATCTTCGGCGGTCCGCTCGCGTAGCGGAGACCACTTTAACGAGGAAATAAATTATGGGAATCCGTAAGTACAAGCCGACTACCCCGGGCCGTCGTGGCTCGAGCGTAGCGGACTTCACCGAAATTACGCGGTCGACGCCGGAAAAGTCGTTGGTACGTCCGCTGCCCAAAAAGGGCGGCCGTAACAACTCCGGTAAGATCACCACCCGTCACAAGGGTGGCGGACACAAGCGCCAGTACCGTCTGATCGACTTCCGTCGCCACGACAAGGACGGCGTCAACGCCCGCGTTGCCGAAATCGAGTACGATCCGAACCGCACGGCTCGCATCGCCCTCCTGCACTACGTTGATGGCACCAAGCGTTACATCATCGCCCCCAACAAGCTCGCCCAGGGTGACGTTGTTGAGGCAGGTGCCGGTGCTGACATCAAGCCCGGTAACAACCTGCCGCTGCTCAACATCCCGGTGGGTACTGTCATCCACGCAGTTGAACTGCGCCCGGGTGGCGGCGCCAAGATGGGCCGCTCCGCCGGCGCATCCATCCAGCTTGTTGCCAAGGAAGGCCGCTTCGCCCAGCTGCGTCTGCCTTCCGGCGAAATCCGCAACGTTGACGTGCGCTGCCGGGCAACCGTCGGCGAGGTCGGCAACGCCGAGCAGTCGAACATCAACTGGGGCAAGGCCGGCCGTATGCGGTGGAAGGGCGTTCGCCCGACCGTCCGTGGTGTCGCCATGAACCCGGTTGACCACCCGCACGGTGGTGGTGAGGGTAAGACGTCCGGTGGACGTAACCCCGTCAACCCGAACGGTAAGCGGGAAGGCCGCACCCGCCGCCCCAACAAAGAGAGCGACAAGCTTATTGTGCGTCGCCGTCGTACTGGCAAGAACAAGCGATAGGAGCCTGGAAACATGCCACGCAGCCTGAAAAAAGGTCCTTTCGTTGACCAGCACCTCTTTGTGAAGGTAGCCAGGGAAAACGAAAAGGGCACCAAGAACGTCATCAAGACCTGGTCCCGCCGTTCGATGATCATCCCCGACATGCTCGGACACACGATCGCCGTACACGACGGACGCAAGCACATCCCGGTGTTTGTCACTGAGTCGATGGTCGGGCACAAGCTCGGCGAATTCGCTCCCACGCGGACATTCCGCGGCCATGTCAAGGACGACCGTAAGGGCAAGCGCCGCTAGGCGCCTGCGTTTACGTCAAAGACGAGAGAAGGAAAGCAATGGAAGCCAAGGCAATTGCGCGCCACATCCGCGTAACGCCTATGAAGGCCCGGCGCGTCGTCAACCTTGTTCGTGGATTGCAAGCGAATGAGGCTCTGGCAATTCTGAAGTTTGCCCCGCAGGCAGCTTCGGAGCCGGTATTCAAGGTAGTTCAGTCAGCAATCTCCAACGCCCGGGTCCTCGCGGACCGCGACGGCGTGGCGTTTGACGAAGGCGACCTCATCATCAGCGAAGCGTTTGTTGATGAAGGCCCGACCATGAAGCGGTTCCAGCCGCGTGCCCAGGGTCGTGCATTTCAGATCAAGAAGCGCACCAGCCACATCACCGTGGTAGTCGCTACCCCGGAGAAAGAGGAGGCTCGCTAAGTGGGACAGAAAGTAAACCCGCACGGGTTCCGACTCGGCATCACCACCGATCACGTATCGCACTGGTTCGCTGACAGCACCAAGGCCGGCCAGCGGTACAAGGACTTCGTTCGCGAAGACATCCGCATCCGCCAGCTCATGTCCACGGGCATGGAGCGCGCCGGCATCGCCAAGGTCGAGATCGAGCGCACCCGTGACCGTGTCCGCGTGGACATCCACACGGCCCGCCCGGGTATCGTCATCGGCCGCCGTGGAGCAGAAGCAGACCGCATCCGCGGCGAGCTCGAAAAGCTCACCGGCAAGCAGGTCCAGCTGAACATCCTCGAGGTCAAGAACCCCGAAATGGAAGCCCAGCTCGTGGCCCAGGGCGTTGCAGAGCAGCTGACTTCCCGCGTGGCATTCCGCCGTGCGATGAAGAAGGCCATGCAGTCCGCACAGCGTGCAGGTGCCAAGGGCATCCGTATCGCCTGCTCGGGCCGCCTGGGTGGCGCTGAAATGTCCCGCTCGGAGTTCTACCGCGAAGGCCGTGTGCCCCTGCACACCCTCCGCGCGAACATCGACTACGGCTTCTACGAAGCCAAGACCACCTTCGGCCGCATCGGCGTGAAGGTCTGGATCTACAAGGGTGACGTCACCGCCAAGGAACTGGCCGCACAAGCCGCTGCTGCCCCGTCCCGCGGTGGCCGTGGCGAGCGTCCCGGCCGTCCGGGTGGCGCTGACCGTGGTGACCGCCGCCGTCGCAACGACCGTCCGGCCGCCGACGCAGCTCCTGCTGCCGAAGCACCGGCAGTTGAAGCAGCACCTGCTGCTGCAGAAGGAGGACAGGCTTAAATGCTTATCCCACGTCGAGTAAAGCACCGTAAGCAGCACCACCCGGGTCGTTCCGGCGCTGCCACGGGCGGCACCGAGGTCTCGTTCGGCGAGTGGGGTATCCAGGCGCTGAGCCCGGCATACGTCACCAACCGCCAGATCGAATCTGCCCGTATCGCGATGACCCGCCACATCAAGCGTGGCGGCAAGGTCTGGATCAACATCTACCCGGACCGCCCCCTGACCAAGAAGCCTGCCGAAACCCGTATGGGTTCCGGTAAGGGTTCGCCGGAATGGTGGGTTTCAAACGTAAAGCCGGGCCGGGTTCTCTTCGAACTCTCCGGTGTCAATGAAGAGGTAGCTCGCGAGGCTCTGCGCCTGGCAATCCACAAGCTGCCGTTGAAGGCACGCATTGTGCGTCGCGAGGGTGGTGAATAGAAATGGCAGTAGGATCCAAGGATCTGGCTCCCGCACAGCTGGACGGTTTCGACAACGAGCGTCTCGTTGAAGAACTCCGCAAGGCCAAGGAAGAGCTGTTCAACCTGCGTTTCCAGTCCGCCACCGGACAGCTGGAGAACCACGGCCGCCTGCGTGCAGTAAAGAAGGACATTGCACGCATCTACACCGTTCTCCGCGAACGCGAGCTGGGCATTCGTGCCGAGGTTGCCGCACCGGTTGTGGAAGCCAAGGAAGAGAAGAAGTCCAAGAAGGCTGCAACCAAGAAGGCCGACAAGGCTGAAAAGGCTGAGACCGAGGAGGACGCCAAGTGAGTGAAAAGGACCAGAACGTGACCGAAACTGCTACCGAAGCCAAGGCTGGGCAGCGCGGTTACCGCAAGACCCTTCGCGGCTACGTGGTCTCCGACAAGATGGAAAAGACCATCGTTGTCGAGGTTGAGGACCGCGTGAAGCACGCACTGTACGGCAAGGTCATCCGCCGTACGTCCAAGGTCAAGGCACACGACGAAGCGAACACCGCAGGTGTTGGCGACCTCGTAGTCATCGCCGAGACCCGTCCGCTGTCCGCCACCAAGAACTGGCGGCTCGTGGAAATCCTCGAAAAGGCCAAGTAGCACCTGCTGCTTTGCTGGAAGCCTCCGCCCCCTTTCCGGGAGCGGGGGCTTCCTCGTTTAAACCCCATGCCCTACTCCTGCGAGGGTTCCGCCCCACCCGGACGCCCCATCACTTCCCGCCGGCTTTTCTGCGACGCCCCATCATCTCCTGCCCCTTTTTCGCGAACGCACCATCACGTGCTGCGGAAGGATGGTGGATTCTGAACGGGCGTTGGGAAATTTCCTGCGTTAGGTGATGGGGCGTCGGCAACATTCATGCGGGAGGTGATGGCGCGTTGAGGACAGCGGACGACGGCGGGACCAGGATTGGCGGGGGAGTGGCACCTGGGTGGGCCGGAAGGCTGCCGTGCGTGCCGCCGTCGTCCGCCCCACCCGGACGCCCCATCACTTCCCGCCGGCTTTTCTGCGACGCCCCATCATCTCCTACCCCTTTTTCGCGAACGCGCCATCACGTGCTGCGGAAGGATGGCAGTTGCTGATGGGGCGTGGGCCATATTCTTGCGGGAGGTGATGGCGCGTCGTGGCATGGCACCTGGGTGGGCCGGAAGGCGGGCGTGGGTGACGCCGTCGTCCGTCTTGCGGGGCAGGCGACGGTGGTGATATGGGGACCAGCGGAAAACGTGCTAGGATATTGAGTTTGTATGGCGCCTTTCGTGCGCCATCATCAACCTCGTAAACAAGCGTGCCACAGCATAGTGCCCCTGTGCGCCCGGGATTTGTCCCGGACCGGGTGGGAGCAACTGCTTCTGGCACGGGCGTTTAGGCCTGGTCTGGCAAAATCCAGGCAGGTCAAGAGACACCCCGATCAACCGTTCCGCAAGGCTCATTCCGTAGCAAGACCACGGCCTGAGAACCGGCGCGACGCAAGGAGTAAATAGTGATTCAGCAGGAGTCGCGACTCAAGGTCGCCGACAACACGGGTGCTAAGGAAATCCTTACCATTCGCGTTCTCGGTGGATCCGGCCGTCGCTACGCAGGCATCGGTGACGTCATCGTCGCCACCGTCAAGGATGCAATCCCGGGCGGCAACGTAAAGAAGGGCGATGTGGTCAAGGCCGTCATCGTCCGTACCAAGAAGGAACGCCGCCGTGCGGATGGTTCCTACATCAAGTTTGACGAGAACGCAGCTGTGATCCTGAAGAACGACGGTGACCCCCGCGGTACCCGTATCTTCGGACCGGTTGGTCGTGAACTGCGTGACAAGAAGTTCATGAAGATCGTTTCTCTGGCTCCGGAGGTGCTCTAGTCCATGGCTGCAAAGATCAAGAAGGGTGACCTGGTTCAGGTCATCACTGGCGCCAAGGCTGAGCGTGGCGGCGACCGCGGCAAGCAGGGCAAGGTTCTGCGCGTCTTCACCGACACCAACCGCGTGCTGGTTGAGGGTATCAACCGCGTCACCAAGCACACCCGTGTTGGACAGTCGCAGCGCGGCACCAAGACTGGCGGCATCGAGGTCGTAGAGGCCCCGATCCACATTTCAAACGTGGCCCTGGTTGACCCGTCGACCAAGAAGCCGACCCGCGTGGGCTTCCGCCTCGACACTGTGGAGAAGAACGGTGTCAAGAAGACCGTCCGTATCCGCGTGTCCAAGAGCTCCGGGAAGGACATCTAATGACTGAGACTCTCGAGACTCCGGCAACGAAGATCGTTCCTCGTCTGAAGACCAAGTACGCCGAATCCATCAAGGCAACGCTCCAGGATGAATTCAAGTACGAGAACGTGAACCAGGTACCCCGCCTGGTGAAGGTTGTTGTGAACATGGGTGTTGGAGATGCCGCCAAGGACTCCAAGCTGATCGACGGCGCTGTCCGCGACCTCACCCAGATCACCGGCCAGAAGCCGCAGGTTACCAAGGCCCGCAAGTCGATCGCACAGTTCAAGCTGCGCGAAGGCATGCCCATCGGTGCACACGCAACCCTGCGTGGCGACCGCATGTGGGAATTCGTGGACCGCCTGGTCACCCTGGCACTGCCCCGTATCCGCGACTTCCGCGGCCTGAGCGGCAAGCAGTTCGATGGCAACGGCAACTACACCTTCGGTCTGACCGAGCAGGTTATGTTCCACGAAATCGACCAGGACAAGATCGACCGTGTCCGCGGTATGGACATCACGGTTGTCACCACTGCCAAGACCGATGACGAAGGCCGCGCGCTGCTCAAGGCGCTTGGTTTCCCGTTCAAAACCGAAGCTTAATTAACTACGTAAAAGGTCCGGCTGCTCCGCTCCCCAGGGAATGGAACGGCGGAAACCGTTATGAGGAAGGGCATGAGCCCACATGACAATGACAGATCCTGTCGCAGATATGCTTACGCGCCTGCGTAACGCAAACTCGGCATACCACGACTCCGTGTCTATGCCTTACAGCAAGCTCAAGGCACGCGTTGCCGACATCCTCAAGGCCGAAGGTTTCATCGCCGGCTGGAAGGAAGAGGACGCCGAGGTTGGCAAGAAGCTGACCCTGGACCTCAAGTTCGGTCCGAACCGCGAGCGTTCCATCGCCGGTGTACGCCGCATCTCCAAGCCGGGCCTCCGCGTTTACGCGAAGTCCACCAACCTCCCGCACGTGCTCGGTGGCCTGGGTATCGCTATCCTGTCCACCTCTTCCGGCCTCCTGACTGACAAGCAGGCCGGCAAGAAGGGCGTGGGCGGCGAAGTCCTCGCGTACGTCTGGTAACGGGAAAGGAAGAGAATAATGTCACGTATTGGACGTCTCCCCATCACCGTTCCTGCCGGCGTTGAGGTCAAGGTTGACGGCTCTGTCGTCAGCGTCAAGGGTTCCAAGGGGGAGCTGACCCACACTGTGGCCAGCCCCATCGAGGTTGCCCTGGATGACAACACCCTGACCGTCAGCCGCCCGAACGACGAGCGCGCCTCCCGTTCGCTCCACGGCCTGACCCGCACCCTGATCGCCAACATGATCCAGGGCGTCACCGCAGGCTACGAGAAGAAGCTTGAAATCGTCGGTACCGGTTACCGCGTTCAGGCCAAGGGATCTGACCTTGAGTTCGCTCTGGGCTACAGCCACCCGGTCAACGTTTCGGCTCCGGCCGGCATCACCTTTGCAGTAGAGGGACCGACCAAGCTCTCTGTCTCAGGTATCAACAAGCAGCAGGTCGGCGAGGTTGCTGCCAACATTCGCAAGCTGCGGAAGCCTGACCCGTACAAGGGCAAGGGCATCCGTTACGCCGGCGAAGTCATCCGCCGCAAGGTCGGAAAGGCTGGTAAGTAACCATGGCCATCTCCATTAACAAGAAGCGTACGAACAAGAGCAAGGCTGCTGGTCGCAGCCGCCGCCAGCTTCGTATCCGCAAGCGCATTTCCGGTACGGCTGTCCGCCCCCGCCTGGTGGTCAACCGCTCCGCACGCCACGTATTTGTCCAGGTTGTCGACGACACCATTGGCCAGACCGTAGCAAGCGCGTCCACCCTGGAAGCCGACCTTCGTGCATTCGACGGTGACAAGACTGCCAAGGCCAAGCGCGTTGGCGAGCTCGTTGCCGAACGTGCCAAGGCTGCCGGCGTCGAGGCTGTTGTGTTCGACCGTGGTGGTAACAAGTACCACGGCCGGATTGCCGCCGTCGCTGACGGTGCACGCGAAGGTGGGCTGTCACTGTGACCGAAGCAAACAAGGAAAAGGACACTGTGTCTGCAGATCAGAAGGCCCCCGAAGCCGCAGCTGCTGAGACCACTGCCCCCGCTGCCGACGACCGCCGTGGTGGCGCCCGTCGCGGCGAGCGTGGCGACCGTGGCCAGGGCCGCGGCGACCGCGGTGGCCGTGGCGGCCGCGACGGTGGCCGTGAAGCCGAAAAGAACCAGTTCGTAGAGCGCGTTGTCACCATCAACCGCGTTTCCAAGGTGGTCAAGGGTGGTCGTCGCTTCAGCTTCACCGCACTGGTCGTCGTTGGTGACGGTAACGGCATGGTCGGCGTGGGCTACGGCAAGGCCAAGGAAGTTCCCGCTGCTATCGCCAAGGGCGTTGAAGAGGCCAAGAAGTCCTTCTTCCGCGTTCCCCGCGTTGGCAACACCATCCCGCACCGCGTTCAGGGTGAAGCCGCTGCCGGCGTCGTAATGCTGCGTCCGGCTTCCGCCGGTACCGGTGTTATCGCCGGTGGTCCGGTCCGTGCAGTACTGGAGTGCGTGGGCATCCACGACATCCTCTCCAAGTCGCTCGGTTCCTCCAACGCCATCAACATCGTTCACGCGACCGTTGATGCCCTGAAGCGCCTCGAAGAGCCGGCGGCAGTGGCAGCACGCCGCGGCCTGCCGCTGGACGAGATCGCTCCGGCAGCGTTGGTGAAGGCCCTCCTGGCTCCGAAGGCAGGTGTTTAGTCTTGGCTAAGAACCTGGTCCCCTCGGACGCTCAGTTGGAAATCACTCAGATCAAGTCCGCCATTGGCGGCAAGCAGAACCAGCGCGACACCCTGCGGTCCCTCGGCCTGAAGCGGATCGGACACACCGTTGTCCGCACCGCCGACGCCGTGACCGTCGGAATGATCAACACGGTTCCGCACCTGGTAAAGGTAGAGGAGGCGAAGTAAATGGCAGAGAACACTGCTGACAAGGCGCAGGCTGCTGAGAAGCAGAACGCCCTGAAGGTTCACCACCTGCGTCCCGCACCGGGTGCCAAGACCGCCAAGACCCGTGTTGGTCGTGGTGAGGCATCCAAGGGTAAGACTGCCGGCCGTGGTACCAAGGGTACGGCTGCCCGCTACCAGGTGAAGGCTGGCTTTGCCGGCGGCCAGCTGCCGCTGCACATGCGCCTGCCGAAGCTGCGTGGCTTCAAGAACCCGTTCCGGGTTGAGTTCCAGGTAGTAAACCTGGACAAGCTCAACGAGCTGTTCCCGGAAGGTGGCGCAGTCACCGTGGAGAACCTGGTCGAAAAGGGTGCCGTTCGCAAGAACCAGCCCGTCAAGGTGCTGGGCACCGGCGACATCACCGTCAAGGTTGACGTCACCGCCCACGCATTCTCGGCCAGCGCCGCTGAAAAGATTGCTGCAGCAGGCGGAAGCACCACCGCCCTGTAAGGGACGGCGCCAGCTGTTGAACTCCCGGTATCCGAGGGCTTTGGCCCCGGATGCCGGGAGTTTTCCATATCCGCCGGGCGAACAATCCCTGCCATCCGGCGCATGCACGCCGGGCCGGATTGTTCGCGCAGCGCATTGAACCGTTAGACTCGGATGTCGGGATTTATCAAATTCCTTCACCCCACCCTTATTGACACCACAGGAGGACGCTTGCTTAGCGCATTTGGCCGGGCCTTTCGCACGCCTGATCTGCGACGCAAGTTGTTGTTCACGCTGGCAATCATCACCATCTTCCGCTTGGGTGCTTTCATTCCCTCGCCAGGTGTGAACTACCAGAATGTCCAGCAATGCTTGCATAACGGTCAGACTGCCGGCGGGCTGTACCAGCTCGTTAACCTCTTCAGCGGCGGCGCGTTGCTCCAGGTGTCCATCTTCGCCCTGGGCATCATGCCTTACATCACGGCCAGCATCATCGTGCAGCTGCTCCGGGTGGTCATTCCCCGGTTCCAGCAGCTCTACGATGAAGGCGCGTCGGGACAGTCCAAGCTGACCCAGTACACCCGCTACCTCACCATCGCGCTGGGCCTGCTCAACGCCACCACCTTGGTGTCCCTGGCCCGCTCCGGGCAGCTGCTTCCCGGCTGCCAGCTGCCGGTGATCCCCGACACCAGCATCATCACCACCATCCTGATCATCATCACACTCACGGCCGGTACCGGCCTGATCATGTGGATGGGCGAGCTCGTCACGGAGAAGGGCGTGGGCAACGGCATGTCGCTGCTCATCTTCACCTCCATCGCGGCCCAGTTCCCCACTTCGCTGGGAGCCATCTGGACTTCGCAGGGACCGGGAACCTTCTTCCTGGTGCTGGCCGTCGGCCTCTTGACCGTCGCCCTGGTGGTTTTCGTCGAGCAGTCACAGCGGCGCATTCCCGTGCAGTACGCCAAGCGGATGATCGGGCGGCGCACCGTGGGCGGCACCAGCACCTACATTCCCATCAAAGTGAACATGGCCGGTGTCATTCCGGTGATCTTCGCTTCTTCCATGCTCTACATTCCCGGGCTGATCGCGCAGTTCAACCAGCCCCGGAACGGCGAGTCCATGCAACCGTGGGTTGAGTGGATCAACAACAACCTCACCCGCGGAGACCACCCGATCTACATGGCGGTTTATTTCCTCCTGATCGTGTTCTTCACCTACTTCTATGTCGCGATTACCTTCAACCCTGAAGAAGTCTCAGACAATATGAAGAAGTACGGCGGCTTCATTCCAGGTATCCGCGCCGGCAGGCCGACCGCTGATTACCTGCAGTACGTGCTCTCACGGATCACGCTGCCCGGCGCCCTCTACCTGGGCTTCGTGGCACTGATTCCGCTGGTCGCGCTCGTGCTGATCAACGCAAACCAGAACTTCCCGTTCGGTGGCACCTCGATCCTGATCATGGTGGGCGTTGGCTTGGAGACCGTAAAGCAGATTGATGCGCAGCTACAACAACGTCACTACGAAGGGCTTTTGCGATGACGAGAATGCTGATTATTGGACCTCCCGGTTCCGGAAAAGGAACGCAGGCGGAGCGGATTTCAGAACGCCTCGGCGTTGTGGCCATCTCCACCGGCGACATCTTCCGGGCCAACGTGAAGGGTGAAACCCCCTTGGGCCTCGAGGCCAAGAAGTACATGGACAACGGCGACTTCGTTCCGGACAGCGTGACCAACAAGATGGTCCGCGACCGGCTGAACGAGTCCGACGTCGAAAACGGCTTCCTGCTGGATGGCTACCCGCGCACCACCGCGCAGGTTGACTACCTTGACGAGATCCTCGCCGACGGCGACGAGAAGCTCGACGTGGTCCTGCAGCTGACTGCCGACGACGAAGAACTGGTACACCGCCTCCTGGGCCGTGCCAAGGAAACGGGCCGGAGCGACGACAACGAAGCCGTCATCCGCCACCGCCTGGACCTGTACCACGAGCAGACCGAAGCTGTGGTGGCGAAGTACGCAGACCGCGGCATCCTCACCAAGGTTGACGGGATCGGTCCCATCGACGAAGTCACCAACCGCGTGATGCAGGCCATCAAGGCCGCTCAGGCAGCCTGACCCAAGGCGCCCGGTTTTATCGAGGCTCCTCCCGGCATCCGGGAGGAGCCTCAGCCATTTGAAAGGACACATCATGGCCTTCGGCCAGCCCCGCATCGAATTCAAGAACAACGCCCAAATGCGCACCATGCACGAGGCCGGCCTGGTCCTCAGCCGCGCCTTGGATGCCGCCGTTGCCGCCGCGGTGCCGGGGGTCACCACGAAGCACCTTGACGATGTCTTCGCCGCCGTCCTCAACGAGGCAGGTGCCAAGTCCAACTTCCTGGGCTACCACGGCTTCCCGGCCACCATCTGCACGTCCGTGAACGAGGAAGTGGTGCACGGGATTCCCGGCAGCCGCCTGCTGCAGGACGGCGACATCATCTCCATCGACGGCGGCGCGATTGTCAATGGCTGGCACTCGGATTCCGCACGCACGGTGATCGTGGGAACGGCGGATCCGGAGGACCAGCGGCTCTCCGACGTGACCCAGGCCGCGATGTGGCATGGGATCGCTGCCCTGGCCAGCGGGTCGCATGTGGGTGACATCGGTGCCGCCATCGACGACTACGTCTCCTCGGTTCCCGGCAAGCCGCTGGGCATCCTGGAGGATTACGTGGGGCACGGCATCGGCTCCGAGATGCACATGGCCCCGGACGTCCTGAACTACCGGACCAGCCACCGAGGCCCCAAGATCAAGCCGGGGCTGTGCCTTGCCATTGAGCCCATGCTGGTCCGGGGCAGCATTGACACCGCCGTCCTGGAGGACGACTGGACCGTTGTGACCACGGACGGCAAGCGCTCCTGCCAGTGGGAGCACTCGGTGGCGGTACATGAGAAGGGCATCTGGGTGCTTTCAGCGCCCGACGGCGGTGCGGAGCAGCTGGTGCCCCTCGGCGTCACCCCGGTACCCATCCCGTAAGGGACACGCACATCTGCCTGCGACGCAGAAAATCCCTGTCGACCCCCAAAAAATAGGGTCGACAGGGATTTTGCGTATCGCCAGCGCTTTTACGGGTCAGAAACCGCTAGGACTTCAGCTTCGGCTTGACGTCCTTGTCGTAGATGCCCTGCAGCGTGGTCTTCAGGTCCGTCATGGTGGACTTGACGTCTCCCTGCTGCGTGAGGATCTTCGCGGCGGACTTCGCCATTTCCTGGTCGGCGCCCGGCAGGAACACCCTGGCGTTGTCCTGCACCTTGGTCACCGCGAGCTGGTCCATGGCCGTCTTGATCTGCGGTGTCTTGGCCAGGACCGCCGTCATGTCAGCTGACTTGCGGGTGGGCATGTACCCGGTGGCGGCGGAGAACTCAGCGGTGCTCTCCGGCTGCGTGACGAAGTCCAGGAACATGCCGGCCGCGAGCTGTTCCTCCTTGGTGATGCCGCTCGGGATGCCCAGGCCTGCGCCGCCCGTGGGGCAGACGTTGGTCTCCGCTTTCGGGCCGCCGGGCAGGAAGCCAACGCCAACGTTGAACTTTGCCGATTTCAGGATTCCCAGCAGCGAACCGGTGGAGGAAATGGTGGTCGAGGTCAGTCCGGCGGAGAAGTCGTCCGCCGCTTCCTTGGAGGAGACGCCTGCCCACTTGTCCTTGTAGATCGAGTCCTGGGCCCACTGCAAAGCGGCCACGGAGTCACTGGAGTCGCAGGTGATGTCCCAATCCTTGGACCAGCCACCGCCCCAGCCCCAGAGCATGTTCTGCAGCGTCCAGCCCGCGTAGCCGGCAAGCGCGGGGTAGATGTAGGCGTACTGGGCGCCGGAGCTTGCCTTCAGCTTGGGGGCCCACTCAGCGAATTCCTGCCAGGTCTTGGGTGCACGGTCCGGCAGCCCGGCCGCGGCGAAGTGGTCCTTGTTGTAGTAGAACAGCGGAGTGGACCGGCCGTAGGGGAGGGCCCACTGCTTCCCGTCGTACTTGTAGTCGTTGATCAGCGACTGCTGGAAGTCGTCCATCTTCATGTTCAGCTGCTTGGTGAGGCTGTCAACGGGAATGATGCTGCCGTTGGTGTAGTACCGGAACCACCACACGTCGGAGAGGACAACCACGCCGGGGAGGCCGGACTTGGCGGCCTGCGCGGTCTGGAACTTCTGGGCAATTTCCTCGTAATTGGCCCCTGCGGTGACCAGGTTGACGGTGATGCCCGGGTTCTTGGCCTGGAACTTCTCGATCAGGCTCTTCTCAACGTCCTGTGACTGGCCGGGGTGGCTGGACCAGAAGTCGATCTTTGCCGCCGGCTTCACGCCGCTGAAGTCGATGTCGGCTGCCTGGGATGTGGATTGGCCACCGCCGGTTGTCGAGGGTCCACCGCATGCGGCCAGGGCAGCGGCAGAGGCGGTGACCCCTGCCAGGCCCAGGAAGTGCCTCCGGTCCAGGTGAAGTGTCATGACAGTTCCTTTCGGTTGTTGCCTGCGGAAGGGTTGGAGTACTAAAAGGTTGGAAAGTACGACGGCGGCCGGCGGCTTAGCCGGTCACGCTGCCCTGGGTGAGGCCAGCAACGATGTAGCGCTGCAGAGCCGCAAAGACGATCAGGATGGGAACGATGACAAGGACAGCGCCGGCCATCAGCACGCCCCAGCCCGCAGCGTTGCTTTCGTTGTTCTGCAGCAGGGTCAGGCCCACCGGCAGGGTCATGGTTTCCGGCCGGTCCGTGATGATGAGTGGCCAGATGTAGTCATTCCATTCGGTCACGATGGTTACCAGCGCCACCGTGGCGATGGAAGGAACGGACACGGGGACCACGATCTGCCAGAGCCGGCGCCAGTGGCCAGCGCCGTCCATCTCCGCCGATTCCAGGATCGAGGCCGGGAGGGTCCGGAAGTGTTGGCGCAGCAGGAAGGTGCCGAACGCGGTGCCCAGGCCGGGGAGGATGATGCCCCACAGCGTGTTCTTGCCGCCGATCCCCGCTATGAGGATGAAGTTGGGCAGGATGGACACCTGCGGGGGCACCATGAGGGCCACCAGGATCAGCAGGAAGATGAAGTTCCGGAACGGGAAGCGGACAAAGACCAGGGCGTACGCCGTCAGGATTGCCAACAGCACCTTGATGGTGGCCCCTGCCAACGTGACGATGGTGCTGTTCAGGAAGAACTGCCCGAACGGAACCGTGGTCATGGCAGTCCGGTAGTTCTCCAGGTTCAGGCTTTCCGGGAGGATCTTCAGGTCCGTGGTGACAATCTCGCCGGACTGCTTGAAGGAGCTCAGCACCATCCACAGCAGGGGCAGGAACACCACCAAAGTGGCTATGACCAGGGGCAGGTAGCCGCCCACCACGGTCTGGACCAGGTTCCGGCGGGAGAACGGCCGGTCGCGGCGTAGGCCGGGATCCGGAGCGGAGACGGCGGGGGCGGTGGGGTCCGGGCTCACCGGTGAGAGGGACGTCACGAGTAATGAACCTTTCGTTCCACGAACCGCAGCTGGAGCACGGTGATCACCAGCAGGATGGCAAACAGGACCACCGAGATGGCCGCCGAGTAGCCGGCCCTGTTGTAGGCGCCGAAGGCCTGGAGGTATGCCTCGTAGATCAGGGTGCTGGTGCCGGTGCCCAGCGGCGTCATGATCCTGATGAGGTCGAAGGCCTGCAGCGAGCTGAGCATGGTGGTGATCAGGAGGAAGAATGTGGTGGGGGACAGCAGCGGCAGCGAGATGCTGACAAAGCGCCGGAACCCATTGGCGCCGTCGAGGGACGCCGCTTCCATGACTTCCTGGGGCAGGGACTGCAGCCCGGCGAGGTACACCACCGCGCAGTAGCCCAGGTTTTTCCAGACGTACACCAGGATCACCATGACCAGGGACAGCTGGGGATCGTTGATCCACTGAGGGCTCTGCTGGCCGATGCCGCGGAGCAGCCAGGCGAGGACGCCGTAGCCGGGATCGAAAATGAACAGCCACACCAGGCCCACGCCGACGCCGGAGAGGACGTAGGGGGCAAAGACCGCGGACCGGGCGAACGTGGTGCCGCGGACCCTAGCGTTCAGGGCCAGGGCCACCAGCAGTCCCAGGATCATCGACCCGCCCACGGTGACCAGGGTGAACACTGCCGTGGTGCCCAGGACTTTCGGGGCGTCGTTACTGGTGAAGAAGGTGACGTAGTTGCCCAGGCCCACCACGGTGGCCGAGGGGGAACCCAGCGTCCAGTCCAGCGTGGAGTAGTACATGTTGCTGAACAGCGGCCGGTACGTGAAGACGGCGATCAACACGAGGTTGGGCAGCGCCATGGCGAGGAAAACCAGGAAGTCGCGGCGGCTGCGTGCTGTCCATCGCCGTCGTGGAACTTTCGCTGAGCGCCCCGGTGGCCTGCCTGGCTTGGCGGAGGGATGCGGGGCGAGTTGACGGGTCATGCGTGTCTCTCCCGGGTTGGGAGCCTGCTTGTGGCGGGCCCTGGCTGGATCTAGGGACTACTACACCAGACCGTCAGGGGGCTGAAACCCGCATATGCCCTTGTGGGAGGACTGTTATCCAAGGCTTCGTCGCCCGTTAACGCTGTGTTGATTGCAGTCTCGCATAAAGTTTGCCGATGCGGCAGGGGCGCGCCTGCAGAGGGGAGAATAGGGGTATGGGAACCCTTAGCGATGTCCCGGGCGTCCGGGTGGGCCACGTTGAGAGGGCGGCCGACGGCTGGCTGACCGGAGTGACGGTGGTCCTGCCACCTCCGGGCACGGTGGGCTCGGTGGACGTCCGGGGCGGCGGGCCGGCCACGCACGAAACGGATGCGCTTGACCCCACCACCCTGGTCCGCACCGTGGATGCCGTCGTCCTCACCGGCGGCAGTGCCTATGGCCTGGCGTCCGCCGCCGGCGCCCAGCGCTGGTGCGAGGAAAACGGGCGGGGTTTTTCCGTCCCCGGGGGAGTGGTGCCCATCGTCCCGGCCGCCGCCATCTTCGACCTGGGCAGGGGCGGCAGCTTCTCCGCACGGCCGACGCCGGAGATGGGCTACGCGGCAACGGCCGCCGCTGCGGCACAAAAGGAAGGGCACGACGTCGGCCGCGGCAACGTGGGGGCCGGCGCCGGCGCACTCATCGGCAGGGGACAGTTCAAGGGCGGCGTAGGCACGGCCTCCATCACGCTGGACAACGGGGTGGTAGTCGGCGCGCTGGCCATAGTCAACGCACTCGGGCTCCCGGTTGGCCCGGTGGTTGAGTCCGTTGAAACCCAAGGGGATTCCGCTCCCCAGCAGCCCCTCAACACCACTCTTGTCGTCGTCGCTACCAACGCCGTCCTCGACGTGGCTGAGTGCAAAAGGACTGCCTCTGCATCCCATGCCGGGATTGCCCGGGCCTTGAATCCTAGCCACACCCTGGCTGACGGGGATACTGTTTTCTGCCTGGCAACCGGTGCTGTGGCACTCGACCGCTCCGACGAAGCTGCCCGGCAGGTCAGCCTCATCACGCTCCAAACCGCAGCAGCCGACGTCGTCCGTTTGGCCATCCTCGACGGGGTGGCCGCAGCTGATCCCGTCAGCACCCCGGCCGGTGAATATGGTGCGTACCGCATCGCGTAGGCTACTATGGCCGATTTAACTTTTACCGGCCAACAGGGTAGTGTTGCTTGTTGGTTGTCTGGACTGCCACGCCCTTTTGGGCCTGGAGACGGCAATCGATCCAACAAAAACGTTCGTGGTCATGCCCGGTGCTATCCGGCGGGGCTGCGGCAACAACAGTTAGCGGAGGGTATGGCCAAGAAGGACGGGGTCATTGAGATCGAAGGCGTTGTGACCGAGGCGCTGCCTAACGCGATGTTTCGCGTTGAGCTCACCAACAAGCACATCGTTCTGGCACACATCTCTGGAAAGATGCGTCAGCACTACATCCGAATCCTCCCTGAGGACCGCGTAGTGGTGGAGCTGAGCCCGTACGACCTCACCCGTGGTCGTATCGTCTACCGCTACAAGTAAATTGCTGGGCGGCGGCAGTGCAAGCTGACCGTTGCTCCAGTTGACCAAACTGCTACACGCAAAGGAATGCCATGAAGGTCAAGCCGAGCGTCAAGCAGATCTGCGAAAAGTGCAAAGTGATCCGCCGTAATGGCCGGGTCATGGTGATCTGCGAGAACCCGCGCCACAAGCAGCGCCAGGGCTAATTTCCTTCCCTGAAGGAAATCCTGGGTTGCTAACCCACGCAAGTAAATAAAGGCAGCACAAGCTGATCTGGAACATTGAGCTCGAAA
Organism: Pseudarthrobacter sp. 05T312; assembly: GCF_056396685.1. Lineage (NCBI taxonomy): Bacteria > Bacillati > Actinomycetota > Actinomycetes > Micrococcales > Micrococcaceae > Pseudarthrobacter > Pseudarthrobacter sp. 05T312. The sequence continues at coordinate 414,028 of NZ_JBFTLY010000001.1, forward strand.
GAGTCCGGACAGCTAACCCCCGGTCGGAGGCTGGGGCCGCACGGAACGTGCGGGTGTACTGCCTACGACCTCCGGTTTATCAAGGAGTACTGCCACTATGGCTCGTCTCGCTGGCGTAGACATTCCCCGCGAAAAGCGGCTGGAAATTGCGCTTACTTACATCTACGGCGTGGGCAAGACCCGTGCACACGAAACCCTGGCTGCCACTGGCATCAGCGCTGACGTCCGCGTCAAGGACCTGACTGATGCCCAGCTGGTTGAGCTGCGTGACTACATTGAAGGCAACTACAAGGTTGAGGGTGACCTTCGCCGCGAAGTAGCAGCAGATATCCGCCGCAAGGTTGAGATCGGCAGCTACGAAGGCCTGCGCCACCGCAAGGGCCTGCCCGTACGCGGTCAGCGTACGAAGACCAACGCACGTACCCGCAAGGGCCCGAAGCGTACCGTCGCCGGCAAGAAGAAGGCCCGTTAAAATCCCGCCCGGGATTTACGGACTTTCCCCAATAACTTTCTGTAGGAGAAAAAATGCCCCCGAAGACTCGTGGCGCGGTTCGCAAGCCGCGTAAGAAGGACAAGAAGAATATCGCGCTTGGCCAGGCGCACATCAAGAGCACCTTTAACAACACCATCGTTTCCATCACGGATCCGACCGGCGCCGTTATTTCCTGGGCTTCCTCCGGTGAGGTTGGCTTCAAGGGCTCGCGCAAGTCCACCCCGTTCGCTGCCCAGATGGCTGCCGAAGCCGCTGCCAAGCGTGCGCAGGAGCACGGCATGCGCAAGGTAGACGTCTTCGTCAAGGGACCGGGTTCCGGACGCGAGACCGCCATCCGTTCGCTGCAGGCCGCAGGCCTCGAGGTTGGCTCCATCCAGGATGTCACCCCCGCAGCGCACAACGGCTGCCGCCCGCCGAAGCGCCGCCGCGTCTAATTCTTTTCCGCAGCAGGAGCTTGCCCGGACCAGCGATGGTCCGGGCAAGCCCAGCGCGTTAAGTCTTCAGACCGAATTTCCACCACCTGTGTTGCGTCATATAGCGGATGCTCGCCGAAAGGAAACCTAAGTGCTCATTGCACAGCGCCCCACCCTCTCCGAAGAGGTCGTCTCCGAAAACCGTTCGCGTTTCATCATTGAACCGCTGGAACCGGGCTTCGGCTACACCCTCGGAAACTCCCTCCGCCGTACCCTGCTCTCCTCCATCCCCGGTGCTGCCGTAACCAGCATCCGGATCGATGGTGTGCTGCACGAGTTCACCACGGTTCCGGGTGTCAAGGAAGATGTCACCGAGATCATCCTTAACATCAAGAGCCTCTCGGTTTCCTCCGAGCACGACGAGCCTGTCGTGGCTTACCTGCGCAAGCAGGGCCCCGGAGTCGTCACCGCCGCGGACATCGCTCCGCCGGCCGGCGTCGAATTCCACAACCCGGATCTGCACATTGCCACGCTGAACTCGAAGGGCAAGTTCGAACTCGAACTGACCATCGAGCGCGGCCGCGGCTACGTTTCGGCAGCTCAGAACAAGTCCGGCGACGCAGAGATCGGCCGTATCCCGGTCGACTCCATCTACTCGCCGGTGCTGAAGGTTACTTTCCGCGTGGAAGCAACCCGTGTTGAGCAGCGCACCGACTTCGACAAGCTGATTGTTGACGTCGAGACCAAGCAGGCCATCGCCCCGCGCGATGCCGTTGCTTCCGCAGGCACCACCCTGGTGGAACTGTTCGGTCTGGCCCGTGAGCTGAACACCGCAGCTGAAGGTATCGAGATCGGCCCGTCGCCCACCGACGCTGCCCTGGCAGCCGACATGGCACTGCCGATCGAGGATCTGGACCTCACCGTCCGTTCCTACAACTGCCTCAAGCGTGAGGGCATCCACACCGTGGGTGAACTCGTTGCCCGCTCCGAGGCTGACTTGATGGACATCCGCAACTTCGGTGCCAAGTCCATTGACGAGGTCAAGGCAAAGCTGGTTGAACTGGGCCTGTCCCTCAAGGACTCGCCTCCCGGTTTTGACCTCGCAGCACGCGCCGCAGCAATCGAAGAGGACGACGCCGCCTTCGGCGACGACGAACTCTAAACCAGACCTTGGCCGGCGGGCAGCACCATGGTGTGCCGCCCACGGCTTCCACATGAGGAGAAACAATTATGCCTACCCCCACTAAGGGTCCGCGCCTCGGCGGCGGCCCGGCTCACGAGCGTCTCATGCTCGCGAACCTGGCCTCATCCCTGTTCGAGCACAAGCGGATCACCACCACGGTGACCAAGGCCAAGCGCCTGAAGCCGTACGCAGAGCGACTGGTGACCTTCGCCAAGCGTGGCGACCTCGCTTCCCGCCGCCGCGTGCTCGGCCTGATCAGCAACAAGGGCGTCGTCCACGAGCTGTTCACCGATATCGCCCAGGCTGTGGAGAACCGCGACGGCGGCTACACCCGCATCACCAAGATCGGCAACCGCAAGGGCGACAACGCTCCCATGGCTGTCATCGAACTGGTCCTCGAGCCGGTTTCCGCGAAGCAGGCCGTAGTTGCTGAGGCTACCCAGGCTGCTGCCAAGGCTGCTCCGGCCGCCGAGGAAGCTCCCGCTGAAGAGGCTCCGGCCGCTGAGGAAGCTGCTGCAACCGAAGAGGCACCTGCTGCCGAAGAAGCTGCAACCGAAGAGGCTCCGGCCGCTGAGGAAGCTGCCGAGGCTCCGGCTGCTGAAGAGAAGGAAGCGAAGTAATTCGCTGATTCACTTCGCATAGACTTAGGTCTGTGAACCACCAAAAACCCGCGGCCCCCGTTTCAGGGGGCGGCGGGTTTTTGCGTATCCGGCTTGATCTTTCGTACGACGGCGGCCCGTTCAGCGGGTGGGCGCTGCAGCCCGGCCGGCGGACTGTCCAGGGGGTCCTGGAGGAAGCCATCGAGCTGCTGGTCCGGCGCCAGGTGCGGGTCACCGTTGCGGGCCGGACCGACGCCGGCGTGCACGCCCGCGGCCAGGTGGTGCACCTGGACCTTACCGGGGCCGAGTGGCTGGGAATGCCGCGCGGGCACGAACTGGACCCCGCCGTCGCCATGCTGCGGCGCCTCCGCGGCGCCCTGAACCGGTCCCTGGGTGACCTGCACGGAGCGGTGGAGGTCCACAAGATCTCGCCGGCGCCCGCGGGCTTCGACGCACGCTTTTCGGCCCTGTGGCGCCGCTACAGCTACCGGATCGCCGACGGGCCCGAACTCTGGGACCCGCTGGAGCGGTATTTCACGCTGTGGCACAGGAACCCGCTGGACGTGGACCTGTTGAACCAGGGTGCATCACAGCTGCTGGGCCTGCAGAATTTCCTGTCTTTCTGTAAGCCCCGCGAAGGAGCCACCACCATCAGGGAACTGCAGCGTTTTGAGTTCCGGCGCGGCGAGGACGGCGTCGTTGTGGCCACCGTCCAGGCGGACGCGTTCTGCCACAACATGGTGCGGGCCCTCATCGGCTCGGCGCTGTATGTGGGGGAAGGCATTGAAGAACCGGGCTGGCTGCACGAGCGTCTGCTGCTGCAGAAGCGGGACGCCAAATCGGTCCTCGCCGCTCCCCATCCTCTGGTGCTGGAGGAAGTGGCCTACCCCTCGGACGGCGAAATGCTGGCGCGCGCCGAACAGACCAGGGCCGTCCGCGAGCACTGATCCTTTGTCGCGTTGCTAGAACGACGGCGGCGGACCCTCTGCGGGGAGTGTCACCGTGAACGTGCTGCCCTGGCCTTCACCGCTCTCGCACATAATGCTGCCGCCGTGGCGCTCCACGATCATCCGGGTGATGGAGAGGCCCAGGCCTGCACCCGGGATGGCTGCCCTTTGCGCCGACTCGGTCCGGAAGAAACGGTTGAAGACCTTGGCGGCGTCGTCGTGGGACATGCCCATCCCGGTATCGGTGACGCTTAGCCGCACCCACTGCCTGTCCGCCGTCGCACTGATGCTGATCCTTCCGCCGTCCGGTGAGTATTTGATGGCGTTCGAGACCAGGTTGTCCAGCACCTGCCCGATCCTCAGCGGGTCCGCGTAGGCCCACAGGGGCGACGGGACGTCGGCGGCGATCTCCACGTGGGACCGCTGAGCCGAGGCCAGGGCTGAACTGAGGCTGGTCTCCACCAGGCTGGCGAGGTCGGTCCGCTTGGGGTGGACGTTCAGGGCGGTGGAAGCGGTGAGGTCGGCCACCAGCTCCAGGAGCCGTTCCGCGTTCCGCTGGACCACCAGCAGCCGCTGGACCAGGTGCGGAGGCATGCTGTCCGCTTCCTCCAGCACCAGGTCCACGTTGCCAATGATCGAGTTCAGCGGGTTCTTGAACTCATGCGAGACGTTGGAGATCAGGTCCTGGTTGGCGGCCAGGGATTCCACCCAGCCCGTGACGTCGGTGTAGACCACAACGGCTCCGGTGAGCCTGCCGTCCTCGCTGACCAGTGGACGGGCAGCCGTGGACAGGGCGCGCTGATCCGGGCCTTCGCCGGCCCACACCAGGTAGTCGGCGAAGGATTCCCCTGCCATGGCGCGGCTGATGGGTCGGCGGTCAGGCGGAAGCAGCGTGCGCCGGTCCTGGCCGAAGATGAGCTGGTGCCCCTGGCCAGGGATGGCTTCATCAGCGCCCGTGGCGCGGCGGAAGTTACGCTGGCGGCTGTTGGACACCAGGAAGTGGCCGGAACGGTCGACGGCGGCAATTCCGACGTCGGTGGCGTCCATGACGGTTTCGAGCAGCTTCTCCCGTTCCCGGCTTGCTGCCAGCAGGTCCCGGAGCTCGCGGTCCTTCTCCGCCAGTTCGCGCTGCTGAAGGCGCAGGTTCACGCTCGCGAAGCGGATGGCAAGGGAAACGGCGAGCATCATGACGGGGAAGAGAACCACGGTGGTGAGGTCCGACGCGGCGACGGTGGGCAGATGGCCGATGGCTGAGGGTGCCATGATGAAGAACGGACCCAGGAAGCTGAGCACCAGGCTGCTGCGGGCCAGCATTCCGGATGCGGAGAGCCAGATGACCGGGAAGACCACCAGGACGGCCAGCCCCGGCAGGAGCGGTGCCGCACCGTTGCGCATGAGACCGATGGCCACGAAGTCCAGGACCGGGATCAGCAGGTAAGGCCTGTGCGGCAGGCGTTCCCAGGGAACCAGGAAGCAGGCCAGGAACAGGACTCCGTGCAGGGCCACGCCGGCCCCGTACCACGGACTGCCCAGGAGCGATGGCCACGCGGAGGGCGTGATCAGTGCGATGACGGCCACCACGACGGTCAGGGGGAGCTGGCACAGCACCACTTGGGCGCGTGGTCCCAGCCGGCGGAAGATGCGGCCGGGCCCGCGGTGGAACAATGGCTCAGCCATGTTTCTGACTCGTACCCCTTCACAATTGGATTGCAGGCCCCGCGGGGTCTTTGATTTGCTTTCCCTACCCCGCTGCTTACCCTTTCCCCTCCATACTGCACACGTCTTGTCATAATAATTGACTTTTCAATTTTCGGGGCGAATACAGATGTGATCAGGAAGGCTTACTAGTAGCGTATAAATGGTTGGAGCGGGAATGGCATTGGCGCTGGGCCAATGGGGGGCCATCTCCGCCTGGCGCAGGGATAGCAATGGACGATCTTGGTGTAGCTGTAGTAATCGAAGATGACGCGGACGTGCGGAACCTCCTGGAAGGCGTCCTGACACAAGCGGGCTTCGAAGTGCATACAGCTGTTGATGGGCGGGCCGGGGTTGAGGTGGTCCGCAGCAAGCAGGCCAACGTTGTCACGCTTGATATTGGCCTGCCGGATATTGACGGCTTCGAGGTTTTGCGGCGAATCCGGAATTTCAGTAATGCGTACGTGGTGATGCTGACGGGACGGACGGAGGAACCGGACCTCCTGTCGGCACTGAATGCCGGGGCGGACGATTACATTGCCAAGCCCTTCAGGCCGCGGGAACTCCGGGCCAGGGTGGCGGCAATGATGCGCAGGCCCCGGCACGAGGTTGCGGGGGAGCAGCCGTCCGCGCCGCAGTGGGGACAGGCCGCGGCTCCTGCCGTCAACGCCGACCCGGGGGTGCTGCGGCACAACGGGCTCCTCCTGAACCACCGCACGCGCACGGTGGAGGTCAAGGGTGAGCCGCTGGGACTGACCCGCAGTGAATTTGACCTGCTGCACGTCCTGCTCAAGGGCGGCGGTGCCGTGTGCACCAGGGCTGACCTGGTCCGCGCCGTGCGGGGCGACTTCTATGACCACGACACGTACATCAGCGAGGCGGATGAGCGGGCTGTGGAGGTACATGTGGGAAACCTGCGGCGCAAGCTCCAGGAGGACCAGTTGTCGCCTCGCTGGCTGCAGACTGTCCGCGGGGTGGGCTACCGGCTCGCACCGCGCAGGCCCGATGACGCCTGAGCGTCAGCCCTTCTCCATGATGTAGGTGGATTCGAGCTCGGACACCGTCCGGGCACCGTCCTGCGCCACCCCGGCCATCATGGCCTGGCCCTGGACAAAGTCGCCCTTCCGGATCAGGCTTTCGAGGACCTCGGCGAGCCTGGCCAGCCGGACACCGCCCACCATGGCGGAGCTGATCTTCAGGCTGATGACGGCATCCAGGGCGGAGGCCTCGTCCTCGGTGTCCACGGCTGTTCCCAGCCGGGCCAGGCGCAGGTCCCACATGGCGGCATAGTCGCGCGCGAACTGCCGGGCCAGCCCTGATCCGGCCAGTTCGTCCTCGAGTTCGGCCAGCACGGCCGCGTCAATCAACGGCAAGAGCGCAGCCGCTTCGAGTGAGAGGGCCGTGCGCGCCGCCGGCCCGGGTGCGGCAGGCAACGAGACCCCGGCCAGCGGGGAGTCCACAGCGGGGCTCTTTCCGCTGGAACCGGGATCTTGACTCTGCATTGTTCAAGGCTACTTCCTGGAAATCCTTCGGCGTCCAATTTCTTATCATTCTGTGTAAACCTTGAGGCAACCTTGCCGTCGCCCTGCGTATCGATTATTGTGCGCTGAACGTCATCACTGTATTGATGACGGCCGGTCCCAGGATGGCGATGAAGAGGACCGGGAAGATGAAGAAAAGCAGCGGAAAAAGGATCATAACCGGCAGTTTCATGGCTTTTTCTTCTGCCCGCTGGCGCCGCTTGACCCGCATCACCTTCGCCTGCACACGCAGGACCCGGCTGATGGCAATTCCGTACGTGTCAGCCTGGACCACAGCCTGCACGAAGCTGCGCAGCTCCGGGATGCTGGTCCGTTCCGCCAGGGCGATGTAGGACTCCCGGCGGCTGCGGCCCACCTGCATGTCCTGCAGGGTACGGACCAGTTCCTCGGCCAGCGGGCCCTTGCCGTTCTCGCCCGCCCGGGCCATGGCACCTTCGAAGCCGAGCCCTGCCTCCACGGAGATCAGCATCTGGTCCAGCGTGTTGGCCAGTTCAAGCTGCATGGCCTTCTGCCGCTCCTGTCCCTTGCTGTACAGGAGCAGGTCCGGGATGAAGTAGCCAAGGACCATCACGAAGATCCCGGCAAGCTTCATAATCGGCGAGCTGCCGATGGAGGTCAGGTAGAGGCCAACCGCCGCACCTGCCACGCCGAGCCCAAGTTTGGACCCCAGCACCTTTCCCAGCGGCATGGTGGCCGGCCGGCCGGCCAGGGACAGGAGCCGGTCCAGGAATGCCACATAGGCCGGGGGAGTGAGCCGCCGGCCCAGGGCTTCGAGCAGCCCCCGCTTGGAGGCGGGTGCAACTGCGGCGGGAGGGGCGCCGCGGGCAAGCAGGTCGGTAACCGCGACGCGGCCCTGCTTGTCCACGGTGAGGACGGACCAGGCCACCGCCCCCAGGGGGATGCAGACCAGCAGGACGGAGAGCAGGACGATGAGGTTCATGTGGTCCTCAGAACTTCAGGTCGATGATCTTGCGCATCCACAGCGCACCGATGGTCATCAGGACAAATGAGGCACCGATCATCACCCAGCCCAGCGGATGGGTGAACATCGAATTCATGTAACTCGGGCTCACGGCCAGCAGCATGGCCACGATCCCGAACGGCATGGCGATCAGGATGTAGGCGGAGAACTTGCCTTCCGCGGCCAAGGCCTTGATGTGGCCCTTGATCTCCGCGCGCTCGCGGATGGTTTCGTTGACCTGGTCCAGCACTTCGGCCAGGTTGCCGCCCACCTCGCGGTTGATCTGGATGGCCTGTGAAATCCACACGAAGTCCTCGTTCTTCATCCGGTCGGCGGTGTCGTTGAGGGCGGCGAGCAGGTCGCGGCCAAGGCTGGTCTCGGTGATCACGCGCCGCATCTCCTCGGAGGTGGGCTTCTGCGATTCGGTTGCCGCGGCGTCGATGGCGCGCAGGATGCTGTGTCCTGCGCGCAGGCCGCCGGAGAGCAGCTGCAGGGTGTCGCCCAGTTGGCTGTCGAAGGCGGTGCGGCGCTTTCCGGCCAGGAATCCGAGGAACAATTTGCCCACGAAGGGCGACAGCAGGGCGAGCAGCAGTCCCATGACGGGGCCAACCGTGACCAGGCCCACCAGCATGCCGACGCACGCCCCGATCCCCACCAGCAGGAAGAACTCGGCCTGGCTGAGCCGCAGGCCTGCGTTCTCCAGTTCCGCACGGGCGAAGAGCTTCACTTTGCGGCCTGCGAGGAGGCGTTCGAAGGACCTGACGCCGGAGAGCGCCAGGCGGGTCAGTGAGGACGGCGGCTGCGGTTCGAACGGGCGACGGCGGTCCAGCGGCACTGAGGGGGCGCCCGGCAGGAGCACGGCCACGCCCAGCAGGCAGATGGCTGCGAGGAGGATGACGCTTCCGATGACGATGTTCATGGCCGCGTCCCTACTTCGCGCCCGGGCCCAGCGGCGTGGCAAACACCGCGGGGGACACGTGGATGCCCAGGTCCTCGAACCGGTCAATGAAGCGGGGCCGGATGCCGGTGGCGACCGGCCGGCCCATGAACCGGCCCTGCGCGTCCACGCCTGCGGAGTAGTCGAAGACGAAGGCGTCCTGGAGGGTGACGATGTCGCCTTCCATGCCCTGGACCTCCGTGACGTGGGTGATGCGCCGGGAACCGTCGCGGAGCCGGGAGATCTGGACGATGAGGTTCACGGCGGAGGCGATCTGTTCCCGGATGGCGCGCAGCGGCAGGTCCATCCCGGCCATGAGCACCAGGGTTTCCAGGCGGGCCACGGCATCGCGGGGCGAGTTGGAGTGCACGGTGGAGAGGGAGCCGTCGTGGCCGGTGTTCATGGCTTGGAGCATGTCCAGCGATTCGCCGCCGCGGACCTCGCCCACCACGATCCGGTCCGGGCGCATACGGAGGGAATTGCGGAGGAGTTCGCGAATGGTGACCTCGCCTTTGCCCTCGGTGTTGGGCGGGCGGCTTTCCAGCCGGACCACGTGCTCCTGCTGGATCTGCAGTTCCACCGCGTCCTCGATGGTGACGATCCGTTCGTCGTGGGGAAGGAAGGAGGACAGGACGTTCAGCAGCGTGGTCTTGCCCGTGCCGGTACCGCCGGAGACGATGATGTTCAGCTTGGCCTTGACGCAGGCGTTCAGGAGCTCGGCCATTTCGGGCGTGAGGGTGCCGAAGTCGATGAGGTTCCGGACGGTCAGCGGGGTTTTGCTGAATTTACGGATGGTCAGCGAGGAGCCGCCGACGGCCAGCGGCGGAATGACCGCGTTCACACGGGAACCGTCCTCCAGGCGGGCATCCACCAGCGGGGAGGACTCGTCGATGCGGCGGCCCACCTTGGAAACGATCCGTTCGATGACCTTGCGCAGGTGCTCCTCGGAGCTGAAGCGCGACTCGGTGAGCGTCAGCTTGCCTTTGCGTTCCACATAGATCTGGTCCATACGGTTGACCATGATTTCGGTGACGGCGGGATCGTCCAGGAGGCGCTGGAGGGGGCCGTAGCCCAGGACGTCGTCGGCAACGTCCTGGACCAGGCGGGTGCGTTCCTCGGGGGTCAGCGGCACTTGCTCGGCGTCGACGATGCGGGTGAGTTCTTCCTTGGCAGTGCTCCGCAGCTCCCGTTCACTTACGGCGGCGTCGTTGAAGCGCGTCCCCATCCGTTCGAACAGGGCGGTGGCCGCCCTGTCCTTCATGGCTGCGAAGACGTCCACCCTCGGTGCCGCGGGCACCAAGGGGGTGCTGGCGTCGTGCGTTGAATGCGCGACGGCGGCATGCGCCGGCTGGTGCCGCTCCGTGCTTTCCGCCGGGGAGGGCGAGGGCGCGGGGGCCGGGCGGGGCGGCTCCAGCAGCGCAGTCCCGGCCGCCTGGTTGCGCGACTGGACGGCGTTGATGCGGTCGGAGAGTTTCATCAGATGACCACCCTTCGGTGAAGTTTCCGCTGGGCCTGCGTGCGCCATGCCGGGTTGAAGCGTTCCACGAGCTGGCGGAGGCTCTTGACGGCGGGGTCCTTTTTGGATTCCTGGAGGACGGGGATGCCGCGGTTGGTGGACAGGGCCACGGCGCGGGAGCGGGGGACGCTGACGTCCACGGGGGCGCCGATGGTGGATTCGACGTCGCGGACGTTCAGGCCGGATTTGGCGTCGGCCATGTTGAGGACCACGTGCCGCGATTCGGGCATGATGTCCAGCTGGCGCAGGACCTCAAGGCCGGAGCGGAGGCCGCGCAGGCTGGGGATGTCCATGGCGCTGACCCAGACCACGTCCGTGCACTGTTCCATGGCGGCGAGGCCAATTTCCGGCATGCCGGGGGCCGTATCGATGACCACGTACTGGAATTCCTGGGCCAGCTGTTCCAGCAGGTGGCCGATCTGTTCCGGGGTGATATGGTCCGCGTCCACGGGATTAGGCGGGGCGCAGAGCGCGTAGATGCCCGCCGGGTGGACCGTGAGGAAGGCCTTGAGGACCAGGGAGTCTTGGGCGGCGGCAGGGGTAACGGCGTCCGTGACCGTGTGCTGCGGGTTGAGGTAGAGGCCGGAGGCGACGTCCCCGAACTGCAGGTCCAGGTCCACGATGACCACGCTCATGGGCGCGATCTGGCCCAGGCCGATGGCGATGTTGGTGGCCAAAGTGGTCTTGCCCACGCCGCCCTTGGGGGAGAACACGCCGATGACCAGGCCGCTGCCGCTCTCCGCCTGCTGTGCCTCCGGGCCGCGGTGGCGGGTGGCGAAGGACTGGCAGGCGCGTTCCAGCAGTACCCTGATTTCCGCGGCGTCGGCCTGCGGGCTGAGGATGTCGCGGATGCCGGCGCGCATGGCATAGAGGAGGTAGTCGGGGTCCACGTCGCTGACCAGGACCAGGCTGAGGCCGGGGAGCTGGACGTCGAAGACCTTGGCGAACCGCAGCGCTTCCTCGTATGGAACGTCCGGGCCGATGATCAGCACTTCCGGCTGCTCCTGGTTGAGGAGCGCGAACAGTTCCGCCGGGCCGGCCGGGAGGATGTCGCTCGCAATGGTCTGGACGGTGCCGCGCAGGCCGTTGGCGACGGCGGCGCGCAGCTTCTGGTCGAAGTCGGCGTTGGGGGAGAGGAGGACGAAGCGGCTCATTTGTACACGTTGTCCTTCCTGGCGATGGCGGGGCCGCTGTCTGCTGCGTCGAGGGGCTCCTTGGTCAGCCAGAGCTCGCCATTGATAGAGGCAAAAATGATCTTGTTGGCGTCGACGTCGCTGACGGCCACTGTGACCATGAGTGAACCTTCAGGAAGGGTGGTGTCCTGCGGATTGGTACCGTCCGTGGGCTTGGTGCTTGGTGTTGCCTGCGGAGCGCGCTGGACGGCGGTGACCAGTGCCTTGCGGATAGTGAGCTGGGTGGTGGGGTCGCCTGATTTGGCCTTGTCTGCCCCCGCCGCGAAGATCAGGGCAATGCCCACGTGGTCACCGGCGTTGAGCCGTCCGCCGACCACGCGTTTGGGCTCCAGTTCGAAGGTGACTTCCTGGAGGCCTGCCGGGATCTGGACTGCGCCCTGGGCCTTGACGTCACCGGGGGCTACCAGACGTTCGTTGAGGAGCTGTTCGCCTGGCACCAGGTCCACGGCGGCCACCTTGCCGGCGGAGTCATCGAGGTTTTTGAGGGCCGTTTTGGCAACAGCAGTGCCCGGTAGTTGCTGCTGGTACACAGATGCCCTGACGATTTCAAGTGATGATCCGGCGGGAACGGCCTTGGTTACCACCAGGACACTTGTTGGATTCATGTCAGCCACCGCTCTCTGGTCAGCGCCTTGGGCGTAGGTGACGATGAGGATCGCTCCGATGATGGCCAGCACTACTGCTGCTACACCGGCCAACATACGAGACTTCACTGACTGCTCCTGGATCTTGGTTCTTGCTAGGGGGTGAGGCGCACGATGGAAGCCCCGAAGTTTGGGACGTTGCCAAGTTCGAAGGCCTGGGACAAGGTCACGAACTTCACGAAGTAGCCGCGGAGCGTCTTGTTTTGGACATTGCCGCCGGTGGACCAGCTGAAATTTGAAAAGTGATAACCGGTGATGTGAAAAGCCGCAAAACCCTTCACGTAATACTGGCCAGTTGAACCGGTCCCGGTCGCAGCGTCATACACAGGCAAAAGAACGGTCTGGTCTTGCACCTTGGTGAAATCGGCAGTTTGGCATCCAGTGGGAGCGCTGGCTCCCGGGTCAACCGGGAACCAGATACCTGACATGGTGGATGTCCCGGCTGTGGCTGTGACGGCACAGGTTTTGGGGTCTGTCGGAAGCCAGCCAAATCCGCCAGGAAGAGTGTCACCACAGCTTCTCGCCTGTTGATCCAGTACCTGTTCGGCACCCACTGAACCATCAAGTGGAATGTTGAGCTTGCAATAGGCGACCGCCAAAGGCAGGATGGCCGGACCTTTAGAAGGCGTCCCCCATGCCGCGGTCGAGGTGGCGTTCACCTCAGCCGACTTGATGCCGAAAATCTTGGCGAAGAACAATGAAACCTGGTTGGGGGCACGGCCAGCCTCCTGGGCGCCAACCGTCACTGTCACGGGTCCATTCGATGATCCTAAGGCTATGGACTTAATGTTGCTGATGCCATCATTTGCGTTCCCGTTGGCAAGGGTTGAAGCCAACGGCGCCGAAGTGGAGCAGTTTGAATCCTTGGCATTTTTTGCGCATTTTTGGGCAATCGCGAGCGCAGCTGCATCCGCGCCGTTCCGAAGTTGGGAGCGTTCCGCGTACATCATGCTGACATCCACTGCAACGGCCGCGAAACCGAGGAGTACAACAAGCATTATCGCGACGATTACGCTGACTGTTCCGCGTTCCGGGGTGTCTGCTGGTTTTCGCTGAATCAGCCGCCGCACAGCATGGCTCCTTTGGCTGTCATTGTGAATGGGCCGGCAATCCCTGTCAGCGTCGATAGGGTGTAGGTGATGGTTACCGTGGTTTGCGGACTTGTTCCGGAGGGAATCGTTGAAGGGCACGGGGTACCAAATTGAACAGCGCCGTCCTGCAAACCGGGCTGCAAAGAAACCGCCGTGTTCTTGGCTGCAGTTCGAGCGTTTACTTGAGCAGTAGCCTGGGCCGCAGCTGTCCGATCAGCCATCGCCATAACACGTGCCGCTTCGCGGGCCGCGGCAGAAAGTTCGGCCTGGGAGTTATAGGCCCGGCTAAATTCCATGATTCCAAGCAGCAAACTGACCAGGACCGGCACCACGATCGCGAACTCGACAGCGGCAGCGCCGCGTTCCGATGCCCGGGACATGAAGACGCCTTTCACCCGATGACCGTGACCTGTGTCCGTGAGAGCAGTGCCAAAGCCATTACTCTCACGGACGCAGGTTGAGTTCATTAAGGCTTGACGCAAGCAGTGGTTGCTGTATCCCAGTGGCCGGCTCCGGACACGTTGCACTGGATGTTGTGGAACGTGTCACTCAGAGTTCCACCCAGAAGAGTGACAGCAGCGATGATCACGACTGCGATAAGTGCGACCATGATGCCGTATTCAACGGCGGTGGCTCCCTTTTCGCTGCGAAGGCGGACAGAGAGGTTCGTGTAAAGAGAAAGCATTTTGACTCCTGAGCGAGACGGATTGGCTGGCCCAGTACCAGCGCTTCAACGAAATTAGCAACGCTTGATCCGACATTGACCCGATCTTGCAACATCCTGAGGAAACCCTTTTCTGAATGCACGTTTCCTGCGCTGTTGCTGTGTCTTCCCTGTGCCAAGGCTGGGTTTTCCCGAGCTGTGGCACACAAAAGGACCCCCTCGGTTCTGGGTGCCGAGGGGGTCCGGTCATTGAGGCGCCGATAGGCGCGTTACAGTTTTTCTAGGTGCGACTGAAGGCTTCGATAATGCTCACTGCAGCAGGGCCCAGTAGAACAATGAACAGCACTGGAAAGATGAAGAAGATCAAGGGGAACAAAACCTTTACCGGGAGTTTCATCGCTTTTTCTTCTGCCCGCTGCCGACGTTTAACTCGCGCATCTTTGGCCTGTGCACGTAAGACTTTGGCGATACCGATCCCATATTTATCGGCCTGAACGACGGCCCTGACGAAGCCCCTTAGGTCCGGCACTGAGGTCCTTGCCGCCATTGCTTCGTAAGCTTCCTGTCGCGGTCGGCCAACCTGAATGTCTTGCAACGTGCGTACCAGTTCCTGGGCCAGAGGCCCCCCGCCATAGGAGCCTGCCCGGGCCATTGCCGATTCAAAGCCGAGCCCGGCTTCCACAGAAATCAGCATTTGGTCCAAGGTGTTGGGTAGTTCCAGTTCGATCTCTTCCTGCCGTTTAATCGCCTTGTTGTAGATCAGCAGATCCGGGACAAAGTAGCAGAATACGGTCGCAAAAATAGCCACTGCGAGGTTGGTTGAAGTAAACGAATTGACGAGTAGGAGGATTCCTGCGAGCGCAGCTGCGAGGGACAGCAAGGGTTTCGAGACGATCAACTTTTCAAGCGGCATAGAGGCTGGGCGTCCGGCCAATGAGAGCCAGCGGTCCAGTTTCGACTCGTAGCTACCCGGTGTAAGGCGTCTTGATATGCCCAGAAGCATTGGTGCCTGCTGTCCAGTGTCGCGCCCCCCAATGTTGAAGCCGCGGGCAAGGTTTCCCCGGATGGCGAGGGTCCCTTTTCGGTCCAATGTGGCCCATGACCACACGAAATAGGTGAGTGGAAGGATGACCGTGGCGATTATCATCCAAGCGATTGGAGTCATGTTCGATCCTTAGAACTTGATCTTGATAATGCGACTCATCCAGAAGCCGCCGATGATGAACATTAATGCGCTGAGGCCCAACATGAACCAGCCGATCGGTTTCTGGACAAAGACGTCCAAGTAGCCGGGATTGACCATACCCACGAAGAACGCAACACCTACGGGCAACGCCATGAGAATGTAGGCAGACATTTTTCCTTCAGCGCTTAGTGACCGAACGTGGCCCTTGATTTCGCTGCGCTCCCTGATCGTGCCGGCGACTTGGTCAAGGACCTCCGCGAGGTCACCGCCGACTTCGCGATTAATCTGGATAGCCTGCCCAATCCACCGAAAGTCTTCGCTGTCCATCCGGCTGGCGGAGTCGTCGATAGCCTCCCGGGCATCTTTGCCGATTCGTGTCTCGTTGACGATCCTGGTGAGTTCCTCTGAAGTGGGCGCCTCGGACTCGTTCGCTGCGGCTTCGATTGCCCGCATCACGCTGTGGCCGGCACGCAACCCGCCTATCAGCATTTGAATGGTGCCTATCAGTTGATTATCGAATTTACTCCGCCGCTTGTCCCGTCGAACTGTGAGCACCAACCTGGCCACAAACGGCGTCGCCAGTGCCAATAGGATTCCGAAGCCGAGGTTGGTGGCGAGGCTGGACAGCAGGCCAACAGCTACGGTCACCGCGGCCACAAAGGCGCTGAATTCCGCAGGCGTCATTTTCACGCCGGCGTTGTAGAGAAGTTCGCGGCTGTAGGGGCCGCCGGATTTCCCGATCAGGCCACCCATTGCGTTGGCCGCTGATTCCGAGAATCTTGACAGTGTGGACGGGTCCGGCTGTCCGTCGGGCCTGCGGCGTTGGATTGGAATGGCAGCGTACCGAGGCCTGAGGACCACTATCACCAGGACCAGCAGGGCGCCGAAGCACAGACTGATGGCACCGGCGAAAACCAAGGGAGAGTCCATCGGCCTACCTCCTGCCGGCCGGAACTGCGGCCCCGAATACAGCTGGGGAGACACTGATGCCGAGCTCGGAGAACCGGTCAAGGAACCTGGGGCGGATGCCCGTGGGGATTGGCTTGCCCAGGAACCTCCCGTGCTGGTCAACTCCGGCTGAGTAGTCGAAGAGGAATGCGTCCTGGAGGGTGACGATGTCACCTTCCATTCCTTGGACTTCCGTGACGTGCGTGACCCTGCGACTGCCATCACGAAGGCGAGTGACCTGGATGATGAGGTCGACTGCCGACGAAACCTGTTCGCGGATAGCCCTCAGGGGCAGGTCCATTCCGGCCATAAGCACGAGGGTTTCCAAACGGGCAATGGCGTCCCGGGGTGAATTCGCGTGGACCGTAGAGAGCGATCCGTCGTGGCCTGTGTTCATGGCCTGTAGCATGTCCAGTGACTCGCCGCCCCGGACCTCGCCCACGATGATGCGGTCGGGACGCATGCGAAGGGAGTTACGTACGAGTTCCCGGATTCCTACAGCACCTTTTCCTTCAATGTTCGGCGGCCGGCTTTCCAGGCGGACAACGTGCTCCTGCTGCAACTGGAGCTCCACTGCGTCCTCGATGGTGACGATGCGGTCATCTTCCGGGATGAAGGATGACAGTACGTTGAGCAGGGTGGTTTTGCCCGTGCCAGTTCCGCCGGAAACGATGATGTTCAGCCGGGCCTGGACACACGCACTGAGCAATTCAGCCATCTCCGGGGTCAAGGAGCCCCAGTCGATGAGGTTCCGGACTGTGAGGGGTATATGGCTGAACTTCCTGATGGTCAACGAAGGCCCGTTGACCGCCAGTGGAGGAATAATCGCGTTGACGCGCGAACCGTCTTCAAGCCGGGCGTCCACCAGCGGCGATGATTCATCGATGCGCCGGCCCACCCTGGAAACGATGCGGTCTATCACTTTTCGGAGGTGGTCGTCAGAGCTGAATTGTGATCCGGTCAGGCTCAGGTGGCCATTGCGCTCGATGTAGATCTGGTCGTACTTGTTGACCATAATTTCCGTTACGGACGGGTCTTCCAGCAGCTTCTGCAGGGGACCGTACCCCATCACTTCGTCTGCAATTTCGCGTATGAGCCTCCGGCGCTCTTCGGGCGATAGTGGCACCTGCTCGTCGTCTATGACTGCCGAGAGTTCATCGACGGCTATGGTCCGCAATTCCTCGTCCGATGACGATGTGTCGCCGAAGCGCGTACCGAGGCGATCAAACAGTGCCAGGGCAGCCCTTTGTTTGAGCCCGGCAAGCGCATCAACAGGCGGAGAAGCGAGATTGCCTCCCAACGACGAACCTGCAGGCGGGGCACCAACCGGGGGAAAGGATGTGCTTTCGGGTTGAGTGCCTGTTTTGGACATTTCAGACCGCGTACGGCCGTTGAGCGGTGTGGTGTTCGAGCCGTCGGAATTGCCTTGAGAACCAGCGAGCCTATCTGAGAGTTTCATGACACAACCACCCTTCGGTGCAGCTTGGTGCGTGGGGAGGATACCCATTCGGGATCAAACCGGTCTACGAGCTTCTTCAGCCCTTTGGCCGCCGCATCCCTCGTAGATGCCTGGAGAACCGGTATGCCGCGGTTCGTTGAAAACGGAAGCGTCCGAGAGCGTGGGATGACAGCGTCGACAGGGACGCCAACGGTGGCTTCCACGTCCTGGACCGACAGTCCGCTTTTGCGGTCCGCGAAATTGAGGATGGTGTGCCGGCCCTGGGGCATCAGTTGCAGCTCTTTCAGTACTCCGAAGCACTTTCGCAACCCGCGGACACTCGGAACATCCATCCCGCAGACCCAAACTCCGTCGGTGGCCTGCTCCAACGTGGCGAGCACGTGCTCGCCCAGGCCCGGAGCGGTATCCACCACCACATATTTGAATTCACTGGCCAGTTGCTCGAGCAACCGGCCAACATGCTCGCCAGTGATGTAATCGGCTTCGGCCGGAGTCCGGGGAGCGCAGAGCGCGTAAATCCCGGCCGGGTGAACGGTGAGGAATGCTTTGAGGACCATGGAGTCCTGGGAGGCAATGCCATGAACGGCGTCGGTGATGGAGTGCTCGGGCTCGAGCAACAGGCCGGATGCAACATCTCCGAACTGGAGGTCCAGATCCACAAGGACAACGCTCATCGGCGCTACTTTGCCCAATCCCACCGCGAGGTTGGTGGCGACGGTCGTCTTGCCAACTCCGCCCTTCGGCGACATGACGGCGATGACCCGGCCCCGTTCCTGCCCCGGGTCCGTGGGCAACGACATTCCCCGCCGCCGGCTGGCAGATGCCAGGCAGGCCCGTTCGAGCAGGACCCGCAGGTCGTTCACCTCGATGTCTGGTTTCAACACGTCCCGGATACCTGAGTGCATGGCCCGGAGTACCAGCTCGGGGGAGGGCTCAGCGACCAGGAGCAGGCTGATCTCCGGATACTGGAGGTCAAAGACGGTCGCCAGTTTCAGTGCATCCTCTTCGCTGACGCCTGGCCCCAGGATAAGAACTTCAGGCGGCGCTCCCGTCAGCTGCCGGAACACGTCCTCGGGCCCTCCCGACAGAATGGCCGGGCTGAGTGTTTCCAGATCCCCATGGAGGGCAGTTGACACCGCCTCCCGCACCCGGGCCTCGAAGTCCCGCACCCCGGTTATGGCTACGAAGCGGCTCATTGGTACAGCCCGCCTTGGGTCATTACCGGAGGCTGGGTCTTGTTGGTCTTGTCTGTCTGCTTCGAGAGCCAGAGCGTTCCGAACTCTGCGCTAAATACCATCTTGGCCGCTTCGGCGTCGCTCCGGGCGACAGTGACGAAAGCCGATCCGTTTGGCATTGCTACTGCGGAATCGGAGGGGCTCGATGAAGTCTTGCTGCTGTCAGGCTCGGCTTTTTGGACTGCAGTGACCAGTACATCGTGGAACAGCAGTCCCGTATTGCCTTTGTCATCTGTCTTGAAAGAGCTGAAGACTGTAACCAGGTCGCCGGCTTCGAGCCGGCCCCCAAGAATTCGTTCGGGTGCGAGCAGAAAGGTAACCTCTTCCATGCCGTCGGGAACAGGCACGGTACCGGGAACTAGTTCTTTTGGGCTAACCAGTTTTGCAGCCAGGAGCTGTTCGCCCGGTTGAAGAGCTGAGGCCGTAACCTTGCCGCCCTGTTCTTCAAGACTTGCCAGGGCAGCTGCCGGTACAGCCGATTGAGGCAAATCCTCCAGTTTCAACTTGCCTGCCAGGTCCTCCACCTTTGTTCCTGCAGGTATGGATTCATTGACCACGAGCACCTTGACCGGATTCAGCCCTTGCGCTGCCCGGCTGTCGGCGCCTTGAACGTAAACGACCAGAAGGGCGGTTCCAATGATTGCCAGCACCAGTGCTGCAATGCCTCCCAGTAGGCGTGATTTCACTGTAGTTACTCCTTTGAACGGTTGTTCGTCTGAACGGGATACCCTGCTAGTTCTTGAGGAAGACCTCTGAGCCGCCGTAGTTAGGGACGTTGCTCGTTGTCAGGCCCTCGGCGAGGGATACGAATCGGGTAAAATATCCCTGCAGTGCCCGGCAGTTGCCATTGCAGGACGGCGAAAGCGGGTCGAGATCTTCTACACTTCCGCTGAACTTGTAGCCGGTGACTCGGAAAGCCAGGAACCCAAGGATCGTGTACTTGGTGTTGTTGCCGTTGTTGAGCGATACCGCAGAAGAGAACACAGGGACGAGAACGGTTGTGCCCTTGATGGTTGACGGCATGGTTGAGCAAACATTTGGCAATGCGTTGCCCGGCTTACTGCCAACAATCGCCGTGTTCGCATCGATCGTGGCGGAGCAATTTGTGCCGGCATCAAGCCATCCAAAACCGCCAGGCGCATAGCCATTTTGCGCTGCACATCCGGGGTATGTAGGGGTGTTTTCGTCATACCGAAGAGTTAGGTGGTTTGGAACTGGATCGCCGGTGAAGGTCCCAGTGGAGTTGAATTCCGCCAACTGCGACGCAGTGAGGTTCTTCTTGAAGACGCAGTCACTAATGGTCCAGGGGAGGGTTGTAGCCTCGGATACAGCGCCCCACGATGCCTCGGCGGTGGCGCCTATCTGGGCACTTTCTATGCCCATTACCCGTGCGAAGAAGAGCCCGAATCCGTCCGTCGTGGAACCCGCAGCGCGTGCCGTTGTCACGACACGCACCGTTGTTGTTTCCGGGAAAGTTACGGTGGAACCGCTCGTGCCGTCGTTGGCATTGCTGTTGGCAAACTCTGCCGCGGTGTTTGTCGAATTCCCGCAGGTTCCCTTGGCGCACTGATTTGCGATGGCCAGTGCGGCCGAGTCTGCGCCGTTCTGCAGCTGTGCCTTTTCGGCGTACATAGCGCCTACATCCACAGCTAGGGCAGCGAAGCCGAGAAGGACCACCAAGAAGATGGCCACGATTACGCTAGCTGCACCCCGTTCCCGTTCTTCCGTTGCCTTTCGGCCTTGGCGGCCGTTCGCTGGCCCGCTGGCTACCCGCCGCATCTCATCACTCCCACCCCATTGAGATTCATTGGAAAAATGCCCGGGGCGCCGAAGAAGCCGGCGTCCAAGAAACCCGTCAGTGACCGTAATGAGACGGTGGTTGTGACAGTGACGTTGCGATCAGCCGCGCAGCTTGTAGCGTTGCTTGTGACCGTCACTGGTAAACCAGACAATGCGGGTGCCCCGGCAAGCGTGGCGCCGCTTACATCAAGTCCGGCTTCCTTGTAATGAATTGCGGCGTAACGCGCTCCCTCGCGCGCTGCTTGGGTCATCGAGATTTGGACGTTGAGCACGCGACCAAATTCGATTGTTCCCGTCAAGATCAGCAACAGAAGCGGCAATAGCAAAGCCATCTCAACGGCGACTGCGCCTCGTTCTTTCCGTGTCGGTTTCAAGACCGTCTCCCAGGGCAAAATACGGTTCGGGTATGTGGAGTGGTGCCTGTTAAATGAGCTGGCCGGCTCCGAAGCGAGTTTCCACTTGCGGAGCCAGCCAGCAGGGGCCTAGCCTGCAGCCGGAGGTGCCAGGCGAGGAGTGACACCTGCGAACATCTGCTGGATTGCAGTGCCGAGAGGGCCAACCGCAACAATCACCACAACGGCGATGAGGGCAACCATGATGCCGTACTCAACCATGGTTGCTCCTTTCTCTTCGCGGGTGAAACGATCCTTGACGCCGGCGATGTAAGCAGTCATTGAGACCATGAGAGAAGTCATTGTAATTTCCTTTAATTCGGTGAAATTGGATTATTTGATTTCAACGAATCTCCAGCTGCCCCCGTGAACTCTTTAGCGGCTGGACTTCGCTAATAAGAGATTGTCACTGGAGGTGTAAAGCAACAATGCGTAGTAGTACTCGACTTTTTTGGGGAGGGGCAAAAATATGTACTCGAAAATGGGTGCTGGTACTCAGGCGCCGTCTGCATGCACCCGCCCGAGTACTTGACATAGGGAACCCCAGAGCATGCAGGGGCACCGCAGAGAGACGGTCATGAGGGGGCCCCAAAGCGAGATCGGGCGCGTGTCCAGGGCGTGCCCTGGACAGCTTTGTGGGAGGCGTATTTATCGCTAAGCGCAACGGGCGTACGACGCCTGTGGGCACAAGTGGTCTTGGTGCAGATGCCGTTGCCGGATTGCTGATAGCTGTGGCGCCCCCTCGTTCGCGCAGACGCAGACGCACCGGACCCCAGCCGGTCGCGTCGATGTCGATATCGATTTTGAAAATTCGATACAACGACTCCTTTGTCGCAGGGGAGTCGATCTTCTGGCCAGCAATTCAGTGGCATGAGGGAAGGCACCCATGCCCGCCTCACCGAACCGGCGGCACTACTTATGGGCATAATCCGCGGGGGAAGTGGCTGTTCCGGTCCTGCGAAAAGGTGGCCAAGCGCGCTCAGGACGCCTCAAATTGAGCCGAGAGTGACGCTGAATGTGGCCGCGAGGGCGCTCGGGGGATGCTGGAGATCGGTTGGTTCAAATGATCGAGCAGCTTCAGGCACGACGCCTTGCTTACGTCTTCGTCGTGGACTTTGGCATTTTCTCACGAAGTCTCCGGGTGAGCTGCAGGATGCTAACCCGCCGTATAGTGCGGGCTAACCAACGACGAAAGCGCCCAAGGCGCGGCCTCGTACTTCCGGTGAAATGGTGAACCGGAGAAATGGACGAGAACAAACATGCCTTGGGCGCTGAATCCGTCAAGGGATAGAGCTTTGGCGGCCTCGGAGAGCCGCGCGGGTGAATTATGGAGGGATAGAGTGCCTCCAGGACCCCGCGCGCAGCCCTAGCAAATGAGCCGGGCCAACGTCCGGATCGGCCAACACTCAGGTTGGGCTACAATCCGGCCGTGACACCTTCAAACAGTGTTCGGATGGCGGTGCCGAGAGGTCCGACGGCGACGATGACCACCACTGCGATGAGGGCGACCATGATGCCATACTCAACCATCGTGGCACCCCTTTCTTCCCGGCTGAAGCGATCCTTGACGCCTGCGATGAAAGCAGTCATTAAGACCATGAGAGAAGTCATTATATTTTCCTTAATTCGGTGAAATTGGATTACTTTTGATTTCAACGAATTTCCAGCTGCCCCCCATAAACTCTTTAGCGGCTGGGCTTCGCTAAGAAGAGATTGTCACTGGGGATCATCGGCAACAAGGCGTAGTGGTACTCGTTTCTTAGGAGTGCGATAAGAAAATGTACTCGAATATGCGGCAAAGTACTCAGGCGCCGCATGGCCGCACCCGATGACTACTTGGAGTCTTGGCTTGGCGGACCATTTGGTTTGGCACGAGCACCGATCTGGGCTTAGGCCATGAACAAAGTCACGGCCATTAGGGCACCCAGCATGGAGGGCCCGTGGGCAACTTCGGTGGCTTTATTCCGGCCTTTCCTGCCGAGGACAAACACCGTGACGATGCCATTCAAGACGAAGCTGATGAGCCCTCCGTACAGTACGTGGCTCCAACCTAGGTACCCCAGGTAAAGGCCGACGGGCGCTGCGAGCTTCACATCGCCCATCCCAATGCCGCCGGGCGAGATAAGTCCCAAAACAAGGTAGCCGGCAAACAAGATGACGGCTCCCAGGACTGCGCGGAGGAAATCATCAGATTGCTTATCGAATATCCCCGGCAGCAAAAGCAATAGAAGGCCCCCGGCCAGCAGCATCAACACGAGGGGATTGGGCAGCAAGTGGAGTGCTACGTCGATCCTTGCCAGCTGGACACCCAGGACGGCAAGTAAAAGGAAGGCCAGCAGGCTCAGCGCGCTGCCGAAACGGGCAGCAAAGGCGGCACACGCGACGGCGGTTACTGCCGCCGTCGTAATTCTTGCCTGCGGGCGCGGCACTTCCCCGAGCCTGGGAAGCAGCCTGGCGATCACCTGCTCGGCGATGGGGGAGATGGCGGCTCCCAAAAGCGCGGCGCCTACTATAAAGAGCACTGCGTTAGGGTCCCAGATCCCCGCTGACAACACTGCATCCCCCTGCGTTGGATCGGGCCGGCACGGCTCCAGCGGCCTCCGGCTACCTCATTTTGACCCCGAACCACCTGACGCGCTAATCTTGGTAGTCGTTGTGCGTGTCCTATTCCGATGGTGCGTGCCCGCTTGAGGATCCGGTTGCAGGATAGCTACTCAACGTGCACATTCGGAACTTCAGGATGACTGGTTACATGGAGCCCTCACCTCTGTTCCGGTAGCGCGCAGACAGTAGGTGCGCGCGCTAGCGACACCTAAACAAGAACGCCAGAACAAGAACGAGGCAAACACCGTGCGTACGTACACCCCGAAGCCCGGCGATATCAACCGCCAGTGGCACGTCATTGACGCCACCGACGTTGTCCTTGGTCGTCTTGCAAGCCAGACCGCAATCCTGCTGCGCGGCAAGCACAAGGCCACTTTCGCATCCCACATGGACATGGGCGACTTTGTCATCATCATCAACGCCGAAAAGGTAGCCCTGACCGGCGCCAAGCTGGAGCAGAAGCGCGCATACCGCCACTCCGGCTACCCGGGCGGCCTGACCTCCGTCAACTACGCGGAACTGCTGGAATCAAACCCGGTCCGCGCCGTTGAGAAGGCCATCAAGGGCATGCTCCCCAAGAACTCCCTCGCTGCCCAGCAGCTGGGCAAGCTGAAGGTGTACCGCGGTGCTGAGCACCCGCACGCTGCCCAGCAGCCCAAGACTTTCGAAATCACCCAGGTCGCCCAGTAGTCCTGGCCACCAAACAACTTATCTATACAAGGAGAATCGTGGCTCAGAACGAAGAGACCACCGAGGTCGTCGAGGCCGAGGAAAACCTGACCAGCTACACCTCTGAGAGCTCAGCTGCTGAAGCTGCTCCCAAGAAGGAGCGTCCGGCCCTGACCGTTGCCGGCGCAGCTGTTGGCCGCCGCAAGGAAGCTGTTGCACGCGTTCGCGTCGTGCCCGGCTCCGGCAAGTGGACCATCAACGGCCGCGAGCTGGCGAACTACTTCCCGAACAAGCTGCACCAGCAGGACGTCAACGAGCCCTTCAAGATCCTTGATCTTGAAGGCGCCTACGACGTTATCGCCCGCATCCACGGCGGCGGCATCTCCGGCCAGGCCGGTGCCCTGCGCCTCGGAATCGCCCGTTCGTTGAACGAGATCGACGTCGAGAACAACCGCCCGACGCTGAAGAAGGCCGGTTACCTGTCCCGCGACGCCCGTGTCATCGAGCGTAAGAAGGCCGGTCTCAAGAAGGCCCGCAAGGCCCAGCAGTACTCCAAGCGCTAAATCCGCTTGTACAAAAGCCCGTCCCACCGGTTGGTGTGGCGGGCTTTTGCCGTTAAGTCTGTGGCACATCAACCAGTAGGGCGCATCATCATTGCCGGAGCCCAAGGAATCGGCTAGATTGGCGTCTGACCAGCGACTTCGAGTGGGACCGGGCGCGTTCGTAGTAAGCGGGCGGCCAAGTGTGGACATAAGTCTCGCGCGCATCCTAACCAGGATTTCGCCCGATGACAGACTGCACCAAGGTGACTCATCCAAACCGCAAGCGCGCCCAGTACGTGCTGCAGAGGATCGTCGAAAGAGCTGGTCAGGGCCGGAAAGTACCGGCAAGCGTGTATCCTTGCTCACCGTGTAACGGGTGGCACCTGACATCGAAGAAAATTACCGGCGCCTGGAAGAAGTTTCAGGTCCCCGTTGGGCGGCGGGCACGGCGCGGGTGTGTTTGACCAGCCGTTTAAAGCTGCGGCAACCCCATCCTCTAGACTTGACCGGTGTCTAGATTATTTGGAACTGATGGTGTCCGGGGGCTGGCCAACGGCCTGCTGACAGCAGAGCTTGCCCTGCAGTTGGCCCAGGCGGCCG
This sequence comes from Pseudarthrobacter sp. 05T312, assembly GCF_056396685.1. Lineage (NCBI taxonomy): Bacteria > Bacillati > Actinomycetota > Actinomycetes > Micrococcales > Micrococcaceae > Pseudarthrobacter > Pseudarthrobacter sp. 05T312. The sequence continues at coordinate 439,340 of NZ_JBFTLY010000001.1, forward strand.
CTGTCGTGCTCGGCCACGACCGCAACTCCAACGGCTCCCGGCCCCGCGCCGTGCTGGCCCGTGACCCGCGAGCCAGCGGTGAATTCATCGCCGCCGCCGTGGAAGCCGGCCTCTCCAGCTCGGGCATCGACGTCTACGACGCCGGCGTCCTGCCCACCCCCGCAGCCGCCTACCTGGTCGCGGACCTGGACGCCGACTTCGGCGTCATGATCTCCGCCTCCCACAACCCGGCGCCGGACAACGGCATCAAGTTCTTCGCCCGCGGCGGCCAAAAGCTGCCCGACGAGGTGGAGGACGCCATCGAGGCCCAGATGAGCAAGGAAGCCGTCCGCCCCACCGGCCCCGACGTCGGCCGCATCCAGCGCTTCTCCGATGCCGAAGACCGCTACATCGTCCACCTGCTCCGCACCCTGCCGCACCGCCTGGACGGCCTCACCGTTGTACTGGACTGCGCCAACGGTGCCGCCAGCGGCTGCTCGCCCCAGCTTTTCAAGGACGCAGGAGCCCACGTCATCGTCATCGGCGCGGATCCGGACGGACTGAACATCAACGACGGCGTGGGCTCCACCCACTTGGGGCCGCTCAAGGACGCAGTGATCAAGTACGGTGCCAACCTGGGCATCGCTCACGACGGCGACGCTGACCGCTGCTTGGCCGTGGACCATGAAGGCAGCGAGGTGGACGGCGACCAGATCATGGCCATCCTTGCCGTCGCGCTCAAGAAGGCCGGCAAGCTCAAGGACGATGTCCTAGTGGCCACCGTCATGAGCAACCTGGGCCTCAAAATTGCCCTGCGCGACGCGGGCATCACCATTCTGGAAACAGCAGTGGGGGACCGCTACGTCCTCGAGGGCATGCGCGACGGCGGCTACAACCTCGGCGGCGAGCAGTCCGGCCACGTCATTTTCTCCGACCATGCGACCACCGGTGACGGCCTCCTTACCGGCCTGCAGCTCGCCGCGCAGGTGGCCCTGACCGGGAAACCGCTCAAGGAGCTCGCCACGGTCATGACGAAGCTCCCGCAGGTACTCATCAACGTCAAGGGCGTCGACCGCAGCCGGGTCAGCAGCAACGGCGTCCTGGCCCAGGCCGTGGCGGCAGCGGAAGCCGCCCTGGGTGACACCGGCCGGGTCCTGCTCCGTCCCTCCGGCACCGAACCCGTGGTCCGTGTGATGGTGGAGGCGGCGGACGAGGAAACCGCCCAGTCCATCGCTGAACACCTTGCCCGGGTGGTCCGGACGGAGCTCGCCCTGGAGCTCGCCTCAAACTAGAAGTCAAAGGAAATGTGGCCCGCCTCCCGAAAGGGAAGCGGGCCACATTTCGCTGGCGGACCTGCCAAGCGGTTTCCGGGACCATCAGCAGGGTCAGAACAGGCCGGGCACGAACCGCGCAGTCCGCAGCTTGTATGCGGCATATTCGGGCACGTTTTCGGCCAGCAGCTGTTCCTCCTGAATTGCCCGGTATGCCTGAACGGCTGCCAGTGCCACAAGGATTGCCGTCTTCAGCAGAGTGGGGCTGAAGCACACAGCCCCGGTCAGGGTGATCAGCTCTCCAACGTAAAGAGGGTTGCGGATCAGCCGGTAGGGGCCGTGCTGTACGAGCGTTCTTACCTGGGGCTCCACGCCGAAACTCTTGCCAAGCGTCATCAGGGACCAGACAGTAAAGACCATTCCCAGGGTCATGAGCGCCACCGAAAAAAGTGCCAGACCTTCAGATACTTCCGTCCCGCCGGCAAACGCGAACAGGAACGGCAGGAAGGTCCCAACGTAGGCCGCGACTGTGGGAGCGATGCGTCCGGTCCGGGCACTTGCGGAATTCCTGGTCAAGAGGAAGTAGACCGCCAACAGGTAAAAGACAGTCATCAATACTTGGTAGGAGAGCTGCAATGCGCCGACCAGAGCCGAGGGAGAAGCAGCCTTCGAGCCCGAAAACAGCGCGGAGACCGCCCACAATAACAAGAGCGCCATGATCGGGACGAGAATTACCCGTTCAATGTCAATTGACGTTGACTGCTGGCGATGTTTCATCAAAACCTTCCAGAGAGTTGCAGATCCAACATCTGCAGCCACGGTTCCGCGGCCTCCCCAATGAGGCTGCGGTGCACTGAGCCTAATAGGACAAGGGGACCTAATGGCGTAAATTTCCCATAAATTGCCCCGATCCTGAGCAAGACCCGCAGGTAGTCACGACAACGCGGGACCCAACTAGCCGCGAACCTCTGCAAACCAATTGTGGCCCGCCTCCCAAAGGAGACGGGCCACAGTTGTGGGGCGGATACGGGTCAGATATTCCGGCTCTGGAGGGAGTCACGGATTTCGGTCAGCAGGGCGATCTGCGGGTCCTCGGCAGATTCTTCCTTGACATCAGGGTCGATCCCGAGCCGGCGGTTGCGCCGCTCGATCATGTGGTTCATCGGAAGGACCACAACGAAGTAGATGGCGGCAGCGATCAGGACGAAGGAAATGATGGAAGAGATGACCCGGCCGTAAAGGAAGCCGTTCCACTGCATTTCCTCGATGCCCTTGGCCTGGAAGAGCAGGCCGATCAGCGGGGTGAGCAGGCCCTCCACGATTGATGTGACAACAGCACCGAACGCGGCACCCATCACGACGGCGACGGCAAGGTCAACAACGTTGCCCTTCATAATGAAATTCTTGAATCCAGTCAGCATGGGACCCACGCTAGCCCACGGAGGGAGTGCTTCAGATAACGCGGCGGTAAATTTTTGGCGCGTCATGGGAACTGGACTGGCGTCTTGGACGTTTAGGGGTATCCCGGTGCCGCTTCCAGCCCGAAGTATTCCTCCAGCGTTCCGATGCCGCGGTTCAGCATGTCCGTGGCCGCCTCCACGCCTACGTACCGCAGGTGCCACGGCTCGTAGTAGTACCCCGTGATGGGGTGCAGCATCCACGGGTAGCGCACCACGAATCCGAACCGGTGCCCGTTCGCTTTCGCCCACGTGGCGGCAGGCTGCTCCGCGAAGCACGGCTGGAAGCTGCACGCACCCCCACCGTCCCCGATGTCGAACGCCCATCCCGTCTGGTGCTCCGAGTGGCCGGGCCGCGCACTGGCGGTGTCGGCGTCGGCCTGTCCCCGCGCCGCGACGTACCCGTTGTAGGTGGTCACCTGAGTGCTGTACGAGCGGTAGCCGCTGGCCAGGACAATCGCCACGCCATCCCTTGCGGCCGCAGCGAACATCGCCTCCGCCGCTGCGGCGGTGGTGCTGTTGAGCAGCGCAGCCTCACCCGCGGCGGAGATGGCGACGGCGGGACGCACCAAGTCGGCCGGCACATAGTCGGCGGGCTTCAGTGCCCGGTGCTTGTTCACGATGACCCAGGGGCTGGCCGGATCATCAAGCGAAAATTGCCGTGCCAGCGTTGCCGAGGGCGACGGTGTGGGGGACGGCGTCCCGGACGGCTGGCCCACCGTGGCCGCGTCCGCCGTCGTGCCCGCTGTTGCGGTGGCGGCGGCAGGGGAGGGGGACGGTGAGGCAGCCGCGGACGACGACGGCGCCGCCTTGGGTGCCTCCGGCGTGCAGGCGGACAGGACAGTCAGCCCGGCCCCCGCAGCGAGGAAGCGCGTGAAGCTGCGCCGGCTGTATGACCCACATTCGTAGCACACCTGTGCTAAACCTTCCGGAGCAGCATCCGGCGGATGGAATGGTCCGCCTCTTTAGTCAGCACCAGCTGCGCCCGGCCGCGGGTAGGCAGCACGTTCTCCTCCAGGTTGGGCTCGTTGATCCGCTTCCAAATGTCCCGGGCGGTCTCCTCCGCCTCGTCGTCGGAGAGCGTGGCGTAGCGGTGGAAGTAGGATTCCGGCTGCGCGAACGCGGTGCTCCGCAGCTTCCGGAACCGGTCCACGTACCACTCCTCGATGTAGGAGGTCTTGGCGTCCACGTAGATGGAGAAGTCAAAGAAGTCACTCAATGCCAGGCCCTGCCGGCCGTCATGCCGGGGGCGGGCCGGGGCCAGCACGTTCAGGCCCTCCACGATGAGCACGTCCGGGCGGCGGACCACCACTTCCTTGCCGGGAACAATGTCGTACGTGACGTGCGAATACCAGGGTGCCCGCACTTCCTCGGCGCCGCCCTTGATCTCGCTCACGAAGCGCAGCAGCGCCCGCCGGTCATAGGACTCCGGGAAGCCCTTCCGGTCCAGCAGTTGCCGGCGCTTAAGCTCGGCCAGCGGGTAGAGGAATCCGTCGGTGGTAATCAGCTCAACGTTGGGGGTGCCGGGCCAGCGGCGCAGCATTTCCCGCAGCACACGGGCGATGGTGGACTTGCCCACTGCGACCGAGCCGGCCACACCGATCACGAAGGGGGTGCGCTGGGTCTGCTCGCCCAGGAACGTGGTGGTGGCCGCGTGGAGTTGCCCGGCAGCTTCCACGTACAGGTGCAGGAGCCGTGACAGCGGCAGGTAGACGTCACTGACCTCCTTGATGTCCAAGGGGTCGCCGAGCCCGCGGAGGCGCAGCACGTCCTCTTCATTGAGGGGCTGTTCCATCTGGGCTGCGAGCCGGGACCAGGTATGCCGGTCCAGCTCCACGAACGGCGAGGCACCCTCCCCGTTCGCTTCATTGCGTTGCGAAGTCACCTAAAGATTCTGCCCCGCGCCGGGCCCATCGCGAAATGACGCCCCTGCTCAGCGCGGCGGCACCCGTCACGGAGGCGCCGCACCGCGGCCCTCCGGTTTAGAGCAAGTGGCACGCGCCCGATAGTCTTGTGCCTATGTGTGGAATCGTGGGTTACGTAGGCCGTTCGGTTGACGGTGCAATTAATGGCCACAGTGCCTTGGATGTTGTCCTTGAGGGGCTGCGGCGCCTGGAGTACCGCGGTTATGACTCTGCCGGTGTGGCTGTGGTGTCCCAGGGGGCCATCGAGTCGCGGAAGAAGTCCGGGAAGCTGAGCAACCTGATTGGTGAGCTGGAGGCCCGGCCCTTGCCAGAGACCCTGACCGGTATCGGCCACACGCGGTGGGCGACGCACGGCGGCCCGACGGACCGCAACGCGCACCCGCACCTGGCTGACGGCGGCAAGCTGGCCGTGATCCACAACGGCATCATCGAAAACTTCGCCGAGCTCAAGCTGGAGCTGCTGGAGAAGGGTGTGACGTTCCTGTCCGAGACGGACACCGAGGTCGCTGCCGCGCTGCTGGCCGACATCCTCCGCAACCAGTTGGGCGGGGACACCGCCCACGGTGGCCTGACCAAGGCCATGGAGCTCGCCTGCCAGCGCCTCGAGGGCGCTTTCACCCTGCTGGCCGTGCACGCTTACCAGCCCGACGTCGTCGTGGCCGCCCGCCGTAACTCACCGCTGGTGGTGGGCCTGGGCGAGGGGGAGAACTTCCTGGGCTCGGACGTGTCCGGGTTCATCGACTACACCCGCCGGGCGGTGGAACTGGGCCAGGACCAGATCGTCACGATCACTGCCGATTCCGTGGAGATCACTGATTTCTATGGCAACCCGGCCTCCGGCAAGGAATACCACGTGGACTGGGATCCGGCCTCGGCGGAAAAGGGCGGGTTCTCCTCGTTCATGGAGAAGGAAATCCATGACCAGCCCGACGCCGTGGCGCAGACCCTGCTGGGCCGCTCGGACATCAAGGGCAAGCTGACCCTGGATGAGCTGCGGATCGATCCGGAGCTGCTGAAGCAGGTCAACAAGATCATCGTGCTGGCCTGCGGCACCGCCGCGTATGCGGGCATGGTGGCGAAGTACGCGATTGAGAACTGGTGCCGGATCCCTACCGAGGTGGAGCTCGCGCATGAGTTCCGTTACCGGGATCCGATCCTGGACGAGAAGACCCTGGTGGTCTCCATCTCCCAGTCCGGGGAGACCATGGACACGCTGATGGCTGTCCGGTACGCCCGGGAACAGGGTGCGAAGACCATCTCGATCTGCAACACCAACGGCTCCACCATCCCGCGCGAATCCGACGCGGTGCTCTACACGCACGCCGGCCCGGAGATCGCGGTGGCCTCCACCAAGGCGTTCCTGGCCCAGATCACGGCCGCGTACCTGCTGGGCCTGTACCTGGCGCAGTTGCGCGGGAACATCTTCTCGGGCCAGATCAAGGACGTCCTGGCGGACCTGAACAAGATCCCCGCCAAGATCCAGACCATCCTGGACAACGCCGGCCCGCTGCGTGAACTGGCCCGGTCCATGGCGGACGAGAAGTCCGTGCTGTTCCTGGGCCGGCACGTGGGCTACCCCGTGGCCCTCGAAGGCGCCCTGAAGCTCAAGGAGATCGCGTACATCCACGCCGAAGGCTTCGCCGCCGGTGAACTCAAGCACGGCCCCATCGCCCTGATCGATGAAGGCCAGCCCGTGTTCGTCGTCGTCCCGTCCCCGCGCGGGCGTGACTCGCTGCACGCCAAGGTGGTCTCCAACATCCAGGAAGTCCGCGCCCGCGGCGCCCGGACCCTGGTCATCGCCGAGGAAGGCGACGAGGCCGTGAAGGCCTACGCCGAGTACGTCTTCTACGTCCCGGAGACCCCCACCCTCCTGATGCCCCTGCTGACCACCGTCCCGCTGCAGATCTTCGCCGCGGAACTCGCAGCAGCCAAGGGCTACGACGTGGACCAGCCCCGCAACCTCGCCAAGAGCGTCACCGTCGAATAACCGGCACACTGCAGGACAGCTGAAGCCCCGGGCCGTACGGCCCGGGGCTTCAGCGTTAACCCCTGGGGTCGAACGGGTTTGCGTAACTTTTGGCCCGCCCCGGCCACGGAAGCCCTTTGGTGCCAGGGTGCGCTCCGCGCAACCAGCCTGAAAGTCACGCTTTTCCGCTGATGGCGGACAGCCCCAATGACCGGCGCGCACCAGCCTTCCGGCCGCCACCGCCACCGTAGAATGGCACCCATGATCGTTGGCATCGGGGTAGACGTAGTAGACATCGAGCGGTTCGGGCGGCAACTGGAACGGACGCCGGGCCTGAGGGACCGCCTGTTCGTGCCCGCGGAACGGGAACTGAACACCCGGTCCCTGGCCGCCCGGTTCGCCGCCAAGGAAGCGGTGGCCAAGGTCCTCGGTGCGCCCGCCGGCATGAACTGGCAGGACTGCTGGATCGGCCTCGACAGCAACGGGCCCACCGTCCAGGTCAAGGGAACCGTCCTTGCCGTTGCCGAGGCCAAGGGCGTCAAGCGCTGGCACCTCTCCATCAGCCACGACGGCGGCATCGCCACAGCCACGGTCCTGGCCGAAGGCTGACCAGGCCCCCGACGCATGATCAGCGCCTACACCGGAACGCAGGTCCGGGCCGCCGAGGAGCCGCTCCTGGCCGCCGGGCTGGGGGACGTGCTCATGCGGCGCGCCTCGCACGGCCTGGCCAACGCCGTCGTCAATGAACTCAAGGCACGCGGCAGCCGCCTGAACGGCGCCCGCGTGGTGGTGCTGGCAGGCAAGGGCAACAACGGCGGTGACGGCCTGTTTGCCGGCGCCTTCCTGGCCGCCCGGGGAATGCGTACGACGGCGGTGCTCACCGGAGACGCGGCCCATCCGGAAGGCCTGGCCGCATTTGAGCGCGCCGGCGGCCGGGTGCGGCGCCTCACCGACGCGGAACTTCCGGGGCTGGCGGAAGAAGCCGCCCGGGCCGACGTCGTGATTGATGCCGTGCTGGGAACCGGCGCCAAGGGCGGGCTGCGGGGGAGCGACGCGGACCTGGTCCAGGCTCTGGCCGGCGCACACCGCCGCGGACTTGTGGTGGCCTGCGACCTTCCCAGCGGCGTGGACGCGGACACCGGCGAGGCCACCGAGCCGGTCCTGCCGGCCGACCTGACGGTCACGTTCGGGGGAGCTAAGAACGGCCTGCTGGCGGACCCCGGCGCTGACTTCGCCGGCCGGGTGCTGGTGGTGCCCATCGGGATCGGTGAGCACCTGCCGGCACCCTCCCTGCGCCGGCTCGAGGACGCTGACATGGCACGCCTCCTGCCGCACCCGTCCCGGCGGGCCCAGAAGTACTCCCGCGGCGTGCTGGGTGTCGTGGCCGGCTCCGAGGACTACCCCGGCGCTGCGGTCCTCGCCTGCCGGGGAGCCCTGGCCGCGGGTGTGGGCATGGTCAGATACCTCGGGCCGCCGTCGGTGGCCGACCTGGTCCGCCAGTCGTGCCCGGAAGTTGTCTGCAGCACCGGGACCGTGGCTGAAAACCGCGTGCAGGCCTGGCTGGTGGGCTCCGGCCTGGGTCCGGGCGACCATGATCAACTGACCCGGGCGCGGGACGCGATCGCGTCCGATCTTCCGGTGGTGGCCGATGCCGGTGCGCTGCCCGCGCTCCCCGCGATCCTGCCCCCGCACGTGGTGCTGACCCCGCACGCCGGGGAACTCGCGTCGTTGTTCCAGCGGCTGCGCCACCCGGAGGACCGGGAGGCGGTGGAGGCCGGAACGCTGGCAGCCGTGCGCAACGCGGCAGAGCGCACCGGGGCTACCGTCCTGCTCAAGGGCGCCACCACGCTCGTGGCTGCACCGCGGGGCGCCACCTTCAGCCAGGCGGACGGCACGCCCTGGCTCGCCACCGCCGGCAGCGGGGATGTGCTGGCCGGCGTCATCGGTGCGCTGCTCGCCCAGGCAGGGGACGACGTCGGGCCCTTCCTGGATCTGGGCATCGAAGGGGACGGCCGGTGGGCTGCCATCGCCGCGCTGGGTGCCGCGTTGCATGGCCGGGCCGGGAGGGCGGCATCGGAGGCGGCGTCCGGCGGGCCGATCGCCGCTGGCGGAATTGCAGATGCCCTACCCGAAACCTGGGGTAAAGTCAGCATGCTTAGTAACTATGAAGCCTGGAAACGTAATAGTCACAGCCAACCACTACGGTAGGCATTAGTTCGCACCAGCAGCAGGGGCGTTCCAATGCCGTCTGCTGCTGACCAATAAATGAGGAGCACGATGGAAGTCTGGCCTGGAACTGCCTACCCGCTGGGAGCTACCTTTGACGGCACCGGCACCAATTTCGCCCTGTTCAGCGAACGGGCGGAGCGGGTCGAACTCTGCCTCCTGGCCGATGACTTGACCGAGACCCGGATCGAGCTGACCGAGGTGGACGGCTACGTGTGGCACTGCTACCTGCCCCACATCCAGCCCGGCCAGAAGTACGGCTACCGGGTGCACGGGCCGTACGACCCCGCCGGCGGCAACCGCTTCAACCCGAACAAGCTGCTGATGGACCCGTACGCCAAGGCCATCCAGGGCCAGATCGACTGGGATCCCGCGCTGTTCTCCTACGAATTCGGCGACCCCGATTCGCAAAATGACGCCGACTCGGCACCGCACACCATGCACGGTGTGGTCATCAACCCGTTCTTCGAATGGGACGGCGACCGCCAGCTGAAGATCCCGTACCACGAATCGGTGATCTACGAAGCCCACGTCAAGGGCCTCACCGAGCTGCACCCTGAGATCCCCGAAGAGCAGCGCGGCACCTACGCCGGCGTTTCGCACCCCGCGGTCATCGACCACATGAAGAAGCTCGGCGTCACCGCGATCGAGCTCATGCCAGTGCACCAGTTCGTCAACGACGGCACCCTGGAAGAGAAGGGCCTCAACAACTACTGGGGCTACAACACCATCGGCTTCTTCGCGCCGCAGAACACCTACAGCTCCACGGGCGATGTGGGGCACCAGGTCCAGGAATTCAAGGCCATGGTCCGCGACCTGCACCGCGCCGGCATCGAAGTGATCCTCGACGTCGTCTACAACCACACGGCCGAAGGCAACCACCTGGGCCCCACGCTGTCATTCAAGGGCATCGACAACCAGGCCTACTACCGCCTGGTGGACAACGACCTCAAGCACTACATGGACTACACCGGCACGGGTAACTCGCTGAACGTGCGCCACCCGCACTCCCTGCAGCTGCTGATGGATTCCCTGCGCTACTGGGTCACCGAGATGCACGTGGACGGGTTCCGCTTCGACCTCGCCTCCACCCTGGCCCGCGAGTTCTACGACGTGGACAAGCTCTCCACCTTCTTCGAACTGATCCAGCAGGACCCGGTGGTCTCCCAGGTCAAGCTGATCGCCGAGCCGTGGGACGTTGGGCCCGGCGGCTACCAGGTGGGCAACTTCCCGCCGCAGTGGACGGAGTGGAACGGCAAGTACCGCGACACCGTCCGTGACTTCTGGCGCGGCGAACCCTCCACCCTGGGCGAGTTCGCGTCCCGCCTGACCGGCTCCGCGGACCTGTACGAAAGCTCCGCCCGGCGCCCGGTGGCCTCCATCAACTTCGTCACCGCCCACGACGGCTTCACCATGCGGGACCTGGTCTCCTACAACGAGAAGCACAACGAGGCCAACGGCGAAGGCAACAACGACGGCGAATCCCACAACCGTTCCTGGAACTGCGGCGTGGAGGGGGACACCGACGACGAGAAGGTGCTGACCCTGCGTGCCCGGCAGCAACGGAACTTCATCGCCACGCTGCTGCTCTCCCAGGGCGTCCCCATGCTGCTCCACGGCGACGAGCTGGGCCGGACGCAGCAGGGCAACAACAACACCTACTGCCAGGACTCCGAGCTCAGCTGGGTGCACTGGGAAGCCATGGACCAGCCGCTGGTGGAGTTCACGGCCTTCGTGAACAAGCTCCGCCACGACCACCCGACCTTCCGCCGCAGCCGCTTCTTCGACGGCCGCCCCGTACGCCGTGGCGAAGGCGAGAAGCTGCCGGACATCGTCTGGCTCAAGACCGACGGCACCGAAATGCTGCCGGAGGACTGGGGGAGCGGCTTCGGCCGGACCATCGGCGTGTTCTACAACGGTGACGGCATCCAGGAACAGGACTCGCGCGGCCGCAGGATCACCGATGACAGCTTCCTCATGGCCTTCAACGCCCATGACGAAGCGGTGGACTTCTGCGTCCCGTCCGACGAGTACTCGCAGTACTGGGAGGTCCTGATCGACACCGCCGCGCAGGCCGACGCCTACGAGCCGCTCAAGGCCGGGGCCAACCTGACGCTGGATGCGAAGTCCATGGTGGTCCTGCGCGCCTACTCCGGCCCCGAAGCCGAAGTGGACACCTCGGCAGCCGCGTCCCTGGCCTCCATGGCCGAGCACGAGGAAGCCCAGGAGGAAATGGTGGAGGCCCAGACCAAGGCCGCGGAGGCGAGCGAGGCAAGGGCAACGGGCGCCGACGAGGACGCCAAGGCATGAGGACTCCGGTCTCCACTTACCGTCTGCAGATCCGCAGCAGCTTCACCCTGTTCGACGCGGCCGAGAAAGTCCCGTACCTGAAGGACCTCGGCGTGGACTGGGTGTACCTCTCGCCCATCCTCACCGCGGAGAAGGGCTCGGACCACGGCTATGACGTGACCGACCCCTCCGCGGTGGACCCGGACCGCGGCGGCCCGGAAGGCCTGCTGGCCCTCTCCAAGGCTGCCCGCGAACACGGCATGGGCGTCCTGGTGGACATTGTGCCCAACCACGTGGGCGTTGCCACTCCGGTGCAAAACCCGTGGTGGTGGTCCCTGCTCAAGGAAGGCCGCGGGTCGCCGTACGCCGAAGCGTTCGACGTCGACTGGGACCTGGGCGGCGGAAAGGTCCGGCTGCCGATGCTCGGCTCGGACGCCGACCTGGACAAGCTCGAGGTCAAGGACGGCGAGCTCCGCTACTACGACCACCGGTTCCCGCTGGCCGAGGGCACGTACAGCGAGGGTGACTCCCCGCAGGACGTCCACAGCCGCCAGCACTACCAGCTCATGGACTGGCGCCGTGCCGATGCCGAGCTGAACTACCGGCGTTTCTTTGCGGTCACCACCTTGGCCGGCATCCGGGTGGAAGAGCCGTCAGTTTTCGAGAAGGCCCATGCCGAGGTGGGCCGCTGGTTCACCGATGGCCTGGTGGATGGGCTCCGCGTGGACCACCCGGATGGTCTGGCTGACCCCGCAGGCTACCTCCGCTGGCTCAAGGACCTCAGCGGCGGTGCGTACGTCCTGGTGGAGAAGATCCTGGAGCCGGGCGAAGTCCTGCCCCAGGACTTCGCCTGCGAAGGCACCACCGGCTACGACGCACTGGCGGACGTGGACCGGGTGTTTGTTGACCCTGCCGGGCAGCAGGCCCTGGACGCCCTGGACGCTTCCCTGCGGGGATCGTCCAAGCCCGCCGATTACGCGGAGATGATCCGCGGCACCAAGCGCATGATCGCCGACGGCATCCTGCGCTCCGAGGTGCTGCGCCTGGCCCGGCTGGTCCCCGAGTCCTACGGCGTCACCGTGGACCAGGCGGCCGACGCCATTGCCGAGATCATCGCGTCCTTCCCGGTCTACCGGTCCTACCTGCCGGTGGGAGCCGACGTCCTCAAGGAAGCCTGCGAGTCCGCCGCGGCGCACCGGCCGGACCTGGAAGTAGCAGTGGGAACCCTCCTGCCGTTGCTGCTAGACCCCGCCAATCGCATCGCCGTCCGCTTCCAGCAGACCTCCGGCATGGTCATGGCCAAGGGCGTGGAGGATACGGCGTTCTACCGCTACACCCGCCTGGGCACCCTGACCGAGGTGGGCGCCGAGCCCACCGAGTTCGCGGTGGCGCCGGAGGAATTCCACCTGCGCATGCAGCGGCGCCAGCAGGAACTGCCGCTGTCCATGACCACCCTGTCCACCCATGACACCAAGCGCAGCGAGGATGCCCGGGCGCGGATCTCGGTCATCGCCGAACTGCCGCAGGAGTGGGCGGAAACGCTGGAGACGCTCCGCGGACTGGCGCCGATTCCGGACGGACCGTACGAGAACCTGCTGTGGCAGGCAATCGTTGGTGCGTGGCCGGCCAGCCGGGAGCGGCTGCAGGGCTATGCGGAAAAGGCGGCCAGGGAGGCCGGCAATTCCACCAAGTGGACCGAGCCCAACGAGGATTTCGAGGCCAAGGTCAAGGCTGCCGTGGATGCGGTCTTCGACGACGCCAAGGTGGCCAAGGTGGTTGGGGACTTCGTGGCCCGCATCGACGCCTACTCGGCCGCGAATTCGGTGGCCGCCAAGCTGGTCCAGCTGACCATGCCGGGCGTGCCGGACGTGTACCAGGGCAGCGAGTTCTGGGAACGGTCGCTGACGGACCCGGACAACCGCCGGCCCGTGGACTTCGCTGCACGGCAGGCAGAGCTGGCAAAGCTCGACGCCGGCGAGTTGCCGGACGCGGGCACAGAAGCAAGCAAGCTGCTGGTCACCTCGCGGGCACTGCGCCTTCGCCGGGACAGGCCTGAGCTGTTCCAGGGCTACACCCCGCTCGGCGCCACTGGCGCGGCGGCCGGGCACCTGCTCGCGTTTTCCCGTGGCACGTCGGCGGCGTCGTCCGGCGCGGTGACCCTGGCTACCCGGCTTCCCGCCGGCCTGGAAGCCGCCGGCGGATGGCGGGACACCGCCGTCGAGCTTTCCGTTGCCATGCGCGACGAACTCACCGGTACCAGCTACGGTCCGGGGCCGGTTTCGGTGTCCGAGGTGCTGGGGACCTACCCCGTGGCCCTGCTGGTACCCGTGGATGGAGAAAAGGCATGACCCTGGTCAACGCAGGAACCGAACGCTTCGATGTGTGGGCGCCGGAAGCTGCCTCGGTGGTCCTGCTGGCCGACGGCCGGCAGTACCCCATGCGGAAGAAGGAGACTTCGCCCGGCTCGGAGGGGTGGTGGACCGCACCCGACGCCCCGGCCGACGGCGACGTGGACTACGGCTACCTCCTGGACGGGGACAGCACCCCCATCCCGGATCCCCGGTCGCGCCGGCTCCCCGCCGGCGTGCACGAACAGTCCCGGACCTACGATCCCGCCGCCTACGCCTGGCAGGACTCCGGCTGGGGCGGCAAGGACCTGCAGGGCTCCGTGATCTACGAACTGCACGTGGGCACCTTCACGCCTGACGGCACCCTTGATGCTGCCGCGGAGAAGCTGGACTACCTGGCGGACCTGGGCATCGACTTCGTGGAACTGCTGCCGGTCAACGGCTTCAACGGCACCCACAACTGGGGCTACGACGGCGTCCAGTGGTACGCCGTGCACGAAGGCTACGGCGGCCCTGCTGCCTACCAGCGGTTCGTCGATGCCGCCCACGCGGCAGGAGTCGGGGTCATCCAGGACGTGGTGTACAACCACCTGGGACCCAGCGGCAACTACCTCCCCAAGTTCGGCCCGTACCTGAAGCAGGGCGACGCGAACACCTGGGGCGATTCCGTGAACCTGGACGGCCCCGGCTCGGACGTGGTGCGCGAATACATCCTGGACAACGCCGCCCTGTGGCTGCGTGACTACCACGTGGACGGGCTCCGCCTGGATGCCGTGCACGCGCTGCGGGACGAGCGGGCCGTGCACATCCTCGAGGACCTCGGGGCCCTGGGCGACGCCATTTCGGCCGAAACCGGGCTGCCCAAGACCCTCATCGCGGAATCGGACCTGAACAACCCGCGCCTGATCTACCCCCGTGACGCCAACGGGTACGGCCTGGCCGGCCAGTGGAGCGATGACTTCCACCACGCGGTCCACGTCAACGTCAGCGGCGAAACCACCGGCTACTACTCGGACTTCGACTCCCTGGCCGTGCTGGCCAAGGTCCTCAAGGACGGGTTCCTCCACGACGGCAGCTACTCCAGCTTCCGCGGCCGGCATCACGGACGCCCCATCAACGCCTCGCTGGTGCACCCGGCGGCGCTGGTGGTCTGCAACCAGAACCACGACCAGATCGGCAACCGGGCCACGGGAGACAGGCTCTCCCAGTCGCTGTCCTACGGGCAGCTGGCCGTGGCCGCGGTGCTCACGCTGACCTCGCCGTTCACGCCCATGCTGTTCATGGGCGAGGAGTACGGGGCCTCCACACCGTGGCAGTTCTTCACCTCGCACCCCGAACCCGAGCTCGGCAAGGCCACCGCGGAAGGGCGCATCAGGGAGTTCGAGCGCATGGGGTGGGATCCCGCCGTCGTGCCCGATCCCCAGGACCCCGAAACCTTCCGCCGCTCCAAGCTGGACTGGGCCGAGGCTGGCACGGGTGACCACGCGCGGCTCCTGGAGCTGTACCGGTCCCTGACGGCGCTGCGCCGTTCCCATCCGGATGTGGCCGGGCTTGGCTTTGACGGCACCGACGTTTCGTTCGACGACGACGCTGGGTGGCTGCGGTTCCGGCGCGGTTCCGTTGAGGTGCTGGTGAACTTCTCCGACGCCAAGGTCCGGCTGGACGGTTCCGGCAGCGTCCTGCTGGCTACGGACAACGGAACCGGGCTGGACGGCGGGGCACTGGCCCTGGCGCCCTGGAGTGCCGCGATCATCGCAACCCAACAGGACGGACAGAACGCATGACCTATGCAGCAGCGGACAACCGCTACGAAACCATGCCCTACCGCCGGGTGGGCCGAAGCGGGCTCAAACTCCCGGCCATCTCCCTTGGCCTCTGGCACAACTTCGGCGACGACAAACGCTTCGAGGAGCAGCGGGACATCCTCCGCCGCGCCTTCGACCTGGGCGTCAACCACTTCGACCTCGCCAACAATTACGGGCCGCCGGACGGGTCCGCGGAAACGAACTTCGGCCGGCACCTGCGGGACGACTTCAAGCCCTACCGCGACGAACTGGTCATCTCCACCAAGGCCGGCTACTACATGTGGCCCGGCCCCTACGGCGAATGGGGTTCGCGCAAGTACCTGATCTCCAGCCTGGACCAGTCGCTGCAGCGGATGGGCCTGGACTACGTGGACATCTTCTACAGCCACCGCCCGGACCCCGAGACGCCCATGGAGGAAACCATGGGCGCCCTTGACTACGCCGTCCGGTCCGGCAAGGCACTGTACGCCGGGATTTCCTCGTACACCCCCGAACAGACCCTGGAGGCCGCCCGCATCCTCAAGGAACTCGGTACGCCCCTCCTGATCCACCAGCCCAGCTACTCCATGTTGAACCGCTGGACCGAGGACGGTTCGCCCAACCTTTACGAGGTACTGGACCAGGTGGGCGCCGGGTCCATCGCCTTCTCGCCCCTGGCACAGGGGATGCTCACGGACCGCTACCTTCACGGGATCCCCGAGGACTCCCGGGCGGCCAAGGCACGGTTCCTCTCCGAGGACTCCATTACGGAGGAGAAACTGGACCGGGTCCGGGGACTGCGGAAGATCGCCGAGGGCCGCGGGCAGTCGCTCGCGCAGATGGCCATCGCCTGGATCCTGCGCGACCAGCCCAAGGGTTCACCGGTCACCTCGGCACTGGTGGGCGCCTCGAGCGTCCGGCAGTTGGAGGACACCCTGTCCGCCATCAACAACCTCGACTTCTCCGGCGATGAACTGACTGCCATTGACGAGTTCGCGGTTGAGTCCGATATCAACCTCTGGAAACAGGGCGCCTAAGGCACCTGTTTTCATTACACGGCGGGACCGGCGGAACAACGGCCGGTCCCGCTGTGTTGGGTAGTATGAAATGGCGCCGCGCGGCGCCAAGCCAGCCGGCCGCCGTCGTCCATTCCTCGGAGGCCAACCAGGCCGGCTGACGTTTGTCCCCAAAGGAGTTCTGTGTCTTCACATCCCATTCGTGTTGCAATCGTTGGCGTGGGAAACTGCGCCGCCTCGCTGGTGCAGGGCGTCCACTACTACAAGGATGCCGACCCGGCAGAGACCATCCCGGGCCTGATGCACGTTGAGTTCGGCCAGTACCACGTGGGTGACGTTGAGTTCGTCGCCGCGTTCGACGTGGACGGCAAGAAGGTCGGCGTTGACCTTTCCGATGCCATCCTGGCCAGCGAGAACAACACCATCAAGATTGCCGACGTTCCCCCGACGGGCGTCACGGTCCAGCGCGGCCACACCCTGGACGGGCTGGGCAAGTACTACCTTGAGACCATCGAGCAGTCCACCGAAGAGCCCGTCGATGTGGTCCAGGCCCTGAAGGACGCCAAGGCTGACGTCCTGGTCTGCTACCTGCCCGTCGGTTCCCAGCAGGCTGCCGAGTTCTACGCCCAGGCTGCGATCGACGCCGGGGTGGCGTTCGTCAACGCCCTGCCCGTGTTCATTGCCGGCACCAAGGAGTGGGCTGACAAGTTCACCGCCGCCGGTGTCCCGATCGTCGGCGACGACATCAAGAGCCAGATCGGCGCCACCATCACCCACCGCGTGATGGCCAAGCTGTTCGAGGACCGGGGCGTCACCCTGGACCGGACCTACCAGCTGAACGTCGGCGGCAACATGGACTTCAAGAACATGCTGGAGCGTGACCGCCTGGAGTCCAAGAAGATCTCCAAGACCCAGGCCGTGACCTCCAACGTGGAAGCCGAGCTGGCTGCCAAGGACGTGCACATCGGCCCGTCCGACTACGTCCAGTGGCTCGACGACCGCAAGTGGGCCTTCGTGCGCCTCGAGGGCCGGAACTTCGGCGACGCCCCGGTGTCCCTGGAGTACAAGCTGGAGGTCTGGGATTCCCCCAACTCCGCCGGCGTGATCATCGACGCGATCCGTGCCGCGAAGGTCGGCCTGGACCGTGGCATCGGCGGCCCGCTGCTGTCCGCCTCCAGCTACTTCATGAAGTCCCCGCCGGAGCAGTTCAATGACGACCTCGCCCGCGAGAAGGTCGAAGCCTTCATCCGCGGCGACCTGGACCGCTAACCCGTATTTTTCCCGGTGCCCTGACGCTCCCTCACCCTCACCGGGTGGGGGAGCGTCCTGCGTTGACACGCCCCATCACTTCCGGCCGGCTTTTCCGAGACGCCCCATCACCTTTTGCCGGCTTTTTCGGGACGCGCCATCACCTTTTGCCGGCTTTTTCGGGACGCGTCATCACCTTTTGCCGGCTTTTTCGGGACGCGTCATCACCTTTTGCCGGCTTTTTCGGGACGCGTCATCACCTTTTGCCGGCTTTTTCGGGACGCGTCATCACCTTTTGCCGGCTTTTCCGGGACGCGCCATCACTTACCGTCCCCTGAGGAGCGTAAACCCGGCGGCCTCGTTTTCGGAGGCGGTGGTGGTGTTTTGTTACCCGTTTCCGGCAAAACCGGCCGAGTAGGAATGGTCAAACCACGCCGTGCGAAGGTGCCGTTTGATTGCCGCTATAGCTCGTTGAAAACCGTCCGTGGCATCGTCCCTGGTGAATACGAGAACCGTCCACCCGGCTGCTTCGAAGGCTTTGTCGCGCCGTCGATCACTCAGTCGCTGAGCCTCAAGAAGATGGTGACCGCCGTCGTACTGGACTGCAAGGCGCCGGTGACGGTAGCCCAGGTCGGCAGTAGGGGAAGCTGCATCATTTGGGCGAAGTGCGATTTGCAGGTCAGGTTCTGGCAGGTTCGCATCAAGCATGGCCAGCCGCAGCATCGATTCCGGTGCCGAATCAGCGCCGACCCGCATCAGCTCCAAAGCTTCCCGGGCACGCACGACCCCCTGAAGATTAGGGTGCCGCCTGACTAAAGCGCTGAGACCCTGCAATGTGTCGAAGGGCTGCGACCTGGCCTCAAACTCCGCTCGAGGGATGCGAATGATTTGGTCTCCAAGGCAGACCAGTTCAGCCAGCGACAGCCGCCGGGCCAAGTCGAGCCAGGTTCGGGAACGGGTACTGATGCGGATACCGTCGACAGTTTCAATTTCGTCAGCACCGGCTATGACCTTATGGGCAACCACACCTTTCCGGCGCACCTGCGGTAAATGCTTCGGTTTGCTCATATGCAGTTCAGTTGAATCCGACAGCCACGCGGGGAGCAGTTGACAGTGCAAACGTGCAGCGGTGACGTGTGAAATCCACGCGCCCGGCGAAACTTCGGAGAGGACCCGTGCCGCGGCCTCCAACTCGAAGCTCCAAGTCGACGGGCGGTACAACCGCCTGCTGACGTGGACTACATCATCCTTCCGCAGCCGCTTCGCTGACACACCGGCAGTCACCGCCGAGTCGTATGTGAACGGGGAGCTTGCCAAGGTCGACGGTAGGTCAGCGCGCTTATGCATGCTGGCATTCTGGCGTAGAAGGCTAGACCACTGCAGGAGTTATCCACAGGAATAGACCTGCACGGTTCCAAGGTGATCGGGCGTTGGTGATTTGGGGGCGGGAGGTGATCGGGCGTTGGTGATTTGGGGGTGGGAGGTGATCGGGCGTTGGTGATTTGGGGGTGGGAGGTGATCGGGCGTTGGTGGAAAGTAGGCAGGATGTGATGGGGCGTGGGGTTAGGTGAGGCCCACGGGGTTCCCGTCCCCGTCGACATCCATGCGCAGCGCAGCCGGGACGGCCGGGAGGCCGGGCATGGTCATGACGGCTCCGGTAAGGGCGACGATGAAGCCCGCGCCGGTCTTGGGCAACAGGTCGCGGACGTGGATGGTGAACCCCTTGGGGGCGCCCAGGCGGGAGGCATCGTCAGTGAACGAGTACTGGGTCTTGGCCATGCACACGGGCAGCGAACTCCAGCCGTTCCGCTCGATGTCGGCAAGCCGCTTCAACGCGGGCACGGAGAAGTCCACGCCGTCGGCGCCGTAGATTTCCTGGACGATGGTCCTGATCTTGTCCTCAACCGACAGCCCCAGCGAGTAGAGGTGCCGGAAGCTGTTGGGGCCGGCCACTGCCCCGGCAACCAGGGCAGCCAGTTCATCACCACCGTCCCCCCCACCGCCTCGTCCCCACACGTCTGCGACGGCCGCCGGGACGCCTTCAGCCGCGCACCAGGCGAGCAGCCAGTCAAGCTCCTCGGCCGAATCGGACGAGAACCGGTTGATGGCAACCACGGGCGTGACGCCGAACTTCTCCACGTTGTGGATGTGTCGTCGGAGGTTCACCACACCGGCTTCCAGTGCGGCCAGGTCCGGCTGGGTCAGCTGGGCCTTGGCCACGCCGCCCTGCATCTTCAAGGCGCGGACCGTGGCTACCACCACGACGGCGGAGGGTGCCAGGCCGCCGATCCGGGCCTTGATGTCCATGAACTTCTCTGCCCCGAGGTCTGCGCCGAAGCCCGCCTCGGTCACCACGATGTCCGCCAGCCGGCGGGCGGTCTGCGTGGCAATGAGCGAATTGCAGCCGTGGGCGATGTTGGCGAACGGACCGCCGTGCACCAGCGCTGGGGTACCGGCAATGGTCTGCACGAGGTTCGGCTTAATGGCTTCCTTCAGCAGCAGGGTCAGGGCGCCCTGGACACCCAAATCGGCCACCGTGACGGGGGTGCGGTCATACGTGTACCCGAAGGTGATCCTGCCCAGGCGCTCCCGAAGGTCGGCAATGTCCGTCGCCAGGCAAAAGACGGCCATGATTTCTGACGCCACGGTGATATCGAACCCGTCCTGCCGCGGCACGCCCTGGGAGGGGCCGCCCAGGCCGATCACTACCTCGCGCAGGGCACGGTCGTTCATGTCCAGCACCCGCTTGAAGGTCATCCTGCGCGGATCGATGTTCAACGCGTTGCCCTGGTAGATGTGGTTGTCCACCAACGCCATCAGGGCGTTGTTGGCCGACGTGATCGCGTGGAAGTCGCCCGTGAAGTGCAGGTTGATCTCATCCATGGGCAGCACCTGGGAGTAGCCGCCGCCGGTGGCACCACCCTTCATGCCCAGCACGGGGCCCAGGGACGGTTCCCGCAGCGCGATCATTACCTTGTGGCCGGCACGGGCCAGCGAATCTGCCAGCCCAACAGTGGTGGTGGACTTTCCCTCGCCGGCGGGGGTGGGAGACATGGCCGAGACCAGCACCACCTTCCCGGCCGGCGGCGGCGCATCGAGGCGGGTGGGATCGATCTTCCCCTTGTAGCGGCCGTACTGTTCCAGTGCGTCAGGGTTGATTCCTGCGGCAGCCGCGATCTCCGCGATGGGCCGGATCCGCGCAGCGCGGGCTATCTCGAGATCAGAAGGGAGAGCAGACATCCTTGTCCTTTCCTGCACCGGCCGGCGCCGGATACCTGCCCCTAAGCTAACAGCACGCACGCCCAACGGCACGCGGTTCCGGCGCCACCAGGTAAAAGCGGGATGTCAGGACGCGGGAACCGCCGGGGCCAGGCGGCGGACCACGAAGTTGTCGACGGCGGCATGGTAGCTTTCGAGCGTGATGGCGGCAGTGCGTTGCCAGCCGGAGTTCTGGGCCCGGATGGCGGCAGCGCGGCCCAGGTCCTCGCGGGTGGCGGGGTCGTCGTACAGGGCCTCGAGGGCGTCGGCCCAATCGGCCGCGTGGTGGCCGTCCACCAGGAGCCCGGTCCGGCCGTGGAAGATGGCGCGGGACAGCCCGCCAACCCGGGTGGCCACTACTGGCGTTCCGCAGGCCTGGGCCTCGAGTGCCACGAGCCCGAAGGATTCGCTGAAGGAAGGCATCACCACAACGTCGGCCGCACGGAACCAGGACGCCAGCTCGGGGGCCTTCACCGGTGGAAGCTGCGTGACGACGTCGTCCATTCCCGCCTCTGCCACCAGGCAGCGAAGGTTGAATTCCTTGTTGCCGCTCAAAGCGCCCAGGATGGTGACGCGCATGTCGATATCCGGGCGGCGTTTCCGCAGCAACGCCGCGGCCTTGACCAGGACCTGGGGGCCTTTCAGGCGCTGGATGCGGCCGGCGAAAACCAGGTGGAACGTGTCGGGGCTGACGCCGTGCTCGGCCCTGGACCGTGCACGGAACGCGGGGGTGAACGTGGCGAGGTCCACGCCGGGCGGGGCGATGTCGATGCGGTCGTAGGTGGCGCCGTAGTGGGATACGAGTTCGGCGGCCTCGGCGCTGGTGTTGGCGATGAGCCTGGCCGCGCCGTCCACGATGCGGTGCTCGCCCAGTTCGCGGCGCCGGGGCTCGGGCTGCTCACCGGATTCCAGCAGCAGGTTCTTGACCTTGGCCATGGTGTGCATGGTGTGCACCAGAGGCACGCCCCACAGCTCGGACAGCTCCAGCCCGGCGATCCCGGACACCCAGTAGTGGGAGTGGATGACGTCGTACCGGCCGTGCGGCTGGCGGCGGCGGATCTGCTCGATTTCCGCCACCATGGCATGAAGCAGCCCGGGCAGCTCCTCCTTGGGGATCTTCCGCGGCGGGCCGGCCAGGACGTTGTGGACGCACACGCCGGGGTCGGGATGCTCGACGGCGGGCTGGTCGGCTGAGGTGGCGCGCGTGAAGATCTCCACCTCCACGCCTGCCTCGGCCAGCGCCGAGGCCAGCTCGCGGATGTAGACGTTCATTCCGCCGGCATCACCGGAGCCGGGCTGTTCCATGGGGGAGGTGTGGAGGGAAAGCAAAGCGACCCTGCGGATCAGTGCCACGGGACCTCCTTCCGGCCGCCGGCGCGTGTCAGGGGTGCCGGCTCAGTGCGCATCCGATAAAACATTACTCCTTCCCCTAACGCCCGCCGCCCTCCCACATCTTCCCCAGGTCCGGAAACACGTGCTCGTAGCCGGCCATCAGCTTCACGGCCAGGCCTGCCGAATCCACGAGCGGGTGCCGGGCGAAGGCCTCGACGGCAACTTCCCGGTTGCCGGTGGCCGCCGCCACGACAACGAGCCGCTCCACCTCCTTGACCCGCCGGAGCAGGCCCAACTGCGGTTCCGCCGGGACCTGTTGGGGCAGCGGGACGGCGCCGGCGGGAGTGACAGTGCAGGGGACCTCGACGACGGCGTCCGCCGGCAGGCCGGGGATGGCGGGTTGGGGAGGGGCCGGGTCAGCGCCGGCGGGCCCGGGTGCCGGGGCTGCCGGCAATGCGTTCACGGTGTTGAGGACCAATTGGGTATCGCCGCGGCCCGCCAGCGCCTGCATGGCCGCCAGCGCCACCCGTTCGTAGCCACCGCCGGCCAGGTCTTCCTCGTTCCGGGGTTCACCGTCGTGCCGGGCTTCGGCCAGGTAACCCTCTTCGCGGGAGCGCCGCGCCTCCTCCCACAGCCGGTACGCGTCCGGGCCCGCGGCAGCCAGCTGCGGGTACAGCTCCCGCTGCTGGCTATGGATGGCCTCCCCGCGGGTGCGCGCCATGGCCTGCATTGCCTGCCGGGCGGCCTCGCCCTGGTAGTAGTAATACAGGTACTCGTTGGGAAGCAGGCCCAGCCCGGCAAGGAACGGCTGCGGGAACAACCGGCCTTCCTCGAAGGACCGCAGCGCCGCGGCGTCCGCCAGCAGGCCCGGCAGCATGTCCCTTCCGCCGGACTCCAGCCGGTACAGCCAGCCCAGGTGGTTCAGCCCGTAGTAGCCCACGCCGTCGAGCCGTCCCGCCGGCAAGGGCACACCGGCAGCACCCGCCGCCCGCTGCACCAGGCCGCCCGCAGAGTCGCAGATCCCAATGACCCGGTTCCCCAGGACAGGGCGCAGCGCCTCGGTGACCATCCCGGCCGGATTGGTGAAGTTGACCAGCCACGCGTCCGGGCAGCGCTCACGCATCAGCCGGGCAAGGCCCACCATGTGCGGGATTGTCCGCAAGGCGTAGGAAATTCCGCCGGCTCCGGTCGTTTCCTGCCCCAGCAGCCCGAGGTCCTGCGCCACTTTCTCATCCGCCACTCGGCCTGCCGTGCCGCCGGGCCGGATCGCGGCGAAGACCATGGCGGTGCCTGACAGGGCAGCGGAAAGATCCGTGGCGGCATGCACCGGAAGGTGCGCACCCCGGCCTGCCGGCATGCTGCGCAGCACGGCGGTAACGGCGTCAAGGCGTGCGGGATCGACGTCGTGCAGCACCAACTCCGTGACCAGCCCGGAGAAGGGCCCGGACAGCAACGCCCGGTAGATAAGCGGCACCCGGAAACCCCCGCCGCCGGCAATCAGAAGCCGCATGCATGCAGTCTAGGACCAGCCGCCGACAGCCTGTCCAGACTGTTGCCAAAGCCCCTACCGGAGCCCTTCCCCGCGGCGTAGTGTTCCCACCATGGACGCGATGCCAGCCCGCCCCTTCGATCCGCTGGCCGCTGTCCGCTCGCCGGGGGAACCTGGATTCGACCTCCTGCTGGCCGGGACCGTCTTCCAGGACATCATCTTCACCGGCCTGCCGCATGGGCCCGAACCCGGCACGGAAATCTGGAGCGACGGCATGGGCAGCTGCCCCGGCGGGGTGGCCAACCAGGCCATCGCCGCCGCGCGGCTGGGGCTGCGCACCGGGCTGGCGGCGGCTTTCGGGGACGACGGCTACGGTGACTTCAACTGGAAGATCCTCTCCAGCCAGGAACACGTGGACCTCAGCCTCTCCCGCCGCGTCCCGGGCTGGCACTCGCCAGTCACCGTTTCCCTCTGCGTGGACCAGGACCGTTCCATGGTCACCCACGGCCACTCGGCACCGGTGACCAACTCGGAGCTGATCGGAAGCCCGCCCCAGGCGCTCGCCGGCATCGCGGAGGTCGGCATGGAAATTGAACCGTGGGCCCGGGCGGCCCACGGCGCAGGAGTCCGCCTGTTCGGGGACGTGGGCTGGGATCCCAGCGGGGAATGGGCACCCGTGCGGCTGGAAAACCTGCAGTACTTTTACGCCTTCCTGCCCAACCAGCGCGAGGCCATGGCCTTCACCGGCAAAGACAATCCATGGAGCGCCCTCTACGCTCTGGCGGACCGCGTGCCGGTGGCGGTGGTGACCCTGGGAGCGCAGGGGGCCATGGCCGTGGACTCGGAAACCGGGGAGGAGGAGTGGGTCCCGTCGCTTCCGGTCAAGGCACACGATCCCACCGGAGCCGGTGACTGCTTCGACGCGGCGTTCATCGTGGGTACCCTGGCCGGCTGGCCGCTGGGGGACAGGCTGCGGTTCGCCAACCTGTGCGCCTCCCTGGCCGTGCAGGAGGTGGGCGGGTCCCTGGCCGCCCCTGGCTGGGGGGACATCGCCGACTGGTGGAAGCGCGCCAATGCCCGCCCGGAACGGCAGACGAGCCAGTGGCTGCGGCGCTTTGGATTCCTCGCGGACATCATCGAGGACGTGCCGCTGGCGGCCCAGCGCCGGGCGGCGGCCACCATCGCGCATCTGTCCGATGCCTGAGGAGCGCCACACGCCCCGATTATTCGGCGCGAAGTGCCCGCACTAGAATCAGTTAGGTGACCTACCCCGCAACAACCGGTGAATTCAGCGCTGCCCCCGGGCCGGACCCCCGCAATGAGCGGTCCGCCGTGATCGACCTGGAGGCCATCCGGCACAACGTTCGTCGGCTCGCCAGCGCTGCTTCCCCCGCGAAAGTCATGGCCGTGGTCAAGGCCGATGCGTACGGACACGGCGCCGTTCCCGTCGCCCGGGCGGCGCTGCAGGCAGGCGCGTCCTGGCTGGGTGTGGCGCACATTTCCGAGGCCCTCGCGCTCCGCGCCGCCGGCATCGACGCGCCCCTCCTCGCCTGGCTGCACACCGCCGACAGCAACTTTGGCGCCGCCGTGGCTGCCGGCGTCGACATCGGTTGCTCCGGCTGGGAGCTGGAACGCATCGTCGCTGCCGCCCGCGAACAGGAACGCCCCGCACGGATCCACCTCAAGGTGGACACCGGGCTTGGCCGCAACGGTGCAACGCCGGAGGCCTGGGACCGCCTGGTGGGCGAGGCCGTGGAGTACCAGGACCAGGGACTGCTGCGTGTGGTGGGCATCTTCTCGCACCTGGCCGTGGCTGATGAGCCGGAGCGGCCCGAAACGGACCAGCAGGTGGCCGCATTCAGGGAAGCCCTGGCCATCGCCGAGGACGCGGGCGTGGACCCGGAGGTCCGCCACCTTGCCAACACCCCCGCCACCCTTTCCCGCCCGGACACCCACTTCGACATGGTTCGCGTGGGCCTGGGCATTTACGGGCTTTCCCCGTTCGACGGGACGACTTCCGCCGAACTCGGCCTCCGCCCCGCCATGACGCTCCGGACACTGGTGTCGCAGTGCAAGGAGGTACCCGCGGGGCAGGGGGTCTCCTACGGCCTGCACTACCGCACCAGGGAGGCGAGCACCCTGGCGCTGATTCCGCTGGGCTATGCCGACGGCGTCCCGCGCGTCGCCACCGGCGGGCCAGTCCGCGTGGCGGGGAAGACCTACCCCGTTGTGGGGCGGATCGCCATGGACCAGATGGTCATCGACCTCGGTCCGGAGGCATCCGGCGCGGCGCTGCAGGGCGCGGAGGCGGAGCTGTTCGGCAACGGGGCCGACGGCGGGCCAACGGTGGACGAGTGGGCACACGCCGCGGGGACCATCAACTACGAGGTGGTGACCAGGATCAGTCCGCGCGTTCCCCGCCGCTTCATCAACGAGGACGAGCGCGCGGATGCCGGCAATAACCTGGTGGGCGTCCCCGGCAAGGGAGCGGCATGAGCGCACCGGAGGAACTGCCCGCCAACTGGGAAAAGACCTTCACGGCGACGACGGCGGAACAGACCCATGCGTTCGGCGCCCGTTTGGCAGGGGTGCTGCAGGCAGGAGACCTGCTGGTGCTGTCCGGCGAACTGGGTGCCGGGAAAACCACCTTCACCCAAGGCCTGGGCGAAGGCCTGGGCGTTCGCCCGGGCATCATCTCGCCGACGTTCGTCCTGGTCCGGATCCACCCCAACCTGCCGGACGGCGCCCGCCCGGGCGGCCCCGACCTGGTGCACGTGGACGCCTACCGGCTTGGCTCGGCGGCGGAGATTGATGACATCGACCTCGAAAACACCATGGACTCAGCGGTGACGGTGGTGGAGTGGGGACATGAGCGCGTGGAGCACCTGAGCGACAGCCGGCTGGAGATCGACCTGCAGCGTGCCATCGGGCTCGGGGCCACCCCGGCGGGCACCCCAGGCGGCCTGGACTTCGACGCCGAGGACACCGACGAGCCCCGGACCATCGTCATGCGTGGGTACGGTCCCCGCTGGGCGACCTTCCCCGAACTGGCTGGACCCGACGGGGGAGCGGCATGCTGATCCTCGCCATCGACACGTCCGCCGTGGCCAGCGCAGCGCTGGTCACTGATGACGCCCCCGAGAGCGTGCTGGCCAGCTTCGCCACGGAGGACACCCGCAGCCACGCTGAGGTGCTCGCGCCCGGAATCCACGCCATCCTGGCGAACGCGGGCGTGACCGGGCAGGACGTGGACGCCCTGGTGGTGGGGGTTGGCCCCGGCCCGTTCACCGGGCTCCGCTCCGGCATCGCCACAGCCCGCACCCTGGCCTTTGTATGGGGCAAGCCGCTGCACGGCATGGTGAGCCTGGACGCGATGGCCCTGGAAGTCGCCGAGTCCACCGCCGCCGTCGCCGAGTTCCTGGTGGTGACGGACGCCCGCCGCAAAGAGGTCTACTGGGCCCGGTACACCCTGGACGATGGCCAGCTGCCCGTGCTGGCGGACGGCCCCCACGTCGGGTTCGCATCTGACCTCCGGGACCTCCCTGCGTTCGGCGCTGGCGCGGGCCTCTACGCCGACGTTCTCCAGGCCCACCCGGATTTCGCCGCGGAGCAGCCGGACGCCCTGTACCTTGGCCAGTTCGCCCTGGCCCGGCTGGCGGCAGGAGACACCCTGCTGGACTCCACCCCCCTGTACCTGCGGGAATCCGACGCGCAGGTCCCCGGACCACGGAAGCGGGCATTGTGAGCAGCACCCCCGACCCGCGCGCGGCAGACGTCACCGTCCGCGACATGACGCTGGACGATGTGCCCGCCGTCGGCGCACTGGAGCACAAGCTCTTCCCCATTGACGCGTGGCCAGTCCAGATGTTCCTGGACGAACTCTCCCAGCCGGAGACCCGCCGCTACCTGGTGGCGGAGACCAGCGGAGGCATCGTGGGCTACGCCGGCCTGATGTGCATCGAGCCCATCGCGGACGTCCAGACCATCGCCGTCGTCCCTGAGCACGAGGGGCGGGGCATTGGCAGCACCCTGCTCACGCAACTGATCGAGGAGGCCCGGCACCGCGGCGCCGCTGACGTCCTGCTTGAGGTCCGCGCCGACAACCCGAGGGCACAACAGCTCTATGTGCGGTTTGGATTCGAACAGATCCACATCCGCCCCCGCTACTACCGCGACGGCGTGGACGCCCTCATCATGCGGCTCCAACTGCCCGCGGCACACCCCGACGGACACGAAGCAACGGAAGCAGGCCAGGCATGAACCGTACGCAACCCCTGGTACTGGGCATCGAATCATCCTGCGACGAAACCGGCGTTGGCCTCGTCCGTGGCACCACCCTGCTGACCAACACGGTCTCGTCCTCCATGGACGAGCACGTCCGCTTCGGCGGCGTCATCCCGGAAATCGCCTCCCGGGCCCACCTGGACGCCTTTGTTCCCACCCTCGAGCAGGCCCTCGCGGATGCAGGGGCCACCCTGGACGAGGTGGACGCGATCGCCGTCACCTCCGGACCCGGGCTTGCCGGCGCGCTCATGGTCGGGGTGTGCGCTGCCAAGGCGCTCGCCGTGGCCACCGGAAAACCCCTGTTCGCCATCAACCACCTGGTGGCGCATGTGGGCGTCGGACTCCTCGACGACCGTGCCACCGGCCGCAGGCAGGAGCTGCCGGAGAACCTCGGCGCCCTGCTGGTCTCCGGCGGCCACACCGAAATCCTGCGGATCAACAGCATCACCAGCGACGTGGAGCTCCTGGGTTCCACCATCGACGACGCCGCGGGCGAGGCCTACGACAAAGTGGCCCGCATCCTCGGACTCGGCTACCCCGGCGGACCCGCCATCGACAAAATGGCCCGCACCGGCAACCCCAAGGCCATCCGCTTCCCCCGCGGCCTCAGCCAGCCCAAATACATGGGCACGGCAGATGAACCCGGCCCGCACCGGTACGACTGGTCCTTCAGCGGACTGAAAACGGCCGTGGCCCGGTGCGTCGAGCAGTTCGAGGCCCGCGGCGAAGAGATCCGCGTGGCCGACATTGCCGCGGCGTTCCAGGAAGCCGTGGTGGACGTGATTTCCTCCAAGGCGGTCCTGGCCTGCCGGGAGCAAGGCATCAAGGATGTCCTGCTGGGCGGGGGAGTGGCGGCAAACTCCCGCCTGCGGGAGCTGACCGGGCAGCGCTGCGCCTCCGCCGGCATCCGCCTGCACGTTCCGCCCCTGGACCTGTGCACGGACAACGGCGCCATGGTGGCCGCCCTCGGCGCGCAGCTGGTGATGGCCGGCGCCGAACCCAGCGGCATCGGCTTCGCCCCGGATTCGTCGATGCCCGTCACCTCGGTGTCGCTCCCGGCCTGACACCCGGAAAACCCCACGATGCTCCATCAGATATGGCTCCTAAACCGACGGTTTAGGAGCCATATCTGATAAAGCAAGCAAGGGGGTCAGGCGGTAGGGCCGTTGCGCATCTGCTTGACCAGGTCCAGCACCACGGCCTGCAGGTTACCGCCGTTCTCGGCAGCCACCCGGCGCTGGCGCTGGTACCCGGCGCCGCGGCGAATGATCTTCTCGACGTCGGCCAGCTCGTCGGAGCAGCGCAGCTTGGCCGCGACCGGTTCCAGCCGGTTCAGGGTTTCCAGCAGGTGGTCGGTGACCAGCTGCTCCTTGCCCGCGGCGTCGAGGATGATGATGGCGTCCAGGCCGTAGCGGGCGGCCCGCCACTTGTTCTCCTGGACGTGCCACGGCGGCATGGTGGGGATGGTGCCGCCGTTGTCCAGCGTGGTGGAGAACTCATCCACCAGGCACTGGGTCAGCGCCGCAATGGCCCCCACTTCCTCCAGGGTGGCCAGGCCGTCGCAGATGCGCATCTCGATGGTGCCGAGGGCAGGGACGGGCCGGATGTCCCACCGGATCTCCGAGATGGTGTCGATGACGCCCGTGGTGAACATGTCCTGCACATAGGACTCGTACTCCGCCCAGGACGTGAACTGGAACGGCAGCCCCGCGGTGGGCAGCTGCTGGAACATCAGGGCCCGCTGCGAGGCGTAGCCGGTGTCCTCGCCGCCCCAGAACGGGCTGGACGCCGAGAGCGCCTGGAAATGCGGGAAGTAGTTGACCAGGCCGTCCAGGACGGGGAGGGCTTTGTCCCGGCGGTCCAGGCCCACATGGACGTGGACGCCGTAGATGACCATCTGCCGGCCCCACCACTGGGTCCGGTCGATGAGTTTGGCGTAGCGTTCCTTGTCGGTGACCGGCTGCAGCTGCGGCGGGCTGAACGGGTGGCTGCCGGCGCAGAACAACTCCACGCCCATAGGGTCGGTGATTTCACGGACGGCAGCGACGGACCTGTTGAGGTCCTCCTTGGCCTCGGCGGCCGTTTCGCAGATGCCGGTGACCAGTTCCACGGTATTGAGCAGCAGTTCCTGCTTAATGTGCGGATGTTCGTCGTCTTCGTTGAGTTCGGGGTGGCGGGAAGCCACGCCGCGGAGCACCTGGTTGGCCACGGAAGCGAGCTCGCCCGTCTTACCGTCCACCAGTGCAAGCTCCCACTCAACACCGAGGGTTGACTGCCTCGATGACGCGAAGTCGATCTTCACACGTTTCCTTACTGTCCGGTTTGCCGCTGGCTGATGCCGCTCACAGGCTGCAGCCGGCAGGCGAACGGATGGTTCAAGTCTAGTGCAGGGGTAGCATCGTACTGATGGCACCGTTCCCCCTGCGTCACAGTCCTGCCAAATCCTTCCCCCTCCTCCTGGCCCTGTCCGCAATGGCGCTGGCATCCTGTTCCGCGCCTCCGGGCAGCGCGCCGCCGTCGTCCTCCGCGCCACCCGCCGGGACGTCCCCGTCCGCATCAGCCAGCACGACGCCGGCCGCTCCTTTGGCTTCCCCGTCACCCGATCCGGGTTCCCGGCCTCTGGGGTGGGGACCTGAGCAGCGGGACCAGGACGCCGCGGCGGCGGCCGTCGCGGCCATGTCGCCGGAACAGAAGGCCGGGCAGGTCCTGCTCCCGTTCTTCAAGGGCAACCAGGTGGAGGCCCACGCCGCGCTCATCCAGCGACTCCACCTCGCAGGCTCCATCATCATGGGCGACAACGTCCCGCGCGACCCGCAGGGCCAGGTGGACCTGGCCGCTATGGGCGCAGTAAACCAGCGGCTGCAGCAGGCTGTTGCGGCGGACGGCCGGCGCTGGCCGGGGATCATGAGCGTGGACCAGGAAGGAGGGGCGGTGGCACGCCTGGGCCAGCCCCTCACCGAGTGGCCCGCTCCCATGAGCTACGGGGCCGCCGGCAACCTGGACCTGACGCGCAAGGCCGGCAAAGGCCTGGCAAGCGAGTTGGTGCCGCTGGGCTTCGACCTGGACTTCGCACCGGACACGGATGTGACCGTCGGTCCTGCAGACCCGACCATCGGCGCCCGCTCCATGTCCGCGGACCCGGCTGCGGCAGCCGCCCAGGGAACCGCCTTCTCCCAAGGCATGCTGGATGCAGGCGTGCTCCCCACCGTCAAGCACTTTCCCGGGCACGGCTCGGTAACGGCGGATTCCCACCTCAGCCTCCCCGTCCAGCCCGCCGGCCTCGACGTGCTGCGGGGCCGCGATTGGAAACCCTTCGAGGCCGCTGTCGCTGCGGGCCTTCCCATCATCATGACCGGACACATTGCCGTCCCCGCGCTCGAACCGGGCGTGCCGGCGTCGCTCTCTGCCCCCAGCTACGCGACACTCAGGGGCCTGGGCTTCAAAGGGGTGGCCGTGACGGATGCCCTCAACATGGGCGCCGTCGAGAACCAATACCCGGCCGGCGCCGCTGCCGTGAAAGCACTGGCCGCCGGCGCCGACCTGCTGCTGATGCCTGCGGACGTGGAGCAGGCGCACGCCGCCATCGTCCAGGCCCTGGCCGCCGGCACCCTTCCCGCCGCACGCCTGGATGAAGCAGCTCAGCGCGTGGCCACCATGATGATCTGGCATGCCCGCACCACCGCGCCTGCCGGAACCGCGGGCGCGGGTGCTCCGGCAGGAAGCGGGGCGGCGCTGTCGGCCCAGGTTTCGGCCTCGGCTGTCACAGTGGTCTCCGGTCCCTGCAGCGGACCCCTGGTTCCCGGTTCCGTGCGGGTAGCCGGCGGGGGACCGGGGGACCGGGAGCGCTTCGAAGCCGCCGCCGCACGAGCCGGCGTCAAGATCGGATCGGGACCCCTGGTCAACCTCATCGGATTCGGCGGCAGACCGGCCGGCGGGGACATCGCCGTGTCCCTTGACGCTCCCTGGCCGCTCCAGGAGTCCACCGCCCCGGTGAAGCTGGCACTGTACGGCCGCACCGACGCCGCCTTCGACGCCCTGGTCGCCGTGCTGGCAGGGAAGGCCCCGGCGCCGGGAAAGCTGCCCGCCGCCGTCGGGCCCTTCCCGGCCGAAACCGGCTGCCCCTGATTCCCCGGCCGCCCACGCCCGCGGGAACGCTTTAATGGAGTGGTGCCCATACTGAATAAAGACATGACCCTCTGCATCTCGCTCTCGGCCCGTCCCAGCAACAACGGGACCAGGTTCCACAACCACCTCTACGGGCAGCTGGACCTGAACTGGATCTACAAGGCCTTCGCGCCCACCAACCTCGAACAGGCCATCGCCGGTGTCCGCGGGCTGGGCATCCGGGGCTGCGCCATCTCCATGCCTTACAAGGAAGACGTCATCGCGCTGGTGGACGAGATGGACCCCTCCGCCAAGGCCATCGACTCCGTAAACACCATCGTGAACACGGACGGCCACCTCAAGGCCTACAACACGGACTACACCGCGATCGAACAGCTCCTCGCCACCAACGCGGTCCCCACGGACTATTCCGTGCTGGTGCAGGGCGCCGGCGGCATGGCCAAGGCCACCGTTGCAGCCCTCCGGGACGCCGGATTCACGGACGTCACCGTCATCGCCCGCAACGAGGCCGCGGGGCGTGCACTGGCGGACCAGTACGGCTTCCAGTGGCGGGCAGCGCTCGACGGCGGGACGGCCGACCTGATCATCAACGTCACCCCGCTGGGGATGGCCGGCGGGGCGGAAGCGGACACCGTGGCTTTCCCGCCGGAAGCCATCAACGCGGCCCGCCTGGTGTTCGATGTGGTGGCGCTGCCCGCCGAAACCCCCCTCATCAAGGCCGCCCGCGCGGCCGGCAAGCCGGTGATCAACGGGGCCGAAGTGGCCACTATCCAGGCGCTGGAGCAGTTCGTCCTGTACACGGGCGTCCGGCCCACCCCGGACCAGGTGCGGGCAGCCGAGGAGTTCATGCGCGCCCAGTAGGGGCAGCTAGGCGGGTTCCACCACGATGGCCACCCGGTCCTCACCGATGCGCGTCAGGACCAGGGTGGCCGACTTGCCGCCCTTCTTCGCGTTCTTTCCGCCGGGCAGCAGCTGCTTCCGCAGCTCTTCCGGGGTGACCGCCGTGCCGCGCTTCTTGATGTCCAGCACGGTGATGCCCTCCTGCTTTACCCAGGCCTTCAGCGCCTTGACGTTGTACGGCATGACCTCCAAAACCTTGTAGGCCCGGGCGAACGGGGTGGCCAGGAGTCCGGGAGCGCAGATGTAGGCGATGTGCTCGTCCACCAGGTGGCCGCCGAGCTGCAGCGCCACATCCGCCACCAGTCCGGCGCGGATTACGGCGCCGTCCGGTTCGTACAGGTACCCCTCCACCGGGCCCACCGGTGCGGCCGGGCCCGCGCCGAAGTCCTCGGCGCTGGTCAGCTCCGCAGGTGCCTGCGGTCCCAGGACCAACGCGGCGCGCCGGACTCCAGGGCGGCGCACGGCGTTGAACCACAGGGTCACCTCCGTGACGTCACCGGCCACCGACACCCACTGCGCCTCGCAGGCCGCCGGCACGGATTCGTGCGGCATGCCCGGGCCCATCTTCACGCCTACTGCCTTGCCTTGGGCAGCCAGCGATTCCACGAAGGACAACGGCGGGGAGAAGGCTTCGGGGTCCCAGATCCGCTTGGTGCCCGAGGTGGAGGTGACCCGCCGGGCGGGGTCCAGCCAGACGCCGTCCATCCCGTCGAGGGGGACGGACGCGGCGTCAGCATGGACCACTGTGGCGTTGGGGAAAGGGATGAGGTTCACGGTGGCGCAGGCCGCGGTGGTCTCGTCCATTTCGACGGCGGTGACGTTGATGTCCAGGGACGCCAGGGCCAGGGAATCGGCGCCCAGGCCGCAGCCCAGGTCCGCCACATGGCTGATGCCGGCGGCGGCGAACCGCTGGGCGTGGTGGGCGGCCACATTCAGGCGCGTTGCCTGTTCCAGACCGGCCTGCGTGAAGAGCATCTGGCGGGCGAACTCGCCGAATTTTGACTCCGCCTTGGTGCGCAGCCGCGATTGAGTCAGGACGGCCGAGACAAGCCCTGCAGGGTGCCCGGCCTTCCGGAGTGCTGTGTTGAGCTCGAACGAGTCCTCATCCCGGTACGGGCCCAGGGATGCCAGCAACTCCCAGCCCTCGGGGGTCAGCAACGGTGCGATTTGGTCCTGTGCCATCTGGTCCTGGGGAGCGTGAGCCATGGGTTCCAGCCTAGTGGAGGAGCGGGTGGGCGGGATGCGGATACTGTTGAAACCATGGATGAGAGCGCAGCCACCCGCGAGCCCGATGACCACGAATCGCGTGACCGCGGCCCGGCCAGGTTCGCCCGGCCGGTCCTGATTGCCGCGGCCGTCGTGGCCGTGGTCTGCATCGCGCTGCTGGTGATCATCTTCCTGCTCGATACGTTCAACGCCACCGTTTACTCGGTAGGCGGCAACGACGTCCAGGACAACACCCAGGAGGCCAGGGACATCCGCGGGCTGTACGACGGCGCGCGGGCCGGAAGCATCTTCTTCCTCGTTGCTGCGCTGCTCGCCGCAGCGGTGTCCGGCTGGGTGCTCTTCCGGGGACGGAAGCAGGGCGGCAGCGACACGGAGGGCGGCGAGGACGTGGACTTCGACGACCTGGGCCGGTAGGGACAGGGCGCCATTTCGCGTCCCCGGCCACCTGCCGTCGTCCGCCCCGGGCTGTACGCCCATGACGAAACGTTGGCACTCACCTTGACCGAGTGCTAACTCATACATAGAGTCTTCATTAGCACTCTCCCTAGGAGGGTGCTAACACATGAAGAGCTGCCAGCCAGGCTGCTGCCGGCACCGCGACGACGGTTTGCCAGCTACGGCGGAAAGCTTTCCAGTCCACGAATTTGCTGACGAAAAGGAGAGGTCCGAGTGTCGGTCTCTATTAAGCCTCTTGAGGATCGTATTGTTGTCCGCCCGCTCGAAGCCGAGCAGACCACGGCTTCCGGCCTGGTCATCCCGGACTCCGCACAGGAGAAGCCGCAGGAAGGCGAAGTTGTCGCCGTAGGCCCCGGCCGCTTCGAAGATGGCAACCGCGTTCCCGTTGACGTAGCCGTTGGCGACGTCGTCATCTACTCCAAGTACGGCGGAACCGAAGTCAAGACCGGCGGCACCGAGTACCTCGTGCTGTCCGCCCGCGACGTCCTGGCAATCGTCGTCAAGTAACTCTTCCGGATCCCCGTGCTGCCGGCCATGCTCACGCTGGCCGGCAGCGCGGGGTTTCTGTCTTTGAAAGGACAAAACCATGGCAAAGCAGCTTGCGTTTAACGACGCTGCCCGCCGGTCCCTTGAGGCCGGCATCGACAAGCTCGCGAACACCGTCAAGGTGACGCTCGGCCCCCGCGGCCGCAACGTCGTCCTGGACAAGAAGTGGGGTGCCCCCACCATCACGAACGACGGCGTCACCATCGCCCGCGAAGTCGAGCTGGACGACCCCTACGAGAACCTTGGCGCACAGCTGGCCAAGGAAGTAGCCACCAAGACCAACGATGTTGCCGGCGACGGCACCACCACCGCCACGGTCCTGGCACAGGCGCTGGTCAAGGAAGGCCTGCGCAACGTTGCAGCCGGCGCTGCCCCCGGCCAGATCAAGCGCGGCATCGAGGTTGCGGTTGAGGCCGTGGCCGCCCGCCTGCTGGAGAACGCCCGCCCGGTCGAAGGCACCCAGGTAGCCAACGTTGCCGCCATCTCGGCGCAGAGCGACGAAATCGGCGAACTGCTCGCCGAGGCCTTCGGCAAGGTGGGCAAGGATGGTGTCATCACCATCGAAGAGTCCTCCACCACCCAGACCGAACTGGTCCTCACCGAGGGCATGCAGTTCGACAAGGGCTACCTGTCCCCGTACTTCGTCACCGACGCGGAGCGCCAGGAAGCAGTCCTCGAGGACGCACTCATCCTGATCAACCAGGGCAAGATCTCCTCGATCCAGGAATTCCTGCCGCTGCTCGAAAAGGCGCTGCAGAGTTCCAAGCCGCTGTTCATCATCGCCGAGGACGTTGAGGGCGAGGCCCTGTCCACGCTGATCGTCAACCGCATCCGCGGCACCCTGAACGTCGTGGCCGTCAAGGCTCCCGGCTTCGGCGACCGCCGCAAGGCCATGCTGCAGGACATCGCCACCCTCACCGGTGCGCAGGTTGTCTCCCCGGAACTGGGCCTCAGCCTGGACTCCGTGGGCCTGGAGGTGCTGGGTACCGCCCGCCGCATCACCGTCACCAAGGACAACACCACCATCGTGGACGGCGCCGGTTCGGCCGAGGACGTAGCTGCACGCGTAGCCCAGCTGCGCGCCGAGCTGACCCGCACCGATTCCGACTGGGACCGCGAGAAGCTCCAGGAACGCCTGGCCAAGCTGGCCGGCGGTATCGGCGTCATCAAGGTCGGCGCTGCCACCGAGGTTGAGCTGAAGGAAAAGAAGCACCGCATCGAGGACGCCGTGTCCTCCACCCGCGCTGCCCTCGAAGAAGGGATCGTTGCCGGCGGCGGCTCCGCCCTGATCCACGCCCTCAAGGCACTGGATGAGGATGCTTCCGTCAAGGCCCTCGAAGGCGACGCCGCCGCAGCCGTGGGCATCGTCCGCCGCGCACTGGTGCAGCCGCTGCGCTGGATTGCCCAGAACGCCGGCTTCGATGGCTACGTTGTCACCTCCAAGGTTGCCGACCTTGAGACCAACAACGGCTTCAACGCCAAGTCCGGCGAGTACGAGGACCTGATCGCCGCGGGCGTCATCGACCCGGTCAAGGTCACCCGTGCAGCCCTCCGCAACGCGGCCTCCATCGCCGCCCTGGTTCTCACCACCGAGACCCTGGTCGTGGAGAAGCCTGCCGAAGAGGACGAGCACGCAGGCCACAGCCACTAACGCTGCGCCCTGGCGGCTTACCGCTGAAAAGGCTGGTCCGGCATCTGCCGGGCCAGCCTTTTGCGTTGTTGTCCTGGACGGTGGCTGGGCCCACGCCGCCAAGGTTCCCTGGCCGAGCGAAGCGAGGTTAGGGGGCGGTGGGTGGGCCCACGCCGCCAAGGTTCCCTGGCCGAGCGAAGCGAGGTTAGGGGGCGGTGGGGACTAGCCGGCGTCCATCTCCCGCGTCTCAACTTCTCCGGCACGCTCGTACACCAGAGACACCGCACCCTTGGGGAAGCTGCGGGCCTGCTCGGCCAGCGTGAAAGTGGAGGGAACCGTTCCGGCGTCGAAAAGGCGCTTTCCCTGGCCCAGGACCACGGGGTACAGCCAGAGGTGCAGGCGGTCCAGCACATTGGCAGCCAGGAGGGACCGGATCAGGACGCCGCTGCCGAACATATGGGTTTCCCGGTGCTCCTCCCGGAGCCGGCCCGCCGCCGCGGCATCCGGCAGGACTGTGGTGCCGGCCCAGTCCGGGTCCGCCAGCGTGGCGGAGACAACGTACTTGGGCACGCGGTTCAGGGCATCGGCGATGTCACCGGACTGGTGCGGCCAGTAGGAGGCAAAGATGTCATAGGTCCTCCGGCCGAGCAGCAGGGCATCCATCCGGCCGATCTCGGCTGCTATCGAGGCACCGGATTCGTCGTCGGACACGGGGGCCTGCCAGCCGCCGAAGGAGAATTCGCCCTCGGGGTCTTCTTCACGGCCGCCGGGCGCCTGGTAGACGCCGTCGAGGGTGATGAACAGGTTCGCCACGATGATCCCCACGCGCACATTGTGGACCCGCGCCCGCCCGCTGTCCAGTGTCCCGGTCCAGTGCCCGTGGCAGGATGGTGCCATGCTGCTCCTCGAGCTTGTGGACACCACTAAGGCCGTCGCATCAACCCGTTCCCGGCTGGCAAAGGTGGATGCCCTGGCCCACCTGCTGCGCCGGCTGGAACCGGCGGAGATCCCGACGGCGGTGGGCTTGCTCAGTGCCAAGCCCCGCCAGGGCCGGGTAGGGGTGGGCTGGAGCGCGGTGGCGGCGGCCAAGGAAGAACCGGCAGCGGAGCCACGCCTCACCGTGTCGGACTTCGATGCCGCTCTGGACCGTCTCCTGGCTACATCGGGCAGCGGGTCGGGTGCGGAACGGGCCGCCATCCTCGGGACGCTCATGGCGGCCGCCACCGAACCGGAACAGTTGTTCATCGCCGGCGTCCTGCTTGGAGAATTGCGCACCGGTGCCCTGGAAGGAGTGCTGACGGACGCCGTCGCCCGCGCCTCCGACCGGCCCCTCGACGCCGTGCGGCGTGCGGCCATGCTGTCCGGCGACCTCGGCGGGACGGCGCTCCTTGCGCTGACCGGCACCCCGGCCGAGCTTGACGCCGTCGGCCTGGTGGTGGGCCGCCCGGTGCAGCCCATGCTCGCGGCCACCGCCGGCAGCGCGGCTGCCGCCCTGGAAGCGACGGGGGAGGCCTCGGTGGAATTCAAGCTCGACGGCGCCCGCATCCAGGTGCACCGGTCCGGCAGCGAGGTACGGATCTTCACCCGCAACCTTGCGGAGGTCACGCACCGCCTGCCCGAGGTGGTGGACCTGGTCCGCGGGCTGCCGGTGCAGGACGTGATCCTCGATGGCGAAACCCTCGCCCTGGATGAGGAGGGTGCGCCGCGGCCCTTCCAGGAAACCATGTCCCGCTTTGGTGCCGACGCAGTCAGGGAAACCTTGCTGCACCCCTGGTTCTTCGACGTGCTGCACATCGACGGCCGTGACCTGCTGGACGAACCTCTGGCCACCCGCATCGACATCCTGGAGCGGGTGGCCCCCGCACACCGGATCCCGGGGGAGGTCACCGCCGACCCCGAGGTCGCTGAGCGGGTTTCGCAGGATGCCCTGGCCGCGGGCCACGAGGGCGTGGTGGTGAAAGCCATCGGCTCGGCTTATGCTGCCGGCCGGCGCGGATCCAACTGGGTGAAGGTGAAACCGGTCCACACCTATGACCTGGTGGTGCTTGCCTGCGAATGGGGCTCTGGACGCCGGACAGGGATGCTGTCCAACCTGCACCTTGGTGCCCTTGACCCTGCCGGGGAGTTCGGCGAACCGGGCGGCTACGTGATGGTGGGCAAGACGTTCAAAGGCCTTACCGATGAATTGCTGCGCTGGCAGACCGGACGGTTCCAGGAGCTTGAGGTGCGGCGCACCGCCGGCACCGTATGGGTTGAGCCGGTCACCGTCGTCGAAATAGCCATCGACGGGGTGCAGCAGTCACCGCGCTACCCCGGCGGGATCGCGCTGAGGTTTGCCCGGGTCAAGCGCTACCGGGAGGACAAGGCCCCGGCTGAAGCGGACACCATCCAGGCACTGCGGGCTTTGCTGCGGCCATAGCGACAGACTTCCGGATCAGGCCTGGCGCCGGGACCCGTTGCGCTGGCGTTTCAGGCTGCGTGCCACGCCGTCCGGCAGCCGACGGGTGATTCTCCGGTAGAAGAGGAGGACCGCGACGGCTGCCACAACGATGCCCACGAGGTTGAGCAGCAGTTGCAGCGCGGAGCCTGCGGCCTTCTGGTATTCACCCAGCACCAGGGCCACCGCCACGTAGCCGGCCGCCGGCACGGTGGTCACGGAGATGAAGACGCCGATCAGTGCGGCCGAGCGGCGTCCGATGATGGACAGCATGCCGGCGATCCCCGCCAGCACGGCCACGATCAATGAATACGGCCCGGGGTGGTAGATGAACTCCACTGCCGAGCCTTTGTCCAGGGCATCGCGTGGGAAGAGACCGAGGGGAACCGAAAGCCATGCCGTGAGTGCCGCCAGCAGCATGGCAACGGGGAAACCGACAGCCAGGGCGACGGCGGCGCGGCGCCCCAGTTTCCACTGCCTGGTGGCCAGCGAGACGGCAAGGGCGGCCAGTGGTCCGAACTCGGGCCCCACCGCCATGGCACCGACAATGGCTATGGGGGAGTCCGTCACGATGCCGATGCCGGCCAGTTGGGTTGCCAGCACCAGGAAGGCAAGGAAGTTCCAGGTCAGGCGTGAATCTTCACCGGTTTGCCGGGTGACGTCATCCCAAATCACTGCGTCTGCGCCGTCCCCGGGAGCGGCGCGCTCAGCCCGGTCAGCGCTTTTGGACAGCACGAGTTCAGGGGTGGCCATGGAAATCGAACCCACGTCCTGGATCTTCAGGACTTCGAGCTTTTCGAGCAGTTCCTCCACGGACTCCCGGGCAACCAGCACCTCGATGACATCGCCATCCGGTACTACGGCCGCACCCTGGAGCAGCGCTACTTCCGCCGTTCCCCGGTGGTCGCGGCAGGTCTGCACGGTGACGGCGGACAGCTCCCCGGGCACGCAGATCCGCAGCTGGACAACCACACCTGCTCCCTTCGCCGTTTGGGGCCAGCTTAGCCGGAACACCAGCGTTGATTCGCCGATGTGGGCGCCGTTGGCTAGGCTTGATGCTTTGGCTGGCGGGTGTTGTGAGGGGTTTCTAGTGTCGGTATCGGAAGCCCCGAAGGCACCTGAATCCGGCCCGGCTGTCCGCCGACGGAAGCCCACCTTCCGGCCCGAAGTCCAGGGGCTCCGGGCGCTGGCTGTCCTAATGGTCGTGGCCTACCACGTCTGGCTGGGCCGTGTGTCCGGCGGCGTAGACATCTTCCTGCTCATCTCGGCCTTCCTGCTCACGTTGTCGTTCGTCCGGAAAGCCGAGTCAGGCAAACCCTTCCAGCTGCTGGCGCACTGGCTGCACCTGTTCAAGCGGCTGCTGCCCGCCGCCGTCGTGGTGATCCTCGGGGTGCTGGCCGGCACCTGGCTGATCCTGCCGCAGGGCCGCTGGCCGCAGGTACTGGACCAGGCCTGGGCGTCCCTGCTGTACAACCAGAACTGGCTCCTTGCGGAGTTGTCGGTGGACTATTACGCGCAGGACCATGCCGGTGCCAGCCCGCTGCAGCACTTCTGGTCCCTGTCTATCCAGGGGCAGGTCTTCATCCTGTGGCCGCTGGTCTTTGCCGCCGCCGCTTCCGTGCTGGCAGGGCTCCGCCGCGTTCCCCGCCTGAACTGGGTGACGTACCGCGGCCTGCTGGCAGTAGTTTTCGGGGCCGTGTTCGCGGTGTCACTGGCCTACTCGGTTGACCAGACAGCCACCAACCAGGCCTACGCCTATTTCGACACCCGAGCCCGGCTCTGGGAATTTGCGCTGGGCTCCCTGCTTGCGCTGGCGCTGCCGTACCTGCGGCCCGGACGCGTGGTGCGCATTGCCCTGGGCTGGGCGGGACTGGCCGCGATGATTTCCTGCGGGCTGGTCCTGACCGTTGACCGGTCCTTCCCTGGGTACGTGGCACTGTGGCCCACGCTGGCTGCCGCCGCGATCATCGTTGCTGGGCAGACCGGCAGCCGGTTCGGCGTTGACCGACTCCTCAGCAGCAGGGCCGCCGTGGCCCTGGGCGACAACTCCTACGCCCTGTATCTGTGGCACTGGCCCGTCCTGGTGCTGACGCTCGCGGCCACCGGCGTTGAAGCGCCGAACCTCACGCAGGGCCTCGGCATCGTCGGAGCCGCCATCGTGCTCGCCGTCCTGACCACGCGCTTCGTGGAAAAGCCGCTGCGGGACTGGCACTGGCCCAAGCTCCGGACGTGGCGGACCGCCGTCGTGGTTGTTGCCTGCGGCGCTCTCCTGGCCGGGCCCGTTGCAGTCTGGCAGACCTCACTCACCGCTGAGGAAAGCGCGACGGCGGCACAGCCGAGGGAACTCACGCCAGGGGCGTTGGCGCTCACCCCGGAGAACGAAAACTCGCCTGCCCCGAGGGCCCGCACCATCCCCGGGCCCACCGCGCTGGACAACGACTGGGCCGGCATCGACTCGCCCTGCACCGGTGCCAACGCCACGGACGACCCCATCCTGGACGGCTGCAGGCAGGAGCTTCCGGAGGAGCCCGCCACCAAACGCATCGTGGTGCTGGGCGACTCCCACGCCCAGCAGTACCTTGCCGCCCTCGCGCCGGTGGCGGCCGCCCGAGGCTGGGAGATCGTCACGCTGCTGATGCCCGCCTGCCGCTTCGGTGCCGAATCGGAAACCCGGAACGCTGAATGCAACGCCTACAACCGTGCCAGCTCCGCCTACGTCCTGGAACACCTGCCGGATGCCGTGTTCACCGTGGCGTCGCTGACCCACGAGGACGCCCCGTTCGAAACCGAGGTCCCGGGATACCTCGACGGCGTGAAGCCGTTCGCGGACCTGGGGATCGAGATTGTGGGCATCCGGGACAACCCGCGGTTCACCTTCAATATGCCGCAGTGCGCCCAGCGGAACGGGGCCGGCGCCCCGGCGTGCAACCCGCCGCTGGCTGAGTCCCTGGTGGAGCCGTCGCCGCTGGAAAACTACCGCGGCAAGCTTCCGGGGCTCCACCTGATGGACATGAGCGACTTCATCTGTGCGCGCGGCGTCTGCCCGGCCGTGGTGGGGAATGTGTACGTCTACAAGGACGACAACCACCTCACCAGGACCTACGTCGAGTCCATGATTACCATGTTCGAGCAGCGGCTGCTGGCCGCCACCGGCTGGAGCTGAGCTCTCCCGGCCGCCGGGCCGTGGGTGGGGTTGCTCACATTGGCGGCGTGGAATAGGGGGATCGGCGCCGAGGTTCTAATATTTACTCAACACTTTCTGCCCCCGGAACGCCGTCCTGCACGGTGCTCCCGCAGGATCGTCTGCACAGGCCAGTTCCGTAATCACGGGC
Source organism: Pseudarthrobacter sp. 05T312 (assembly GCF_056396685.1). Lineage (NCBI taxonomy): Bacteria > Bacillati > Actinomycetota > Actinomycetes > Micrococcales > Micrococcaceae > Pseudarthrobacter > Pseudarthrobacter sp. 05T312. Next base: position 481,865 of record NZ_JBFTLY010000001.1, read on the forward strand.
TGGTCATCGGCTGCAACCCCTACCCGTGACCCAGCAACCAAGGTAAGAGGCGCACTCATGACCGAGCCCGAACACAACCCCTTTGGCTTTATTGGCCTGACCTACGACGACGTCCTGCTCCTGCCGGGGCACACCGACGTCATCCCGTCCGAGGCCGACACATCCTCGCGGATCTCCAAGCGGATCACGGTCCAGACGCCGCTGCTCTCCGCTGCCATGGACACCGTCACCGAATCCCGGATGGCCATCGCCATGGCCCGCCAGGGCGGCTTGGGCGTGGTGCACCGCAACCTGTCCATCGCCGACCAGGCGGACCAGGTGGACCGGGTCAAGCGGAGCGAGTCCGGGATGATCACCAACCCGCTGACCATCCGCCCCGAGGCGACCCTGCGCGAGCTCGATGATCTCTGCGCCCACTACCGTGTGTCGGGCCTGCCTGTGGTGGATGAGGACAACCGCCTGCTGGGCATCGTCACCAACCGCGACACCCGTTTTGTGCCGGAGTCCGACTTCCCGCTGCGGCTGGTCAGCGACGTCATGACCAAGATGCCCCTGGTCACCGGGCACGTAGGCATCAGCCGCGAGGAAGCCTCCCACAAGCTGGCTACCAACAAGATCGAGAAGCTGCCGCTCGTGGACGAGCAGGGCCGGCTCAAGGGCCTGATCACCACGAAGGACTTCACCAAGGCCGAGCAGTACCCCCTCGCCACCAAGGACGATGAGGGCCGCCTCCGCGTGGGTGCCGCCATCGGCTTCTTCGGTGACGGCTGGGAGCGGGCCATGACCCTCGTGGACGCCGGCGTGGACGCCCTGTTCGTGGACACCGCCAACGGCCACTCCCAGGGTGTCCTGGACATGATCCGCAGGCTGAAGTCCGATCCCGTCGCCGCGCACGTGGACATCATCGGCGGCCAGGCCGCGACCCGCGAAGGCGCCCAGGCCCTGATCGACGCCGGTGCCGACGGCATCAAGGTAGGCGTTGGTCCCGGGTCCATCTGCACCACCCGCGTGGTGGCCGGCGTCGGCGTCCCGCAGATCACGGCCATCTACGAATCCGCCAAGGCCGCCATTCCGGCCGGCGTTCCGCTAATCGCCGACGGCGGCCTGCAGTACTCCGGCGACATCGGCAAAGCCCTGGTGGCCGGTGCGGACACCGTGATGCTGGGCTCGCTCCTGGCAGGCTGCGACGAGTCCCCGGGCGACCTGATCTTCGTCAACGGCAAGCAGTTCAAGTCCTACCGCGGCATGGGCTCCCTGGGCGCCATGCAGTCGCGCGGCAAGAACACGTCCTACTCCAAGGACCGGTACTTCCAGGCCGACGTCTCCGGTGACGACAAGCTGATCCCGGAAGGCATCGAAGGCCGGGTGGCGTACCGTGGCCCGCTGTCCTCCGTGGCTTACCAGCTGGTGGGCGGCCTGCGCCAGACCATGTTCTACACGGGCGCACCGACCGTCCCCGAGCTGAAAGTCCGGGGCAAGTTCGTACGGATCACCTCCGCCGGGCTGAAGGAATCGCACCCGCACGATATCCAGATGACCGTTGAGGCGCCGAACTACGGCTCACGGTAACGTCGAAGGGTTTTATTCACGCTGAGGCGAGTGAAAGAGGAGGCGGGATTTTCCCGCCTCCTCTTGTTGTTGGGTTCGGTCTTGTTGTTGGGCTCGGAGGTCGCTGTCGGCCTGAATGTCGGGCCCCTGCTGCATGATTTGCATATGAAAATCGGCGGTGGTGTTGGGGTGGTCCTGGAGGGTGTTCGCGCCTCTGTGGCTGCCCTGGATGCGCTGGAGCGGGAGGACGCTTCCCTGGCTTCCGGCGACGCCGTTGGTGTTGACGTTGATGTGTTGCAGCGTCGGTATGAGATCCGGCTGGAAGGCTTGGAGCTGTTAGCCCGGCTGGAGGCGCAGCTCGCCGCGGTGAAAGCACAGGACGCTGCCGACGCCGCCGGGTTCCAGGAAGCGACGACGCCGCCGGACGCCACCGTCCAGGACCGCAGCTATGCGCAGATGTCCGTGGTGGAGGAGATCGCCGGGGTGCTGACCGTCAGTTCCGCGGCAGCGGGGGCGTTGGTGGAGCAGTCACGCCGGATCTGTTCCCTGCCGCTGGTGTTCCAGGCCCTGGCTGCGGGCGCGATGTCGTGGCAGCACGCACGGATTGTCGCGGACGAGACTGAAGGCCTTACCCCTGAGGGCGCGGCGTCTTTGGTGGCACACTTCTTCGACCCCGACGCACCCCACCCCGCCCGGGGTGCCGCTCCCGGTGAGCTCGTTCCGTCCCGGTTCCGGGCCAAGGTGCGGGGTTGGCGGGAGCGCCATCATCCGGAATCGATCGAGAAACGCCATGCAAAGGGGATCGCTGACCGGCGGATGGAATACACCCCTGACAAGGACGGCATGGCCTGGGTCTCCCTCTACCTCCCCGGCGATACCGCGTGTGCCATCTGGAACCGCACCACCGCCACCGCCCGCGGACTCCAGGGCCCCGACGAACCCCGCACGCTTACCCAGCTCCGCCCCGACATCGCCGCCAGCCTCCTCCTCGGCGCCGTGCAGGTAGCGGGTGAGGGTTCCGCCGACACCGCCCCGGGCACCCAAGGTCTCACAGGGATCGGGAAGGTCCCTGCCCTGCGGGCCGATGTGCTGGTCACCGTGCCGGTGTTCTCACTCCTCGGCCTCACCGACGAACCAGCCGTGCTGGATGGTTTCGGGCCGATCCCGGCATCGATGGCACGCAAGCTGGTCACTGACGGGGCTGACTCGTTCTACCGGGTCCTTGTCGACCCGCGGGACGGGGCACCCTTGGAGATCGGCCGGAAAAACTACCGGCTCACCGGGGCCATCAAACACTGGATCCGCATGCGCGACACCAAATGCACCTTCCCCGGCTGCACCAACAAGACCCCCGACAACGAAACAGACCACCTACAAGCGTGGGAACACGGCGGCACCACCAACGTCAACAACCTCGCACAGCTCTGCCCCAAACACCACCGACTCAAACACCACAGCCAATGGACACCCGACCCTGCCACCAACAACGGACCACCCGGGTGGACCTCACCCACCGGACGCCACTACAACCCCGAACGCCAGGACCCCGAACCAACCCACTGGCCAGAATGGGTGGGCCCGGCCCGGATGATCGAGGCGTTTCACAGCGGGCGAGCACGTCGGTTGGCTGGTGGACGAGCGGACTTCCACTACCTGGCACTCTCACCAGGCGAGGATGCGCTGCTGCGATGTCTCCATTCCACATGATGACGGACCGCCCGGCACTAGGCTGATTCCATGTCCCAACCGCGCCACCCGGCGGAACTGACCCCTAAACGCGACCCGCAAAAGCGGCTGGCACTGCGTCCCTATGCCAAGGCCGTGGCCCAGGTTCTCCGGGTGAGTTTCCGTGCATCCCCGGGCGCGGTGGTCATGAAGGTGCTTGGCTCCCTCATCTCGGCTGTGCTGCCGCTCGTGACCACATTCTTTGCGTCCCTGACCACCACGGCATTGGCGGCCGCTTACGCGGGCGACGGCGCGGCGGGGCGCCTTGCGATCGTCTACGTCGTTGTCACTGCCGCGCTGGGTCTCTTCTGGGGCGCCTTCAACAGCATTGACCGATATATCCAGCAGTTGATGAGCTTCAAGGTGGGGGCCATCGTCGGTGACCAGATGTACGAGCGCTTCCTTGCCCTCGAGTTCTGGCGGTACGACGACAAGGAGACAGTGGACCTCTACGACCGTGCCAAACGGTTTTCGGATTCGTACGCCCGGGTTCTGGACCGTATAGCTGCCATCTTCACGCAGCTGGTTTCGGTCATCCTGGCCATCGGCGCCCTGTTGCTTGTCAGCTGGTGGATCGCCGTCATCGTCCTGGTGGCCATCGTTCCCAGCGTGTACCTGCAGTTCAAGCTGTCCCGGGAGCAGATCGCGCACTGGAACACGCAGGTGGACTCACGCCGCCAGCGCCGAATGATCGAGACCAACCTCCTCCGGCCGCAGCACATTGCCGAAATGCGGCTTTATGGCATCGTCAGTTTCCTCATGGACCTTCGTTCGCGCCTTCGCGATGCGGACGAGCGCCGCCGGCTGGACTACCAGCGCCGCTACATTCCACGGCAGCTGGCCGCGGACGCGCTGCAGTACGGTGCCGAGGTGGTATCACTGATTTGGGTCGTGGGGCAGATCATTGCCCGCGCCGCCCCGGTGGGCCAGTTCCTCTACGTGCAGCAGATCGTCAGCCGTGCATTGTCCACGGCCAACAACCTGGTGTCCTCGCTAAGCTCCATCGACGAGGACCTCGCCAACCTGAAGGACTACGAGCTGTTCATGGCGATGCCCATGCACTCCGAACACGCCCCTCCGCTGCTGGAAGCCCCGCGGGAAGTCGAGCTGAAGGACATCCGTTTCACCTACACCGGAAGCGACATCGAGGTCATCCGGGGCATCAGCCTCACCATCCGCCGGGGCCAGCACATAGCCATCGTGGGGGAGAACGGCGCCGGGAAGTCGACGCTGATCCGCATCCTCGCCGGGCTCTACCGGCCCGACTCCGGCCAGGTCCTGCTCGACGGCGTGGACCTCGCCGCCGTCGACGTTACCTCCTGGCACCGGCACCTGGCCGTGCTCAGCCAGGAGTTCCTCAAGTACGAGTTCGCCACGGCGGCGGAGAACATCTACTTCGGGGACGTCGACTCTGCACGGGATGATGAACGCATCCGCAGGGCCGCCTCCGACGCCGAAGCCCTGGAATTCATCAACAAGCTGCCCAACGGCCTGGACAACCACGTCAGCAACTGGATGGAGGACCCACGCGGCCGGAAGGGGAGCGGCCTTTCGGGAGGCCAGTGGCAGCGCCTTGCCATGGCCAGGAACTTCTACCGGGACGCGTCGTTCATGGTGATGGACGAACCCACCTCCGCCATCGATGCCCTCGCTGAGCATCGGATCTTCACGCGTCTCTTCGCGGACCGCAGCAGCACCATCATCGCCATCAGCCACCGGCTCGCCACCATCGAGAAGGCGGACGTCGTGTACATGCTGGAGGACGGACAAGTGGTGGAGCAGGGCACGCACAAGGAGTTAGTGGCCCTGCGCGGCCGCTACTTCAGGATGTTCGAATCGCAACTGACGGTTGATGAAGCTGAAGAAGTGTGAATCGGCCGCCCATCACGCGTCCACCACGGTGGTGCGCACGCGGGCGATGCCCGGGCGGGGAGGGACGCTGCTGAAGCCGAACGTGACGGCGGGCCGGATGGGGGCCAGCGCTCCGGCATCGGCACCATTCCAGCGGACAACGGCGGACGTCACGTGGTGCAGGTCCGTCACCCCATAGAACTCAGTCCTTCCGCTGCCCGCAGTACCGTAGGTGCGGGCGCCAGGTGCCGCAAGGGCGGCGAACGGATTGACCGCGGCGAGCCAGCGGGGATGGACGGCAAGGCGCCGGGGTACTGCCCGCAGCGCTGTTCCCAGCAGGGTCCTCGCACCGGTGACGGCCCGAACTTCCAGCGGGCCGGCGTCGACCGTCAACGTGTGATCGGCGAGCGAGGCAGCAACGTCCAGTACCCGCACTTCATCAAAGGTGTAGGTGGCGGCAATGAAGCCGGCCACCTCGGGTGTCGGGGCCAGCAGCAGCCGGTGTCCCGAAGGCTGTTGCACCATGACGTCCGCGAACGACCCAAAGGCGGAGTCCTGCCAGATCCCGACGACGGCGCGCAGCCCGGAAGTAGTCCCAATCCCGGCGATGTGCCCGTCGAATGTCCAGCGGCTGCCCATCACGCCACTGTAGCGGGAAGGGTGCGCATCACAGAGGCCCGTAGGCCGCGTTGCCGTAGGGATCGCGCCAGACGGCCAGGTCCTCCTCAAGAGCCTCGCGAAGAGCAGGATCGATGCGGATACGCCGCCTGAATGATTCCCTTGCCCGGCCCATGACGGTGGATGGGACAACGATGCATGCGACCAGGAGTGCCAGGAGGAGGACGTAGACGCCCACCAGCGTTGCGGCCGTGGCGCCGCCCTTCGCCGTGGCAGAGGGCAGGGTCGGAAAAATGAACGCGCCGATAATGGCCGCCAGAAACGACACCATGCCGATGCCGCCGCGGGCAGATCCGGGACCACGGTTGATCAGGACCTTGTCGGTCCGGGGCAGGGCGGATCGGACCCGTTTCCATCCGAAGAGGCCCAACAGCATCAGGACGGCTCCCAGCGGGAGCAGGACGAGCGCTGTCGCGGGGTTTCCCGACATGACGGAGAAGAACGCACCCGCAAGGGCCAGGACCGGTCCGCCGGCGATCGCGCCGCTCCAAGCGGCCGCCAAGGTGCCCTGGACATCCGCCAGTTGGCGCAGCCGGGACGGGGCGTCCGGTGGGCTGACCCGGGCCAGTTCGGGGGAGAGCCAATGGTCGAGCGGATGGACGGGCCTGTCGGCGGGAAAAGGAATGGAGTGCGTCATATCGGAAGGAGGCCCAATCGTGGAGGCTATCGCGGGAGCATCCACCGAAGCCCCCTGCCAAGGCTACGTGTTTGCTCGGCGCAGTCGCCATGGGCAGCGCTCCCCACAGGGAAGCGCCCGGGCCCGTTCACCGAACCCGCTGGGATAACCTAGAGCAGTGACTTATGAGATCGAGATCGGCCGTGGCAAGCGTGGGCGTCGTGCCTACTCCCTGGATGACATTGCAATCGTCCCCAACCGTCGCACCCGCGACCCCAAGGACGTCTCCGTCTCCTGGCAGATCGACGCCTACCAGTTCGAGATGCCGGTAATCGCCGCGCCGATGGACTCGGCCATGTCCCCGGCCACCGCCATCGCCCTCGGCAAGCTGGGCGGCCTTGGCGTGCTGGACCTGGAAGGCCTCTGGACCCGGTACGAGGATCCGCAGTCCATCCTCGATGAGATTGCGGCGCTGGAGGACGAGACCAACAGCCCCGCGGTGACCGGACGCATGCAGGAGCTGTACCAGGCCCCCATCCAGCCCGAACTCATCACGTCCCGCCTGGCTGAGATCCGCGAGGCCGGCGTCACCGTTGCCGGGTCCCTGACCCCGCAGCGCACCCAGGAACACTACAAGACCGTCCTGGCGGCCGGCGTCGATATCTTCGTCATCCGCGGCACCACTGTCTCCGCCGAGCACGTCTCCAAGGACCACGAGCCGCTGAACCTCAAGCAGTTCATCTACGAACTCGACGTCCCGGTGATCGTGGGCGGCGCAGCGGGCTATACCCCGGCGCTGCACCTCATGCGCACCGGCGCCGCAGGCGTCCTGGTCGGCTTCGGCGGCGGCGCCACCACCACCACCCGCCGCGCCCTGGGCATCCACTCGCCCATGGCCTCCGCCATCTCCGATGTCGCAGCCGCCCGCCGCGACTACATGGACGAGTCCGGCGGCCGCTACGTCCATGTCATTGCCGACGGCGGCATGGGCACCTCGGGCGACATCGTCAAGGCAATCGCCATGGGCGCCGACGCCGTCATGCTGGGCAGTGCCTTGGCCCGGGCGGAAGAAGCGCCGGGCAAGGGATGGCACTGGGGCCAGGAAGCGCACCACACCGAACTGCCCCGCGGAGACCGCGCCAACGTGGGCACCGTTGGCCCCCTTGAGGAGGTCCTCTTTGGGCCCGGCCACCACACCAACGGCACGTCCAACCTCATCGGCGCCCTGCGGCGCTCCATGGCCACCACCGGCTATTCCGACCTGAAGGAATTCCAGCGGGTCGACGTCGTGGTGTCGCCTTACGCCGGGAACTAAGGCACCGGGGCAGGGCGGGCCGCTGGCCCGCCCTGCCCAAGCACGCCACTAGCAAGTAGTGTGGGTTTACTACCGGCACTAGAGGCACTGGAGGCGTTCAATGAAGAGTGTTCCTGTAAACGGCGGGGTCCTTGGCCCCGAAGCCAGGGCAGCATCCATCCAGCGGCTGCGCGCCACCACGGAACCCGGCCAGGAACTGGACATCCTGATTGTGGGTGGCGGCATCGTCGGCACGGGAGCCGCACTTGACGCCGTGACCCGGGGGTTGAGCGTCGGCATCGTCGAGGCAAGCGACTGGGCTGCGGGGACGTCCTCCCGGTCTTCAAAACTTATCCACGGTGGCTTGCGCTACCTGGAAATGCTGGATTTTGCCCTGGTCAAAGAGGCCCTGCAGGAACGCGGGCTGCTCCTCTCTGAGATTGCACCCCACCTGGCCCGGCCGGTGCCGTTCCTGTATCCGCTGACCAAACCCTTCATCGAGCGGCCCTATGTGGGTGCCGGCATCGCCCTCTATGACGCCATGTCAGTCTCCGCCGGCCACAGCCGCGGCGTCCCGTTCCACAAGCACCTGAGCAGGCGCGGCACCCTGCGCGCCGCGCCCAGCCTGAAGGACGACGCCTTCGTGGGGTCCATCCGCTACTACGACGGGCAGGTGGATGACGCCAAATACTGCGCCAACCTGGTCCGCACCGCTGCCTACTACGGCGCCCACGCCGTGAACCAGATGAAGGTAGTGGACTTCCTGCGCGAAGGCGAGCGGGTAGTCGGTGCCAAGGTGGAAAACCGCGAAGACGGAACCCAGTTCAGCATCCGCGCCAAGCAGGTCATCAATGCCACCGGCGTATGGACCGACGAAACCCAGGCCATGGTCACCGACCGCGGCCAGCTAAAGGTCCGGGCCTCCAAGGGCATCCACCTGGTGGTGCCCCGCGACCGCTTCCAGTCCACGGTGGGCCTGATCCTGCGCACCGAGAAATCGGTCCTGTTCGTCATCCCGTGGGGACGGCACTGGATCATCGGCACAACTGACACGGACTGGCACCTGGACAAGGCCCACCCTGCCGCTTCCAGCAAGGACATCGACTACGTCCTGGAACACGTCAACCAGGTGCTGAAGCGGCCCCTGACCAGGGAAGACGTCGAAGGAGTCTACGCAGGGCTGCGGCCGCTGCTGGCAGGCGAAAACGACTCCACGGCCAAGCTCTCCCGCGAACACGTCGTGGCGCACCCCGTGCCGGGCCTGGTGGTAGTGGCCGGCGGAAAATGGACCACCTACCGGGTCATGGCCAAAGATGCCGTGGACGAGGCCACCCGCACCATGGATGAGCGGGTTCCCCCGAGCTGCACCGAGACCATCCCGCTGCTGGGCGCCAGCGGTTTCCGGGCGGCCTGGAACCGCCGGAACCGCACGGCAGAGGAATCGGGTGTCCACGTGGCGCGGATCGAGCACCTGCTCAACCGTTACGGCTCCATGACGCCCGAAGTCCTGGCGATTATCGAGCAGAACCCGGAGCTGGCGGAGCCGCTCCCCGGCGCCGACGACTACCTGCGGGCAGAAGCGGTCTACGCCGCAAGCCATGAAGGTGCCCGCCATGTCCAGGACGTCCTCACCCGCCGCACACGGATCTCCATCGAATCCTGGGACCGCGGAGTGTCGGCCGCCCCTGTTGTCGCTAAACTGATGGGTGACGTCCTTGGCTGGAGTGACACGCAGCGTGAAAACGAAGTCCGCCACTACCTTGCCCGCGTGGAGGCCGAACGCCTTAGCCAGCAACAGCCGGACGACGAATCCGCAGACGCCGCCCGCCTGGGCGCGGAAGATATCGTGCCCTTGCGTTGAGGGGCCGTTCGCCCCACTGCTGACCGAAGGGATACGCCTTGGCGGAACCACTGGACCCGTATGACGCCCACCTGACCACCGCTGACATGGTGATCCTGGAAATGGAGGCGAAGGACAAAACCGACGCCACCAACCAACTGGCAGAGCGGCTCTACGCCGCCGGGCGGATCTCGGATCTTGACGGGTTCCTGAAGAACGTCAACGCCCGGGAGCACCAGCTCGCCACGGGGCTCCCGGGCGGCGTAGGCCTGCCGCACGCCCGCAGCGAATTCGTGTCGCAGACCTCCATCGCTGTGGGCATCACCAAGTACGGCCACGCGCTGGACTTCGGAGCCGCCGATGGCCCCGCCACGGTCATCCTGCTGATCGCCACCCCAGCCAGCTCGTTCTCCGACCACCTGGAAGTCCTGGCCACCCTGGCCAGGTCACTCTCCAAGGAATCGTTCCGCGAATCGCTGCGGCGTGCGTACGACGCAGAAGTAATCGCCGAGCTCATCAACTCCAGCCTGGTGTTCTTCGACCACTAGGCGCATCCCCCGGGCCCGCCTCCGGACCCGGACGCCCTTGGCGTTTAGTTGTTCTACAGAAGTACGAAGTACGGTTAAGACGTGTGGAAAACAGCCCTTAAGCCCCGATGGATCGCAGGCTTTATCTTCGCGATTGCTCTCTCCGGGGTCTTCGTGCTGCTGAGCCAGTGGCAGTTCGGCCGCTCCACCCAGCCCGAGGTTCCGGTCAACCCCGCCACCGAACAGGTCCAGCCACTCACCAGCACCCTGCAGCCCGGCGAATTCTTCCACGGCAGCGTAGCCGACCAAATGGTCACGGCACAGGGGACATACAGCCCGGACAAGCAGGTCCTTGTTCCCGGCCGGCTCCACGATGGCAAGACCGGATACTGGGTCGTTTCGGCCTTCGCCGTCAAAGATGCCCCGGCCCTGACCGGAGCAGGTGCCTCACCGCAGACCTGGATCCCCGTGGCACGCGGGTGGGTCGCGGAACCCGGGGACGCGGCAGCACCGCCGTCGGGCCTTGTTGAACTGACCGGGCGGCTGCTGCCGTCCGAAGCGCCGGTGGCCGGGAAGGCACCCAAAGCGGGGGAGGCCTCCGCCGTCTCCGTGGCGGAGCTCATCAACTACTGGGAAGTAAGCAGCTATCCCGGCTTCGTCTCCGCCACCGCAGAGGTGGTGGGCGGCCAGGATGTGAGTGCCGCCTCCGTACCCGGGAACCTCCTTCCGCTGGACATCGGCCCCCAGCCACCCGCCCAGCACATCAACTGGCTCAACCTCTTCTACTCCATCGAGTGGGTTGTCTTCGCCGGCTTCGCCCTCTTCATCTGGTGGCGCCTGGTCAAGGACGACTACCACCGGGACCTCGAGGAGGCTTTTGACGACGCCGGCGACGACGACGGGCACGACGAAGAACACCAGCTCCCACAGCAGGACGAACAACACCAGCAGCCTGACCAGCACCAGCAGAAGGTACAGCCATGATTGATCCGAAACCGGCCACCCCCTCGTCGCAGGCATCCGGCAAGACTGCCGGAAAGAAGCGCCGTTTCGGCGGCACCGAGGCCCAGATCCGGTCCGCCCTGAAGTTCTACAAGGTCATGGCCTACCTCACCGGCACCATGCTGCTGCTGCTGTGCGCCGAACTGGTGGCTCGCTACGGCTTTGGCCAGTACCTGTTCGCCGGCGGGACCAACGCGGTGACCGGGCAACCGTTCGGCTTCGGATTCGCCGACGCCGAGCCGGCGGGTGTGCTCAATGGCATGAACGTCTCCGTCACCGTGCTGATCGTGCACGGCTGGATGTACGTGGTGTACCTGATCTCCAATTTCCGGCTCTGGTCCCTCATGCGCTGGCCGTTCCTGAAGCTGGTCCTGCTGGCACTGGGCGGCGTCGTGCCGTTCCTGTCCTTCATCGTTGAAAAGAAGTTCCACGCCGAGGTGGAGGCCGAGCTGGCCGCCAACCCGCAGGCTCCGCAGCGCTACTGACACGGGCCTTCAGCGCACCGGGCCACCCGCCGTCGGACGTCTGCTCCGTCACAGCCGGGCCTCTCAAGGTGCGCCGGTGCAAGGGCGCAAAGTAGGCTATTACGGTGACTACTCCCACTGCATCCCAGACTTCCCAGAAGCCGGTGCTGGTTGTTGATTACGGTGCCCAGTACGCGCAGCTGATTGCCCGCCGCGTCAGGGAAGCGAACGTGTATTCGGAAGTGGTTCCGCATACCTGGTCCACCGAGCAGCTCCTGGCCAAGAATCCTGCCGCCATCATCCTCTCCGGCGGCCCTTCCAGCGTCTATGCCGACGGCGCGCCCAGCGTGGGCGCGGACCTCTTCGAAGCCGGCGTCCCCGTCTTTGGCATCTGCTACGGCTTCCAGGCCATGGCCAACGCCCTGGGCGGCAAGGTGGACAGGACCGGGCTGCGGGAGTACGGATCCACGGAGACCACCATTCTGGGTGATGGCCGCTCTGTGCTCGAGGGAATGCCCCAGCACCAGAAGACCTGGATGAGCCACGGCGACTCCGTGCACGAAGCACCGGCAGGATTCGACGTCCTGGCCACGACGGCAGGCGCTGAAGTTGCAGCATTTGCCAACGAGGAAAAGGGCCTCTTCGGCGTGCAGTGGCACCCGGAGGTCAAGCACTCCGCCTATGGCCAGCAGGTGCTGGAGAACTTCCTGTTCAAGGGCGCCAAACTGGAGCCCAACTGGACCACCGGCAACATCCTGGAAGAACAGGTGGAGCGCATCCGCGAGCAGGTCGGGGACGCCCGCGTTATCTGCGGCCTCTCCGGCGGCGTGGATTCCGCCGTGGCGGCAGCCCTGGTCCAGCGCGCCGTGGGCGACCAGCTCACCTGCGTGTTCGTGGACCACGGACTGCTGCGCGAAGGCGAAGCGGAACAGGTTGAACGCGACTTCGTAGCCGCCACCGGCGTGAAGCTGTACGTCGCCAACGAACAGGAACGCTTCCTCTCGGCCCTGGCCGGCGTCAGCGACCCCGAAACCAAGCGCAAGATCATTGGCCGGGAGTTCATCCGCGCCTTCGAAGAAGCAGAACTTGCCATCATCGCCGAGGCCGCAGCCCACGGCGAGAAGATCAAGTTCCTGGTCCAGGGCACGCTTTACCCGGACGTCGTCGAATCCGGCGGCGGCGAAGGTGCAGCCAACATCAAGAGCCACCACAATGTGGGCGGCCTCCCCGAGGACCTGCAGTTCGAGCTCGTTGAGCCGCTGCGCGCACTGTTCAAGGATGAGGTCCGCGCCGTGGGCGCCCAGCTCGGCTTGCCGCAGGAAATCGTCGGCCGCCAGCCGTTCCCCGGCCCAGGCCTCGGCATCCGGATCGTCGGCGACATCACCAAGGAGCGGCTGGACCTGCTCCGCAAGGCCGACGCCATCGCCCGCGCCGAGCTGACCGCCGCAGGCCTGGACAACGAAGTATGGCAGATGCCCGTGGTCCTGCTCGCGGACGTCCGCAGCGTGGGCGTCATGGGCGACGGCCGCACCTACGGCCACCCCATCGTGCTCCGCCCGGTGTCCTCCGAGGACGCGATGACCGCCGACTGGTCACGCCTGCCGTACGACCTGCTGGCACGCATCTCCAACCGGATCACCAACGAGGTTGACGGCGTCAACCGGGTGGTGCTGGACGTCACCAGCAAGCCGCCGGGAACCATCGAGTGGGAATAGCATCCTAGTGGCCGGCCTCCGTCAGCGGGGGCCGGCCACTGCTTTTTCCCAGCGAATTCCTCCGCAATTTCCCGTGCCCCAGTGTTGCGGTCTCTCAAGTCCGGCGCCGGAGCGGCTACTCTCGAATCTATGCCGGTATGGTCCAGGGCGTCACGTGCAAACGCAGAAAAGAAGGCAGAAGTGTCAGTTGGTCAAGGCCACCCGGAAGGCTCGGAAGAGCTTCGTAAATGGCTGTCCGGGCTCAAACCCGTCACCGGCGCGGACACGATGCTGCGCTTCACCAAGACGCCGGAAGGTTCCATCGACCTCACTTCGGCGCACCCCTCAGGCCTCGCCCAGCTCATGGCCGGGCGCCGCACACGCCTGTCCACCCTGATCCGTGACCGCCAGCAGTATGTGGTGGCGGCAAGGGCGTCACGCAACATCCGGTCCAAGATCTTCGAACTCGCCAACGACCGCGGCATCGACGCCGGGTACCTGTCCGCCGGCACCGTGGTGTGGACGTCCGCCGTCGGCGGCAAACCCCAGCGCGTCTCCGCTCCGGTCATGCTGACCGCCATCTCCCTCACGGTCCGGCCGGGAGAGGATGACTTCGAACTGCAGCTCACCGAACAGGCCCAGATCAATCCCGCCCTCGTGCGGCACTTGAAAAACATCCACGGGATCGTGTTCGACGTCAATGCAGTGACCCGCCTGGCCTACAGCACCGCCCGGTTCGACCCCCAGCCCGTCCTGGACCGGCTGGCCACCCTGATCCGGCCCATCCACGGCGCCGAAACCCAGCACAACCTGCTGGTCTCCACCTTTGCCGACCTGTCCGGGAACCTGGACGACCCCTGGATCAACGATTCCAACCCCATCGTCTCCGCTCTGGCCACTGCCGCCGGCGGTGAAGTAGTGGATGTCGTGCAGCCGGATCCGTCCCGCTTCCCGCACCTGGACAACAGGCACCCCAAAGACGAGCTGCTGCTGCTGGACGCCGATACGGACCAGCAGTACGTGGTCGACGCCGCCCGGGCGGGCGACTCCCTGGTAGTCAGCACCCCGCCGGGAACCGGCCAGACCCAGACAGCCATCAACACGATCGGCGCCCTGGTGGATGCCGGCAAGACGGTGCTGGTGGTGGGCGACCGCCGCGCCAGCCTGAACGAGGTTTCCGGGCACCTGGAGACGTTGGGATTGGAGTCAATCCTCTTCCAACTGACCGGGAACGTCACCGCCCAACAGCTGAAGGGCCAGCTGGTCCGGGCAATCGTCCGCAACGAAAAGTCGTTGGAACCGCAGCTTGGGAACCTCCACACCACCCTGACCGAACACCGCCATGCCCTGATGGATCACGTCGCATCGCTGCACAACGTTCGCGAGCGGTGGGGCTGCTCGCCGTACCAGGCCATGCAGTCACTTGCCGAGCTCACCTCCATCCACCCCGCTCCAGCCACCACCGTCCGGCTCAAGCGCAGCGTCCTGGACAGCATCCGGGACCGTGAGGAACTGGCCGGACGCCTCCGCCGCGCCGCCGAACTGGGCAGCTTCAGCAAGGCCGCCACCACTAGCCCGTGGCACGGTGCCCGGCTGCTGACCCGCAAGGAGACCGAGGAAGCCCAGGACCTGGTCCGCTCCGTCGCCAAGAGCCTTCCCGCCCTGCGAGACCGTATGGACGCTGTTGCGGAGCATGCGGAAATCCGACTGGGCGAATCCTTCGCCGAGTGGGGCGAACAGCTTGAACTGCTGGTGGCCGTCCGCGGCAGCCTGGACAAGTTCACCCCTGACATCTTCGACCGGCCGGTGACGGACCTCATCTCCGCCACGGCGCCGTCGGCCTGGCGGCGTGAGCGCGGCATCGAGCTGACCGCGATGCAGCGCTCCAGGCTGCGCCGGGTGGCCAAGGAGTACGTGCGTCCGGGCGTCCACATCGCCGACCTGCACTCGTCCCTGGTGCTGGTCCAGGAGCAGCGTGCCCTCTGGGCGGGCTACGCCACCACCCAGCGCCACCCCGCTGTCCCGTCCGGCCTGGCCGAGATGATTTCCATGTACCGGTCCCTTGACCAGGAGCTGGCGCAGCTGGGGGAGGCGCTGCGGCATACGGAGGACGGCGGGGCACTTTCCACCGTTCCCTACGGGCAGCTGATGGAGCGCCTGGAACGCCTGGTAGCGGACACCGACACGCTGAAGACCCTGCCCGAGCGCACGCTCCTCATCGAGAACATGCGCGAACACGGCCTGGGAGAACTCCTGGCCGACCTCGCGGAACGCGAAGTTCCGGAACGATCCGTTGCCGCGGAGCTGGAGCTGGCCTGGTGGCAGTCCGCCCTGGAGGCGATGATCAGCGGCGACGACTACCTGGCCATGTCCGACGGCGACGCACTGCGCCAGCTCGAGGCAGAATACCGGCTGGCAGACAACGCGCACATTGCCAGTGGTGCCGCCCGGTTGCGGTGGGACCTGGCGGAACGGTGGCGCACGGCGATCGCTGCCCAGCCGCGCCAGGCAGACCTCCTGCGCAGCCTGCTCAAGGACGGCCGGGTCTCCCTGCCGTCCCTGACGGCCCAGGCACCGGAGCTGATCGGCACCCTGGTCCCGGTCTGGTCGGTCAGCCCTTACCTGATGACCGGACTGCTGCCGGCCGAACAGCATTTTGACGCCGTCGTCATTCTTGACGCTGAAGCAACTTCCCTGCAGGCTGTCCTGCCGTCCATTGCCCGGGCGCGGCAGGTGATTGCGTTCGGCGATCCCCGCATTGCTACGCCGCGGACGTTCACCGTAGGGGTGGAGCGGCTGGCCGCCGGAGAGTCCGCCCACCACCGCGTCGAGAGCGCCTTCACCGCGCTCTCCGCAGTGCTGCCGGTGTGGCGGCTCAACGTGGTGTACCGCGCAGTGGACGAGGACCTGGTCCTGCAGCTCAGCAAGAACTTTTACGACGGCGGCCTGCGCCGGCTGCCCGAAGGCCAGTCGGCCACGGGCCTGGACCGGTCGCTGCTGGTGGAGTACCTGCCGGACGGTACCGGCCTTCCCAGCGCCGACCACGAGGGCGTGGAGTCCGTGGTGGCGGAGGTCAACAGGGTAGTGGAGCTGGTGTTCGAGCACGCCCGCCTGCGCCCGCGGACCTCCCTGGCGGTTGTTACTGCCAGCCTGCGGCACGCCGCCAGGATTGGCGAGTCCATCAGGCTGCAGCTGTCCAACCAGCCGGGGCTTGCGGGATTCTTCGGCGCGGGCCCGGAATCCTTCCGCGTGGTGGACCTGGAACGCGCCCAGGGCCTGGTCCGCGACCACGTCATCTTCTCGCCCGGATTCGGGCGGACCCCGCACGGACGTGCGCTCCACAACTTTGGGCCGCTGTCCGCTGAAGGTGGCCGGGAGAAGTTCGCCCTGGCCATGACCCGGGCCCGCCGTTCCCTGCACGTGCTGACCTGCTTCCGGCCTGAAGACCTGGACCACACCCGGCTCACCCACGGCGCGGTGGACCTGTACGCGCTCCTGGACCGGGAAATCTCCGGCAACACGGACCTTGGTACCCCGGCATCCCGTGCTGCCGCCAGTGAACAGGCACTTGGCGCGGACCCGTTGGTGGCGGATCTGGGCGACCGGCTGCGTGCGCGTGGCGCCAGGGTCTGGCACCAATACGACGGTGCCATTGACGTGGTTGCCGCCGCGGACCCCCTGAACACGATGGGCCAGGATGATGCCGACATTCCGCGGCCCGTGGCCATCGAGTCCGACGGAACTGCGCAGTACCGCACCATGAGCGTGCGTGAGCGCAGCAGGCTGCGCCCGCAGCTGCTGGAACGCCTCGGCTGGCGGTACATGCCGCTGTGGACCATCGAGGTGTTCACGGACCCCTCGTCCTGCGCGGACCGCATTGCCGGCTACCTGGGCCTGGAAAAGATGGTGCTGCCGGGCCGTGCCAGCCAGTCCGTGGGGTTCCTTGACGATGACGTTGACCAGGCGCTCAATGGAATTGACGCTGCGCCGGCGGCGGGAGTTTCCTATCTGCCCCGGGATTCCGGTGGAGCACGTGACGGCGACGGTGGACGCCAGGAGACGGACCCCATGACTAAGGAACAGAAGCCTGCCGACGGCAGGCCTGAAGACAACGGCCGCGAGGAAGACATGCGCCAGGACGAGAACGTGAACGGACAGCAGGTAACAGCAGCTGATGGAGACGTCCCTGCCGGCCCGGCTGAAGGCACCCCGGTGTCCCGGACGGCTCCGGCCGGTACCGGAGCAGTCCTGCCCACCAAGGCCGCGGAGGACGACGCCCGCAGCTGGGGTGACCGCGATGATGACCACGACGCGTGGCTGAAGGAACAGAAGCCGCCGCACTGGGGCTGACCGCCGCCGGGTCACTGAGGGCCGACCAAAACAAAGAACAGTCTGCCTTGGGTGGAGGCTCCGGCCAGGCGGGATGACTGTTCTGCCGTGGCTGCCACCACGATGAGGCCGTCTGTCTCCGTGGTGCCCAGCCATTGTCCGCTCTGGCCGCCCTTGTTGGAGGTCCACAGCACCGGGACGGCGGACGCCAATACTTCGGAGGGGCCCTGCTGGTCGAACCCGTTGGCTGATGTAAGCACCACGTTGACCAGCTGGCCGGGGGAGACAAGTTGGATGGACGAGGCGTCGGCCATTCGCAGTGGCACCGCGGCAGATCCCGGCGGCGTCCCTGCCAGGAGGCCAGGGCCTACCAGTTGGGCATCGGATAAAAGTTGGCCCTTGCGCATCGGGGCGGCCAGCTGCTTGCCCTTGGCGGAGGCCTCATCCTGGAGGAAGCCGTCGGCGACCATGCCCGGGGGCACCTGGACCCGCGCCACATCCGCTTCGGTCACCGCTGTCCCCGCAGGCAGATCTCGGGCAGCGGCCAGGGCAGTGGCTGTGGCGAGCGGAGCGGGAGTGAGCTGCTGGACGGCGATCGCGGCGGCTGCGGACAGCAGCAGGGCAGCGGCAAGCCTGCGGTTGCGGCTCAGCCAGGCGGCGAGCCGGGCTGCAGGCGGACGTTTCCTGGGGCTGCGGCCGCCGGCGTTCGTGGGATACCTGAGGCCGGCGCGGCCACGACGGGGAAGGATGGGCATGCGCCCACGCTAACTGGGGGCGTACGCGACAGGGACCCGGGACGGCGGCTATGTGGACAAAAGCGGCCGGCGCTGGAACGCGCCGGCCGCCGTCGTGAAGACTATGTCCGTTTAGCTCGCGGCAGCTGCCGGCGCCGCAGCGGCGGGGGTGGTGGCGGGTGCGGACGGAGCCGCAGCCGGAGCGGGGGAGACGGAGCTGCCCTTGGAATCGCGGGAGTCCGTGCGGTAGAAGCCCGAACCCTTGAAGACCACGCCAACGCTGTTGAACTTCTTGCGCAACGTGCCCTGGCATTCAGGGCAGGACGTCAGGCTGCTGTCCGAGAACGACTGGACGATGTCGAAGGCGTGGCCGCAGTCCTTGCAGGCGTAAGCATATGTTGGCACTGGTGCTCCTCCTCTTGGGCAAACGAGAGGTCCCGTGCTGCCGCGTGGTAAACCATTAGCAGTCGCAGGGCCTGAGTGCTAATTCTATCACTGCGCCGCCAGCCCTGTGCTCAGGCCGCCCCCAACAGGGTCCGGTGCCCGGCAGGCGAAAGAACGGCCGGAACAGGGCGGTCGAACTCCTCTGCCGGAATGGTGCCGGCGGGCAGTAATTCATCGTCGTAAATAACAGCGGACAACGGGATTTCCTTCCCGGCCGTGGCCAGGTGCCCCAGGAATTTGTCGTAGTACCCGCCGCCTTGGCCAATCCTGTTGCCGGCAAGGTCCACGGCTGTGGCCGGAATGAAAAGCACGGACGCTTCCCCCGCGGTTTCGGGTCCGTGGCGTTGCCCGGTGGGCTCCAAAATAGGGGCATACCTGCTGCGTTCGAAGCCGGTGTCCGGCTTCCAGAACACCCAGCTCAGCTCCCGTGCGGGTTCGCATACCGGCAGCAGGACCTTGTGCCCGCTGCGGTGCAGGGCGTTGATCAGCGGCAGGGTGGGTGGCTCCTGGCCGACGCCAAGGTAGACGCACGCGATGCCGGGGAGACCGTCAGTCACCGATCCCGCCCACGCGTCGCCATGGGTGGCCAGTGCCAGGCCCGCCGCTTCAAGCTGCGCCGGCGCAAGGCCTGCCCGCCTGCGGCGATGACTGGCCCGGATCCCGTCCTTGATGGCGTTCGTCTCCTGCAGCATGCTGTCCTTCCTGCGTTGCCCGGTGGTCCGCAGCCTGCAGCCAGGGCAGTCCGGGTGCCGGCCTGTCGCGCCGGTGGTTACTGAAATAGCCGGTGGTTACTTAAATACTTGACGCTGACGTTAGATTAGTCCGGTGAACACCAGTAATCCCAGAGTCCGCAAAGCCGTCATTCCCGCAGCGGGCCTGGGCACCAGGTTCCTGCCTGCCACCAAGGCGATGCCCAAGGAAATGCTTCCCGTCGTGGACAAGCCTGCCATCCAGTACGTCGTGGAGGAAGCCGTCCACGTGGGCCTTAGTGACGTGCTGATGATCACCGGCCGCAACAAACGGGCCCTCGAAGACCACTTCGACAGGGTGCCGTCCCTCGAATCGGCCCTCCAGGACAAGGGCGATACCGAAAAGCTCGCGTCCATCCAGGCAGCCAGCCAGCTCGGTGATATCCACTACGTGCGGCAGGGCGATCCGCACGGACTGGGGCACGCCGTGCTCCGGGCAAAGCAGCATGTAGGCAATGAAGCCTTTGCCGTCCTGCTGGGCGATGACCTCATCGATGCCCGTGACGAACTCCTCAGCACCATGATTGAAGTGCAGGCCCAAACGGGCGGCTCCGTCGTCGCCCTCATCGAAGTGGAACCCTCCCAGATCAGCGCCTACGGATGCGCGGACGTCCAGGAGATCGACGGCGAAGACTACGTCCGGGTCAACCGGTTGGTGGAGAAGCCCTCGCCAGAGGAAGCGCCGTCCAACCTTGCGCTGATCGGCCGCTACGTCCTGCACCCTGCGGTGTTCGAGGTCCTTGAGCACACAAAGCCGGGCCGTGGCGGCGAAATCCAGCTGACGGATGCCCTGCAGGAACTGGCGTCCGGTGACGGCGAGGGTCACGGAGTGTATGGCGTGGTGTTCCGCGGACGCCGCTACGACACCGGCGACAAGCTGAGCTACCTCAAGGCCTGCGTCCAGCTGGCCATCGACAGCGAGGACCTGGGCCCGGGCCTGCGGGAATGGCTGCCGGGCTTCACCGCCAGCCTTTCCCAGTAGCGCCGTGCGCACTGGACCCATCTGGCCGGTCACCCTCGAGTGCGGCGACCTGGTCCTGCGGCCCATCCGCTACCGCGACAAGAAAGAGTGGAGCGAAGTGCGGTACCGGAACAGCGAGTGGCTGGCGCCGTGGGAGGCTTCCAACCCGGACCCGGGCGGTGGACTCCCTGACTACCGGCACATGGTCCGGTCCCTCAATATCCAGGCCGCCCAGGCCACCGCGCTTCCCTTCCTCATCACCGAGTGGAGGCCGGGCCTGCGGAACCCGGCCATCGTGGGCCAGCTGACAGTGTCTTCGATCGTCTGGGGTTCAGCCATGATGGCCACGTTGGGGTATTGGGTGGACCACTCCCGGGCGGGACGGGGGATAGCCCCCACATCCGTGGCGCTGGTAACCGACCATTGCTTCCGGGCACTCGGCCTGCACCGGATGGAAATCAATATCCGGCCCGAGAACGGCCCGAGCCTGCGGGTGGTGGAGAAGCTGGGGTTCAGGGACGAGGGCTACCGGCCCCGCTTCCTGCACATCAACGGCAAATGGGCTGACCACCGTTCGTTTGCGCTCACCTCCGAAGAGGTCCCGGAGGGCCTGCTTGGCCCATGGCTGGCATCGCACCGGTCATAAATCCAACGGATTGCCCACGCGGACACGACACACCGTAGCTAATGCGGCCTGAGCAGGCATGATGCTCATACGGTTTTGAGTGTGGACTTCCCCCTTAGCAGCTCAGTGATCCTTGTGGTTGCCGTCGCGCTCTGGATTGTATGGGTTGCCCCTTACGTCCTCCGGAACCGCCGGCACCAGTTCCAGCCCGCCGTCGATTTCCTGGCAGACGCCCCCGCCGATGAGAGGCCGGACCCCCAGTCCGGCCTGGTCTTAAACGTCGCCGCCCAGCAGGAGAAAGCCATGGAACCCAGGAAGAGTGCCGCATCCGGTGCCGGCACTGCAAGCACCCCACCTGCGGCGCCGTTCCGCATCCGCTACGGACGGACTTCCTTGGCCCTGGTGGGGCTGCTGTCACTCGTCACCGCCTTTATCTTCGGCGTGATGCTTCCTTTCGGGTTCGGTTCGGCCGCCCTTCCGCTCACCTGCACCCTGCTGACGGTTGCATCCGTGGCACTGCTGCGTTGGCTCGCCATCCGTGACCGTAAGGCGAAGGTGGACGCCGCCTTCCGCTCCGCAATGAGCGCCCCGGTGCGCCGTCCGGACACCGTCGAGGCAATTCCGACGAAGCCCGAAAGTGCCCCCACACGGCGTGACAGCCCGCTTTTCGACGCCGAGGCCGGGGAGCCGAAGGCCAAGCCCCTGACCGCAGTGGAGCTGCGGGAAGCAGCCCTCGCCGTCGCCATCGCGGCCGGCGACACCAGCGCGGCCACATCCGCACCTGCCGCTCCCGTGAGCACCCCGTGGGAGCCCGTAGAGGTCCCCAAGCCTGTCTATGTGGAGGCTCCCAAGGCCGAGCGTCCCGAACCGAAGCCGCTCGAGCTGCCGGAAGCACCAAAGGCAATGGGGAAGCCCTCGCTGAAACAGGGCGCCACTTCCACCCCGGCTGCTGAGGCAGCGGCCGCAACGGAAGCGCAGCAGCTGTCCAAAGCCCAAAGCGCCCTCAGCAACCTCGACGACGTCCTGCAGCGCCGCCGCGCATAGGGTTATGGGGTGCCCCCCGGCGCCCCTGCGCGTCAATTGGCGTTGGGCTGCGAAAATTTGTAGCCTAGGGACACCGGTTCCGAACCGGCGGGCAACAAACCCGCAGGACGCGGATACGCCCGGGGCTATAGCTCAGTTGGTAGAGCGCTTCGTTCGCATCGAAGAGGTCAGGAGTTCGAATCTCCTTAGCTCCACCATTTGTAGGGGATTTTCGAGTACCCCGGCTTCAAAATAAACACTTTCATAACACTTTGGACCCCGAACGGGGGCGTTATCGGTTCTGGGATGAAGAGTCATGGGAATGATCTTAGGTTCCTGGCACGCTGGCGTTGCAGGCGCCGCGCGGCCGAACCAGAAAGGGCTCTGGAGTCGAGCGGCGAGGTGACAGCGCACTCGCGCCGTGAAGATCGGCTTGTCACTGGCTCTCCTGCTATCCCGACCGGCGAGAGATAGCCTGCCCTTTTCTGGAGATAAGATACCTCTGCCGACGCTGCATCGACCGGCCTAGTGCCACCCAAACCTTGTTTCAGCCAGCCGCTGGTGCCACTAGGGGCCACCCGACCGGGCCACTGCGAGCCAGAGGCTATTTCGCGGTGCATTCACTAGTCGCAGGCAGCCACTACTGGGAGGTTCCGTCCTTTGTTCCGGCGTTGATCAGTTGCCGGAGAGGTCCAGCGGCTCCACGACGAGGCCTTGTTCGCCCTGTGTGACCAGGACGGCGTTGGTCCGGCGGTTGTACTCATTTGCGAGAACTTCCACTACGGTGACACTGTCGTCCGGGTGCACGAGCTCGTGGGTTTTCCGTTGGTGCCAGTGCCCGCAGAACACGTGGGGCGGCCGGAGCTCGTCCACGACGTCCTGGAGAAGCCGCCTGGTCACGTTCGCTCGGTCGACTACGCCCGGCGGTAGCTTGAAGTCTCCAACCATCGGCACGGCCAGCGGAACGTCATGCGTCACGAGGACATCAACCGGGCCGCCGTCAATGAGCCGCTGCGCGTCCTCCCGTGTCGGCTCCTCCGAGTCCCACCAGGACATCCCCGGAGTGCGGTGACTGGCATCGATACTGTAGGCCCCACCGATGGAGCCGACTGTCAGCCCCTCTATGACTGCTCGGCCGCCGCGAGGGAACACTCGGATGTTTGGCCGCCAAGTGGCCAGGCCATCCGGTTCTATTTTGAGCTTCAATCCCGTGTCCCAATTATCGTGGTTCCCGAGGCTGTAGAAGAGCTTCTGCCCGTGGTCCTCCAGCATGTGGTTCACTCTGTTGGCGTGCTTGGGCCTGTTGCGCCCCGGCCAGTCGAAAGCGTCATCACCAACGTGGATCAACGAGCGGACGCCCGCCCTGGCTGCGGAGCGAAGCACGGTCCTCATCCAGCTCGTGTCGCCATGTGTGTCGCCGATGAAAACCAGCCTGGGCTCTTCCATGCTGCTCCTTTCCTCGTAACGAACTATCTACTGGGTCGCATCCACAATCCGGAGACTCACAGACTCACAAGCGGTCACAAGACCCACGACGGGCGGCAGTAATAGAAGTGACAGCAACTCCAAGTCATAGGTACAGCACGTACCAGTTCAGTACATGCAAGTATGGCTTGATCAAAGAGCCAGTTGGATAGTCTCCGCTGTCGCTCACTCACCATGACGCTGATCGGAGCCAACCCAAAATGATCGTTGAGACGAAACGGCGTACTATCCCCTGGACCTGGGTGCCATGACGCTCAAACGGATCCTCGGGGGGCGCCCCGGTCGACGTTCCGGGTATTGCGCACGACCTGCCTGCTTCGGTGGCCTCGTTGCGCAGGGACGGGGAGTCCATCCCTTTTACTTTCATGGCGCCCCTGGAGATAGGCAAGCCCGCCAGGTTCCTACTGAAGCTAAGCGGCGACGGGCTTGAGACGTCCCCAGGACGACCACTGACGTCCTTAGTATCAGCACTGACCTATGACGTGACATCGGCCGTGCGGGCTGCCCTGGCGATGGCACGGGTAAGTCCTTAGCCGAAGCTGGCGCACGAATCTGCGTAGATCCGTCGCCCCGGGGCTTATGTGATACGTGAGGGGGCGGGTGTCTGCACCGTGCCGACCAGGTGAATCTGGGGGTCCGGGACCTGTACCGGGTCAAAATACCAGGGGGCTTGAGGCTTCTGCCTACCGTTCGGCCTACCTTCCCTACGCTGGCCTACTTTCGAAAGTAGGCAGATCCGAAGGGCAAATTCCGCGGAATCTAGGGGTTTTTGGGGGTTTGGGAGGTGTGAGCCTACCCTCCCTACCCTTTTTTGAGAAAACACCTTGGAGAATCCCAGAACACTCACTTGCCCCTTATGGGAGAGAGTTTCCCGGAGAAAGGTAGGGAAGGTAGGGCGGGTGGCCGCGCTCAGGCCAAATCCGCGCCGTTACTGGGATCCCGGGGCATGGATGGGCCTACTTTTCGTCCAGGTGCCTGAGTAGGCAGGGTAGGGAAGGTGAAGGTAGGCTGCCGTGCAGGCGGCCCTCCCCAATTTCCACTTTGGGCCGAAATGATTCGCTTGTTGAGCAGCTTGGGCGGGGATTTGCACTTCTCTAGAGATCCCAAGGGTGCGCCCCTAGCGGTCTAGTAGCCCGCCACCGCCCCCGCAGAGGCTTTCTTGCTAGGCCGGCACCAGCAGGGTGTAGACGTGCCAAACGTTCGATGCGGCTTCCGTTCCGATTTGAAACAGGATGGCGGTTGGGGCGTCAAGACCGAGCAGACTGGTCGCGATGAGTCCGCAGATCGTGACTAGGAGGCAGCGAGCAAGGACTGCAGCAAATCCTCTGGATGTATGCTTTGCGCTCATGATGGTCTGGCTTCCTGTTGGCGGAGGTGATCAGCGGAGGAATACTGTGGCGCCGGCGGCATCCAGCAGGGCGATCTCATTGATCATGTCGGCGCCATCGGACGGGCTTACGTCGGTGAAGTCGAACCTGTAGGTGTGCGTGTCCTCGGAGGATGTTGTCTCGTCACCGGCGGTTAAGACCTGAGCCGGGCCGACTCGGTGCGTTTCAGCGGACTCGTGATTGAGAGTGACTATTGCCGTGGCCGATGTCATTGCGAGGGCGACCGCCACGAGAGGTGCGATGGAGATGTTCATCGGTGTTGGGTCCTTGTGTCTTAAGCCGGGGGTCGATTGAAATGTACGCGTTTCTATACCCTATAGTATCAATAACTCAAGTAAGGAACACGAGAAGTCGTGTCGCCGACAAGAAATAAGCTGGCCGTGTGTAGACTGGGGGCATAACAAAGGACCTCCTGGGTCACTTGTTACGGGGAAGCCCTCGTGAGAGAGCTTCTTGACTGACTCTTCACCCGGTAGCCGGCAAGCAATGGGGTGTTGAGCTGAATAACCTATGGAAGGCCCGCCTCGGCGGGCCTTCTTCATTTGGACCTATGCCGGCTGAAGTTCCCTCACCGGCAGCCGCTTGATGGTCGAGGGCGACACTCCGAGTTCTTTGGCGACCGCGGGGATGGACATTCCCCTGTCGTTCCTCATCCTCCGGACTAGATCCACCTTCTCGTCCTCCGAAAGGTCGCTCCACACTTCCTTCTGAACCGGACCCGTCTTGCTCACAGCCGGCTTCCTAGGTGCCGGCGCTGCGGCAACGGGTGCTGCACCGGGGTTAGGGGTGTGAGGGGTGGGCTCGGAGACCGCAGTGAGAGCAGCTGCAGGGACTGTGACCCGTACGGCCTGGTCCTCGGTCTTGATCTTCGGCGCGGACACGGCGACTACGGGGGGCGCAGTCTCCGCCTTCGTTTCGGGCTGTACGTCAGCCTTAGGCGGGGCAATCAGGACATTCTCGAGGACCAGGCTGGCACCCAGGGTCGCAAGGGGCATTAGTGCCGACAATGCCGCGCCGGTGAGTGTCCCTGCCGTCCAGGTTGACTGTGGGCCTGCCGGAACGAGGACGTGGAGGACGTTTGCCGCAATCGACACCAGCGTCCAGAAAGCCGTGGCGAGGTTGGTAATCAGCGTTGACTCACCGCGGGACCTCCGGATCAGGGTGGCTATGGTGAAGAGGATCAGAGCCAGGTCCACGACTGCCGGAACGACATACTGCAGCTGCTGGGGGATCAACATGTAGGAGGCCAGGGAGGCCTGTCCAAAGAAAGAAGCGGCAAAGGCTCCGAGGTAAATGGCGCCTGCCAGTCCGGCGGCGCCATAGGCCACCGCTCCGCTGTCGGGACTTATCCGTGCGGCTTTCGGCTGAGTCATTTCGTAATGTGCTCCCTAGAGATGATTGTGCAACGTATACGTTTCAAACAGAGTACGCGCTGAACCGCAAGCGTTGCAAGAATGCCTCCCGGCCCGTGAGACTGGACAGCGTGAAGAGTGACGAGCCGAGAAACCTGAGAGGGTTGGTCCAGACAAAAGACCTCGCGGACTTCATTGGCGCCTCTGAGGCCACGCTTCGGGTATGGCGGAAGCGGCAACAGGACTGGGTGGCCCGCGGCCGCCCCGCCTCAAGTGCCGTCTACACCCTCTTCCCCGACCCCGTCCGGGACCCGCAGAGCCCCGAGTCGGCCTTCCTGTTCAACGCTGCCCCGGTGTACGACCTGGGGGATGTAGTGCGCTTCCGTACCAGGCTGGAGGCGCATGCGTCGAATAGGGGCAATCCCAACTGGCGGCATTCGACCGGAGCCTAAGCGCCCGCCTTGTGCCACGGATGTGTTGATGGCATCGTGGATGGATGGAAACCAAGCCGAATCACCTCGAATCAGTACGTGGGCTACTTGACGCGCAGCGCGTGGCTGCGTACCTGGGGGTACCGCAGGCGACTATAAGATCCTGGGCGAAGCGGAAGTCGGATGGGGTTCCGGGAGTGCATCAGAAATTCCCGGCCCCGCTCGAGCAGAGGTTGGGTGGAACAGCCCTCTGGGACGAGCAGGAGATCCTCACCTTCAAGGAGGTCTTCGACAAGGAACCCAGGATGGGAAAGAGGGAAAGGAAAGATGCATCGGATACGTTGCGAAGTGTAGAGTCTGAGCATGGATAAGCCCACCGAACACCCCCAGATCATGACCAACGCCGAGGTCTCCGCGGTTATGAAGATCAGCCCGGCGACGACACGCTCCAGGATTCACCGCTCAACCCTCGGGAAGAGCAGCCCCTCATTCCCCGCCCCGCTCGGAAAAATAGCCGGCGCTTGGGTTTGGAACGGAGTGGAAGTCAGGCAGTTCGTCGCAGCCAGCGTGCCCCACTGATCCATCCACCCGCCCACGGACCCCCGGAACCAGTTCACTCTGGACCGGGGGTTTTCTTTGTTCCCAGGCTGCATCGGGGGATTGGATCCCACAGCCGTCACGCCCGGGCGAAGCGATTGGCGGGGCGAATCGTCCGTGGATGCGGTGTCCCCTTTTTGCATTTCATACCTTGCCCCTCCGGTAGGCCGTGCCGGGGTGCTGGAGGCGGCTGCGGACGGCCAGTCGCCACCGATCGGAACGCCCCGAGCGCCGCGGTCGGGTGGCACGGTCGCGCAGCCACACCTGCCCCCAGGGGGTCCGCCAAAGCCCGCAATAGGTGCGCCAGAAGCCCCTGAGGGCCTCCCCGTGACCCGGCGGCACCCCTGGGGCGTCTGAACATGTCCGGGGTCCGCAGAGGGGCTCCTAGCGCCTTACGTGACCGACCGGGGCTAACCCTCCTGGCTCACCTGGAACGGCATCTGTTGACCCCGTGAACGGTCCTTTATGGCGACCCCTCACGCGGGGTCACCTGCTGTCCTGGTGGTGGCCCGCGTGACCCGCCCCCGACCCGGTCCACTGGGCGCTCCCGGGCCCGCCATCCTCGCTGCCTGGACCGGTTCACCGGACCGCCCTTCCTGCCGGGTCAGATCACTCCGAATGAGCTGTCCTGAACTGGGTCACAGGCAACGGCCATGAACCGGTTCGTCGCCGCCAATTGAACCGGGTCGAGGGTGCGCCTGAGCCAGCTCAACCTGCATGTGTGATGGGCCTGGCGTGGCCGAGGCTACCTTGCTGCACGCCGGGTCACGAAGCGTTCTGAGCCGGGTCGACCACGCGGGGCACCCACGGGAAGGATGACCCGGTATTCGTTCAACCCCGCTCAGGGGTCAAACGCCACTGCTATGGATCGGCCGGCCACCTTATCGAGGAAGGGGCAGCCCGAGTGCGGATGTGCCCGCCTGGGAGGAAGACCAGGCCCGGACGGTGCGAGCCAGGAGCTAAGAGACAAACGTGAAGGAAGAACGAGAAGTGAACCATGGAGGTAACCGACCAGGAACCTTAAGGAGAAACAAGAAGATAACTAAACGGTCATCACGAAGCCTTCCGCACTGCTAGGTCCACTCAACGCTTACGCTCCGTTCCACGTCACGAACCCCTGCCAGCCGCAACGGAGGGCGAAGCCCGAAGTGAAGGTGGCAGCGTAACGCGAACCTGGCAGAACAACGCCCCGTAAAACGTAGAGCCGGCAAGGAGAAGACCAGGCGAAGAACGAGGGCGTCAAGAGCACCCGCCGTCTATCCGATGACCTCCGCGCAGTGCGTCCTGCCTCCGTGACGGACACGGTCCGCCATTGCGGCTTTCCCTTCTCCCGACGGCTCCTTCACACCCATCGCGGTCCATCCGACCCCTAGAGGGCCGTCCTCCAAAGCAACACGTGTGTTTCTTTAGCCTTACATATGCCGCTTAGTCGCTACGCTCCAGCGGCATAGAGGGTATAAACTAATTGTTATGAGTACGTTTCTATCGTCGGATCCCGCTCTAATCGAAGCCTTGGTCAAGAGCGCCTCCAGCTACCCCTCCACCCGGGCCACCCCTTCGGAGTTCGTCAAGGCCGTCGCAGTGCGTGCCTTCACGCTGGGACTGACCGAAAACGAACTGTGGCTCTTTCTGAAGAAGCAAACCGCTTCCCATCCCGGTCTCTCCGAACTGCTGGCAAATCGCTCCGCGTACCGTCGCATCGTTTCGTCCTGCCGCGCAGCGGCCCGTTCTTCTTCTCCTGCGGCGGCGGCCGACAACAGCCTCAAGACGGCCCGGCTTACTCTTGGCCGGATCCTCTCCCCGACGCAGATGGTCGAGGTGTGGCAGGAGGCTGCATCGGATGGGGAGGCGCCCGAGTCAAAGTTGGTTCCCATGCTGACGCCGGCGAGGCAGATCCGGGCCAGGGCGACCCTGGCGATTCTCTGCGTGGAGCAGCTGAAATCCATTCAGGGCGAGAAAGGTTGGAACACCGTCATGGTTTCCTATCCGTGGCTGGCGCTGCGGATGGGCGCCTCTTGGCCCACGGCGAAAGCGGCCCTCGGTGACCTGTTGGACTTGGGCTGGATTCATAAGGTCGGAGGCCATCGGCCGGACTCGGCCGGACGGTTCAAGATCAGCGGCCGGCTCACCCGTGAGCAGGGTCAGGTGGTCTCGAACCCGCACCTTTACACGGCTATCGGGTCACTTGCTGGGCTCACCGATGAACCGGCTCAAACCGCGGTCCTGACCCGGTCAGTGACCCACCCGGCATGGTCCTACGGGGATGACCCTATTGGGTTCAGGAACTGGCTCGTGGCCCTGGCGCATTCTGGCGGCGTTGACCCGGTTCAGTTGGGGGTTCAGACCCGGTCCATGGCCCCGTCCAGAAGGGCCCTGACCCTGGCCGGTTTGGACTCCCTGGTCAAGCCTGCGATAGGGGACACCACCGCATTTGCGGACCGGCTCAGGGAATGGGCTCAAAAGACAGGTTCATTTGATGCCGCAGCCCAGGCCAAGGATGCCTACGAAGAGCGCGCCGCGGAGCGAACCGATGAGCTGGCAACGACCCGTGCCATCCGGGACCAGGCCAAGGTCGATGTCGAGGCCTCCCTTGGTCCGGCGACGAACATCCCGAAGGCGGGGTCGGCGCGGGATCGGACGAACGCCTGGCTTAGGGGTGCGACCGAGATCATGAGCCGGAAGTTGCTCTCCGACGCCCAGGCCAAGTCCATGGAAAAGGAGCTCGTCCGCAGGTTCAAAGCCCGCGGATACGAAGGGGACACTGTAACTAAGCTGGCCGGGATTGTCCTTGGCGCTGCCGGTTCCCTGATCGGCTCCGATGAGTCGATCCCTGCAGCCTCCGAAGATCCGGCCACCAAACAGGAATGGCTCCGGAGCATGGTGCAGAAGCTGGACGGTCGGCCGATGGCAGCTGAGGTACGGGCCGCCGCGGGCAAGGAGTTGACCGCCAAACTGAAGCGCCGCGGCTTCGAGAAGGAGAAGGCAGCCCAGCTGACGCGTGTCATCCTCCAGGCAGCAGCCTAAGGGGACACCATCGCGGACGACTGGAAGATCCAATCCACGATCGCCCTTACCTCACTGGGATTGGTCCTGAACCACTCGGTGCCCGGGGCGTCCTCAATTTGCTGCCCCCGGTAAAAGAGAACTGACTGCATGAGACGTTCCAGCTTGAGCGGAGTGTCTGTTCTCCGGATGTAAGCGACCACCGGTTCCTCGGGCATGACCGTCCCCTGCTGGTCAGAGATGCGGATTGATGCGCGGCCGAGAGAGGTCATTCCGATCTTGATCGGCCACCTCTCATCACCCTTCAGATCAGCCAGCTCCTTGTAGCACGGGAAATAGTAGGCGTAGACACTACCGCTGCCTTCCCCCTCGACGATGGCGTCCGCAGAAACCTTCAGCTCCTCCGAGTCGTCCTCAGGGCCCAGCTCAATAGACGCCTCGGCCAGTGGCTCCGGAACAACGAGCCAGCGCCAAATCCCATAAGCGCGGGTAGCCTCGATCAAGCCGTCCCGGGCCATATTGGAAAGGGCTTTTTTGGCTGCCGCGGTAGGGTCCGCGTTCCCGTCAATTCCCCCGTTTGTGCGGTGATATTCCTGGACCGCTGCGACTAGCTCAGATCGACGGAACATGGGCTTGGGCATCACTGTTGGAGCGAGTTCTGCAATGACCTTCGGTGTTAAGGGGAGGTCCGCGTAAGGGTAGGTTTCGCTCTGTTCCAAGTCGGTCATGCCGTGCCCCCTGCGATCGATGTTGATTCGTTGATGCTACTGGCCACCTCAGCCCGGCGCCCGGCAGTGGCTTGGGCCTGGACATAAAAGGGACACCACCTGATAAGTTCAGCCAGCGGACCGAGGGGGATTCAGTGGCACATCAGCGCATCTACAAGCCATGCGAGCAATGCGGCGAAACCTTCACTATGAAAGGCAAGCAGACGGTTGCGCGGCAGAAGCTGGCCCGTTTTTGTTCGGTAGCGTGCCGTACCGCCGCCGGCCGACGTGACGTTGTCTGCGAAAACTGCGGAACCACCTTCAATCTGAAGGCCAACCTGGCAACGGACCGACACTTCTGCAGCCGAAGGTGCATGTTCGCGGCCTGGGGCTGCGCCGTATGTTCGAAGATCCGCCCCGAAGAACGGCGGGCAGTCGCCGACCCGTTCTGTTCAGACCGTTGTTCTCTCACCCGTCAGCTCGAGGAGCTCAAGGACAAGACAGGTGAGTCGCTGGCCCCGTGCCGGGTTTGCCGGCGCATCCTGCCTGAGGAGCAGTTCACCCGGGAACGGAAGAACCGCAACGGGCTCTCCAATGAGTGCAAGGCGTGCAGCCGCAGCTACTACGAGCAGAACAAAGACGCCTACCGGCGCCGACGCTACGGTTACCAGGCGTCTCCCGGAGGCATCTTGGTCGAGTTCACCCCGGCTCAGAAGGCGGCGAGGTTCGCGATGTGGGGTGGCCGCTGCTGGATGTGCGGCATCGCCGGAGCCACGGAGGATGACCACGTCAAGCCAATCTCCAGGGGAGGGTCCCACTGCCTTTCAAACCTCCGGCCGATCTGCAAGTCGTGCAACAACTCCAAAGGCGCCGCCTGGCCGCTGGCATCCGCCAAGCTGCGAGCCAATTTCACCCATCACGCCCCTAGAGATGGGTGGGCAGGGGACGAGGTAACTCCTCGCGAACCGCGGCGCCCGTGGACATGCCCTCAATGCGGGGAAACCTCCCTGGTCCGTGCGCATGTGGCTCGCACACAAAAGTTCTGTTCACGCGAGTGCGCCATAGCTGCCAGGGAAGCAAAAACCCTGGAGAAGACCTGCTTGAACGTGCTCTGCGGCAAGACGTTTGTGGTCCCAGACCAAAAATGGGCCCGCGGCCGGAAATTCTGCTCCATCGACTGCGCCTGGGTCGCACGGGACCGGCCGGCCCATTGGAAAGGGGTCTCCGAGGGGCAGACAGCGTTGTTCTGACACGCGGTTGCGGACAGCCCGCGTGACACCCTTGGGGGGACGTAGAAACGACGCGATTGAGCCATCCCGGCGGCTGCAGGTGTCATGGATTTCACAGGCCCAGGGGCTTCTGTGGCTCGAGTCACAGGGGTACCGTAGGGCTATACAAAATGTATAAGTGACTAAGGAGGGGTACTTAATGCAGACAATCAACGACCAGCTGGCCCAGGCCTTCGCCAATCGGGAGCTGAATCGGATCGACCTCCTGCGCGCCTGCGCAAGGGCCAACGACGAGGGCCTTTCCCAGCAGGAGATAGCCCGCCGACTGGCCATCTCTCAGCCGGAAGTCAGCCGCATCCTCAAGAAGATCAAAAACTTCCCTGACCTACTGAACCGAACCCCGCGAGAAGTCATTCTGGATTTTCATGCTGAACGGCTAAGCCACGAGGCCATGATGAAAGAGCTCATCGACTGGCGCTACACACTTTCGGAAGATGCCGAACCAGGAAACCCAGAGGGCGCACTGACCGGCGGAGACTGGGATCAGATTGTCGACGCCGTCCATCGCGACCTGATCGACATGGCCGACTACGAGGAGTTGCTCCACCGCGTGCATCCAACGGCCGCGTAGATGGATGAACCTACGCTGCGCCGAGTCGAAGCTGAGCTGAATGCTCTGACCGCAACGGGTGCCGAGCTGCACCGAAACTCGGCTCTGGCGACATACCTTCCAGGGGCCGCTATCAGTACGGAACGTATGCGCTTCCAGAGGCGCCTTCTCGACGAACTATTCGATGAGGGCAGGGGGGACATTGGAACCGACGGGCTTGCAGCCTTGGTAACTGCAGGCCCGCCAGGTGCCGGCAAATCCACACTGGTCAAGAACCTCAATCTCGCCGGCGAGGGCTGGCGTGTCATTGACGCTGACGACATCAAGCTCCGGTTGCTCCATGCCGCGGTACAGGACGGCATATTCGAGCACGTCTTGGCCCGGACACTGGCGGACGGCCACCGGATCATGCCCAACGAGCTTTCGTCGCTGGTGCACAACGAATCGGTCCTCTTGGCGGATGAACTCATTGGAAGATCCCTGGGGTATCACGAGAATGTCGTCATCGAAGGAACACTCTCCTGGGAGGGGCTGCCGCGAAAGTATTCCCGTCTCCTTGAACTCAACGATTACGAGACTGTGAAGATCGTCGACGTAGAAGTTGACTGCGCGACCGCCTTGGAACAGGCCTTTATCCGGTGGTCCGAAGGGCGCATCCGGGAGATCCGCGGAGGGGACGGCATGGGCGGACGCTTCACTCCCCGGGAAGCCATCGCTTCGCTCTACGATTCGACTGGGCGGTTCAGCCGTTGCAACCGGAACGCGGTCGATTTCTTCAACAGCGATACCGTCACTGGGTTCAGCGAAATCGAGCTGCTAGTCACCACGGACCCCCAGGCGGAGAACCCCGTTAGCTACAAAAGGACCGTTGGGAAGTACACGGGCAGCGTGCCCCAGTACCTCCAGGACAGCGTGCACCAAGCAATGGCCAAGGGGACCCCGGGCCCGTAGGTTTCGGCCGTTTGAGCCCAAGCTGATAACCGTGCAATGAAGGTCCGGCTTAGGGGACACCACTCCTGCTGCGAGGCACCTCCTGGCCAAGGCTTGGAATGGTCGTCGGATGCCTCATGAGGAATTGCATCCCTCTTACTGTCCTAAGGGGTTCGAACCGCCTATTCTTGGCGCTTAGATAGCGTTCAGGCGCGTCACAGTTTCGAATTTGGGGGAAAAATTACAAACGAAGGTCGTGAGCCTGGTTGGTACGCCGCAAGTCCCCGCAGCAACCTCGCATATCACTGGTCCGGTGAATCGTGGTCTAAGCCCGTGCCCCGGAGTGAATTCGGTCCCGGTACGGCCATCACTATCGACCCCACGACGGGAGGTCCAGCCTCGGGCCCTCACGCACTGCCACCTGCGCCCAAAAAACGGCTGCAGATAGGCCCAGGTATGGGGTGCCTGCTAGTTCTCATTGGACTGGGTGTGATCATCGCGCTAATAACGTGGGTGTCGTCATTCTTTTCCGCACAGAGTCACCCTCAAAAAACCGAGGCGAACGGCCTGGACACATGTAAGGAATTGGTCTCCCACCAAAGTGGGGGAAGTGGTACAACCTCGGTCCAGGGGAGTGTTCTGATGGGGGATACCTACAAAGCAACGATCGGTGTTGCAGGTTTCTCAAAGGCCTACATGTTTGAGTGCCGTCTGGTGTGGAATGGCAGTGGATGGACCAAAGACGTATTGAGTGGACACGAAATGAAGGTGCCTTAAACTGAAGGATCCCCTTCTTAGGCCGGCGTCCGACAAATGCCAGTGCCAGCTCACAACGCATGGACTAGCACTGAGGCTTTCCTAGGGTTTTTCTGGCTTCGGCGATGATGTCAGCATCGACCTTGCGCAGTCCACGGCTGGTGCGGAGCTGATCCAGCAACGCGAAGCCGACGTCACGCCTGTCCGGACGATCGTCCAGAGCCATATCCAAGCCCCGCTGGATACGACCCCAAGGCTCGTGCTCCCTGGACTCAATCAGATACCAGACAGCAAAGGCAGTGACGATCAGAGGCAGCGCCAACGTCGCCAGGGCAGCAGCGATCTGCCACCACTCGGTGGGGTCCGAGTGGACCACCACGTCGATTCGATCCAGTCCGTTGTAGAGGGGCATGCCATCAGATTAAGGCCCAGGTGTCCAGTAGAGTTACCCCGGTTGTGAGAAACAGGTGAACAACCCGGGCGTTCCTGTTGCGGCCGGACCAGTGGCATGCCGGTGGTCCGGCGGGAGCGTCCAGGAGAGGGCCGGCAGGACGTCCTGCCGGCCCTCTCTGCACGTCTACCCAAAATGTGAACGTGGTTGCCAGGCGTGGAAGGGACACTCATACCCGTCTAGGCCGCCAAGAGGTACTCGGCAGTGAAGGATCCCGTGCAGCCGGTGGCAACGAGATCATTCACTAGGTCGTGCCGGTCCAGGGCCAGGGCGATTGTTACAGCGCGGGCAACTCCGGGGTGCTCGTCGTCACCGTCCAGTTCATACACCTTAGGGTCTGCCTTGATGGCCTCGATCGTGGCGCGGACCATTGCAACCCGCACGGCACGGGCAGACTCCCGGATTACCGGATAGGGGACACCGTTCTGCAGCATGCTCATCAGGGCCGGGCTCTCGGCCGCGGGGGAGGCCAGGAGAGCGGCATAGACATCCTCATTGAATGGTGGTGGTCTAGCCGCTTGGAAGCGCCTTCTCCAGCTGGGAGATGGCGTAGCCGGAGCGCACCCGCCTTAGCTTGCGTTCCTTCCCCGACGCGCTCTGGCCCGAACGGGCCCTGCGCTCTGAGGCGGCCTGGTCCTCGACTGTCTCGACCAGGCCGCGTTGGACACGGCGCTTCAAGGTATCCGGTGCAAGCCCCATCATCAGGGCGAAATCGGCCAACGAAATGGTCTCCCTGGATTCCAGGAACGCCTCCGTTACAGGGTCCCCCGCGCCGGCGGGAGAATCATCGCCGAGGGCTCGCTTGACCTCGGCCAGGCTCAGCGAAGGGATGGCCGAGAAGGCATCCGCTGGCGGCCAGGAAGGTTCCTGTGCCGCTAAGTAATCAGCGACTTCCAGTGACTTGGCCCGACGTCCGCCCCGCTTGGACTCGGGGTCCGGCTCCAGTCCGAAGGGCAAAGTGCCGGCAGCGTGGCGGGCGTTCACCACGGCCGGGGCAACCCCCAGGATTCGGGCAACCTGGGCAGTGCTGACCCATCGGCCGCCGGAGAGAACTTCCACAGCGCACTCGCCCGATCCCGTAGGGGACACGGAAACCTCCGGCACCCCCTCTCGGTGGGCCTTCACGACCGCCTCGTACTGCTTCTGCGTCAGATGGGGACGGCGCCGCAGTTCTGCGATGACGTCCGCGCGGGCCACCACGTTGTAGCGCCCCTGCTTATGAATGGGTACGGGAAAACGCCCCTTGGATGCCAAGACCCCGGCGGAGCCTGGCGAGTAGCCCAAGGCGACGGCTGCCGCGGCAAGGGGGATTAGGTCGGGTGTGGTCTGGGTACTCATGGTCGTGCCCTCTTTGCCTCAGTGCTGCTGTATTTTTTGGTGATCTTGAGGAATTCGTCTTCCACCTGCGCGTCCTCGAATTTCTGCTGAAGGGTCTTGAGGCCGCGCTCCATGACTGCAAGCTGGGCAGCGATGCAGTAGCTGCGGTCGACGGCGAAGCTGTGCTTCATCCACCGGTAGCGTGCGGTGTAGAAGAGGACGGGGCCCCAGACCTTGTCGGGGATGAGGTGGACTCTGTATCCGGTGAGCAGTTCGAAGAGCTCGTTGTACGATTCCGCGACCATAGGGTGTCGCTGGATATGGACGGTCTTCTCTTCTTCGGTCAGTGAGTGGAACCGGCCGAAAGGGGATTGGGCGTTGCGCATAGGTTCTTCTTTCCTTGAGGTCAGGCGACCAGGGGGAGCGTGGAGGCGCCCTCAGAGATCGCGTAGTAGGTGGCCGTGTCCGCCAGGTCAGCCCAGCGTTCTCGGTTGCTTCGGGTGACTTCGGCCTGGGCGTCATCGGAGGAGGCATAGTCCGTGACGTCGACCAGGACCTCATGGGGCTCATCGGCGTGCAGGATGTACAGCTCGTCCGCCCAATGTTTCATCTCGATCTGCACGGCATATTGGACTAACTGCAGCCAGTAGGCCCTTCGGCCCTCTGGAAGCTCCCCGAGACCGCCGGCGAAGGCGGTCAGCGATGCGGCTGGCCCCGCCTGTGCCTGTCCGTCCGCCCACTACTCCGCTTAGGCCTCCCGCAGGAGATCGGTTGTGCCCGATGCTGCGATACGCGCCGGGGCTCCGGGGTCCGAGAGTGCTAGCAAGGTCTTGGTGTGGCCGGCCGACCCGGTGCCGAGAGTTGAGGCAGGGAAGTTCAGGACAGTCATGGCTGCTCTTTCCGGGTCGGTCGGTGACGCTGATCTATGCAGGTCTGAGCCTGCCTCTGCCGGGTATGTTCCTAACTTGCAATAAGTCTAGCACGTATCATCGTATATCAGGAGCAGATCCTCGTTTCAGATTCCGCTCCGCAAATTACTGGCCGGAGCGGAACCTTCGAAACGGCAGCCCGCGAATTCAGCCACCGGTGTGAGTCTGCTGTGCCAGGGGTTACGGTCCTGGAAAATGAGTTCCTGACCCGCCGGACATCCATTGTGGTCGACCCGCAAACGGGCGCCACCGAGCGGGAGAAGCTCGTCCGGTTGTACGCAGGCACAAACGAACTGGCACGGCCGGACCACTTTGCCTCCGCGTACATGGGGAAGCACTATGACCACGGGCATACCGAGATCCTCTCCATGGGCATGGAATCGCTGTTCGCCGGAACTCATGGCGGACTGATCGGGGTGAACGCGCACGATGCCGATCCGGAGATGAGGAACTTTATCCTGGGGACCTTGGCCACTGCTGGGCGGTCGTAAGCCGCGGAAGTGGTGGTCAGTCTCCTCTGCGGTAAAGTCCCGTACGTACTGGTAACTGGTAGTGGTACCAGGCGAACACACGGGCCTTTTCTCCTGGCAGGGAGCGGGCCCAAGAAGGAAGGCCGGCGGATTATCCTGCCGGCCTTCCTTTTTATCGTCTAGGTGCCTGCTCCGAACCTCGCATCGCATGGCGAACCGACCTGCAGCAGAAGGGGTGTGGACCACTTCAATGTGGTTAGGGCGGCGACCGGGGGGACTTGTGCTCCTGACCGGCCCCACGTCCATGGATGTCCGTTCGATGTAAGTTTGCATCATGGAAAATCATGACGAAGAACAAATCAAGGGCGATCCCCCCAGCGTTCCCGAAGAGCTCCGGGAGGAGGTGACGGACTGGCTGACCGATGTCTTGAATAAGCTTGCCCAGCGCAACATCAGCCCGCAGGAGGCCAAGGACCTGATCGAGAACATCATCGACGAGGGCAAGGTCCAGTTCTTCGCAGGCGCCATTGAGCCCGACCCCGAGGGTGGTTACCAGAGCTACGCTTCCCCATTGACACAGCTTCAGGCTGCTGTCTGGGTCGCGGAGACGGCCGAGGTCCTTGTCCATGTCTATGCCCAGGCGGCCAGTGCGGACGGGTATACCTGGAATCAGATTGCCGAAGCCGCCGGGCTCAAGTCGGGACAGGCGGCTTACTACAAGTGGGGCAGGGGCAAGAGCAAAGAGCTCGTCGATGCGTTCGCGGAGAACGTGAATGAAGCAAATGCTCCCTGGATGGAAAATACCCCTTGGAGGCCGACGGCCGTGCCCCTCAGCATGCTTGTCCCGCACACAACCGACGGGCCAAAGGCTGCCCCGGTGGAGGTGCGCTGGAAGACTGCAGCGGCGCTCGGTCGAGATCTTGGTAAGGACCCGCGGACCATCCGCGAGATGGCGGCGCGCGGCGAACTGGAGACCCAGAAGCGACCGCCGGGCAAGGACGGCAGGGTCCGGGACCTGTTCCGGGTCAAACACCCTGAGGCTTGAGGCTTCTGCCTACCGTTCTGCCTACCTTCCCTACCTTGGCCTACTTTCGAAAGTAGGCAGATCCGAAGGGCAAATTCCCCGGATTCTAGGGGTTTTTGGGGTCTTGGGAGGTGTGATCCTACCTTCCCTACCCTTTTTTGAGAAAACACCTTGGAGAATCCCAGAACACTCACTTGCCCCTTATGGGAGAGAGTTTCCCGGAGAAAGGTAGGGAAGGTAGGGCGGGCGGCCGCGCTCAGGCAAAATCCGCGCCGTTACTGGGATCCCGGGGCATGAATGACCCTACTCTTCGTCCCGGAGCCTGCGTAGGCAGGGTAGGGAAGGTAGGCTCCGCTGCCGGTATTCGTGTCGGTTCATCAAGATTCCTTGTTTGAAATGTAGGTTTCTGTCTGTCTTTCTGATATTGTGTTGCTTGTAGTCGTAAAGGATTATCAAAACGACCAGCAGCGCATCACGAGAAAGAGGACTCCATGGACTTGGACGCCTGGCGGCTCCAATACGAAACCCTGTATGGGCGCCACCTGCGGGCTGGACACTATGACGGCGCACTCATCGGCATCTCCACCCCCGGCAACTGGGCCGGCTACAAGCTGAAGCTCCAGGACACCGACGCCATCGAGGCGCTTCTGACAAAGCTGGACAAGCAGAGCAAGGACATCTACTTCCGGGTCGCCCCGCTGCAGGCCGGCACCTACCGCTCTGACGAGCGCGCCGGTGCTGAGCGCAACGTCAGCCTCCCCTGCTTCTGGAATGACGGCGACACCGAAGACGGCGTGCACAAGCCGTTCCGCGGCGAGTTCAAAGGATTTCCCCACCCGACCACCAGCCAGATGCTTGAGATGATCGAGGAAGTCCTCCCCGCTTCGATGATCATCGGCTCAGGAGGCGGCGCTCACCCCTACTGGGAACTCGAGCAGCCGGCAGAGCAGCCCATCGGCACTTCTCACTCGACGGCACTCCTGCTGGCCAGGTTCGAGTACTTCTGGAAGGCCGAAGCCCGGAAGCGCGGCTTCGGTGTGGATACGGGGATTGCCTCCGATACCGCCAGGATCCTTCGGGTCGCCGGCTCCCGCAACTTCAAGCGCGAGGGCGATCCGAAGCCGGTCACCATCCTGAGCAAGAGCGATGTGATCTATACGGTCGAGCAGCTGGATGCGATCCTGCCGCAGATCCCCAAGGTCACCGTCAAGAAGACCGTAGCGAACACGCCCCGCCCTACCGACGGACGCACGAGCAACAAGTGGTCGGCAAAGGTCCCCGTGTCCTTCCTGATGGAGGAAGTGTGGGGCATGACCACCGGGGACGACGAAGACTCGGAGTACCGCCGGTGGGTGTATCCGCGGGAGGACGGAACCTCCTCGGGAACCGACAGGCACGCCAAGACCTTCACCTCTGAGAGGGGCGT
Organism: Pseudarthrobacter sp. 05T312; assembly: GCF_056396685.1. NCBI lineage: Bacteria > Bacillati > Actinomycetota > Actinomycetes > Micrococcales > Micrococcaceae > Pseudarthrobacter > Pseudarthrobacter sp. 05T312. The sequence continues at coordinate 522,074 of NZ_JBFTLY010000001.1, forward strand.
GGAGTATGTCGTCGCCTACGGCGGCCGGATCCAGGACGAATGGGGCGTCGACAGCTTCCGTCAGTCGCTGACCTCCTGGGACCTGCTGCTGACGATCTTGGGCGGCGACCTGTCGATGGCCCGGTTCATCGCCGAAGCTTTCACAAAACCGTCAGACGACCTGGTTGAAAACCTGGTCACAGCTCTCGAATCCCGCGATACCGCAGCCGCCGTCTAGGAATAAAAAAACGGGAGACAGCCTGGCCGCTGTCTCCCGTCGAAAGGAACTTACTCCGTGACCACCATAACCACAGCTCCCTCCCCGGTCCAGCAGGATGACACCACCAAGAACTTCTACGGCAAGCTGCCCGACACGTCCCGGCTGGGCGAGGCAGCGCGCATGAACCTCACGGACATGGGGCTGGGCGCACGTGTCGCCATCCACGGCAAGGGCCGGTTCTGCTTCCGGGTAAACGGTGCCGGCGGCGACTGGTACCGCTACACCGGCACCCACTGGGAGCTTGACGACGGGGAAGTCGAAATCCAGGCGTTCACCCGGACGGTCATCGGCTCCATTGGGTCCGAAGAGGCCGAATGGGCCAAGGACAACGACCCGATCGTTGCCGAGAAGCAGTCAGCCCTGGACCAGGCGACGGCGATCGGCCTCACCCCTGAAACTGTCGAGAAGGCCAAGGCCGAGCTGGCCAAGGCAGAAGCTGCCGCAGCCTGGGCCCGGCAAGCCTTCAGCGAAAAATGCGAGAACGGCGAGAGCCACATCCGGACCGCCGTGAACGCGGCCAGGAAGCCATTGTCGGTCGGCGACGGGCAGTTCGACCGCGAGCCTTACCTGTTCAACTTCCAGAATGGGACGCTGGACTTGCGCGTCATCGGCAAGCGCGAGCTGCTCAAGCACAACCCGGACCACTTCATCACCAAGGTCGCTGCCGTCGATTACAAACCCGACGCAAAGCACGAGGACCTGGAACGGATTCTGGCAACGCTCGACAAGTCCGGTCCGGGCATCTCGGGGTTCATCCGCCGCTACCTGGGGAGCGCCTTGACCGGGCTTAGCACCAGCAAGGTCTTCGTGTACATCAAGGGCGCCGCAGACGCCGGCAAGTCGACGTTGTTCGAAGCATTCGCTGAAGCCCTCGGAGACCGGAACGGTTCGGGGTATGGCCGTATCATCTCCCCGGCTGTCTTCGCGGTCTCCAAGAACGACTCCGGTGATAAGCCGAGCTCCACCCTGCATGGGATGCGCGGGATCAGGTACATCTTCATGGACGAAGCTGAGCGCGGCTTCATGAGCGCAGAGATCGTGAAGAAGATGTCTTCCGGCGGAACGATGGCGACCCGGGATCTGTACGCAAAGAACGTCAGCTGGTCGGCCGAGTCCAAGCTCCTGTTCGCGGGCAATGAGTGGATGGGCCTTCCCGACAATGACCCGGGCATCGTGCGGCGGCTTATCGCCTGTGAGCTGACCCACCAGCTGACAGGAGACGAACGGGACGAGCACCTGCAGGACCGGATCAAGCAGAAGGATGCCTTGGAGGCCATCCTGGCTTGGGCCGTTGAGGGCGCCTACGAATGGCTCTCCGAAGGCTCCAGCAAAGATGCGCTGCACATGACAGAGAAGATGGCTGACGCCTCGCAGAACTACCTGAAGCAGGCGGACCCGCTCGACCTGTGGTGGGAAGAGAACGTCATTGAAGTGGATGAGGGGACCGACCCCCGAGCACTCGAGTATGTCCCCCTCAAAACCTCCGAGTGGCATGAGGAGTACACGAACTGGGCCAAGCGGCACAACGTCAAGTCTCCGCTCACACTCCGGCACTTCGGCGAGCGACTCACGGCCCGTGGCTTCCTGCCCCTTAGGAACCCGACGGAGGTCCGCTACACGGGAAATGGCCAGAGCCGGGTGATCGCCTCCGGGAAGTTCCGGCAGGGGATCCGCCACTTGGGCTCGACGGCATCGAACCGTTGGTCCCTGTGCAACTACTAGAGGGGACCACAGCGCCGGGGCGTAATCCTCCCCGGCGCTGACTGAAGCGTCAAGAAAAGACAAAAAGACCTGCAAATAATGCATGTATCTGCTGGTTTATCCTATATACTTTGATAAAGACCGACAGAAAGGTGCATCATGCTCAAGCAGTCGAAGGCCACCTCCGGCCCTGACGGCGCCACCGGCCTGGAAGAGATCAGGCAGCGCCTGAACACCCAGGTTGCTATCTACGCCAGGGACTTCGGAGCGCTGCTGGGCATGAGTCCGGCCGAGACCACGGAGGCCATCAGTAAGAAGCGACTCGGTGTGCCAACCTTCCAGGTGGTAGAAAACGGCATGCATCGGGTTTCCAGCGACGTGGTGCGGCAGTTCTGCGCCGAGAAGGGCATCGAACTGTGAGCGCGCTGATCAATCGGGCCGGCCGGGCAGGTCGCCTGTGATTACGGTTCTCGTGGCGGGCAGTGCCGTTCGGGCGGCTATCTGTGGAGCAGCTGTGACTGGTCCCGTTCAGCGCTGGCTGACAGGCACTGAAGCACGGGAAATGGCCGAGCAGGGACTGCTGCGCTGCGAAGACCCGCATTGTGCAGCGAAGATCTTCTACCGCCAGGGGCCGGGGCGCCCGCACTGGGCGCATGCCCCAGGAACCGCCGTTGAATGCGCCGCTACCGCCGGTAGGGGTCCCGGGGATTTTCACAACTACCTCCAGTTCGATGTCCTGGGCGGTGCCTTCGCCCACGAGTTCTCCGTACCGGGCGCCCGCGCAGATGCGATCGTGCAGCGGATCGGCTCGAGGAAGCATGTGGCCATCGAAGTTCAGCACTCGCCGATTGCCGCCAGCACGATTCTTGCCCGCCACGCAGCCCACCAGGCCGCCGGCATCATGGGCACCGTCTGGATCATCAACTCCGCTGACATCACTGGCAGGGCTCCCGGCGGCGTTGTTACCACGGCCTGGGTCGTCGATCTGATCGAGGCCTGCCGGAATACTCCGGGCAATTACCGCTGCACGGTGGCCATCTACAAGGACCGCCGCCACATGGAACGCGGGGAAGTTCTCAGGATCATCGACCAGGCAGACATCGGACACGACGCTGATGGGCGTCGCACAGCCACCATCAAACTTGTCCCAGGCCAGCTGCCTGTTGAGGCCCTTCGCCTCTTCGCGGCAGGCAAGGACCGCCCCCGGGAGATCCCCGTGGAACTCGAAAATGCGGTGCGCGCCTTGGATGCCATGCCGACCCGCCGAGTGAAGAAGATCGCCCAGGAGTGGCAGCCGGCCATGGCTGCCTAATACGAAACTCACAAGACTCACTCGCGGTCACAAGAAGTCAGAACCACAACCACCCCAAAGAAATGAGAAGCCCATGAGCACCGCAACCACCGAACGCCCCACGACCGCCACTTTTGACGTCTCAGCCCCCAGGTACAGCAAAAGCCCCAAGGGAGAGTGGCGAGTGGTCGGCCCCGCATCCATGGTGGTCGAAGGCCCCGTGACCGTCGTCAAGAAGAACGGAAAGACGACCGTAGAGAACGTCGTTGGTGTCGGCACCACCTTCGACCGCGGCGGCGTGCAGTGCCGCTACGGCTACCTCAAGTCCAAGTTCGAGCAAGCCCAACAGTCCCCCGCGGTCGCGGTATCGGAAGGGAATTTCCTCCCGGACGAATACGACAACCTGGCCATCGAAGACGAGTTCTGATGGGAACTGATTCTCTGAACGGGCTGCCCCACCTTATGTGGTCTGGCGGCTAGTTCAGAGAGTCAACCGACGCCCCATCACGACAAGATCAAAGAGAAGAGAAAAGACTATGTCCACCGCCATCATCACCCCGAAGATGCCCGCTATCTCCCGCTCAGCAACCCGCCGCCCCTGGGACGAACTCTGCGAGGAATGCTACGACCCTAGCGTCATCCCGGACCCGCGCTCCTTCGCGCACATCGTTATCTTCATGGATAACGGGCGGATGATCGCCTCCCCTGAGTGCGGGCAGCATCGCTTTGACATCACCATGGCCGGCCATCTGGCTTTGGCTGGTGTCCAGGTCCTGGCATCGGAGGAAGGTGCCTGTGAGTTGCGCGATCCCGAGCAGCTGGACAAGGCGGTGACTGCGTTGAATGCTGCCGGCGCTGACGTTACCGTCGCGCTGGTCTGATCCAGACAAAAGGCGGCCAGCGCTGACCACTGGCCGCCCTCCACGCTCGCTCCTGGTTAGATGATTCATCCTCAAAAAAGATGGGGCGAAAAATCGAAATATGCAACGGATATGTTGCAAACTGGGCCTTTTCTCTATAGCCTGAATGAACTGCATCAAAACCATCCACTGATCCAAGGAGAATCCGAATGGCCGGCACCACCGCATCCAACGTCACCCCGCTGGCCTACTCCCTGAAATACGTAGCCAAGCGGCTCCGGTGTAGCCCCCAGGAGGCGCTGGACAGGGTCATGAAATCTGGCACCTCCGTCTACGTGAAAGACGGGGAGTGCAGGGTCCCCCGCGGAGCGGTAACCGGGTACGACACCCGATACGACACCCGGGCCGCCTGGTCCTCAACCCGCCAGCCCGCCTGACCACTATCACCACCATCACCAGAAAAGGAACCAAACCATGACGGCCCAGACCCTTACCTCCAGCCTCGAAGCCCAGCAGATCGACACCATGAACCGGGCCATCGCCGACCTGGAATTCCACCCGCACTACCTCACCCGTGTGGCCAACCAGCCCCTGACGCCCAACGGACTGGCCTTCCGTGTCCAGGCAGCCTTCGGGAATGGGGAGCTGTATGACACGCGGTACACGGCGACGGACGACCTGCACTTGGTCTTCCTGGCTGACCCATCCATCCCCCCGCACCTTGTCCGCCAGGCGCTGCAGACCGTCGCCCTGGACCGGATCGTCGCCGAGACGATCAACGCTGAGTCGGCGATGGCAGCTGAGCGCCACTTCCAGGGGCAGGCCGGGGGGCTCTGCCCGGAGCTCAGGCGCATCCCCCGTGGATGCCCTGTTCGGGACGTCCAGGACGCGTATGTGGCCATCGTCCGCCGGCTGATTAAAACCCCCGGCTACCGAGACCAGATTGGTGACGAGCTCACTGACGTCTTCTAGACTCACAAGCTTCCGGGGTGGTGCCCGGAAATGAGAACACTAGCAATTCAAGCGTTCCTGCCCAGCGGGGCTTTCGCTCCTTTTCGCCCGGTGCGTGGAAGCCCTTGAAAGGCCCACCCAAGAGCCCCAAACCGCCAATTCCACCAGAGTCAGGAACATAAACGTGGCCCCTGTAACAAGCCGTTCGCAGCCAGCAGTGTCCGGGACAAGTCCTACAGATCGGAAGCCCTTGACCTCGTCACCCACCGCGGACTACCAGAAGATCGAGATGATCGCCGCAGCAATTGGGGAAGTACCCGTTGATGCATCTGTGGCCGCTGAATGGGTGGAGTACGACGTCAGCACCTGGGGGATTGCGCAACGCCTGGCCGATATGTGCTGCGAAATGTTTATGCACGGGCCGACCGGTCGCGTGTTCCTGAATGACCCGAGCATTGGCGAAAGCCTCTTCCTGCACGTGCTCACAACGGACGGGCTGGCCCGTGTGCTCGACTGCATGCGGGAGCTCGAAGCCGGCATTGCGGCTGAAAGGTACGCCCGCAGAAGCTCATTGGTGGGCCGCCCGCTTACGTCGAAGACTGTGCTTCACGCCGCTTGCGCCCCCGGCGGGACCCGTATGAAAACGGAAGCCGCCGCTAGGATCCTTTACCTTTCGGTGCTCGATAGCCTGACCCGCCAGGAGGACTTCTACGGCCGGCTGCGTGACGTCGCCCTACCGGCAGCCCTCGAAGATCTGTTCTGACCAGCAACCTGCCAACCCAATCGGCCGAGGGCAGCGGCCAAAACCACTGAAGAAGGAGCCACCTTGCAAAATCAACTCATCGTCCTGTCCCGGCCTGACTGCGTTCAGTGCAATATGACCTACCGTGGCCTGGCCAAGAAGAAGATCCCTTACCGCTCCCTCGATATGAGCAATGAGGCGGATCTAGCCGAAGGCGGCCAGATACTCCGCGCCGAAGCCCACAAGCTTGGTTACCTGCAGGCCCCGATCATCCTCGTCAAGAACGCCGATGGGGAAACCTTGGCCCACTGGTCCGGGTTCCGGCCCGACAAGCTGGAGGAGTACAAGTCCTCGCTACTGCCGGCGCTGGCAGCATAGGACCAGTCCACCCGAAGAAGCCCGTTGCCTCACAACCAGGCGGCGGGCTTCTTCCGGGTCCGGCTGTCCGGGGGAGGGGTAGCCTTGGCCAGTTCGCTGTAGCGGGTGGCCGCCGTCTCCAGCAGTCGGACGGTTTCAAAAAGTAGAGCTGCAAGCATCCCGTAGTGGATGGTCATTTGGAAGTGGGCGCCCACTTCGGTCTCGGTGCCTTTCACTTTTTCCAACTCATGGGAGGCGACATAGGCCCACTGTTTCCCGTGCGCATGCCCACTTGCCAGTTGCCAGGCTGCAAGCCAGGGGAGGATCGACTGTGAATGAAGCCTCTCGATGTCTTTCAGGATCTTGGTCGTGCTTGGGAGTTCGTTCCTGAGCGGGTTCCAGTCCTCGAGTCCGGCTTGAACGGCTACCTCCTTGAGGCGGGCTCGGAGTTTGGCCTTAGTTGTTCGGAGGCCCATGGCCTGTCGGAATGCTGCCGATTTGTCGACCTCGTCCACGGCGAGTTGGAGCCGTCTTTTCACCCGCAATTTCCCGTTGACCGGGTCAAGAAGCCAAAGTGCTACGGCTGCGGCGTCCAGCGCATTACGCACCAGGGCGTAGGCGCCGAAAGGGCCGGCGACCATTTCGGACTTTCCGTCCGATTCCTGGATCACCATCATCTTCAGGGACGCGATGCAGCCCGTGGCAGCGGAGAGTTGTCCGACCGCGTATCCGGAGACGTCGTAGTTGGGCACGCTGGCGTCGTCCGCATGCAGGCGTGAGCCGACTTCAGGATTCATCAGCGGCATCAGCGCGTTGTCCACCACGGCAGCCTGGTCAAAGAGGCTGAGGATCCACTGGCTGTATCGCATTTCCTCGGGGTCATCGACTGCGACCTTGTTCACACGCTGAAGTCTAGGCGGTGTCCGGAACGTCTGCTGCTAGCGCCTGAAGTGCCACGGATACGTTTGTAGGATCATTGCTCGTCGTCCGCGGCTAGTTATTTGCTCTCAGCCAGGGCCCGGCGACGTTCCAGGTGTCGGTTGATGGCCGGCTCATGCGCCTTGACCTCATGGACATCCCAGACCCGGCGAGATCCGATGACCCCGGCTGGGGGTGGAAGCAACTTGCCCCTGGCTGCCCACTCGCCGGGGTACCGGGCTCCGTCCTCGCCCAGACCGAAAGCCTCGGCGATCATTGCCGCATCCATGAAGCCGAGGATGTGGGGGAGGCCTTCAAAGTCCTCTCGGTGTCGCGCCAGCTCATCGAAGTTCATCGGTTCACGCTCGATCCGTGGCGGGAACCGGTCTCTTGAAGACTGCGCGGCGAGGATCGCGGGCACTGCCTGTTCCAGCTCTCGTACGTCCCAGACCAGGGATCCGCCCAACACCCCCGCCGGCCTCGGCAATGCAGCACCCAGGCCTCGGTCGTAGCTGTGGGAAACCAGCTTGTTGAGCCTGGCGCGGTTGAACCCCAGGGCGGCTTGGATCCTGCCGGAATCCACGGCCCTGCCTAGTGGTGAGAAGTCTATGGTCACATTTGCAGTTTACGCGCATACGTCACGGATCTGTTGCGAGCCGCGTTCGCCTAAGGGCATACTTCCTTTTTGGGGTAGACGGCGATACGGATTATTGTTAATCTAAGAGGACCACAAAGGAGCGCATAAAAAGGAGCAAGCCATGGACGCAGGGCTGGCATCAATCTTCACCCGTCTTGGAGCCAGGGACATTCTGGACCGCCTCGCCGACCTTCGACGGGACGCCACCTACGAAGAAGCGGAGCTGCCGGAGGGCGCGATGCTTGCTCTACTCGCAGCTCTAAGCGTCAAGCTTCCTGAGCTGGCCCCTGACATTGACGAGATGCCTGCAGGCCGCGGTACCCGCGACAGCGTCGCTGCCATCCTCAGTGCCGGCGAGGCCGCCTTGGATGCGCGCGCGGACTACCTCTCGGCTGCCGCGTGACTCAGCCCAAACCTTCCCAGTCGAGTGAGACTCGCCACATTTAGGACCATTTTTCGCCCACTTTTGGTCTCCGCGCGGAGAGAAGTCCGCGCCGCCGCACTCATTAACTCCGTACAGAAAACACGCAGCGCACTACCCACCGAAAAGAGAACTCAAAATGATCCAGCCCAGCCTTACCTTCCTCTCCCTGTCCATCCCCGCCGCCCTGAAGGCCATCGGCTCCTTCCGCAGCCTGGACGGCCTGCCCGAACCCCTCATCGAAGGCGTGATCGACACCATCGAAGCCCTCATGGCCGTGTTCCCCGAGGCGGCGGTCGAATATAACGCCGGCGTGGACAGCCTCGCCGAAGACTTCAACCACGTCGCAGAGGCCCACCGTGTCCTGGTCCCCGCAGTCGAAGCCGCAAGCTACCCGCTGCACACCGAGCATGGCGTGATGCTCGCCGATACGCCGCTGACAGCCACCTTGTCGCCCCACAACGCCATGGCGCTGCTGCGGGACTGCGTTGGCCACGCTGGTTCCATTAACGATGACGACGAGTGGGATGGGCTCTACAAAATGACGGAGCGCCTTCTGAAGGATTACCCCTCAATCGAGGCCTCGATCGAACAGCGTTTTGAGGATGACGAGCCCGGGCTCGACTTCTTCCGGGAGGCCTACAACGGCATGGTCAAAGCCGGCACGACCGAGCCCCGGGCTGAACTTGCGATGGTCGCGTAAGTGGAAGCAGCCTTGGGAGCGTTCTGGGGCAAAGTCGCAGGGGGCTTCACCCAGGCCGAATCCCCGCAGCTTGGAATCCTGGGGTTCACCCTCGTCCTCCTGTCGGCAACGGCGGTGTCGGTCCTGCCCGTGGTGTGGCGGTACTTCGCACTGTTCGTCACCCTGGTCCACGAGCTGGGCCACGCCTGCGCTGGCATCATGGCCGGCCGGTTCGTCACAGGCATCAAACTGAGCTTCGACCATAGCGGCGTCACGAGCAGTTATGGCAGGCGGGGAGAGGTGTGGTGCACCTTCTGGGGGTACCCGGTTCCCGGCATTGTCGGCGGCGTCCTGGTCTGGGCAGGACTGTCCGGCTGGGCCCCGGCGGCATTCTCGCTGGGCTCCATTGTCCTGCTCCTGACTGTGCTGGCCATCAGGAACTGGGCCGGCCTGGCCATCACGCTGGGAGCATCGGCGGTGGCCGCGCTCCTCGTCTACTTCGCCCCGACCGACGTACTGGGACTGACCATCGTGGGCCTGGGCCTGGCGTTGCTTGTCGGGGCTGTCCGCGACTGGGCGAAGGTGGTCAGCGTGCACACGAAGCGACCAGAAGACCTGGAATCATCGGATGCCCACAGCCTCTTCCGTTCCACGGGTATCCCCTCTCCCATATGGCTGGGGCTATTTGCCGTGCCCATCCTGGCAGGGTGGCTCGCCGCCGCTGCCTCAACCATTCCGGCAGTCCTGGCTGCCACCGCGGCCTAACTGTTTGGCAACCCCTTATGCCCGGGTAGTGGCTTCTGCACTCCACCGTTTTAGGTCCATCGGCCAGGTCGAGCTAGCGAGCACCGGCCGTCTCCGCCGCAGGGGCACAAGGTTGTACCTGGATGGACTGCCCCAGTCCGCTGGAAGGTTCGCCGCTCTACGACGATTGAGCCGGGGCTATTGCCGTGGTGATGCGCTGGTCTCAATAGACTCCTTCCATGACGACTAGAGATCGTGCACTGAAATACACGAGACGGGCCCTCGACAGGTTTGATCAACAGGGGATAACCGTAAACTCTCTACTTCGATTCTGTCTGCGAGTTGCAAGTCTGCGCGAAGATGCTCTCGGCCTCGCTGTGCTGCAGATGGAAACCGAGGACCTACAAGTCCCGAAAGCTGGGCGAACGCTGTTCCCCGAACGAGTGCAAACGCTTAGCGCTGTGCTTCCGTACGAAGAGGCCCATGCAAAACTCGAACAGGCCGCCGAGGCCAAGATAGCCAGGAGATCTATCAGAGTGGATCAAATCTGGGGCGGATCTATTGCTGGCCTCGAACACTCCGTTTCGGATATTGAGCGAAAGATCAAAGCCCTAGAATCTTCCCCGCGGGAGGGCAACGAAGAGATTCGGCTAATGCTCGAAGAAACGCGGCTAGCCCGCATCTATATTCTCGAGCGGACAAAATCATTCCTATTCGACTATTTACTGACCGCGGAGACTGAGCTCGAGCGAGGTCAATCTTACGCAAACGTCTTTGAGCAAACCATGCGCTATGTGCAGGACTCGCTAATGGACATGTCCCCAGAGGCAGCCGAGGAATTCCGGGCCAGCGAACAGCGACTTTTTGAAGCCACTCCCGCAGCCCTTTCGCAGGCGTTGGTGTCATGCCGGCGCGTACTCAAGACGCTGGCGGACTCTGTCTACCCAGCCCGCGAAGATGCCATGGAAGGCATTGACGGGACGAAACGCCGTCTCGGAGATGACCAATACGTCAACCGTCTCCTGCAGTACGCAATGGATCGCACGAATTCCAAGACAACTAGTGACGTGTTTCAACATGGACTGGATGCTTTGGGCCGGCGGCTGACAGCAGTCAACGCGCTTGCCTCAAAAGGTGTTCACGGTTCGATCACTGTGGATGAGGCTCGCGCATGTTTCACCCAGACGTATCTCCTCACGGCTGAAATACTCCGCCTGCGGGACGAAACTTCGGTCCGCCTACACGATTTGGAGACAAACGAATAATAAACTCTTCGTGGGACGAGACGACGTGATGTAGTCGCGGTCTAATACTGCGGCTAGCATTTTGCTCATGGAGGAGCAGGGGCAATTTCTTGCCGCGGTTTCCTTGCCCTCGGAGCGTACGGCGAGGATACTTGAGGCCGGTCGCGTGGCTGCCATGGTGGATGCGTTACTTGACGCCATCTACGCTGGAGACTTGTCGGCGCTTGTCCAACAGGCATGCTTGGAATCCTTTTTTGTCCATGTACGAGGGCTCCTTGAGTTTCTGCAAATCAAGGCAGCAGGCCCGAAACGGGACTTTTCGGCATCGGACGTTCTGGTCTCATGGAAACCGCAAACCGAACAGGTGTCGAAGGAAAAGCTCCTAGGCTACTGGAAAATTGCAAGCAGCCAACTGATGCATTTTTCACGTAACCGCGTGAAACAAGAAGGCGTCCCCCCGGTCGCAGTCGACACAAGCCACGAGGCGCTGAGAGCCATCGCCGACGACGTATTGGTGGTCTGGGACCAGCTTGCGAAGCAACTGAACCATCCCTTGGCGCCTATGCGGAGCAAGTTCTCGCTCTTCAAGCAAATAGAGACGTGACCGACTGCTGGCCTGCTAGAGGCCCCGCCTCAACCTCGTACACTCTGGCATATGGTACCCAACATGGACAGCGGCGGCCGGGTGCTCGAGCTGATAAAAGCTATTGAGTCCGAGAAATTCACTGAATCCCCGGATACCCATCCCGAGCTCCTGCCCCGGACGGCAACGACCGCCATCCAGTCAGCGATGGCCGTGGCGCAGGAAGCAACGCATCTCCTCCGCCCGTTGGTCGAAGAGGCGCGCGCCGAGGGTGCCTCCTGGGCTCACATTGCCTTCGCCCTGGGTTTGGCCAACGCCTCATCAGCCCACTATCTATACGGCCCGAAGAGCGGCCTCGCGCCCGAGGAAAGTCGCGAGGAGAAGCTGGCCGCGCAGCGCACAAGAATCGCCGCATACCGCAGCGGCCGACCTCGCCCTGAACCACTGCTGGGACTGTCTGCTATAGAGGTCGGCCGCCGTCTGGGCATCGACAGGCGCACCGTGAAGCAGAAAGCGCTTCGGGGAGAGATCGAGACGACGACGGTCACATCGGTCAAGGGCGCTCCGATCACGCGCAATTTGCTCCCGGATTAGGCCGCCGCATCAGCCGAGTAGGGGGTGCCCGCTTCCCCCACCCGTGCCCGGGATTCACCACTTCTCGGGGTGCAAACTGAGCTCGTTGGCTAGGATCTGGGCGCAATCCCAGGCTCCGGTGCATATGTGCGGTGTGGCCAGGATCTCAGCGGGAGTGGCTATCTCGCTAAGCATGAGGACCACCTCGGTCCAGCAGGTGATGCAGGCGTCCATCGGCAGGTGCCATTCGGTGATGGCGTGGAAGCAGAGCCGGGTGTAGTCCGATCCTTGGGTTATTGCAATGCTCATACTGTCTCTCTTGTCGTCGTGCCGTAAGGTGTTTTTGAACCTGTCCCCTCAATGTGTGCGGCGTAACTCTCATCAAGGAAGCCCCACGAGCACTACTTTGCGCCTCGGCTATGAGCCTGTTTCTTCGGTGCGCCGGATGACAGCCTTGGCCACAGGCTTGAGCGGACGCCAGTTCACGCCGCTACCTCGCCAGTAGCGGTCGCAATCGGCTTCGATCTCGGACTTGAGTTCGTCAAGATGGGCGTAGAAAGCTTGCTCAGCCGGGCTGAGACCTCGTTCAGCTGCTTCTCCTTGGCCGCGGTGAGCTTCCGGGCCCGGGCGTCGATGCGCTGGGTGTGCAGCCACACGCCCAGAGTGCGCTCCTCCTGGTCGTCAGTCTTGTTGTGCCGGGGCCAGTCGTGCCCGGCGGCCAGCCAGGCGGCGACCTCGGCCAGGCGCTGCTGCCAGCGTGCCGCGTCCGCGTCCCGCTTCGTGGGGTAGTCCCGCCAACCTGGGATGGCGTCCAGGGCCTGGGCATAGACGGGGGCTAGGCTGCCTTCCGTGGGCTCCTGCCGCCGGCGGGCCAGCCACCCCGCCAGGGCTGACTCCTGCGGTGACCGGCCATTGACCGGCAGCCGGCCCTCGGCCTCGTAGAACGCCAGGACGTCCGCCAGGTTCCGGCGGCCCGCATCGGTCACCCGCGGCGGCGGCGCTGGCAGGGCCGCCGTGTGCTCCTGACGCAGGCCACTGTCCTGCTTGGCTGCGATGGCCAGGTGGTAGCGGACCACGGATTCAGCGACGCCGGCGCCGGCGGCAATCTTCGGCGCGGGGATGCCCTTGCGGTACATCAACACCCACTCCGGGTTCGGGGCCGGCCGCTTGATCTGGGCCATTCAGGCGCAGGCCCTGCTCATGGCTGCGGCCCTTCTGTCTTTGCGGTCCGCTTCAGTTCGGCTATCCGCAGCCGCAGGAAGATGATGACCAGCACCAGCGCGTACACCGCCATCACCGCCAGCGCGATCGTGAAGACTGCGTACAGGATGCCGAGAATGCCAAAGGCTGGACTGAGACTGAACACTGCTACCCCCAAATAGTCGTTGGACCCTAGGCTACGCTAGGGCTTTTGCCCTGCCGGTTGAACCCAATGGGCTACGGTCGAGGCTGGATTGGCTCGATAGACAGGGACGGCATGGACAAGGTGGACATCAAAGGCAAAGGCACGATGGAGTTGTCCGGCGGGGTCCTTCGCCTGCACTGGAAGCGGGGGGCGAACATCGGCATCGACGTAGCCAACGCCGCCCTCGCCGCCATCTCCACTCTTGGCCAGGGCAATCGGCTGCCCATGTTGGTCGAGATCGGTGGTGTGACCCACTCCGCGGCGGCCCGAAAGGTCTTTCCCGATCCGTCGAACATGTCGCGGATGGCGCTGTTGGGTTCCTCTCCCGTCGACCGTGTGATCGCCATGTTCCGCCTGCCCCTGGTGCCGGCCGGATTTCCCATTCGGTACTTCACGTCCGAGGACAAGGCTATGGCGTGGCTGCTTGAGGACGCGGAGGAGTCACCGGCCTAGCGGGCGCTCAAAGCCCCTCTTGTCCGCTGCCGGCTGTCCTAGCGAATCGACGTGGGCGGGAGGACGGCGTACCGGGCCGCGTCCTCCTCAAGGAACATGCGCCGCGGCTCGGCTCCACCGAAGACAACCCAGACGATGGATCCGTCAACGGTCAAATCATCGACGACGCCGGTGCCCAGGTCTCGGCCCCCGGCATAGACCCGGACCTCTTGGCCCTGCCACAGGGCAGTGCCGTCCACGGTCCTATCGGTCATCTCATCGGTGTTCATCGCTCGTCCCGTCCGTTGCTTGTCGTTCGCCGAAGGTATGGTCCCCAGGCGACGTGCGAGTAAAGAGGAGCAGCCCTACGGGCCCTCAGCGTGCCGAGCCCAGGTTCGGTCCCCGGACACGGGAAAGGGTGCGCCCCGTTCGCTGAGCGCACCCTTTTCGATTCCCCTTCGCACCGGATCCCCATCCGACTGGCCCCATCATAAGCATGCTTAGCAATGTGTGCGCAAGCCTATGTGCGTATTCATAGCGGAACCGCCGCCATTTCGTCATCCCGTGTCTAGGGCAGGCGTTGGCTTGTGCCCCTGGCGACGGCGTCGACAAGCATCTCGTTGAGCGTGACCCATCTGGAGGACCAGCCGAGCCAGTAGGAGCTGCGGATCCACTCCTCACGAACAGGCGCTTTACTCCTGGTCAATCCGCCCTCCAAATGCAGCCGGTACAGTTCGGCGTCCGTAGCGACGGCAAGACCTGTGTCGGGAAACAGGACCCAGCCGAAGACCGAAGTGCGGTACCTCCGGTGGCCGCTGTAAGTCTCCAGGGGCAGGGGATGGATGCCGCGGGCCTGGGCGGTCTGGACGAACTCAATCAGCCGGCGTCTGTATGCCTGTTGCCGTTCCACCTCATCGGGGTCCTGCGCCAGGGCACAGTGACGCTCCAACGGTCTGTCCTGGTCCTCGGGAAGTCCCATGCCCGCATGATTCCACAACCGGTGCCGCCTGTGTACCGGTAAATGCCCCTGGTATGCGCCTGAATTGCACGGGCCGCAGGTCGGGCTCAGCGGTCCCCGGAAGGGGTCGGCTACCTCCCGCGGTCAAGGAACCAGGAGGCGTCCATGTCCTGCGCGGGCCGGTGTCGGAGCCTCTTGACCAGCGCGATGAACGGCAGAAGCACCAACTGCAGAACGCCGACGGCGATGAGCAGGGCGATGAGTGAAACAATGACCGGCAAGTAGAGGACGAAGACTCCGCCCATTGCGGCAATGTAGCCGGGCGTGTAGCTGAGGATCGTCCCGGTATCCATGATTGCTTCCTAATGCTGGTGCGGACGGGGGATTCTCTGCAGCCTCAGCCGCCGGCGGGGCGCCGGGTTTTGACCTGTTACGGGCGGGATAGTCCGCTGCGGCCTGTGCGGCCGGTAGCTGGTGAGCTCCGGGGACGGGGGAGCCGTGGCAACAACTGACGACCCTTTTCTTCGCCGGCGCAGCGTCAGGAGAACAATCAGGGTCAGGCCGACCCACACGAAGGCAACAACGAAGATCAGCGCCACCGTCTGGGCCGTGCTCATGACGGGACTGCCTGAAGAAAGGCCGGACGCACCAGCGGAAGATTGGAAGCTGGGTTAAGGTCAGCGTTGGTCATGGTGCCCCGGCTCTGGGTGACTACCGTTGAGCTGACTTCATAACTCGGTAGGGCAAGTTTCCGCCCGGCGCATCAGGGCGACAAGAGCTCAGGGCCTAGACGACAGCCCCGTTACCAAACTGCGGCTTTGGTGACGGCTTGGCGACTCCGCGGGCCCAATACGAGATCATCAAACCCACTGTCGCGGCCCCGCCGGCGTACGTCCAGGGCGAGGACCAAGTGCCTTCAGGGGTTGGAATGGCGAAGGCAATCCAGACAGTGGCTATGGCCACGAGAAGCTCCGCTGCCGCCTGCAGTCGGCGTCCAGGGTAGGCGAGCCGGACGAGGGGAATGACCGGCAACAGGAAGAGACCCAGGCTCGGGAACGGGTAGATGGCGTTGAACGTGAAGATCACCAGGCCCAACACGAGCAGGCCCAGGAACTTCAGCAGCTGGACGCGCTGGAGGGGTTTCTCAGGCGTCCACCGGCTCAGCAGCAGCCCCCACGCCGGCAGGCCAAGCAACCAGCCTCCGGCCCAGAAGCCCAGGTTCAGTAATGCCAAGGGAGCGAGCACGGCGCCGGGCAGCAGGAACGCCATGGACTGCCGCAGCGACGGCAGCTTCCCCAGCGGAACGAAGATGCAGACACCGACCAGCAGGTATGCCGTCACATAGCCGGGCAGCAACTCGATCAGTGACGCGGGCCGCAATCCGAACAATAGGAAGGCTATGGCATTGACCACGACGCAGACCGCGGCCACTGTCCACGGGCGCCGCCTCTGAGCAGGGTTCGCCGCGGCACCAGCCGGAGCCTTCACTTCCGGTCACAGAGGACTGCGACTCCGCGTGCGGACTTGGCGGCGTAGTCGTAGATGAGAACGCTCCGCACTGGCTCCTTAATGGCAGACCACATTGGGGAATCCATCACGAAACGCTGGGTGGCGCCGGTTCGGAACGGGCCAATCTCAATCATTCTTGTCGATGACAATTCCGGCCCTCCTGCGCTGTCGGTAAGAGTCCCTGGGCTCAGCATGACTCGAAGGTCCTTGCCGGGTTCGGTTGCCATGTCGTCGAGCTGCAGAACTGCTCCGGACTCGTTGACCTCCAGTACGGCCGTGCCAGTGGTAGCGGCAGCCAGGGGCTGGAACTCGCCTTGCATCGCGGAGGACACCGCCGGGGGAGTAGTGGCGGCCGTAGACGCTTCCACCGGCCGGCTCTCCTGGGTTTCCACCTGGTCTGTGTAGGTACAGCCGGTGAGTGCCACAACGAGGACCCCAGCGAACAGCACACGTCGGATCAGTTCCATCATTCCCCCAATGATTCGTTTCCTTGGCACCTTACCGGACTACATGATGGGTAGATGCGCCTGGCGTCCCTCACACATGGGCTCCAGCGAACCTCCAAGAACGCTCCCTGACGGCCTACGACCACTGCACCGAATAGGACTTAATCATCCAGAGGAGATGCAGGTCGATGCAGAGGATATGCAGGTTGATGCAGTCGAGCAAAGGGCGATAAGGGCGATATTGGTATCTTTGCGGCGTGGGTGGCGGTGGCACGCTCGACGGCGTTTCGAACCTGCTCGGTCGGGCAAGGAAAGCCGTTGAGGTCATCCCTTAGGGACGCCTCGAATGGGATCGCCTGCTGGAGTAGGCCACGGACCCTCTGAAGGCTCGACTGGGCACCTTGAAGCAATAAGAAGTCGCTCGACTCGTCAACCAGAGAGAGGTTCGCCAGATTGAATTGGTAAACGCAGATGAGAGCGTAAAGGTAATTATCGACTAGCCGAAATTCCAAGGTGTCCTCGGGATGCGTTATCCACTGCCGCTGGTAGTCGAGGAGTTCCTCCTCGGCGGGAGCCCAACTTCGGAACGCCGTGGCGCAGATGTGGAAGGGCAACAGACCGTTCGACTCGACCTGACGCGAGTCCAGGAGGCTAAGCGAACCATCGTTCGTGATCCGGTATCTATCAAGTTCCGAAGGGATTGCCGGATTAGCTATTTCAGGGGGCGCGTCCGCGACGACACTTCGCAAACGTGAGTTGAAGTTTGTGCCCCAGGGGATCACTATTGTTCGCCAAGATCGGTCCTGGACAAGAAAGCTCCACGCGGTCATGACGTTAGCTTACGGTTTCGGCTCAATTCCGGTGATTCGTGGTCCTGAGCATGGAAGCGGCGTTGGCCATCACGAGATAAATGAACGGGCCGCCCCCGCGCAAGGTTCCCCCTGCCGCACTGACAGGCCGGACGAGGGCGGCGAACTGAAAGGCACCCGCTGCCCGGTCTGCTAGTCGGTCAGGATAACCCGCACGAAGTCCGAGGGGAGTCTCAGTCTTGCGGAGGGGGAAGGTTGGTAAAGCGCTGCAGTAACGTCAGGGTCATTCGCAGACTGAATTGGCTGAACTGCACGGGGTATCCCGGACCACCGGCTACTGCGAGCTTCGTCTAAAGGTCAGGGGCTGTGTAGGCGACTTAATGACATCCGGTGCAGTCGGCTTCAAAAACGACACCTGAAATGTCTCACGAACTATAGGTAATAACGCCAGGATCCTTGCGCCTTCTGTCTCCCGCTCTTGCGGTCAAAGTTGTCTCAGCAACCCGGTTCAAATTGTTGTCTCAAGTTCCTTCGAGGTAACCCGGACTGCCAACACGTGATTAGAGCTGGTCAGCCACGCCGTCCAGGTGGTATCCCCGATGCCAGGCGAAGTAGTCCCGCGAACGTTCGTCATGAGCGAGGCAGATGCGTCCGAGGAGGTTTCCGAGGTAGTGCCGAACCTGTCCGTGTTCCACCGTTTTGCCGGTCCCGATGGTTCCGTTTGCACGGACGGTGAGGTAGCCGTGCTCGAAAAGCGCATCGCAACCGAAGAGACAAGCCAGCATGCACACGTTGCGAGTGTCCATGCGCTCCCTCTCGGAGCACTTCGAACGGGGTTTGATATGTGCGGCGACCAAGAACTCGTCCGGATAGGAGTGCCCGCAGAGAGAGCACGAGCTGCCCCGGAGCTGTAGTTGTTGGTTCCGCAGATAGCGCTGCTCGGTCCGGACGGCGGAGAGGGTCAACTTGTCGCTTGGACCGCCGAGGTATGGCGCCGGAGGCCACGCCCCGTCCAGCTGCATGTCCCCGCCATCGTCGATTTCCAGCCCTGCCTGAGTCAGCAGTTTCAGGGCGGCGTAACGGTCAATCGGGTATAGGTAGCCGTTGTTGGAGCCTCCTTTCACTGTCACCGGGCCTTCGCCTGGTGGCAGGATCGTATAGGCGTCCTCCCGCGGTATCCAAACTTCGGAGAGGGGATCGGTGAGTATCAGGATGCCGTTCGTGTCGGCTGGCTCCCTGTACCCGCGAACAGGCGGATATGAAGGCGTCGGAAGGGTGGCCACGAGGCTGACGCCCTGAACTGCCGGGCTCTTGAAATTCAGGACGATGTCTCCTGGCCTTACATCGTGGAGCGTCTCCCAAGAGGCGACGCGCTGGCCCTGGGCGCCTCTAAGGGGTGCCCACAAGGTCCCGTCGGGAAATACCTGCCGAAAGTTCTTGGATTGGAATGCCCACCAAAAGCTGGTGGCAGGATTGACGGGGACCGTCATCGGCTTGTCCTTCTTGGAACTGGTCATGATTATTGCTACCGAAAACTTTATGACTCTAGGGGATTCTGGGAAGTGGCTCCGTAGGCGCCGCGGCCGGAACTAATGTCGAGTGGGAGCCACTGCCTTTCGACGCTCGGCCTCCGTCGTTATGGACCGGTAGATGGTGGCCTCGCTGACGCCGACAGCCCTAGCCACCTCTTTGACCGTCATTTGCTTGGAATCGTACAGTTCCTGAGCCCTTTGCAAGGCCTTGGGGGATAGGGCCTTAGGCCGACCGCCGTTCCGTCCGCGGGCCCGCCCGGCAAGGGCGCTCCGGGTCCGCTCCGATACCTGGCTCAGCTCGAATTGTGCCAGGGCACTAAGCAGGTGAAGTGTGAGCGTGCCTTGCGGCGTTGACGTGTCGATCGCTTGCTCGAGGACTCGCAGCGTAACGCCCTTTTCCTGCAGGGACTCGGCCACTTCAAGCAGGTGCTTGATGCTGCGCCCCATTCGGTCCAATCGGGTGATGGCCAGGGTATCGCCGGGCCGGAGCGCTTTTCTGCAGGCGTCCCACTCAGGCCTCGACGCGGCCGATCCGGTCATGACGTCCGCGTAGATTACCTCGCAACCGGAGGCACGTAGATGGGATTCCTGCGCCTGCAGCGACTGACTCGCCGTGCTGACTCTCGCGTAGCCAATGGTCACCATACGTATCTGCCTCTCTCAGTTCGCCCAGCTGGTTCTGTTTGAGATGCGTCTCGCAAAACACAACCCCAAATGAGGGTCAGATTCTGAGACTGTTCTGAGAGTACTTGGGGGGTCTGACAGGGTGTCATTTTCAGAAGTCGTCTGCACTGAATGTCAGAAGTCATCTGCACTGCGACTGTGTGTTCGTAAGCGGACCCCTTTGTCAGTCACCGAAGTCGGCTGCACAGAAGGTCCAAAGTCGTCTGCACAGCCTCCCGCAAAGAGGTTTTCCTTGCGGAGGACAAGGCCCAGCTTCACTGATGTCCCGAGTTGGTTCGGTGCCGTATAAGCTCTGCTTGTTTGGGGGCCGTCAAGGAGCGCTCCTGCATGCTAGAAGGAGCGCGCGCCCGTATGAGCTATGACCAGCAGTCTTCCCACCGGCGGCCGTGGCTTTCTGAACCAGGTCCCGAGGTAGAAATCCTCTCCCCGCTCGACGCTGAGAAGTCGCGGAGGTGGCGGCTCGTCCTAGGGTGCAGTTCCGTGTTCCTGGGCCTCATGTCCGGCTTCTACGCCTATACCAACATCTCCGCGCTCATCCGGGTGATGGATACCGTCGCCAGGTCCGGGGGCTACATCCCCGGCGATGCCATGAGCCGTGCCGTCGCGATCATCGCTGTCTTCTGCGTGCTTGCCCTCGCCTACGTCGGAGTAGGGATCTGGAACATCATTGCCCGGCTCTCCACGGCCAGGGCACCTCTGATCGCCGCCATCGTCCTGACGGCCGCGGCATCCATCCTGATCGTCCTCTATATGACGACAAAGTCGTCCAGTGGAGTCGAGATCAGCGCGCTCGGGCTGAACGCGCTCATCATCTCCCGATGCGTTACCGTCATGCGGATGAAAGAGGTCGCTGCTTATCCCGCAGCTGCCGAATGGACCAACTGACAAGGCGATCTTTCGCCTTCGGGGATAGATCGACGGCAGTATGCTCTTCGAAGGTCTTTTTCTTGCAAGGTTTGGGGGTAGGTGCATGCGGTTCACCGCGGGCATATCTGTGGCTGTCGCTGGCAGCATCCTGTTGATTGGTGCTGCCCCGTCGATGGCATCCGGGGATTTGGTTTATGTTGGCCAATTCCCTCTCGGCGTTGTCGTCGACGCCGAGGGCACTGCTTACATTGGCGATACCGGAGGAGTTCACGTTCTTCCCGCGGGCGCGAGCACGTCGACCAAGCCGCTCATGACAGGCGTCAACCCGAAGGGAATGGCATTGTCTGCGGACGGCACCCTGTTTGTAGAGGGACCGACCTTGGGCGACCTGCCGCAGGAAAAACTGACGGTCATACCCAAGGGCTCCTCTGCCGTGGCGCGCACCATTCCGCTCAGTCCCGGCGCCCACCTCATATCCGCCGCGGCCGACGGCACTGTTTTTGTTCCCAACCCGGAACTGGGGACAGTGTCAATCATCCCGCCGGGAGCCGACGCACCGGCCCGCGAGGTCACCGTCGGCAACAACCCCAAAGAAGTAGCCGTAGCCCAGGACGGCACCGCCTACGTGACCAACCAGGGCAGCGGGACCGTCTCGGTCATCGCCCCGGGCGCCGGGACGGTTTCACGCACTATTGATGTCAGGAAGACACCTGACAGCGCCGGCGCTCCGCACGGGATCGCGGTAGGCCCGGACGGCGCCGTCTACGTCACCAACATCACCTCAAACGACGTCGCAGTGATCAAGCCCGGAGACTCAGCCGTCTCCTACCGGGTCCCCGTCCCGGGCGGACCAAAGGAAATCGCTGTCGGCCCGGACAGCACTGCCTATGTTCTTTCCGAGGCCAGCAGCCTCAACGTCATCGCACCAGGTGAAACAAGTGTCCGCCGCAGCCAGCCGACGGCCCGGAACCCCGGGCATCTCGCCGTCGCTCCCAACGGGTCCGTCCTGGTCACCAACACCGCCGATATGTCCGTGACGGTCTTCCCGGCCCAGGACCTGGGCATCCCCGCGCTGGCGGCTGTCAAGGCCCAAGCTGCTCAGGCTGAGGCTGAGGCAAAAGCAACAGAGCCCTCGGCTCAGGCCAGCTCAGACACCACGGGGAACGGCATCATGTCCGACCTTCCCGTCATCGTCGGCACCGTGGCGGCGGCCATCCTCGTAGGGGCCGCCGCGCTGATCCTGGTCGGCAGAAGGCGCAGGCGTTCCGAAGCTGCCCACGACGCAGCCACATTAGAGCCATCGGCAGAGGATCCTGAAAGATCTGCAGTCCTTTCGGATCACACACCAAACTGAGCGTCCGGGTTTCCTTGGTGCGGCCAACGGCCCTTCCGTGTTCGACAAGGATCCCTCACCGGACGCGTGCAAGCGGCGGCTCCCCGGCTGGCCGTGGCCCGACGCCAAGTGGATATTTCCAAACATCAGAAGTGCCTAGCTATCTCCCGTCTGTCTTGGGCCCTAGGCTGACACTCGTGGAGGACACCGATGGCAGCAACTTTATTCCGACGCTACGGCGCGAGTTCGCTGGCGGCGCATACAGCAACTATCGGGTCAAGGCGGGTCCTCCCTGGATTCGTTTTGTGGTCACTCCCGAGCAACTGGAGTTTCACGGCCGCGGACTCATGCGGTTGTTTCGGCTAGGTCCGTGGACAATACCGCGTCACGAGGTTAAAGAGGTTTTCGCCAAGCGAAAGAACCCGTTTGGGATCTTTCGGGAAATCGAGATCGTCACTACGGACCCCACCGTGTGGTGGGTCTTCTGGCCTTCAGAAGATGCCGGATCGATTCTCCTCGCAATGGAAGAGTTCGGTTACCCAGTGGAATGGACACCGCATAATTGGGCGGGCATGCCTATCGATTGATTGCTCTGTCACGAAGAGGAACCGGCCGGGCGAAGTGAAGACTCGTCCAAGGTGGAGTAGCGCCCGGTGAAGGATCCGCCAACGGGGCACCGCAACCCATCATGGAAGTGACTTGTACACCTAGTGCGTGGGGTCTTGCCCTGTTTGGATGGCCGGCGTTGCTTTCTCGTTGGTTGCACGTAATCGAAGGCGGTATAAAATTCGGCATCGGAATATGGTCGCCCCCGATAACATTTGGTGGCGGACGGGACTGCCTTGGCGATAAAAGGGTGCAGAATCGCCCGCGCCGGAGCGGACTCAATAACGAATGGATGCTTCTAATGAAATCCAAGCCTCTTCGCATCGCCGCAACTTTGGTTGCTGCGGCCAGTCTCGTCGTGCTCATCCTCGTGCTAATCACAGGACGCTTTGAGCTTATTTACGCGCCGGCCCTTCCGCTCATCCTCTGCTTGGTACTGCTGTTTATGCGGACCAAGGACCCTCAGTCAAATCGCTAGTCAGGGAAAGTCCTGATAACAAGAGGCCGACAGGCTCAGCAGTGACGTCCTGAAAGCAGGCGTCCTCGGGTGCCCGTAGACCGATCCCTTGCCGGCCCGTCCTGCCAGGCGCAATCCATGACAGCATCTGACCATGACTTCAATACGATCTGCGGATGAGCTTCTCCACGTCGACGCCCCCGCGTGGCCGCGGCTGAGGGCGCTCTTGTCCGAGGCGGCCGTCGAGGTCAGAGTGCTGCCAGCGGATGACACCGCCAGAAGGAATGTGCTCTACCGCCTACAGGTGACGGCAGCGTCGACGCTTGGTGCCATCGCATCGAACTGCGGGGCTCTCGTCCTCGACCACGGATGGGTACGCATACTTGGCGCCGGCGCTGAGGGAATCGAGGATCTCGCGACCGTGAACGCTCTCGGTGACCCCGACCATCGCGCAGCACCCCCGGGTCACCTCGTCGTCGGGTATGACGTCCTGGGTGGAGTGTTCGCCATCAACCACGATGATCTTTCCGCCGAAGTCGGCGAAGTTTGCTACTGGGGTCCCGACACGTTGGAGTGGATGCCCCTGGGAGTCGGCCACACGGCATTCATCGAGTGGCTGCTGAACAACGGAATCGCGGATTTCTACCAAGAGTTTCGCTGGCCAGGATGGGAAGCGGAAGTCTCTGCACTGTCCCTCGATGAAGGTATCAGCGTGTACCCGTTCCTCTTTACGGCGGAAGGTCGCAACATAGCGAAGGCGGCAAGAAAGGCTGTGCCCTTCCAGGAGCTGCTCAACCTGAATGAACATCTGGGCCAACGCCTGGTCGCAGGGCCAGAATGAAGGGCTGCCCTTCAGGCGCCCGCTGAGGGATCCCTTATCGTGGCTGTTTCGCCCTGGAAAGACCTAGCTTTTACATTTACCAGTAGCGTCCGAAGATGGTCTGGATGTAGATCAGCATCAGGATGTAGCCTGCGCAGCATAGCCATACGTACGGCCAGGGGGTGCGTGACTGTTCCGCCTTTGGCTTCCCTCGTTTCCCTTGGGGGCGAAGCACGATCACGTAGAGGCTAAGGGGGCGCCAGCGGTAGACAGCAAGTGAAGCCGCCACGAAAAGCGCGGAAAGGTACGACAGGATTGCTAGGCCCTGGAAGTCCGTTAGAGGCGGAAAGGCGAGTGCTATCGCTATAGCGCATCCGTGGAGGACAAGGTTCACCTTCCCCAAGAATCTGTGAATGGGCGTACCCGGACGAACGATCATGGGAAGTCTGAATTGCCCTGAATAGCCGACGGCATAAGTCACGATGACGATATAGGAAACGATCAGAACCCTGGTCAACGACAGCACTCTTCACGAATCACAGACATCGGGCAACGCAGGCAGGTGACGCTTGCGGCCACGCGGAAAAGTCGACATCGCTTCTTCACATCTGCCCCCAGCCAAAGTTCGACAGTTTTGCCAGCATAGGCCACGAATCGCTAAGGGACCTCTAGCGGGTTGCAATGAGAAGGCAAAATGTGTCCGCTCAGGGATCCTTCAGCGGGCGCCATTGCATCCGATAAGCGACCGACTCCCGGGTGCCGTCGAAGGCGGTAGAGTGCGTTTCATGACATTGGGGGATGTAAAACCCACTCCTGCCCGCCGCCCCTGGACGTTCGTCGCAGTGTGCGTCATGGTCGTCGCGATAGGACTACTCCTGTTAGGCCTATCGCAGGTGCCCCCGATCCAGCTGCTTCCCGGGTACACCACTGCTTACCTGCTCATCGGAGCCTGCATCTTCGGCCCGCTCAGAACGCTTCCATCGCCGCGACAGACCGTGGCGTTCCTGCTCCCCGGAGCCCTGCTCGCCGTCTTAGCAGTGCTGAACCTGGGTTTCTGGGCCGGCGGCTGGCTGCTTGGCCTGCCAGCTTGGGGGCTGCTGCTAAGTCAATGGACGCCGGAGAACCCACTCCGGGTGCTCCAGGTTCTCAAGTTTTTGGGCCTTCTCGTGCTCGGTGTCGCGATCTTCACTTTCAATGTGATTTACCCGTTCCCCAGCCTGGGCCTGTTCCTGCTCCCGGTTATTCCCTTCATCCGCCTCGCCTACCCCGAGCATCCAGTCAGGCCGCTGCAAATCGCCGTGGAAGTTCTCGTGGGTATCGCCACCATTGCGGCGGCTTTCGCGATTCCCACACCGGAAGGGTCATGGTCCTCACCCTGGTCCCTTGCTGGCGGGGGCGCCACCGTCGGACTAATGATCGCGTTATGGGCACGTGGTCTTACCCGCCGCTCCCACCGTCCCCGGCTCAACGACGGTGTGAAGGTCCAGCCCTAGCGGGAGAATATCCTCGCCGGCGCCCTGTAGAGGATCCACAACGGGGCACCGCACAAACGTACTCCAGTGCTGATCGGGCGTTGAACTAACGACAAGAGTCTTCGCGCGTCGTATGCTCACGAACAGAATGTGCATAAAGACCCATGGACCGAAGGATGCCCCATGTGGGAGAGGCTGCTTGCCAGGATAAGGACGTCAGTGCGCTTTCCGAAGCGCTCAACCGGAGATCTCAGGTCGATAAAGAACTTCTGGATTGCATTCGGAATAGGCTGGCTTGCTATAGGTCTGTTCGGTTGGTCGGGACGGTGGTCGGGTATTTTAGCCATCCTCTTGGGCGTCGGCTGGTTTGCCCAGTCCGGTCTGGCAGTGAAGGAAATCCGGCGGCGCAAGCGGGAGTCCACCCTCGAACAACCAACAGATCAGGACCACGAGCAGTAACTCGCTCCGGCGGCTGCATGACAGGCGCAACAGAATCGCCTCCTGCTCGCAATCGGGGCACTTGACTCCGTGAACGCAGAGCACATCGCCCCATGGCCGGCCACTCAGGGGTCGCCGCTGCGTCCGGTCAAGGATCCTCAAAAGGACACGCTCAACAGCTTTCCGCGGGCAGGTCTGGGCGTGGACTGGCGATAGATTTGGCCGGTGACGGATTTGACTCCTGAATCTCAGCGAATGCGCGCAATCGTTGACAACCAAGCTCCGCTTTTGAAGGCGGCCGGGTTCAAGAAGCGTCGGCACTGCTTCAACCGTCTCGCCAGCGATGGTCTCGTTCATGTGGTCTACTTCTGGATGGCGCCAAAGGAACCACCCGCATGGACGGAGGTCCCCGGCTTGCGCGAGCGTCTCTATGGGTCGTTCCGGCTCGACTTCGGGGTGCATGTGCCGGAAATGACCCGTACTCACACACCTCGAAGTCCGTGGATCAATGACTACGACTGCCATCTAAGGTGGACCATCGGTCAACTGATCAGCGGGCAGGATGCGCGTGATAGCTGGTGGAAGCTCGACGACCCCAAGGCGTCAGGGAATGCCGACACTGCGCTGCTCCAGGTCGGGCTACCGTGGCTTGATTCCTTTCCCGACGCGCTCAGCATCCTGGACAGCTTTGACGAGGTCGGTCCGCTCCCATTGGGCCTCGGCCCAGCCGGGTCACTCGACATCGCAGATCTCTGCCGGGCCCGGGGAGACGACGAGCGAGAGCGTCGAGTACTGATTGAATATGTCCACCGTCCCGTCCTGCAGTCACACATTCGATACCTGAAGAGCTACCTTGACCGTCACGGCCACCAAGACTTGATCCCAGAAATCAAGGGCCGTCCGCCGGCGTAATGCCAATATCCGAACGGAAGACCAGCAGTTCCCGTTCAAGGATCGGTGACCGGGACGCCACTGTCGGGTGAAGCGCTGGGCGGGAAGGCAACTATGGTCTACCTATGAGTGGCGAGGAAATCGAGAGTGTACGTCTGCTGTTTCTTCGCGACCAGGTTGGTTTGGTTGCCTGTGAACAATATCCCGGCATTGCGGCAGATTTACTTGTGGACGGTTACGATTCTCCGGCGCTCCGCGAATTGGCCGGATACCCCCGGAACGATCCACGCGGACTCCACGATTTGTGGTTCCAGGTGCGAGACGAATTGGGCAAACCTCTTGAGGATGACAGCCTTGCCCGCCGCGTGTTGGTCCGACACTGGCTACAACGAATCGTTGACGGAACCCTTGATCCATACACTGGGGCCACTCTCATCCTCGGCCTCGCTTGGTTCGCCCTTGGCCAGCCCACGATACTGAATCCCCTACTTGCCGACAGAGATTTTTGGGAAGAACTCCCCGAACAACGCGACAAGATTCAGTGTGACCTGCTCGCCGATGCTCGCATTATTTTGGAGAGCTGGTAGCTCCGTGCCAGCTAATTCCCAGCGAAGGTGTTCCCTTTGGGGTTCCCTTGCCGGGACGGTCCTGCAAGGCGCAATCCATGACAGCATCTGACCATGACTTCAATACGAGACACCGTCTAAGCCGGTACACGCCGGCGGATCTATCAACGGAGGCTGGACAGCGGAGTTGATTCCTCGGTTTAGCTGCTGACGGATCTCCGAGCCATCCATCGAGGTGGAAATTGTTTGATGGGCCTGGAACCTTTTCCGGTCCTGCGGACACTACAAGGTATGAGGCATATGGAGGAGACCGATGAAGACCTGTGGCATGCGTGCGCCGTTGGCGACGCTGACGCTTTCGGTGTCCTGTTCAACAGGCATGCCGATGCGGTCTTCCGTTACGTACTCTCCCGCTGCGGGTCCTGGCATGACGCCGAAGAACTCGTCTCGATCACCTTCCTGGAGGCGTGGCGGCAACGCCACAAGCTCAAACCGCAGAGGGACAGCCTCCTCCCGTGGCTGCTCGGGGTTGCGACGAACGCAGACCGCAACCGGGCAAGAGCATCGGGGCGGTATGCCGATTTCCTGACCAGGCTGCCGCATTCGGACCCCCGGCATGGCGAACATGAGGCAGACCATGCCGAAGCAGTGACATCCAGGGTGGACGCGGAACGTGAAGTCCGCGCGCTGCTCGACACAACCGCGGGATTGCACGACGGGGAACGGGACGTCGTGATCCTGTGCCTGATGAACGGGATCAACCAGGACGACGCAGCCAAGACCCTCGGTGTACGGGCCGGGACAGTGAAATCCAGGCTGCACCGTGCAAGGGCCAAGCTGGCCCAGATGAACCAAACCACAGTGCCCGTCGACCACTTGGACACCACGATCGTTGAAGCGAGGCTGTCATGAACCTGACCGAGGTCACGTACCCGAGAGAAACCAAAGAGCACGTCCGGAACCTGCTGGTCCAGGAAGCCCGCCGCAAACCGAAGCGGTCACGCAAGTGGCTTGCCCTTCCCGTGGTGATTGCTGTTGCCGGCACAGCTTTGGCCGGGACCACCGCCGCCGGGGTCTACACGGCTATTGCCCCGGTCAACGACAAACGCGACATCCGCTGCTATTACCGCGCCGACATCACCACCACCTACCCCGTCAAAGCAAACCCTAAAGTGGTCATGCCCCCGTACCTCGGCACGGGGATCATGATGGCAGGCTTTGACGCGAAGAATAACCCGAACCCCGATGACCCGAACGCAGGAATGCAACAGATCACGGACCCCATTAACCAATGTGGCCGGCTCTGGGACATGGGATCGATGAACCCCCAGGGGATCACTGACGATCTCATCCCGCCCGGTTTCGTCCAAACCGCGCCCACGGCCGACCCAAAAAAGTCACGCGCCAACGGAATTCCGAGCGATAAGTACGGCAATCCACTCGGAGGGGCCGCCGGGCGGAACAAACTGATCGGCCACTACGTCCCGCAGCTGACAGCGTGCGTCGTCGACAACAGCGTTGCCGTCATCCCTGGCGGACCCGAGATCTGCGCGCACCTCGGAATCCCATCCTTGGAGAAATAGCGTGATGTTTCCGCATGAGTACGTTTGAGGTTCTAGATGAGTACTGATTTTGAGGCAAGAGGACCAAATGTAGTTGCGTCTAAAGACGGTGAACTTCGTATTGCTCGCGTGGGTCTATCTGTGATTTTTCGGGGCCGTCAGTATGAGATTGATTCAGAGATGCTTGCTCCTACCATGAGCATAGTCATCTATTTTCGGGGCAGCGCGGCTGCGAAGGCAGCTGGGAAGGCGCATGAGTCAGATCAGCTGCGAGATTTTATTCGAGACGCGCTGCTGTTCGAGGGGTTTGATGTTGAATTTGCTTAGCCTTTCTCTTTTGGAGGGAGCAGCGTCCGGTGAGGGATCGGCATGCGGCGGCCGAGTCTTCCTGTATCTACGAAGGATCCCAATTCAGGACGGAATCGCGGAGTTCCACTACCGACATGGCGCTGCTGAGGCGCAGAACGGGCACGTCTAGTTGAACAAGCCACGCTTCATGAGCTGCACGGCTTCTGCCACCGAATGCCGGGTCGTCGTAGCCTTTTGCCCAAATCAAGAATTCGGACCACGCCGCCTGGTCGAAGTCTCGGCCGGCCCGGCGCTGCTCCTCGCGGGCTTCGAGGCGTCCCAGCCGCTCCCGGGCATCAAGCGTCAAGAAAACCACAGCATCGCACTCGGCCACGACGCTCTCTCCCCAGCCCATCACGGAGCCGGACAGGACCCAGCTCTCCCGAGGAACGAAGACTTCGCGCATCAGGGCCAGCCGGGCGTTCTCGGGACGCTTCTCGACGTACGGCGGTACGGTGGGCAACCAGAAATAGTCATCGGCGTCGGCGTGAGGAACGGACCAATAATCAGCCAGAGCCCGACCGAGCGTGGTCGTTCCGCTACCGCTTGCCCCCATGACATGAACCCTCGCACGTTGCATGCCTCAATTATCCGGGCATGGACTCGGTGAAGAAACGCGGGGCCGTGCCTTTAGGGATCGTCTTCCGCGCATGCTCTGATTGCATGGCGCCGTCATCGGCACGTGAGCCTGGTCGAGAGTAGAAAGGCACGGAACACGTTTAGTCGTCGTCTCGTTCTGGTTCCAACGGAAGTCCCGCAGCAATGCGCTGCCGGTCTTCTTTGTGCGACCTATGGACCAGCCTGAACCGGAACAGTCCCTTCAGCATCAGGACGCCGGCCAGCAGCATGAGAACTGCCATCAGCCCGATAGCCCAGTATGTGCTCGGATCGCTGGCCTTGGGCTGGAAGATCACGTAAACGATGAGGACGAGGAGCATCGTGAAGTTAGCGATGGCCATCGGCCCGAACATCGAGTACATGGCCTGCCACGTGGTCCTGCTGGTCGTGAGTTTCCTCGGTCTTCCCGTCACGTCAACGATCCCCCCGATCCGTCTATAGTCCCATGAAAAGGAACAGTTTCCGGCCGTCACCTAGTCTTTTTATGCGCTTGGTTGCGCTTCGATATGGATCGACGCGAGCCACGGCTAAGGCTAACCCTGAAGCTGAAATATCGACAGGCAATTTTCGACGCTTGCTCAGGTCAAGTTCCAATAGCCGGGAAGGTAGTGAACCAAACCGTCAGCGGTCTGGCGTCAGCGAGGAGTAGTGCGGTCGTGTGCCCGTAGGCCGATCCGTCAGCGTGCCAATGAGGAGGGGCTGTCAGGAATGCCGCCAGGCTGCTATCCGGGTATGTCCTGGAAGTACTGCGCTACGTCGTAGTTGCCAATGAGCCTTGCTAGGCCGACCGGCGTCTGCCCGCTTGCGTTGACGTGCAGCGGGTCAGCGCCGTGGGCACGGAGCAGTCCGATCAGCTCACCCCGACCTTTGGAATTAAATACGGCGATCCAAAGTGATGTGTTGCCGAAGACGTTCTCCGCGTCGACCTTTGCTCCTGCATCGATCAGAGAGGCAGCCGCCGCAGGGGCGAATTCCTGCGCTGCGAGATGAAGCGGCGTGAAGCCCTGGCGGTCCACAACTTCAGGCGACGATCCCGCGGCTAGCAACCGTGCTATTGCCTCGGCATCGTCTTCCAGCGCAGCGTAGTGGAGTGGAGAACGGCCGGCAGGGTCCACCCGGTGCCTCGGCTCGTTGTCCACGTTCATTCCTTGTTCTCGATAGCGCCAAG
This sequence comes from Pseudarthrobacter sp. 05T312, assembly GCF_056396685.1. NCBI lineage: Bacteria > Bacillati > Actinomycetota > Actinomycetes > Micrococcales > Micrococcaceae > Pseudarthrobacter > Pseudarthrobacter sp. 05T312. The sequence goes on from NZ_JBFTLY010000001.1 coordinate 552,958, forward strand.
TCGGGTGCGCACTTCCGCTGGTCTGAAGTCATAACCTGTCGCCCGAGCACCGGTCCAATTGAGGCCCACGAGAATCCCGTCACCCTCGAGGCCGTCGATCCAGCGGGTGCGCCACGCGTCCAAGCGGATGGCCATCGGTTCGAAGTCCCTGTAGTCGGGGACATTCGCGATAACGCGCTCTGCTCTGCTCCGAAGGGACCAGAAAGGCATGCTGCGATCACCATCCCCGTTGAGCGGGGCCGGGAGGCCACCTGCATCGCGGATCGCCCACACCTCACCGTTCTTGAGGATCTCTTCGTAGAAGACAGTTGCATGCGCTGCGCTGACACTCATTCCCACAGCCTATGACGCAAGGCAGGCCAGCAAGCAGCCCACGAAACCCTCATCGGCGCCGGACCGTGGACAGGGCCAAGGCGCGGCCCGGTGAAGGATCCTCTACCGGGCTCGGGCGCACAGTGCGGGGGGACAGGTAATCAGAAGGGGGCATGCCGCTCATTTTGAAGCGGCATGCCCCTGGGCCCTTATGAAGGTGGCCGATTAGGGGGCTGAAGCATTCTCTGTTGTTGTTGAATGCAGGAAGAAGGCCACGGTCAGGGCTGTTGTCAGGCAGAGTGCAGCGTTGACCCAGATAGCTAGGGTGACTCCGGTGAGGACTGCAGGGGCGTCGGTTGATCCGAGAGCCACGAGCTGGGCGGTGAAGATGGCGCTCATGACCGGGATGCCCATGGTGATCCCGATTTGCTGGCTCATGGTCGCCAGACCGGTGGCGAGCCCGGCCTCTTCATCGGGCAGCCCTGTGGTGGCGGTGACCATGAACCCGACAATGACGACGAGGTTCGCGACGCCGCCAATGAACGTGGCGATCAGCAGCAGGATGATGGCTGCCGGGTCGTTACTGAGCAGGACGAGCGAAGCGGTGGCGATGGCCTGGAAGATGAACCCATACACGATGGCGCGTTTGTTGCCGACAGCGCCGATGACCTTCGGCCCGAGGATGCCGCCAAGGACGGTGCCCAGGCCCAGGACAGCGAAGGCGAGCCCGGCGCCGAGGGGTGTGTAGTCGAGGACCTGCTGCAGGTACAGGGTGAGCAGGAAGACCAGGGAGGTTTCGGTAACGAACGCAAGGATCCCGGCGATGTTGCCCCACGCCACGGTGGAGCGTTTGAGGATAGCCAGCGGCACCAAGGGAGCGGCCGCACGGCGCTCGACGGCGACGAACGCGGCCAGCAGGATGGCGGCGGCGGTGAAGGCTCCCAAGGTGGTGGGATCGGTCCAGGAGGATTCGGCCGCGTGGGTGAGTCCGAAGACGAGGGCGAGCAGGCCCAGGGTGACCGTGACGGCCCCGGGAACATCCAGCCGGGTCTTTTCGGCCGGCCGGCTTTCGGCGAGAACGATCGGGGCGAGGACCAGCACGGCGGCCGCGACGGGGACGTTGATCAGGAACGCCCATCGCCAGCTGAGCAGGTCGGTGAGCAGTCCGCCGAGGATCGCGCCGGTGGTGAAACCTGCGGCCATGAGTGCGCCGTTCAGGCCCAGTGCTTTTTCCCGGAGCTTCCCTTCCGGGAAGGATGAGAACAGCAGTGACAGGGCTGCCGGTACGACGATGGCGGTGGCTACGCCCTGGGCGACACGGGCAATGATCAAAAGGATCGGTTCGGAGGCGATACCGCCGAGGAGGGAACCGGAGCCGAGCAGGGCCATGCCGATGATGAACATGCGTCGTCGGCCAGCCAGGTCAGCGACCCGGCCGAAGAGCAGCGTGAGCCCGGCCGCGCACAGGGCGAAGGACGTGGCGATCCATTGCAGGTGTTCGAGGCTGAATCCAACGTCCGCACCAATGGTGGGCAGGGCGACGTTCAGAATGGAGAAGTCAACGGCCAGGGTGAAGCTGGCGGTGAGCAGGATGATAAGGGTCAGCCGTTGCCTGCCGGTCATGCCCGGCACGGCCGGGGCCAGGACCTCCGTCTGGGGGCGGTCCACGTCATTCGATGTTGTCACGCGTATTCCTTCAAGGGTGATGTGGTCTAAAGAGAGAGGTTGTCGGTTTCAGCTTGCGTGGGTTGGGGGAAGTCAGCCACACCACCTTGTGGGTAGCACTGGCAGGGACAGGACAATTACGTGTCCGCCCGGGCAGACTGGGGGGATGAGCGATGGAAGTGAGCTGGGGGAATTTCTGCGTGTCCGGCGGGCGTCGCTGCAGCCCGAGGACGTGGGGCTGCGGAATTACGGTGTCCGCCGGGTCCCCGGGCTGCGCCGCGAAGAGCTGGCGATGCTTGCCGGGGTCAGCAACACCTACTACACCCGCCTCGAGCAGGGTCTGAGCACCAACGCTTCCGAGGGGGTGATTGACGCGATTGCCCGGGCGCTGAACCTGAATACGGATGAACGGCGCCACCTGTTCAACCTGGCCAGGCCGGTCGCCAAGAGCAAGCGCCGCGCTGTCTCACGGCCTGATCGTGCCCGGTCCGGGACGGTACGGCTGATCGACTCGATGGGAACGACCCCGGCCGTCGTCCTGGGCCGGCGAAGTGAGGTGCTGGCCTGGAACAGCCTCGGGCACAAGCTGGTCGCCGGGCATCTGGCCTTTGATACCCCTCACGACCCGGCGGAGCGGCCCAACCTGACGAAGTTGTTGTTCCTGGATGAGCACACCCGGGCCCTTTATCTGAACTGGCCGGAAGAAGCCGCCCGGGCAGTGTCCTCTCTCCGGCTGCTGGCAGGAGCCGCACCCAACGACCAGGAGCTGACAGCCCTGGTCGGGGAATTGACACTGAAAAGCCCGGAGTTTGCGAAGCTTTGGGCCAAGCACCCCGTGCAGAACTGCATGTCCGGAATGAAAATGATGCACCACCCCGAAGTGGGCACCCTGGAGCTGAACTTCGAGGTCCTGGCCCAGCCGGACGAGTCCGGGCACCGGATCCTGATGTACACGGCGGACGCGGGCAGCCCCGCGGCCGCCGGCCTCCGGTTACTGGCCACCACATCTGAACCAGGGGCACCAATCAATGAAACGGTGCATCTTTTCCCATAAGCCGATGGCTATTGGGACACATCGTATCCGGTGGTCTCTTGGCCCACCGGTGCTCACGGTGCGGGTGTGGCCTTACTTACTAATGGTGAGACCACGGAATCAACGAGGCCTTTGCTTTTTCGTTGTCATTTTCAAGCACCAGATATATTTGGGCAGTGTCAGCGTCTAATGAACATCACCGCCGCCCTCATTGGGGCTACCTTTCTTCTTTCCTTCTCGGTGGGTCGGCCATGCTTTTGTTGGCAATCTTTGCGGAAGCGCTGGATTGGGGGTGGACGTCGGTTTGGCAGTCGATCCTCGTCAATGTCGGAACATCCATGCTGCTCGCCGCTGTGTTGTTCCTTGCCGAACCTCGCTTCACCAGAAGGGTTGTAGAAGCTGCTGGGCAGGGGGTCTCTGACCAGGTCCGTGCGGCAGTCGAGGAAAGCACCGGGGACCTCGCCCACAGGCTTGATGACCTTGAGTCGATACTCATGAAGAGGAAGAAAGACGAAGCCTCACTACAGGAAGCGGTGGTGGACGCAGTCGAGGACGACGTCTCACACAGGACCATCAGCCAAGCGTTAGCCGAGGCGAACCGCGTCGGGGCAGTGGGTGGCGGGATCGTGGTCCGGGCCGCGCCCACGTTGCAGGGCCCGTTCGTGAAGTTCCAATACGTTCAGTACAACGATGGTCGGTGGCCGGGCCGGCGAGAAGGCGAAGTCGCCCTCGAAGTTTCTGTCCCAGTCGAGAAGCGCCCAGGCGATATAGGTACTCCAGTCATCGTGTGTGACTGGAATGCGGATAAGTCAGCTGAAGATGTTGACGCTGAACTGAGGCAAAAACTGAAAGCTGCGGGATACTGGGAATTCTCGAACGCCCTTAATTTTGCTCTTGCACTAAAGGAGTTCACTCGCGGCCTTAAGCTGGCTCTTGCCTCAAGTCGGTCAGACTCAACCGGAGGAACATTGAAGGGGGCCCTCTATCAATTAGTCAATGAAGAGTGGGCAATCACGGAAGCCGGGATCGAATGTCCGATGCAGAACTACCTCTTTCCGGAGTCTGACTTCCCCGAGAAGGATCCACACGCATTGGGTCCAGACAATCGCCCTCCGTTCCTCCCCGCTGCTCCGTCGTTCGTGGACGGTGACACCTGGTCTTATTTGATCGAGAAGGGGAAGGCGTACTTTCCGACACCAAGGGGACGCGGCTTCTACACACCGACGTTCTCTCCTTACAGCGGGGCCGACTGAGAGGTTGTCAGGTTCGTCCCATTGAGGATCGTTCAACGGACGCCGTGCAGGACGGGTGCGCCACTGTTTAATGGGCGCGCCTGCTCGACTACACTCGTCCCTATTTGACCGTCGACGGTTGGGCGCTCTCCAACGTATGCTCGGGGCAACGACGACTGATGCTTTCAATAGGAAGCAGCGGTTAGGTTCAAATAGCGATCGGCTGCGCGGCTGCAAGGAGTCTTAGATGCTACCCACGAACAGGTTTTTTGCAGTCGCAAGTCTAATCATGGCCTTGGCAAGTCTCATATATGGAATTTTTGACATCTCACAATCCAATTTCGTCCTGGGCGGTTTAAAGATCGCGTTTGCGATCTTTGCTGCAGCCTTGGGGGTGTACTTCCTTCGCTCGAACCGTGTCAGCGAACGCAACGACGCCGAAGACGAAAGGCCCCGTTAAAGAGGACACGTCTGAGGTGAGCTGGCCGGAAGCCAACTTTATGGGTCAAAGCCTCAGCCTGTTCCGGGCGCCCGGGCAATCACCTCGTCCCTTAGCCACATCGCCGTGGAGCAGGACCAACGATGCCCCCGAAAGAGAACGCGCCAGTGGCCCGCAAGCCGGTCGATCGCCGTGCTGACAAAGGCATCCATCATGTTCGCGTGGTTACTGGTTTGGGCTATGTACGCAAGGCCCGCACGGTGATTTGCACGCTGACGGGGGGACTACTGCAACCATCTGCATCAGACGAGTCCGGTCTGATTGGTGTCCACGCATAAAGGCACCGCCCGGCGGTCACTTCGATTTAAGTAGCTTTTCACCGGCGGGGCGCAGTTCTCCTGTGGGTGAGACATGTCTGTAAAGGGTCTGGCGGGTGATGCCGAGCTCGGTACAAAGTTCGCTGACTTTGGTTCCGGGCTTGCCCATGGATGCCATGGCCAGACGGAGCTTCGCAGGGCTCATTTTGTAGGGTCGGCCACCGTTGCGGCCACGGGCCCGGGCTGAGGCCAGGCCGGCAAGGGTTCGTTCGGAGATAAGTTCGCGTTCGAATTCTGCGAGGGCCGCGAAGATTCCGAAGACGAGTTTTCCGGAGGCTGTGGTGGTGTCGATGGCGGCGCCCTGCCCGGTGAGGACCTTGAGTCCGATGCCGCGTTCGGTCAGGTCGTGGACGATGTTGACCAGGTGCCGCAGGTCCCGTCCGAGCCGGTCGAGCTTCCAGACAACGAGTGTGTCCCCGTGCCGCAATGCTTTGAGGCATGCCGCGAGCTGGGGCCGGTCGTCTGTCTTTCCGGAGGCTAGGTCTTCGTAGAGCGAGCCGGCGTCGATGTCGGCGGCCAGGAGAGCGTCGCGCTGCAGGTCGGTGGTCTGGGAGCCGTCCGCCTTCGAGACCCGTATGTACCCAACCAGCATGGCCCACTCCCCCGGTCACTTATACGTTCGTTTAAGTGACAGCAGGATCTAAATCCCGTTCGAAGTCGAAATATGTCACTTAACGCGTTACTTATTCTACGTCAGGCAAAGGGTCTATCCCCTTCTGTTTGTGACAAAAAGCCGAGGGGTATCTGAAGCTCGGCGAAGGTGTCCCGAAGACCGCGGGCGGATTCTTCACTGCGGCACCCGTAGCGTGCGAAGTCGAAGAGGTGCCTCGCGACCACGGGATCCGTTCTGGCTGCTGCGATGCACGCGTCCCGAGTAGCCGTCACCTGGTTCCAGAGCTCGTCCATTGTCGGCTGCTTCTGCACGCCTGCGGCGCCTGTCAATGATCGCGGCGGAGTTCCATCGCTGATCCGTGCCTTCGGCTCGGGGAGCAGGAGGTGCGCGGAGGTACCGATGGCGGTCAGAGTGCCGTCCTCGATCATTTCCATCGCGGCGGCTGCTGCTTCCAGAAGTTGCTGCTGCCTGGCCCAGTGGAGGGTCTCGAACGGTTGCCATGAGTGCAGCCCGGCTCGGAACGGGTGGCCGCAGTGCTCCCAGACCCGGCGCACGTCCTCCAGCTGCCGGCCGTACCGTCCCTGGGGCGTGCTGAGTTCATCCAGCAGGGTCCTCAGCAGCCGGAACCAGACTCCGGCGTGAACCGAGCGGCGGGGTAGGTCCACGGATCCTGTTGTTATGGCCTGCCAGGTGCGCCGGTCCATCAGGGCCGATGACTTCGGGAGCTCGCGCTGGTCATGGGCGGGTGCTGCCCATCTGATGTAGTCGGCAGGGTGTCCCTCATAGGTTTCGAGCCGGCGCCGGTGTGCCGGGCAGCTTGCCATGAGCGGCAATTGCCAGAAGAGCAGTATCGTCGGGCCGGACTCCAGGCATTCGCGGCATCCCCGCAGCACCCGGGTTTCCGCGAGCCATGGCTGCCACTTCCGCGGTGTGTAGATTTGGCGCCGCGCCGCTGGCAGGAGTACCGAGAGCTGGTGCACGTAAGTTTCGTAGGTGTCGGGTGCAGGGGTGAGGGAGTCGAAGAGCCATGGCACCCAGCCGGCCATGGTCATGGCGCTCACGCGGCGCTGCTCAAGGCCCGTACGTTTGGCGAGCTCGTCGAGCAGGTGCGATGGCGGGTTCAGATCCAGCTCAGCGTCGCTGAGTTCCCGGTGACCGAGTCCGTGTTCGAGCAACTGGTGGGAGTACATGCCATAGCTGCTCGCCGTCCGCCGCAGCCAGGAGGACAAAGATTCCGTTGCTGCAGGTGCCGGATGAAGGGGCCAGCGCTCCGGCGGCCTCACATCAGTTCGCGTTCGAACAAGCGGCGCCGTTCTGCGGGTCCTGCATAGTCAGCCATGACCAGGGTGCGCCGATTGATGCGCTCTTCACCGCTTTCCACGGCGGCGATCGCTGCGGTCGTCAGGAGCCGGGCGAGTTCGCCAATGGTTCCCTCACTTCGGGCGAGCAAATACTGCGCCATATCGGCGGTAGCGATGTCCGAGGGGCGCTGCAGGAGCAGGGCGGCCGTGAAGCTGGCCAACAACGACAGAGTGTCCGCACCCGTGTTCCACAAGGGAAGGACGATGGGTTCAAACCGGTTCTCCAGCTGATCATCGGAACGAACCGCAAGATATGCCTCCCGGGTTCCGACGCCGACGATCGGGATGCGCAGCTCGTTGCCCAGGAACCGCAGGAGATTGAGGAACTCCCGGCGGCTGTTGCCTTGCCCTGCGAGGACATTGTGCAGCTCGTCGATGACGAGCATGCGCACTCCCGTTAAGCGCAGCAGTTTCAGCGAAATCTGCTCCACGTCAGCCAGGCGCCGCCGTGGTTGAAGCGGTGCCCCAAGCGCCGCCAGGAGCGCGATGTAGAAGCGCAGCACGGAAGGCTCAGAAGGCATCTGCACGCACAGCACCGGAATGTTTTCCCGCTCTGCCTCGGCCACTGGCTGGTGTCCCCGGCGGAACTTTTCCACGATCATCGATTTGCCGTTGTTTGTCGGCCCGATCAGCAACAGGTTCGGCATCCGCTGTTTGTCCGGCCAGGACAGCAGGGACTCCAGGCGGGCCACCGCTTCCACCGCGCGCGGGTAGCCGATCCACCGGTCGGCCCGGATCAGTTCAACCCGCTCGTTCGCAGGCAACCGTGCCGTGTCCCGCACACTCGGGTGGAGGTGAGACAACTCCGGTGCCTCGTACTCGGGCATCGTCACCACTGTTCGATCTGATCGAATAGCGGCACCCGGGCCGCATCGATGGCCGTGTCCGGTGCCTGCTCAGCAAGGGCTTCCGGCGGGAGCAATGGGGACGGTGTCTTCGAACGCCGCGTCGTCGCTGCATTGCGGCGCTCGGCGTCGCGACGCATGCGCTTGGTAGTCTTCGAGGCAGTTCTTGCGATCTCCCGCATTTGCTCGATGGTGCGGAACAATGCCGCCTCATCCACTTGCGCTACGCCGCGCTCGTGTAGCCGCGCCACGGCGTGCCGGTGCTCCCACAGGCTCACCGACGGGTTAGCCATCGTCCTGTAAGGAACCTCCACATAGTGAGCCCCCTCCGGTTCCAACACCCAGATTCTGCTGATGTCCCTGGGATCCCGGCGGATGAGGAATGGCCCGAGCGTCTCGCGCCGGCTGATCCACGGTTTCAGCGCATTGGAGAAATAGTGGACATGGTCGATGACGAAACCCGTCCTCGTCAGGGTACGTCGCACGACGGGAAGGAAATCGACCAGGAACGCTGTCGGGTTCGTGGCAACCGGCGGCCGCCGCGTCGCCTCCACCCCTTCTGCCCATCGTCCAGCCGGCGTCTGCCCCAGCGTGCTGTGAATGGTGCCGTGGTAGTTGGTGACGGCAAGGGTCATCCATTTCTCCAGCTCACGCAGGGTCAACGCCGCCTTCCGGTCCGAGTCATAACGGCCCCGTTCCCTGGGGTTGGAAAAGGTGGTCCCGGGAAGTTCGTGAATCTGCTTCATCGCGGTGCCGATCAGGCGTTCCACGATCCCGCCATAATGAGGCCGGCCCATCGGACGGTAGGCCAGTTCGATACCGTGCTGATCGCATCCTCGCCGGAGCGCCTCGCTCTTGAATTCGCTGGCATTATCCAGGTAAAGCAGTCTCGGCTTCCCGCTCATAGGCCACCCCGCCTCACTACCCAAACTTTCAAGCCATGGCCTTTTGTCAGTCCCGGCATGCGCCAGGCACAGCCCGACCGACACCGCCGAAGGCGCCTCCAGCGTCACAACCATGCCGATGATGCACCGACTGTAAACATCAATCGCTACAGTCAAATACGGCCTACCAATCGGTCGCCGCTCCCGCTCGTCCACCACGATCACGTCGATGACCGTGTGGTCGACCTGCACCCGCTCCAAAATGGTGCCGACGACCGGCACCTCGTCCCCAGCAGCCTGCAACGGCCGCACCGCATCGGGCCCTCCCCTGCGCCGACCTACCTCAACTGGATTCAACGCCCGGATGCGCCGTTCCACCGTGTTTCGGGCCGGAACAGGAAGCTGCCGTGCGCGGCACGCCGCAGCAATATCCCGATACACCGCCGCCAAAGTCCGCTTCTGCCGAGTCAGGAACTGCTTCCGCACCATCACCCGGACAAGCTCCTCGACCTCCTCCGACAGCCGAGGAGTTCCTTTCCCTCCGGAGGAACGGCCAGGAGTCAAATCCGTCAGCAACCCAGAACCACCGCGATGGCGTCTGATCAGCAGGTACACCTGGCGTCGCGATACGCCCAACGCCGCGGCCGCAGCATCAACCGCTGCCCTGCCAACAACCGTGCGCGCAGCCAAGGGCCCGATCACGGCCGAAACCGACTTCGTCCGATCCCAGAGAACATCCGGCATCGTCAACGTTCCCGGCTCACGAATCGGCGCCGATTCCGCATCCACTCCGACACCTCCCTCGGCGTGCAGAGGAGTAGTAAGCAAAAACGACCCTAGTGCAGAGGAGTACGGAAAAACCAGTGCTCAACACCCGCCTGCACAACCTCGAAAGCAGGCTGCCCGCTGTGCACGCGAGTATGGAAAATGACACAGGGGTAGGTGGAACAGGCTCGCGGAACGGATCGGTTTTGAAAGACCTCAAAAGCGGCACTATCGGTGGCCTAGATCACAGACGCCTTCGCCCGCGTTGCACCATTTTGTGAGGGCGCGTTCTCGTTACGATCTTCGGATGGCTACACGCACCGTGATTGAACTGATTGACGACCTCGATGGATCCGAGGCGACCGAGACACTCCGCTTTGCATTGGATGGCACCGACTACGAGATTGACTTGGCAGGTCAGAACGCCGCCGCACTTCGAGGCGTGCTGACCCGCTATGCGCAGGCGGCGCGCAAGGAGAAGGCCGGGAAGGCGGCTACCGTTCGCCATCTTCCGCCGGCCGCCGACACTAAGGCCGTCCGAGCCTGGGCAGCTTCGAACGGTGTTGAGGTGAACCCGCGCGGCCGCATCAAAGAGGACGTCGTCCAGCAGTACCTGGCTTCCTATAAATAAGAGCGGCGTGGTGGGTCGGTGAGGCTTTGATCGCCTCGCCGCGAACACGGTTCCCCTCGCGCCCATGTAACAACCGGGGCATCTCCTGCGGGTCAACATATGATCCGTGCATGAGGGGTTTGTGGTAGCCGCGCGCCGACTGGCTGATCGCCGCGCTCTTCGCGATGGCGATCGTTGCGGCTGGCGTTTTCGTTGTACCCATTGTCCTTCCAGAAAAGACATCCGCCTATCGCCCCGCACCATCAGCGACTCCGACAGTTCACGCTGCACCCACGATTAAGGTCGCACCATCTCCAACGCAGGAGTCGCCGACTCCTTCAAAGCCAGTGGGCACACCAGCAGCAATTAAGGCCTCAGTGCCGCCCAGTATTCCCACTGCTCAGGCTCCCGCCCCGACGGCTTCGAGTCCTGCTCCTGGCGGAGCTGCGCCAACCCGCACAACGCCGACGCCGACGCCGGGCCCGACGTTCGACTCATGCCCTCCCGAAGGCCTTGTGACCATGAGGCTAACCTCGGCAACCCGCGAGCCTACGCACTTCAGCAGCATCATGGACGGCGTCGGGGTGATCTTTTTCGGTGTATTTGAGAACCGAGGCGAAGTGCCCGTAACACTGAGCCGCGCCCTTATGCTCGCTTACACCGGGGAGGTTCCGACCCCAGAGACGGACTCACCACTCACTGAGACGCCGTATGGTCAGGTGCCGGCCCGCGGGGTCTTGCCCTTCACCCTTAAGGAAGCGGCCGTCTACAACAACCAGAACGGCACCTCTATGTGGCGAGTAGCGGCCGACACGTATATCTCCTATTACGTGCGCGGTGAGTACGGCGGCGTGGAATGCGGTCGCGTTCAAGCAGCCGGCCCAGCCCTAGCCTTTGCTAAGTAAACAGGCACTTTGGTCACCATAGTTGCCATCGGAATTCGCTTCTAACCCCCACGCGCCCGCATTAAGAAGTCGTCCAGAAGTATCTTGCGGCGAAATCACTCGGATCCTCACATATCAGATTCTGATTGCGGACTGGGTCGTTTGCTGCCCATCGCCAACGGTAAGGCAAGATACTTCCTATGGGTTCCGCAAGCTTCGAAGATGTCCTCGACCGGTTGTATTTCTCCGCCACTGACCAGCACGACAAGGGCACGAAGTTCGAGCACCTGATGAAGCGGTACCTGGAGGTGGAGCCCAAGTACGCCGACCAGTTCTCGGACGTCTGGCTCTGGAGTGAGTGGCCGGGCCGGAACGGGCACGTGGACACCGGCATCGACCTGGTCGCTAAGGACCGCTACACGGGCGAGCTGACCGGGATCCAGTGCAAGTTCTACGATCCTGCCCGGACGCTGGACAAGAAGCAGATCGATTCGTTTTTTACGGCCGTCGGCAAGGCCGAGTTTTCATATGGCATGGTGGTTTCCACTACCGACAAATGGTCAAAGCACGCGGAAGACGCGCTAGAGGGCCAGTCCAAGCCGATGACACGGCTCCGGTTCGCTGACCTGGCGGATTCCACGATTGACTGGTCTGAGTTCAGTATTGATGCTCCCGAGCAGATGAAGCAGCTCGGTGGCAAGGAGCCGCGCAAATATCAGCGCGAAGCCATTGAGGATGTGAAGAAGGGCTTCACCGAAAGTGACCGCGGCCGGCTCATCATGGCCTGCGGCACCGGCAAGACCTACACCTCGCTGAAGATGGTCGAGGAGATCGTCCCCATCGGCGGCTCCGTCCTTTTCCTGGTCCCCTCCATCGCACTGCTACAGCAGACTCTGAACGAATGGACCGCCCAGGCCTCTGTTCCGCTGCGTCCGCTGGCGGTCTGCTCCGACACCAAGGTGGGCCGGAAAGAGCACGAGGATGTCAGCGTCCACGATCTGGCGTTCCCGGCCACCACGGACCCGGCAAAGCTCCTGAACCGGGCAAGGATCAGCACCGGGCAGGAAGCCATCACGGTGGTGTTCTCCACCTACCAGTCCATCAACGTGATCCACCAGGCCCAGAAGGCCGGCTTGCCGGAATTCGACCTCATCGTCTGCGACGAGGCTCACCGCACCACCGGTATCACCGAGTCAGACCATAACGACTCCGCGTTCGTCCGGGTCCACGACAACACCTACATCGAATCCGGCAAGCGGCTCTACATGACGGCCACTCCACGGATCTACGTTCAGGAAGCCAAGGCAAAGGCCGGCCAGGACGACGTCAAGATGTACTCCATGGACGACGAAGCCGTCTATGGCCCCGAGTTCCACCACCTGGGGTTCGGCAAGGCCGTGGAGATGGGCCACCTTGCCGACTACAAGGTCCTTGTCCTGGCGGTTGATGAGGAAGCAGTTAGCAAGTCCTTCCAGGGCCTGTTTGAGGAGAACGGCGACTTGAACCTGGACGACGCCGCCCGGATCGTCGGCTGCTGGAACGGACTCGCAAAACGCGGTGTCAACGGCGAACGCCTGGACATCACCGACCCCTCGCCGATGCGCCGCGCCGTCGCCTTCGCCCGGAACATCAAAGAGTCCAAGAAGCTGGCTGCTGACTTCGAACTGGTTGGACGGCAGTTGCTGGTCAACCGGGCCGAGAAGGAGGCCGCCCCCAGCTTGATGCTGGAAGCCGAGCACGTGGACGGTACGTTCAACGTCCTGGAGCGGTCTGCCAAGCTGGACTGGCTCAAGGCCGGCGACACTGTCGCGGCCGACGGCATCGACACATGCCGGATTCTGACCAACGCCCGGTGCCTGTCCGAGGGCGTCGATGTCCCGTCCCTGGACGCAGTCCTGTTTCTAAACCCGCGGAACTCCCAGGTCGACGTCGTCCAGTCCGTCGGCCGAGTCATGCGCACGTCGACCGAGACAAACAAAGAGCACGGCTACATCATTTTGCCCATCGCGGTGCCTGCCAGCCAGGACCCCGAGACAGCACTCAACGACAACAAGAAGTACAAGGTTGTTTGGGACGTCCTGCAGGCCCTCCGCGCGCACGATGACCGGTTTGACGCGATGATCAACAAGCTTGAACTCAACCGGAACATCAACAACAAGATCGACGTCATCACGGTGGCAGACCCGTTCGGGGGCGGACCTGTTGGACCCGGTGATGCCGACAACAACGGAACCGGCACACAAGCTCTGTTCCACATGGCCGCCGCGGACCAGTGGCGAAACGCCATCTTCGCCCGCATGGTCCGGAAAGTCGGTGACCGCCGCTACTGGGAATCCTGGGCCAAGGACGTCAAGGAGATCGCTGACCGGCACGTGCTCCGGATCAAATCCATATTGGACGGTGAGGACCAGCGGCCGCGGGAGGAATTCAGTGTCTTCCTGCAGGGTCTGCGCGGGAACCTGAATGACTCCATCTCCGAGTCGGACGCCATCGACATGCTCTCCCAGCACCTGATTACCAAGCCGGTGTTCGAGGCCCTCTTTGAGGGCTATTCTTTCGCGGCCAACAACCCGGTTTCCCAGGTTATGGACTCCATGGTCGACATCCTTGAGAAGTACAACTTGGACTCAGAGGTCGCGAGCCTGGAATCGTTCTACCGGTCCGTCCGGGTCCGAGCCGAAGGCATTACCAATGCTGAAGGTAAGCAGAAGATCGTCACCGAGCTCTATGAGAAGTTCTTCAAACTTGCCTTCCCCCGCACCGCGGAATCCCTGGGTATCGTTTACACCCCGGTGGAGGTGGTGGACTTCATCATCCGCGCGGTCGATGACATCCTAGGAGAGCATTTCGGTGCCTCCATCAGCGATGAGGGTGTCCACGTCCTGGACCCTTTCACCGGCACTGGAACCTTCATCGTCCGGCTACTACAGTCCGGCAGGATCAAGCCAGCGGACCTTCTGCGCAAGTACACCTCGGAGCTGCACGCCAACGAACTGCTGCTCATGGCGTACTACATCGCCGCGATCAACATCGAAGCCACCCTTCACGGCCTCATGGAGCAACAGGCGACCGAACAAGGTAAAGAGCCAGATGAGGTGCCATATCTGCCATTCGACGGAATCGTCCTGACTGACACCTTTCAGATGACCGAAGCCGGCGACACCCTAGACGACTTCGTCTTCACGACCAACAACTCGCGTGTTGTGGCCCAGAACGCCCTCGACATTCGTGTCATTATCGGAAACCCGCCTTACTCCGTGGGCCAGTCCAGCGGCAACGACAATAACGCAAACCTCAAATATCCCACCCTGGACGAGTCGATCCGAAACACCTACGCGGAGCGCTCTACGGCAACGAACAAGAACTCTCTTTACGACTCCTATATTCGGGCAATTCGATGGGGTTCCAACCGCATCCTCAACTCCGCAGACGGCGGAGTCCTGTGCTTCATTACAAACGGGGGCTATATCGACGGGAACACCGCCGACGGGCTGCGAAAAACGCTCAGTTCAGAGTTTCACTGCATCTATGTCTACAACCTCCGTGGTAACGCAGGGCTTTCAGGCGAGCAACGCCGGAAAGAGAAGGACAACGTTTTCGGTGTGGGGAGCAAAACCACCGCCGCCATTCTCCTGTTGGTGAAGAAGCCTGGCGCCGTAAACACCTGCAATCTGCGCTACAGAGATATTGGGGACTACCTGAGCCGCTCTGAAAAGCTTTCAATCGTGGAAGCGGCCAGCATGGACAGCATCCCCTGGGAAGTTCTAACGCCTGCGTCTAACGGAGACTGGATAAACCAGCGGAGCGCGAACTTTGAAACCTTCCCGCCTATTAGTGCCAAACATGAAGGTGGCCAAGGCATCTTCGCCTTGCACACGGGTGGACTCAAAACTAACCGTGATGCTTGGGTCTACAACGCGTCGGAGGAGAAGCTTCGCAGAAATGTGGAGTCAATGGTCGCCTTCTACAACTCCGAGGTTGAGCGCTACGCCAAGGACGGTGCAGGTCAGCCCGTGGATAGCTTTATCAATACGGATCCAACGAAGCTGAGCTGGAACCGGGCAGACAAGTCTCAACTCCAGCGAGGCATCACCTACTCGGCCAAACTCGACGGATACCGAGATGCCTCCTATCGACCTTTCAACCGGCAGCGCGTACATTTCTCTCGTCAACTCAATGACATGGTGTACCAGTTGCAGTCGGTTTACCCCATGCCCACGACGGAAAACTTTGGTCTCTACGTCGTTTCGGGCACGCCTCGGACCCCATTCTCCTTGATGGCAGTGGACGCCCTACCCGATGTCGGTTATTTCATGGACGCAGGGCAGTTCTTTCCTCGATACATCTATTCCCCAGCGGTTGCCGGAACCTTATTTGATACCGGTGACGGTCAGATGCAGCGGACCGACAACATCACGGACAGCGCCCTCGCTGCCTATCGCGCCGCCTACGGCGAGAGCGTCACAAAGGATGACATCTTCCACTACGTTTACGGGCTCCTGCACTCCGTGGAGTACCGAACAACATTCGCCGCGGACCTGAAGAAGACGCTGCCGCGCATCCCGCAGGTTCCTGGCCCAGAGCGGTTCCGCGCCTTCGTGAACGCCGGTCAGGCCCTGTCTGATCTTCACATCGGCTACGAATCGCTGGAACCTTACCCTATAGAGGAGGCCACGACCGCCCTTGCCGTTAGCCAGGACGACTTCGCCAAATACGCCGTCACGAAGATCAGGTACGCAGGGAAGGCCGGATCTTGGGACAAAACCCGGATCATCTACAACTCGCGCATAACCTTGGAAGGCATCCCTGAAGAGGTCCACCGCTACAAGCTCGGTTCGAGGTCGGCCCTGGACTGGATCCTGGAGCGTTACCAGGTCAAGACGGACAAGGCATCCGGCATCGTCAACGACCCGAATGACTGGTCTCGGGAGCACAAGGAGCCGCGCTACATCATCGACCTTATTGGCAGGATTGTCAGGCTCAGTCTTGAAACCAACCGGATCGTGGACGAACTTCCCGGGCTGGGACTGACGGCTGAGGGGTAGGGATTAGCCTGCTCTGAGCTATCCCTCGAACCTCGCTGCGCTGTAAGAAGCAACCGCGAGGAGCACTAAGGTGAACCCGGCTGACACTTGATCCCTGGTCTGGCTACGGTCCGCTCGTTAGCTGCGCCTTCTTCAACGCAATTTCGCGTTCGTCCTTGCCGAGGGCGCCGGCGAAGGGGCTCATTTGCCGGAGGTCGCTGCCAAGCTCATCACCTCGCAGCATCTCAAGCTCCGCCGCATCCACCGGCAGGTCCAGAATCTCCTCCCACCGGTCCACCCCGCCTTCAGCCATTGGGGCTCTGGGCGTTTCGCGCATGCGCCGGATGTTCGCTCTGGCCAGGTCGCGCAGCTCCGGGTGATCGCGGAGCTTGGCAGCGAGAAGGACGTGCAGCTCGTACGGGAAGCGCTCTTCACGCCCCAATCCGCGCGGGCGCCGGGCGACGGCGGCATCCAGGGCAGCCTGAACCACGCAGATGCTGCAGTCGAGTTCTTGAGCGATGGCCTCAACGGACAGGCCGACGGCCCTTAGTGACAGCACAGCCTCCGGTCGGCCCGTCTGCTGTCTCTCCCTCCGCCGGTGCTTGCTTCGCCTGACGCACCAGGCGAGCCGTGAGCTCATCGTCCATTCCGCGAATGCTACCCCTCGCCAGTGCAACCCCTGCATTGCGTTCGGGCAGGCTCTTTTGTCCGGGGTCACGCGTACACTTGTTGTCGAAAGTATGTTCGAATAAAAGGTGTGTTGTGCGTGTAATTGTTGGCCCCTGCGTGGTAGATGCGGGGATGTCTAAGCTGCTGGTCCTGGCCTCGCCGGTGCCGGTCGCGGCCGGTTACCCATCACCTGCCCAGGACTACTTCGAGGGCCGGATCGACCTGAACGAACACTTGATCAAGGACGTCACGAGCACCTATATCGTGCGTGTGTCCGGATCATCGATGGGGGGTGCGGGGATCATCGATGGGGACGAACTAATCGTGAACCGGTCGCTCGAACCGCACGACGGGTGCGTGGTCGTGGCGGTCCTGGACGGGGAGCTGACCATCAAAAGGCTGCGGATCACGGCCAGCGGCGTCGTGCTGCAGGCCGAGAACCCCGCCTACCCTGACATCCCCGTGCCGTCCCTTTCCGACCTGACGATCTGGGGCGTTGCCACCAGGTGTCTTCACCATGTGTAGCGCGCGCTTTCGCATCAGATGCGGACCGGGTCATGTCTAAGCCGGCTGTGATGCGGCGGATGCCGCAGATTGCCCACGTGGACGTCAACTGCTTCTATGCCTCCGCGGAGCGGGCGTTCGCCCCCTCTCTGGAGGGCAAACCGGTGATCGTGCTGTCCAACAATGACGGCTGCGCCGTCACGCGGTCGCCGGAGGCCAAGAAGCTTGGCATCGCGATGGGCGATCCGTGGTTCAAGCTCGCCCCCAGGGCCAAGGAGTGGGGGCTCGTGGCCCTGTCCAGCAACTACGAGCTCTACGGTGACATCAGCGCCAGGGTGATGGAACTGCTGGGCCGGTACTCGGCGTGGCTCGAGGTGTACAGCATCGACGAGGCGTTCCTGGGCGTCAAAGGTGAACCCGAGCAGCTGCTCGACCTCGGCAGGTCCATGAAGGCCGCGGTGCGGCGGCACGTAGGCGTGCCCGTCTGCGTCGGGATCGCGCCCACGAAGACCCTGGCGAAGCTCTGCAACAAGTGGGCCAAGAACAACCCGGCATTCGGGGGAGTGTGCCACTGGGAGTCCGTCCCGGCGCCGGTACGGGAAACACTGCTGGAGCGGCTCTCCGTAGAGGAGGTCTGGGGCATCGCGGGCCGGCTGACGAGGCGACTGAACGGCATGGGGATCTTCACGATCCTCGATCTTGTCCGCGCCGACCCGGTCGTGATCCGCGACCGTTTCTCGATCGTCATGATGCGCACCGTCCTGGAGCTGCAGGGCACCCCGTGCATCCCGATGGAGGAGGAGCGGATCGGGCGCGATCAGCTGATCTTCTCCCGCTCCTTCGCCAAGCCCATCACCACCGCTGCCGGCATCCGACAGGTGATGAGCGTTTACGGGCAGCAGGCCTCGGCGCGGCTGGCGAAGCACGGGCTGCAGGCCAAGGTCCTCACCGCGTTCGCCGGCACCTCGCACTTCAACCCGAAAGACACGTCCTACCCCTCGGTATGCGTCCCGCTGCCGATGCCCACCGCCGACCCTGTGCTCCTGACCAAGGCTGCCCACGCGCTCCTGCCGCGGATCGTCGAAGGCATCCGCTACGCCAGGGCCGGCATCATGGTCACCGACCTGCGCCCAACCGGCAACCAGGCGCCGCTGTCCCTCTTCGAGAACCCGCACGAGGAGCGGCACATCGGCTCCCTCCTCGAGGACGTCGCCCGCAGGTACGGCCGTGGCTCGATCGGCCTGGGCCACGGTGGCATCAGGGGAGGGCCCGACTGGACCATGAAACGCGACATGCTCTCACCCCGCTACACCACCCACTGGGACGAGCTCCCTCTCGTCAAAGCCGCCTAACCGCACTGAAAGAGTGACCCGTAATGACAGCCATCCCCGAAGCACCCGCCCTGAACGTTCCCGTGCCGGTCCGCTTCACAACCGCCGGCGTTCCGCTGGCGGTCCGGTACGACGAAAAGCTGTGGGCCGTGGCAGCAGAGCCCGTCCACTGGTTCACGCGGGATTCCTGGTGGGAGACCCGCAGGAGCGTCCCGGTCGGCATCGGCAATGTTGTGGACATCGAGCACTGGCGGCTGCAGGTGCGCACTGATTCTATGTCCCCGTTGACGACGTTTGAGCTGCGCCGCGAACCCCTCTCCGAGCAGTGGCTGCTGGAGTCGATCAGCGAGGACTGACGTACGGTGGCGGCATGAGAGAAGACGTTCCCTCTTCACTGCGCCCGCCGGTGTCCCTGGCGCTGGCAAAGAGTGCCGAATCAGTCCCGCCGGCGGGAGCATTGCCCGGCGGCTGCATGTATGAGCCCAAGTGGGATGGCTTCCGGTTAGCAATTGTCGCCGGCGCCGACGGCGTCTCGTTGTGGAGCCGCCAGGGGCGAGATCTCTCACGCTACTTTCCGGAGCTGCTGGAGGCCGCGGCCGCGCTGATCCCGCCAGGCTGCGTCCTGGATGGCGAGGCGGTGATCTGGACGGGAGACCGGCTCGACTTCGACGCGCTGCAGCGCCGCCTGGTCACATCCAAGAGCGCCCTGGCCGCCGCCGCCAAGCAGCATCCGGCCTCCTTCGCTGCCTTCGATCTGCTGGCTGTAGCGGGGCACGACATCAGAAGCACGTCCCTGGCCGAGCGCCGGGAACTACTGGAGCAACTGGCCGCCGGCTGGGAGCCTCCGCTGAACCTCTCACCCGTTACCCGGGACCGCGACGAAGCCCTGAAGTGGTTCGATGAGCTGCATCATGCCGGACTGGAAGGCCTTGTCGTCAAGGGCGCCGCCCAGCCTTACCAGGGGTCCGTTCGGCAGTGGACTAAGGTCAAGCGGCGAGAAGTCGTCGACGTGGTCTGCGGAGCCGTCGTCGGCCCTATCGACCGACCGCAATATGTGGTAGCCGGCCTGCCGGTCGAGGGCCGGCTGCGTATCGTTGGACGGTCAGCGCCGCTGAGCGCCAAGGCCTCACGGGAGTTGGCACTGTATATAAGGTCACCAGCCGGAGAGCACCCATGGCCGGCGGTGATCACCGAGACCATGCTCAATCGGTTTAGCAAGGACAAGGGGCCGGTGGCGCTGACGCTGGTTGAGCCGATCGTTATCGAAATCTCGGCGGACACTGCCTGGACGGGAAACTCCTTCCGGCACGCGGTGCGATACCTGCGGCCGAGGCCCGAACTGGCCGTGGCGGACGTGCAGCTGCCGGACCGGTGACCCGGCAGCTGCCGCCGATGGCGTTACGGCCGGTCGTAGTCCTGAGCCAGGAGCACAATGATGCGCGTGATGCCCACCGTGAGGTTCACGAGGAAACTCATAAACGCCCATGGCTTGTGTCGTCGTTTTGACCTTGTCATATCCGGCTTTCCTTTCCGTTGGTGGAAAGAGCCGTCGCCCTTGAACTGGCAGTCGCCAGCATCAGGGCATACCCTAGGTGTGTATTGCTCAATACAACGCCTGAGTGTAGACGGCTCTTGTTCCGGCTGGCTCAGGATTGCTGAGGCCCGTTGGCGCGGGCTTCATGCATTTAAGCCAACTGCCTGACTCCCTGCTTCAAACGGCCGACGATCCGCAAGGGGTCAATTTCGGCACGAATGTCGCGGTCGAGCTTCGGCACGCTTCCAAATTACCGTATCGGTTATCCACAGCCGCACTTTCCCGTTGTTGCTGTGGCCTGGTGGGGCTAATGCGGCGAAGGCGAGGAGGGTGTACACCGCCGGAATACCGGGTCTCGCGCTGACCGGGCCGGCCGCCCTATAGGGTGCTGAGCATGGATGACTTCGAGGAATTGGTGGGGGAGCTCAAGGCAGGGGCGGAGCGACGGGGGCTGCGGTTCCTGGAGGCCAGCTTCCCCGGCGACCCAGCCGTTATCTTTCACCACGGCACCATCGGACCCGACGACGTTCTGGACATCGCACAGCACACCTTCGCGCCCTTTCTGTCGCTGTCTGTTGGCCGCCTGGACGCCTCAGACCTGCTGGAGAGCTGGGATCCGGAGGACGAGGACGTTGACCAGGCACCGCCTGCCGAGCTTCTGGCACGGTGGCAGGAACGGGCCGGGGAGATCGACATGGTGGCCCTGCAGTGGATCGCCAGCGGCGCCGTGTACCTGTACCTGGCCGTGCCGGCGTGGAAGCAGGAGCTGGAGGCGCTCCGGGACAACTGGTCAGAAGAGCTGGACGCGCAGCGTCTGGACCTCAGCAGGGCCCATCAGATCCGGGTCACCCACCTGGCAGAGCAGATCGAGCGGGCACCGGAGTACCGGGCCGGCAACAACCAGACCCGCCCCGCCATCGGCAAGGCCCTCCTGGAGCCTATGCTCCAGTCCAACGAGGGAAGGGTGGTGTCCTTCATGGTCCTCAAGGAGGCCGGCAGCATGGTCCGGAACAACGCCCGGGTGGAGATCTCCAAGCTGCTCGGACAGATGGACCAGCTCGCCGCCGAGCTCCGCCTGTCCCGGCATTGGCTAATGGCCAAGCATGCCAGCGACCGGATGATTGTGGCCAGAGACTTTCTGATCCAGCGATCAGGCGGCTATGCGCCCTCCGGAGCGATGGTCACCGAGCTCCGCCGGCTGGCGGAGAAGTAAACCCCCACGGAGGACAGCCTAGGCCGTGGGCGCCTCTGCCGGCTC
This sequence comes from Pseudarthrobacter sp. 05T312, assembly GCF_056396685.1. Taxonomy (NCBI): domain Bacteria; kingdom Bacillati; phylum Actinomycetota; class Actinomycetes; order Micrococcales; family Micrococcaceae; genus Pseudarthrobacter; species Pseudarthrobacter sp. 05T312. The sequence goes on from NZ_JBFTLY010000001.1 coordinate 574,298, forward strand.
AATCAGCTCAGGCCCGTTGTTGCGGACGCTGTTGACCCTGGTGCTGACCACGCGTGGGACCAGGGTCGGCTCCGGCAATGAGTCGAGCAGGTGTTGGACGTCCCCCTTGTCGGTGAGGTCCGGGTCGAGCCACTCGGCGAACCGGTCGCGAGGGATGATGACCGGGGAGCGGTCGTGCACGTGCCCCAGGGTGTCCTGGGCGGTGGTGGTCAGCACGGTGAAGGACAGTAGCCACTTGCCCGGGTCATCCTCGGCCAGGGCCGGGTCCGCCCACCACTCGTACAGGCCGGCGAAGCCCAGCAGCGGCTCCTGCTCGGAGTAGAGGTAGTTGGGGATCTTCTTACCGTCCTCGGTCTTCTGCCACTCGTAGTACCCCTCGGCCGGCACGAGCGCCCTGCGCTTCACCGCAGCCTTCCGGAACGAGGGCTTATCCAGGATGGATTCGCTGCGGGCGTTGATCATCCTGGACCCGAACTTGATGTCCTTTGCCCAGGACGGGACCAGGCCCCACCGGGCGATCAGCAGGTGCCGCTCCACACTGCCCTCGTCCAGCCGCTCGGCCACGATGGGGACATTCTGGGTGGGCGCCACGTTCCAACTCGGCGACGGCGGAGTGCCCTCCACCTCCTTAGCCTCAAAAGAGGACAGGAGATCCCCGGTGGCCTTGGACATCACGTATCTGCCGCACATGGGCCCCATTCTGCCTGACGCGACGGACTAGTAGCGGTCAGTGCGGATGACGATGAGTCTTTGGCCCTCCTCTAGGAGTGCATAGAGGTTCTCTCGCGCCTCGTCGTAAGTCGCTCCATCGGCTTCAATGTGCGCTTGGCTTCCGTCGGGGTTGATGATGGTGCCAGTGAGTATCACTGGGAGATTCTATTTCCTGAAGCTGCAGTTGGATCCCGTGCACGGTCACACCCAGGCTGATTCGTCAGACTAAGCTCGGCCATATTCACCAAGTTCACCCGGCCATATTCACCATATTCACCCAAAATTCCAGTAGCTCTAGTTTCACCAGTTTCACCTCGAGCACCAGTTTGCAACCGGCTGGCTGCTACCGGTCCATCAGCAAAGGACCACACACTGTGACACATGCAGACGACCTCCGCGCCTGGGCGAAAAAGTGCGCGCCTGGATTGACTTTGCGGCCATCCAGGACGGGGCGGGGTCGCTCTCGGGCGGTGAGCGCCGGTTCTTGATGCTGGCCGCTTCGCTGGCTGAGGATGTCCCCGACGTCCTCGGGGATGTCATTCCGGGGCTGGACCGGGCGAACCTCGAGCTCCTGCTGGCCGCTGTCGCCCACGCAGGCGGCAGCCACGAGCACTCCGGCATGACGTTCGACGAACACGGAAACCCCAAGTCCTTTACGCACCTGACAACGCTGTACCCTTGGCCCGAAGTGAATGCGACCTGAGGGGCGGTCTTAGCTGAGCCAGCGCCCACTCGCCTGAGGCCCCAGCCATTATCCGTGGTCGGCCCCTACGCGTTCGATGCGCACAACCGGAGAGGTCGTCCGGAGAGTCACGGCACCGTCGCGGACCTGGATCCATAAGCGGGCGGGCTCGCCCACCTTGCAGTGTTCGACCATTAGCAGTTGGATGCTCTCGCCATCGCGACGGAGCTGCGAAAAGCCCACATCCAGGAAGTCCACGAGTGGGGCAGTGGCTGCCATCTCCCGGACCATTGTGCGGCTGTCCAGGTCCAGGCAGTAGTGGCTGCCTGTGGCGGTGGTGATGATGTAGCGGCCTTTGTCGTCGTTGTGCAGCTCTTGGTTCATGTGTGCCCAGTCTAATAACGGCCTATGACTCGGCCCGTGAACATGCTCTCGGGCGGGTCATAGCAGCGATGCTGTTGGGCGTTTAGAGCTCCTTCGGAGCTTCTGGGCGGTGGGCTGGGAGGTACTCGTTTAGGCTCTTAGCGAGCTGTGCGGAGTCCGTGTAGGCCACCCGTACCGCGCTGACGGTGCCGGTAGCATCGACGGCGATGGCTGTACCCCTCAGGGAGAGGTCGCCGACCCGGTCGAAGGCTGCATCCAGTGCTTCCGGGGACGCCTTACTGTGGAGTGCCATGGCCACATGCTGAGCGTCTTGGCGGGTCGGTCTGATCATGTAGATCAGGTTGTCGATGTCCGCCATCATTGACGCGTTCAGGCTCAGAGCATCGTTGCGCTGTGTGTGGATCGCCAGATGAATTCCGACCGACCGGGCGCGACGAAGGATTGCCGACATGGCTTTCTTGTTCCTGGCGACGGTGGCATTGTGCTCATCGATCTCTCGCACCATCTCTGGGTCCAAGGGTTCCGCGCCTTGAGGCGTGCGCTCTTCCTGGACCAGGTTGGCGTACTCGTCGATGATCACGGTGATGGGTCTGATGCCTTTGTCGGCCAGAACGCTCTCGGGCAGGAGCGCCCAGCCCCCGACCTCATGGGCAGCCATTAGGCCGCTTCGTCGGGCTGCCTCGGTCAGGACGTCTTCCAGGAGATTGGCCGAACCCGCCCGGTCGGTGGCTGTGCGGTTGAGCCTGGAGCCGGCCCACCGGAAGTCGATGCCGCGTTTTGCACCATCGATTGCGTAGATGTCGTGGCCGCGGGTCAGTGCGGCGGCAATGATCTGACGCTGAAGCATACTCTTCCCGGACGAGCATGGGCCGAGGACGAGTGTGTGCGGGCCGGCGTCGAGGTCGAGGTTGTAGACCTTCCGGCCCAAGCCGTGGCCCTGGGCGATTTCCTTCTTCCCGTGGCTGCGGCCGATGGGGAGTTTGGCCCAGTCAGCCGGTGAGTACTCGGCCGGGAGCAACGGGAGTCCTGAGACGCGGTCGGGGAGGGTGAAGCGTGTCGTGGTGGTAGAGGTGGTCATGATGTCTTTCTGGTAGCGGTTCGATTTCCCTTTTCGGTAGTTCCGAAAGAGAAGAGGCCAACATTAACCGCCCAAGACTGCTTTGACCAGCCCTAGAGAAGGAAGTACCGGCGGACGGGCTTTCTTCCGCTTAAGGCGAACTCCTCGACCCGCACCCCGTCCCGCTTCCCTGCGCGTCGCACCAGCGTCTTTGGGTCACAGCCGAGCTGGGCGGCGGCGTCCTGGCGGCTCAGTCCCGGGAGGTCGGGGAGCGGAGGGGTGGGCTTCCTGTTGTCGGCGGCTCGGACTCGGGCGTCCTGGAGCCGGTCCTTCTTGGTTGCCGGCGGGGCATCTTCGCCGGCGGGTCGCCCGCGGCCGTAATGCCAGTGCGCGCTCGAGGCGGTCTTCAGCCCCCGGGCCGTGGCGACGTCCTGCCATGACGCTCCGCGGCCTCGTGCCGCATCCACCAGGTCCTGCAGCACTCGTGGGAGTAGATCCTGCAGGGCGCCGGCCGTCACCAGCTGGGCCGTGGGGCTCTCTTCGTCGGTCGTCAGTTGATCAATCAGGCCCAGGAGGCCTTCACGGGCTTCGTCTTCACGGAGGGTCATTTTGACAGCATAGAGGAATTCGGGACTTCCGAAAGAGGCGGCCGCCCTTGCTTCCCTTTCGGAACTACCGAAAGGGAGATATACTGATTCTATGTCCCCTAACCGGAATCAACCCAGCCGCCAGCCCCGCACCGTGGGCGCCCCAGCTCTCGACCCGTCGACAGGAGATGCCCATGTGTAGGGCTGCTTGGTGCAATGGTGGCCGGCGATGCCTGGCCCACAACCCCGAAGCCCGGTCAGCGGGACGCTCCGAGGATGCAATGACCCGTGCCACCGAGAAGGTGAAGGACTACCTTGAACAGCTGAGCAAAAAGACTTCGGCCGGCGAGAAGGAGGCGCCGCCGTACTCAATCTGGCGTGCGATGCTGCACAAGCTCATGAAGGCAGCAACCGAGGCAGCTGAGGTGCTTACCGCTAAGCGCCAGGCCCTGCGGGTCGTACGCGCCGAGCATGCAGCCGAACGTCTGGCGGCCGTCCGGAGTGAGGAGCGCCGCGAGAAGGCCGCAGCGGCCGTGGCCGAAGTCGAACGACGGATCACCGAGTCGGAGGCTGCCATCGACGCCCTGCGCATGGCTCAGGACGATGAGGTGCGGACCCGCGTCCACGAGGACTGGCCGACGCCGAAGGGTATGGCTGGGGACCTGTGGTTGGACGCCATCTCGGAGCGGGCCGAATGTGAGAAGCAGCTCCAGGACGCCGAAGCGCAGCTCGGGGCGGCGGATGACCGACCCGATCCGAAGACCGGCGGCCCGACCAAAGCCAAGGAGAAGTGGCAGGCCGCAAAGAAGCGCTTCGAGTTCTCGATCCGGCACGAGGCTCGGATGAAGGAATGCTTCGACCGGACCCCCACTCATGAGGACGCTATCGAAGCCCTAGCAGCTGCGGAGGCCAGGTGCGAGGCGGCCCGCACCGCACTGGCCGAGGCCAAGAAGACCCAGGAAACCTTGCTGACCACCGGCCGGCCGGCGGTCGGCGTTTCGCCCGTCACCGAGATCGCCGCATAGAAGTAAACGTTAGCCAGGTGGGTAACAGGAAGAAGGCGGAGCCATAGGGGGCTCCGCTTACTTTCTTGAGGGTCTACAGTCACCGTGGCGCCGGGCCTGCATCCTCATCTCCCGGCAGGAAGTAGCGCTTGCGGCCCCTACTTCCGGCCGCAGCAGCGTAGGTCTTGACGATGATGCCGTGCCTCTCAGGGTGAGCCGCTACCGTCTGCTGATGAATACCGATCCTCCGGGCCATGGCAGCAGCTGACATGCCGGGCAGCCCCGATTTCACCTCATCGCCGAACTTCGCCTGGGCCCACTGCCGGGATGACTCATTGAGATCCTCGGCGATCTTCTGCCAGGTCACTCCTTCGCGGCGGGCCGCCTCCACAGCATCCCGCCCTATCTGGGACAGTTCGTCCCCTATCAAGGTGATTGCGGCCAAGGTCGACATGCCCGTCTCGGAGCTGACCTGTGCGATCAGCCGCCGCAGGGGCTCGCCCACGGTCTTTTCGGAGCCCATCACGCCGTCACCAAAGGTGGCTCTGCACCGGACACGATGTCGACTTGAATGTCGGGTCGCAGGAACGGTGCCAGGTGCTCGACGTCCGACGCGGACATCTGGACCATCCGCGGAGTCATGTCAGCGAAGTCGGCCGGTGAGTAGCTGCAGGCTGGGGTGTTGCCGGCAATGAAAATCGGCGAAATGGACTGCCCGCGGTACCCGTCCTCTGTCTCGGATTGGGCTGAAAGCATGATTGGTGCCGCATCGCCACAGCCGGAGGCGACGCCCGTTCCAGGCCCAATGAAGGTCGGTCCTTCGGGGACACCCGCCCCGATATTGGCGGCAAACGCCACCAGGCTCGTGTTGTCGGCAGCGACTACATCTACCCGATGTTGCGCCTTGTTCACGAAGACCCGCGGCAGGCCGGTGGTGATGGTCAGGTCGGCCACTTTAATCCATCCGGTTCCACGGTTGACCATGCCTCCCAAGGTACCGCGCGGGGCCGTGACGCCCCCGGTGGGACGAGACTGGCTGGGGAGCATACGACGTGATGGGAGCAAGACACGCACCCAGCCGGGAACGCGGCCCACGACAGGAACCGACTCAATGGACGGCAGAAGAGCCAGAGGCGCCCCGTTGGCTTTGTTGTAGACAACAGCCTGGGGAGCGCGTGGCTGAGCTACTTCGCCGGTCGGGGCCGCGCTTCCGTCCACGACGGGGGTCATAACGATGGCGGAGTAGCCCAGCGTCGGAAGTGCGGACGCGGGACTGCTGACCGTAGGGCCCTCCTGCGGTGCGGTCTCGCTAGGGACCGGAGCCGGAGCGCTGGCAGGCGAGGATACGCTCGGGCTCTGTGCGCAGCCCGAAAGGATGAGTATGGCCGCGACTGTCAGGACGGCAGCGCGGAACGGTGCGCTGAGACGGTACCGCAATCAGACCTCCTTGGAGACGACGTTTGCGCCACCGCCGGCGGACGAGTCAGCAACAACGTCATAGTTGGGTGCTGCCTCGCTGGATGCAGTGAGGGTGAAATTGCGGCCGTCTGGACTGACTTTGACCGTGAGAACGGTGCCCTCAGTTACATCGCACCGGTCCACGGTTGCGGCCGCTGCGGCCTGAGTGAAGCGGCCGCGCGTAAAGCCTGCCTCATAGGCCAGGTCTGCCTGGCAGAGCTTCAAATCCGACGTGAGGTTCTGGATGTGACCGGCTTCGGTCCCCCGGTCGATGAGCTCCTGGGTGAGCACAGCGCCGCCCGTAGCGAGAGATGTGGCCACCAGTACCCCCACGATAGTGGTGCAAATGGGTGTGGTGATCATGTCTGCTCCCCTTTCAAAGGATGCACGCTTAAGCACAGGTTGTAAATTATTCTTGACGTTATACGAAAATGGTGCGAAATGCAACGTATCCGTGCAACGCGGCATGACAAAAGGCGGCGGACACGTGCTCTCCGCCGCCTTTGGGGACGCCGGTCAGGGGACCGTCAGGATGGCCGCTTCGGGAAAGCGGTCCCTAGTCACTTCCAGATAGGTCGACACCGACCACCAGGTGGTTGCGGTCAGGACCAACGCCCAGCCCACGACCGTTCCGGTGGACAGGATCGTGCCGGCGATGCTGCTGGTCTGTGCCGTAATGCCGGAGGCGGCCTCGGCCCCGGCAGCCATCTTGGTGATCGGGTTCGATGCCAGACTTGCCGTAATGCCCCGCAGCCAGCCGGAGAGAACGAGCGATGCACCCCAGGCCGCCAAGCCTGCAGCAACCAAGAGCCCTTTTCGAATCAGCTGGTGCATCCCGTTCTCCAGGGTCAGCTCAACACCCAGGGCGGCCAGTACCCGCCGGGTCAGCACTACGGCGCCGGCGAACAGCGGAATCACACCCCACGGAAGGCCGAGGGCCGCTGCAACGGCGAACAGCCCCAGTCCCAGGACCAGGGCGGAGACCCACTGTGCCGGAGCGGCGAAGGGCTTCACCTGGCCCTTGACCTCTGGCCGGATCGACGCACCGCGGTCCCAGATGAGGGTCGCGATGGCCGAAAGGACGAGTGCCTGCACGCCCCAGCGGCCCCAGTCCCGGGCGGTGCCGGCTGTCGGCAGGACGTAAGGGTTGAAGGGCTCGGGGAGGGACAACTGGGTGGACTTAGTCGCGGCAGTGGCTGCCGACCCGGGACGGGGTGCGGTGCGTGTGCGATGCGTGGTTTCCATCGTGCTGCTTTCTCTTAGGTCTGTGTTCGTTTTGCGTGGACTACCGCGGCTACCAATCGAATTCCTCCACTACAGGTTTGGGCTTCGTTCTGACCGGCGGCCCTGAGGAGGGATCCTCATCACCCTCCGGCTGTACTTCCTTTGCCGAAGGAGCAACGGAGCTCCGGGTGAAGGAGTCGCCCCAGTCCAGGTCAGGCTCGTCTGACGGTTCGGCCGGAGCGTCGCCCGTCAGATCGTCCATGGTGAATTCGATTTCCCCCAGGTCCACCTCCGTTGGGGTCGGCGGGGGCAGCTCCTCAAAGTGCCATTCCTCCTGGTCCACCGTTTCGAAGGCCTGCGGCTCCCGGTCGCCGAGCACCAACGAGTCGCCGAGCGGGAGTCCGAGGCGTTCCGCGTATTCCTCCATATCGTCCTTGTCGACGAATCCGACGCGGAACCCCTGAAGGCCGCCTCCTTCGATGTATGAGAGCGCGAAGCCCTTCGAATGGCCATCGTTGAGCAGATCAATTTCTTCCACAGCAAGGGAGGTGTAGTCGGACGGGAATACCATCCCCAGAGCCTGTGGTGACGGTGGCCGGGCGGGGACTACCATCTGCAGGATGGTGCCCAGGTTTTCTCGAACCTGGCCGCCGATGTCGCTGGCGTCAGGCCGCTGTGTAGAGATCACGAGGTGGACCCCAGCGCTTCTGGCTTCCCTGGCGATCTTGCCGATTTTGCTTTGGATCTGCGCAATGGCAGTCGCCTCGGCTACCCACTCGATCATGAGTGGATGATCGTTGCCCAGGCCCACTGGCCTCTTTTCAGCGGTAGCCACGCCGGAGAACTCATCGACAAGAACCAGGATGGGGCGGACAGACCCTTTGGGGAGGTCCCGCCAGTTTTCTCCGCGGACTGCGCTGATCAGGTCAACCCGCCGGCGTACTTCCTTGTAGACCGCGTTCAGAGCGCTGGCAGCCTCTTCCAGATCTTTGATGAAGATGCCCTTTGTCCACGGTTCGATTCCGCGGAGGCCGGCGGCCTGCTTTGTCGGATCGATGATGACGACCTCGAATCCGCGCGCCAGTGCATTCAGAATGATGACCCGGAGGGCGACACTCTTACCCGAGCCTGTACCGCCAACTACCAGCGAGTGGGGTCCGGCCTCGAGGTCAATGGAAACTTTCTCGTTCCGGGAGTTGAGGCCGATCACAAAGTTTGACCAGTTCTCCGTGTCGATCTCCTGGGGAATCACGGCGGCGGCCCGGACCAGACGTGGCAGCTCGGGGCGAACCCCATGGATCATTTCGACCCGCCCGGTCTTGGCATCAACTTCTACCCGCCAGCCTTCATGCCCGATGACAGTCCGGGCGATTCCCAGCCAGATGGCAACCTCTTTGATTCGATCCTGAGCGGCCGGGTTGACTCGCTCAATGATGACGCGGTCCAGGTGGCCGACACCATCAGTGACTGAGAACAGGGGCAGCAGCTCAAGCTCCCAGCTCTTCTGCTTTGGGTCCTTCCGGAGGAGCCGGTTGCGCAGCTCGATGGTTGCCGGCGGCAGGACCGCAGTCTCCACATGGCCCCTGTAGGGGTCGTAGCCGAGCATGGTGCGGCCGTGCGCCGCGTGGCTTGCGGCAATGGCGTCACCGTTGCTGGCAGTGGCCTTGGTACCTGCCTCGTAAACGGCGGCGCCCGGACGCATGCTGGGGCGTTCACCGCGGACGATGTAAACCTTGGACTGCTCTGCGTCGAAAGCCTCAACCTGCCAACCGTCGCCATGCTTGCGCCACACCGCTGCGATCAGCTTTGCGCGCTCCTCGACGGAGTCCTCGTAACCGGCCGGAACGTCCACCCCGGCACGCTCCACGGCCGCAGTTGATGAGCCAGCTGGCCTAGCTGAGGCCGCTGGCCCCTCGTCGATGGTGCATTCTTCTATACCGACGCTTTGGGCGGCAGCAGCCCATTGTTCAACCGCAGGAAGGACGTCTGCGCGAGTGAGTCCGGCTTTCGCCAGGCTAATCTCAACATCTTCGCCTTCCGGTGCACGAACTGCCTCTCGTGCGGCGGCGATCTCGGCGTCGGTGTAGATGTTCCCGGCAGGGTGGCCATTTTTCGTGCGTGGCTTGAGAAAGCTCAACATGGTTTGTCGGTCTCCTTTCTAGACGAGCTCGTCAGCGCTGATGCTGAAGTCGGCCGATACTGGGGCTGCGGACGGGGTTGGAGCGCCGGTGATCTTGCCTCCGATGAGTCCGCCCGACTGGGCTTCTTCTGCGCGGCGCTGGATGGTTTCTTCGGACGCAGCGTTCAGGACCAGGACTTCATGGTTCGACTCTTCGTGGTTCATTTCCCACTCAGGGGCGGCCTGAGCCAGGATGCTGTCAGCCTGCGCATAGTGCAGGCGGGCCGCAACAGGTGGGGGAGTGACCGTGAGCCGCAGCCCCTCGTCGCTGAGGACGGAGTTTTCCCAGTCGCCGACCGGAGTCCCGAAAGCCTTGCTGAGGACTGCGATGTACTTTTCCCGGACTGCGTACTCTTCAGCGGCGGCAGCGACGTTGAGCTTTGCGGCCTGGACTGCCAGGAACAGCCAGCCACCCCAGACAACTGTGGCAGCCACGGTGGCCAGGAAGGATGTGGGGGCACCGAACAATGTGGCCATCTGCAGGAGCAATGTCACGGCGGTCCCGTAAAGGATGACGTTCCGGACTTTGGCGCCGGCATGCAGTTGGTCTGTGACGTTGGCGTACAGGTGACCCAGGACGTAGGGGATGCCTGCACGGGAAGCGGACAGACGCCTGGCCACGACGAGGACCATGAGGGGGATCAAGGCGAAGCCCCAGACTCCGAAATTGGTCAGCACGAACAGTGGCAGGAGTGTGTGGAATGCTGCGGAGATCCACTGGTTTCGTGAAGCGAGAACGCCCTCGTCCCGCTCCGCAGACACGGCCGTCGGACGGTCCAGGATGAAACCCAGCGGCAGGATGATAGCGATGAACACGAGGGTGGAGACCACGGCCTGGATAGCCCTGTGTTGCTTGCGGGTACCGGGGGCGATGTTCTGGCGTGAAGTGTGCATGGCTAGGTCTTTCTCTGCTTAGGCGGGGCGCCGGTTCAGGATGAGCAAGGTGAAGCCCATGACAATGACTGCGAAGAGGACTGCCGGCAGCTTGCTAACCGTCGCAGCGAACACATCGGGCTCCCCCGCGGCAATACGTGAGGGGCTTGCTTTGGCTGTAACCGAGGGCGAGGGATCTGCGCTCGGCATAATCGCAGCCGGGGTGGTCTCGCTGGTGGTCGTGGCAGTAGTAGCAGGGGCCGAGGCCTTGGCCGGTGCACCTCCTACTATGGCGAACTTGGGGTCAGCCGAGATGTAGGCGATCCCGCCGGGAACCAGGCCTTCCTTGGCCTCTACGGCCACCCACGGCTGCCCTTTGTAGGTGAAGACAGTAGAGGACCTCAGGGAGGTCCCCCACTTGTCCGTGGGCGAGTTGAGCGAGTACTCCGTAGAAGCGATGGGCTCCTTGTACATCTCCATGGGGCCGCCCAACTGAGTAATGGTCACCAGATCGGACTTGCTGTGGGGGTAGCTTTCAACCTTGGCATCTCCGAGCCCCTGGATGTCCCGTGCACTGGCAGCTCGCATATAGGCCACGCCCGGGTCTGCGAGGTTGCTCTTGGCGGCGTCCGTGCCGTGCGCCGATTCGGGGACCTGGACAGCAACCCACTGTTCCCCGCGGACCGTGAAAGCTTCAGAGACCCGGGCACGGCTGCTGCCCGCGCCGCCGGCAGTAATGCCGGGAAGACGGCGCTGCAGGCTGTCACCGCCACTGCTCGGCTCGCTGTACACGGGGACGTTAGCCCCAACTGCTGCGGTCCGCTTCAGCTCCGCTGCGGACGAGGGGATCTGTGCACCTTCGAAGAGAGCACTGAATGAAACGTGCGCAGGCTCCGCCGCACTTGCAGCCATCGGCGCAGCAAGAAGCTGGCCGGCTGCGAAGGTTCCGGCCAGGATGCTGCGGGTAACTGTGTTCTTCATTCTTCCCTCTCGGTGTTGCATGCCACGGATCCGTTGCATGCTTTGAGTCTATCAGCTTTTTCGCATGGACAGTGGGTGTTTTTAGCTTTTGGGATCCGAGCTCCTCAGGAATACCGGCCGCTTGTCGGGCCACTCCACGTTGGGCGCCGGCGCAATGTTGGGATCCGGGTGGGGGGACTTCCCAACAACAATGACCTCCCTGCCCTCACTGAGCCACTGGTCTACGACGCCGTAGGCCCCTTCGTTCTCGCTGACGACCCGCGGGACCACAATGGGATGTCCGCTGATTGAGGCAATGTCCGTGCAGGCCGGGTCGAAGGTGAGGATCTGCAGAGGACGGGCCCAAGCGCCGGCACCTTGGGTGTTAGGCTCGGCGCCCCAGGCCACTGTCCGGTCTTGGCAGTGCACGAACGGGATCATGCCGCTCGGCTCCGCCGTAATTACTGAGGTTCCTCCGAGTACATCCCCAAGGGCCAGGATGGGGATTGTGGTCGTACCGAATTGGGTGTCGGGGATGGTCATTGTCTGGCCGGCGAGGTCGATGGTGATGGACTTCGGCGCATCCTGGCTGGTTGTCGGCGGTGCGGACGGCGTGGGCAGGGAGGCTGCCTGGGGCGCGGCGCAGCCGGCCAGCAGGCAGAGGGCGAAGGCGGACAGGGCGATCAGTGGCTGGGGTTTCATGGTGTTTCCTTTTCGTTCCGAGAGATTTGCTTGGGTCGCTATGCGGCCAGGGCTGCAGGATTGGGCAGGGGCTTCTTCAGTGCGTGCCGGCGTGGCGTCGCTCCGCGGTACACGTCCAGGGCTGCCCGAAAAAGCCTGTGGTGGCGGCGAAGTTCCAGGCGGCTTTCGGCGCAGGGGTACAGGTCGGTCCCCTCAGAGGTGACGTGGGCGACGAACGATGCGGAGACGTGCGGGACGGGAATCTCTGCGCCGGTGACCGGGTCGATCATGAATTCGGCCATGGCATAGGCGCTCATCTGCAGGGCAGCCTCGTCGTGGACGGAGCGGGAGGTCTTCCAGTCCAGGATGAAAGGCTTGCCGCGGTTGATCAGCGGACTGCGGCCGATCAGGTCGAATTTGCCCGCGTAGCGGAGGTCACCGTGAGCCACTATGCATTCCTGGTAAACAGCGCTGATCTGCCAGTCGGCAACGAAGGCCTCAAAGCCCGTGATGTGCGCGGCAATTTCGTCGGGGATCTCCGGGTCTTCCCCGCGGAGGATCATCTCGATCGTGTCGTGGACCAGGGTTCCGCGGCGGGCTGCCTCATCCCGGTCACGGTCGGGTGCTCCCTGGATTTCCTCCAGGGTGGCCCCCGGGTTGTCGATGGCGTACTGGGCCGCGGTCTTTGCCGCCCAGGGAACCAGGGCGCCCTTGGGGATGCCGCCGCTCAGGATCGTGGTCACCGAGGTGGCCCGCTTCCCGTCGAGTTTGTAGACGTGCTTGACGGGCTCGAAGGTCAGTCGGCACGCGGCCCCTTTCTCCTTACGCCCCTGCAACATCGGGATGACGTTCTGAATCTGCATGGCTTCACCTTCCGACCGCTATCGCTGCTGTGTTCCTAGTATGAATAAACGATAACACGTAGGGCCGTATATTCTAAACAGTTCGGGCTGAGGCATGAAAAAACCCCGCAGCAACTGCAGCGGGGTTTTGGGGGCTGGGACTAGGCCTCGGTAGGACGGGCTTCTTCGGATCCTTCGCCCGCCGGTTTCCGCCGCCAGATCGAGATCAGCATCCACGGGGCCAAGCCGGCCGGTACACCGTACAGAAGTACATTGAGGACGGCCGGCTCGCGGAGTGTCCGGATGGCAGTGCCCATATAAGGGATGGTGAAGGCGTACCGGTCGACCTTGGGGCCGTCGAGGACCGCGGTCCAGTAGTCCGGGCCGGGGTTTGCATCGCCCTTCGTTCGGATGGCGGTGGCGCCGTTGTCGTCAGTCAGGATCTCAACCACACGGTGGGTGACTGTCCTGCGGTCCTCGACCGGGATGTCATAGGTGACGACGTCCCCGACCCTGATGTCATCCACGGAAATCGCGAGGGTAACGGCGACGTCGCCGGGGTTGATCATCGGGGCCATTGACCCCGTCAGCATGGTGTGGGTCTGGTAGCCCAGGATCCGCGGGCCGATGGCCAGAACCAGCAGTGCGGCCACCACGAGGACAACGAGTGTCGTGGCGGTCGCACTCGATGCTTTGCGCATCGTGATCCTGAATCGGCTTTCCCCTGCCGCGGGCTGCACAGCGACAGCTTCTTCGTGGAGATGGGTGATGCTCATCGCTGTGCAGCCTAACGGGGTCTAGGTGGGGGTGGTTAGTCGTTCAGGAACTGGCCATCGCGCTGGGTGCCGCTGAAGGTGAAATTCACATCCGCCGACAGGCTCTGGAACGAGGCGTCCGCCGTGTCGGGGAGCGAGATGAGGGCCCGGAGGTAATCCGTGCTCTTGGCATTCACCGAGGCGGTGTTCACCGAGGTCGGGGCGGTTGCCACAAGGGGGCCGTTAGGCAGGACAGTCCACTGCGCGCTGCCGCAGGTGTCGGGGCCGGCGGCGTTCACCGTCCACGGCACAGCACATCCCTGGATTTCGATCTTCAGGCCGTTGACCGGGTCCGTGACCAGGGCGCTGGACTGGGTGACATCGATGCCCATCAGCACGCTCTTCAGAGCCGAGTCGCCCGGGTTGGTGATCGTCGCAATGCGCTCCACAGTGTCACCGGGCAGCATACCTGCGATCGGCTTGTTGAAGTCGCTGTAGGGCATCTCAAGCCCGGCACTGCCGCTGGCCACCTTCTGGCTGGCGCTGGTGCTGCCGGTAAAGGTGCCGTAGGTACCCAGGCCGACAACGGCTGCAGTGGCGCCGAGGACGACCGCGGAGGCCAGCACCTTCTTGGTGTTGGCCTTGATGCGGGACTTGACGGGGTTGGTGAGGGTGGAGGTGGTCATGATGCCTTTCAGAGCGAGTGATGAACCAAGGTGCGCAACGTATCCGTTGACAGTCACCAGAGTATATGAGCCACGTATCCGTTGCAAACTTCCGTTGATTAATGTCGCAGTGCATCCCGTGGCACACCCACCTTCCGGTTCCCCGGGCTCAAGATTGGCAATGAAAGCTCCGTCCCAGCCCCCGTCCTTCCTGCGGCGCGGCCTCCCGCGCGGCCAGAAAATAGACTGGATAGGGGATGGGGCTCGAGAGTCTCGGACTTTCGCAGTGCCCGGAGGTGTGAGTGCTTAGTCAGGCCCGTCCGTCCTATACATGACGTTCGCAAGGTAGCCGCTGCTATCAGGGGCCTCCTGCCGCTCACGGAGATAGGAACGAATGGTGACGGCGGTTCTCTTGTGGCCGAGCTGCTGGGCGGCCTGATCGATGGATACAGTCTCGCCGATGAAGGTGCCGACAGAGCGCCTGAAAGTATGGGGCGTGATGGTGTCCGGCGCGCAGGACTGACGACGCTCCTGCTTCCTGCCTCGCACCTCATCGTCATCAGGGAAGTCATAGGAGATATTCAGCTCCTTTCGAACCTCGCGCCACCTACGACGGAAATTGCCCTGATGCATCCATGAACCTCCCCGCGCTGGAAAGATGGCGTGATTAGGGTTGAATTTCTTTTGGTTGGCCCTTCGCGTTCGCAGCATGGCGGCGACCTCGGGGCTGATCCGTAGGTCAAGGATCTTGTCGTCCGTTTTGCCGTAGTCGTGGCGCAACATCGAGCGGCCCTGTTCCCATCCGACCTTTCCGTTGATTTCCACCCAGTAGGAGCCGTCATCCATTGAGTCAATCCATGTGTCCTCCCACCTCAGCGCAAGAAGCTCCGAAATTCTCATACCGGTTGCCAGCAGCATTTCAACGCCATCCGGAATGTCCATGTTCGGTGGTGGGCCTGGGCGCTTCATCTGCAGCTTTTCCTCTGCGAATTTGCGAACAGCTGCTAGGACGGTTGCCATGTCCTCCTTTTCGATAATCTGGACAGGCTGCTTGCGCGGTTTGGGAAGGGACGCGACTTGCTTCACCGGATTGCCCGGCGTCATACCCCTCCCTGCGCACCATTCCAGAATGTTGGACAGGACTGCGCGGTTGTGTTCTGCCTTGGCGAAATAGCGTCCGTCCTTGATGATTCCGTGAAGAAAATTCGCGCAGACCTCGACGTCGATCTTCCGCAACCTGAGGTTTCCGAGTGATGGGACGATGTCATTTCGAGCCATTCGTGCATACTCGTAGGCGGTGCTAGCTCTCAGGTCCTTGCCGCCCATTTCAATGTAAGAAATCCACTCTTCCACGGCATCTGCGAACTTCCGGTCTGCTTTTTGGCCGCGCTCCTTCTTTTTGCGGAGCTTCTTCTTCTTCTTCTGGTCCCGTTGGGCCGCCTCTGTTTGCGCCAAGTCCTCGGCAGCCATGTTCTGAAAGAGCTCTAGAAGTGCAGTCTCTGCCTTACGGGCTGTTGTGCCGGAACGAAAGCGCTGGAGCGATTTGCCGTCCAGTGTCTTGTAGCGGCCGTTCGCCGTCCATCGGCCGTCAGGCCCCTGCTTTGCCGCTGGTATTTTGCCCCAGGAGCCGGGAGGCGTCGCGATGTTGCCCATTACGCGGCCCTCGGGAGGACTCGCTGTGCTGACATCCATGCCGCCAGGTCTTCGATGGCATAGACAACGGCGCCATCCTCCTGGCGGTAGTAGACGGGGCCTTTCCGCTTCGCTGCCCAGTTTGCGAGCGTGCCGGTGGAGCGCCGCAAGTATTGGGCAGCTTCGCTGCGGGTCAGGAACCTTGAGGGGATCCCGGGGATCTGGCTGGTGGTTACGTTGTCAGTGGTCATGCAGATCTCTATGCACGATGGGTGGCGACGGCGGCGCGGCCTTACCTGCGCGGTCGAAATAACACTTTGGATAACACTTTGACCGTGAACCAGAGTGAAAGCCGAGTGACTCATCGTGAGAGCAGGTGAACCTGATCCCTGTAATTCCGGGGGCTGCGGTGAAATCATGAGCGGGCGTGAACCCCTGTTATCCAGAGTTCGCATCGAAGAGGTCAGGAGTTCGAATCTCCTTAGCTCCACTTTTCTTCAGCGGTCATGGACCGCAGCGGTATCCCGGCCGGCGAAAGCCAGGCCATCGCCGTAACTGCCGTCCAGGGTCTCAGGACCAGAATTCGGACGCCTGGGCAGTGTCCTCTGCGATTTCCAAGGCTCCAGCCACCTTGCCGCCGGAGATGGTGAACACAATGACCGACCGCTGGTCCAGCGACCTGCCATCACGCTCGGCGTGGTTGGACTGCACTCCGACCGTGTATCTGTCGCCGGCGGCAACATCCTCCAGGGTTAGTTTGAGCGAGCCCTGGGACCGCGAGAACAGCTCACCGAAGTAGGCCAGGATTTCCCCGACGCCCTTCTTGTCTCCGGACAGGCCGCCGGTTCCACTGGTATGCCAGACGGCGTCATCGGTGAACAGCTCCTTGAGCGTTTCCATGTCGCCCGCGATGAATGCTTCATAGCCGCGCCGCACCAATGCGACGTCTTCCTGTGCTCCCATTTCACACACCTCTGTCATTGTTGTGGGAATTTGGCGAGGCCACATTAAGCCCGCGGCTGGACCTTGTCGAGAGGCGAACGGCCCGTGAACGCAGGCAACCTTGTGCACAAAACACGGCGCCTGATGAGGACCGCCGGAAATTTGGCGGCCTAGAGTGGGTCCATGGGAATCATCATCGGCCTTCTGGTCATCTGGCTCATCCTGTCCATCGTCGGCTTCGTCGTCAAGGGCCTCATCTGGCTCGCCATCATCGGCCTGGTCCTGTTCGTCGCCACCGGCGTCTGGGGCTGGCTAAAGCGCAAAACGAACGCCTGACCAACATCCGCCTGCCGGACCAGGAACTTTCGGTCCGGCAGTCGGATGACCCGGACGGCCAAAAGACCCTAGCCCCACGGAGGCAGGCCGTCCCATGCTTTTCCCATGAGCCGCAGAGAGCCAGCAGCCGGTCGTGTGACGGTTCTTCCCCCCGTCCGCAGGAATATTGCCGCCAACCGTGCCCTGCACCCTGACCGCCCCTGGATCCGGGCCGTTCGGATCGCCGTCGGGATTTTGGTGCTCGCAGCGCTGGTCCAGAAGACCTTTGATGCCACCCTTCCCGGGAACGATGTGGATATTGCCCAGCTGTTCTCCGAGTTCACCGTGCAGGGGAACCTTGCCTTAGGGCTCGTTTTGATACTCTCGGCAGTCCGGCCACGGAGTCGGCTGCCCCTGTGGTGGGACCACCTTTTCGGCGCGCTGGTCCTGTATCTGGTGATGACCGGGATTATCTACGTCGTGTTGGTGGCTCCGCCGGGGGAGCCCTGGTGGAGCTGGGCCCTTTATTGGCCCCAGATGGTCCACCACCGCCTCGCTCCGCTGGTTACCGCGCTTGACTGGCTCCTGGTGACCAGGACCGTCCGCGGGACGTGGTGGCGGCCCCTCGCGTGGTTGGGCTACCCAGTGGCTTTCCTGGTGTTCTCCTGGATCCGCGGTGGCCTCGACGGGTGGTACGTCTACGATTTCCTGGATCCAACGCTCGACGGCGGCTGGGCCACGGTGTTTGTTTCCACCGCACAGGTGCTGGTTGCGTTCCTGGTTGTTTCGGCCCTCGTCCACGCGGCGGGCAACGCCCGGGTGGCGCTGGCCGCGGGCAGGCCGGCCCGGTCAAAGAGCGTCCAGGGGGCCTCCGGAGTGGCCGCCTGAGCGGCGCCGGCTAAAGCCCGGCCGGAGTTTCCGGCACCGGGACACCCGCCCTAGATGTAATTCCCACTTTGCCTACGGTTGAGCGGGCAAGACCGAGATGGGCCGCAATCCGGTGCGGTCCCCACTGCCGGGTGAAACGTAACGCGACGATCCGCCGTTCGGCGCGTACCGGTGTGCGGTTCGGGCTCCGCCGCGGCCGTGAGGACAGATCAGCCATACCGTCCTCACCACAGGCGAGGTACCGGTCTACCCACTTCTTTGCGGTGGCGGGCGAGCACTGGAAACGCTCTGCGGCTCGGCGCAACGTCCAGCCCTGCTCGATGACTAAACGGGCGAGCTTACCCCTGGCCTTAGGTGTCAGGTCGGCGTTGGCATGGGTAACGTAGGACACGAGGGCCTCCTGGCGTCGATATGAGTGTGGTAACCCAAATCGATACCGGAGGCCCTCGCCCTTTACATCACGCCACGCTGTTCACAACGTCCGCGGGAATTACACCTAGATCCAGCCCTTCTTCTTGAAGATTCCGTACATGAGGGCCCCGGCCGCAACCATGAGGATCAAGGCGTAGGGATAGCCGGCGGCCCAGTGGAGTTCGGGCATGTTGTCGAAGTTCATTCCGTAGATGCCGGCGACGAAGGACGGCGCGAACAGGATTGCTGCCCAGGATGAGATCTTCTTGACCTGTTCGTTCTGCTCGGCGCTGGCCTCGTTCTGCCGGTTGGCGGTCAGGGTCCCGTCCAGGGTCAGGGCGTTCTGCAGCAGGTCCCGGAATGAGTCGGCCCGGGAGATCACCCGCTCCACGTGGTCCTCCACGTCGCGCAGGTTGTGCCGCAGTTCGGTTTCCACCTCGTACTTCTCGAACCCTTTTTTCAGTTGGTCCAGCATCTCCGGCAAAGGATGGATGGCGCGCTGGAACTGGATCACTTCCCGCGCCAGTTCGTAGATCCGGCGCGATACCGACGAATCGCCGCTGAACAGCTGGTCCTCGATCTCGTCAATGTCATTCTCCAGTCCGGCCACCACCGGAGCGTAGTCATCCACCACACGGTCCAACAGGGCGTACAGAACCGCTTCCGGCCCGTGCTGGAGCAGGTCCGGCCGTGCCTCCAGCCGTTGCCGGACCCGGGCCACGCCTGCCGTTTCCGCGTGCCGGACGGTCACGACGAAGTTCTTCCCGGTGAAGACGTGCAGCTCGCCGAACTCCACCGTTTCATCCACGTCCAGGTACCTCGCGGGCCGCAGGACGGTGAAGAGGTTGTCGTCGTACCGTTCAAGCTTGGGGCGCTGGTGGGCCGAAACTGCGTCTTCCACTGCGAGGGCGTGGAGGCCGAATTCGTTGGCGACGGCAGTCATCTCTTCCGCGGTGGGCCGGTACAGCCCGATCCAGGCCATGCCTCCGTGCCTGGCGAGGGTCTCGAAGGTCTGTTCAAGGCTTTCGGGCTCGGCGTGGCGGACGCCGTTGACGTAGACGGCGTTATCGATAATGGTCATTCAGGAAATCCTAGCCGGGGCGGCGGCGGTGCTGAGACCGCTGATGAGGGGCTCCGTCCGGTACGGGATGTGGGTGTGCAGGGCCAGGACGGTTTCTGTCCGGATGACCCCCTTGATCCTCAGGACCTGCCGCAGGGATGACTGCAGGTTGTGGGTGTCGGTCGCTACCACCCGGCACCAGACGTCCCCGCGGCCGGAAATTTCGTGGACTTCCAGGACCTGCGGAATGAGGCGCAGCGCTGCCACGACGCCGTCGAGCTCGCGGTGTGAGACTTCGATGGTCACGAACGCCACGACGTCGTAACCCACCGCCTCGAGGTCAACCTCGCGGCCGCCTGGCCGCAGCACGCCGGCGCGGAGGAGACGCCGCACGCGCGACTGCGCAGTGTTGCGGGCGATGCCCAGGGAATCGCTGAGCTCTCCGATCTGGATCCGGGGATCCCTGATGAGGGCCAGGAGGATCTTCAGGTCCGTGGGGTCCAACTTGTTCAAGATCGTCACTCTCCATCATGCCGGGATGCATATATTGATTATTTTGCTCAATTATCCACCTTGATTTGGAGAAATAAGTCAGCCCTGCCGCACCCTTGAACCAACACAGTTGTATCCGCGCCGGGCTCCCACAAGGACCACCCGCCGCGGCGGACCCCTTAAGGCGGCACAATGACGGTCTTCAGCGAATTGCGCATGCGTCCGGCGACGGCCATGCCCAGCGGATGGAATGCCTCCACCACTGCGCGGCTGGTGATCTCCGGGGCGGTGATCTTCATGCTCCTGGTGGGCGCCAACCTTGCCACTCCGCTGTACCCGCTTCTGCAGGCCAACCTGGGACTGTCCAGCCTGGACGTGACTGCGGCGTTCGCCAGCTATGTCCTGGCGCTGGTGGGAACGCTGCTCCTTGCCGGGCACTGGTCGGACCACATCGGCCGCCGGGCGGCCCTGCTGGTCGCCGTGCTGGCGGGACTGGCGGGCGGCTGGATCTTTGCCGAGGCGCAATCGCTGGCCGGCCTGTGCGCCGGCCGGGCACTTCAGGGGGCGGCGGTTGCTCTTGCCACCGGAGCCAGCGCGGCCGCCCTGCGGGAGCTGCTTCCGTCCCGGCCGGAGTGGGCGTCGCGCTTTACGCTGCTGGCATCGTCCGGGGGAGTGGCGGCAGGCCCGGTGATCGGCGGCCTGCTGTCGCTGCTTCCCGGCGCCACCACGGCTCCCTATGCAGTCCATTCCCTGCTGCTGGCCGGGTTGCTGGTGCCGCTGTACCTGATCCGTGCCCGCCCGGCCATCATGGTTCCCGCGGTGTCCCGGCCGCTGCATGCCCTGGCGCCCCGCCGGCCCTCCGTGTCACGCCAGGCGAGGGGCCCTTTCTGGCTGGCATCCGGCGTCGGCTTCCTCAGCTTTGCCGTGTTCGGCTTTTCGCTCTCACTCGCCCCGGGCTATTTCGCACAGGTCCTGGGCACCGACTCCCGGCCGCTGATCGGCGTCCTCGCCGGCCTGCCGCTCGGTGCGTCGGCCCTCAGCCAGCTGGTGACCGTGCGCGGACGGCGGACTGTACCGGCAGGCCTGGCGGTCCTGGGCGTCTCTGTCATCCTGCTGGGTGCCGCAGGTGCCTGGCACAGTCCACTGATGCTGGTCAGCGCCGCCATCGCCGCCGGGGTGGGGCAGGGACTGGCGTTCCGGACTGTCTTCAACGATGTTGCGGCCAGGGTGGAACCGGCCCGCCACGCGCAGATCATCAGCACCGTCTATGTCATCACCTACCTGGGAAGCGCGGTGCCGGTCCTCGGGCTGGGCTGGGCCAGCGCGGCGTTTGGGATGGCAGCGGCAGTGCAAGGCTTCGTTCTGCTCTGCGGCGCGGCGGCCCTGGTACTTGCCGCCGCGACGCTGGTGCAATCGGCGCGGCGACAGGTTTCCTGAGCGGCACCAACTACTCCGGGCTGCTAGTCCGGAAGCGGTCCGTGGTTGCCCTGGATGTGCTCGAAAACGAGGGTGGTTTCGGTGTGTCCCACCACGGGGTCGGTGGCCAGGTTGTCCAGGACCCAGTCCCGCAGGTCTTCGGTACTCCCGACGGCGATGTGCAGCAGGTAGTCGACCGAACCCGAGGTGTGGAACGTGGAAAGCACTGCCGGCAGGTGCGGCACGCGGGCGGTGAAACGGTCGATCTGGTCCCTGTCGTGGGCGCGGAGCCGCACGGCAACCAGTGCCTGTACGGACCTGCCGATGGCTGACAGGCTCAGCTTCGCCTCGTAGCCCTGGACGATGCCACGCTCCGAGAGGGCCCGGGTCCGCATCAGGGCTGTGGACGGGGCAATGCCCACCATTTCCGCGAGCTGCTTGTTGGAGATCCTGGCGTCGGCCACCAGGGCCGCAAGGAGGCGTTCGTCAATGGCATCCAGCGGCTCCAGGTGCGCCCCTGGCCTGGGGTTCCGGGCATTCGTACTCACAGCGGTTCCTTCCACACGGTTCTGGTTCATCCTAGACCGCAGAATCGCCGCATCCTGCGCGGCGGGCCCACGCCCTGCCGAACATCCTGACACCCTGATGGCTGCTTGGAGCCGGTTAATTCGTCAGCCGGTTAGGGCGTCAGGGTGTGTGTTCTGTCCCGGGATGGACGACGGCGACAGTTGCGGCGGTCAGGCAGGCCAGGACCATGACGGCTCCCGCAAGGGCGCTCCAGCCCCAGGCCTGGAAGAGCAGCCCCCCGGCCCAGCCCAGCAGGCTGGAACCGAGGTAGTAGGCGAGGTTGTACAGTGACGCAGCCTGCGCGCGCCCTGTCCTTGCGATCGCCCCTGTCCAGCCCGAGCCGATGCTGTGGGCGGCAAAGAAGCCTCCGGTGAATACCACCAGCCCGGCCAGGATCAGGACCAGGGACTGGGTGAGGGTCAGTGCCAGTCCGGCCAGGGCAAGGCCAAGTCCTCCCAGCAGCACGTTCCGGCGGCCATACCGGGTGGTCATTCCCGCGGCCCAGCGGGAGGAGAAGGTTCCGGACAGGTAAGCCAGGAAGATCAGGCTGATGACCGTGGCAGGAAGCCCGAACGGCGAACCGGACAACCGGAAGCCCAGGTAGTTGTAGACGGCCACGAATCCGCCCATCATCAGGAACGCCTGGGCGTACAGGGCCAGCAGCCTGACGTTGCGCAAGTGGCCGCCGAGTATCCGGACCGCACTGCGGAAGCCGGCGGCCCGGGCCGGGGCGAACCCCCGGGCCCGGGGCACCAGGACAAGGAACGCGACGGCGGCAACGGTCGCCAGCAGTGAAACGGCCAGCGCCGCTGACCGCCATCCCCAGAGCTCCCCAACCGGCCCCGCGACCAGCCGCCCGGACAGTCCTCCCAGCGTGGTGCCGGCAACGTAGCTTCCCGCCGCAAGGGCCGCGTGGGCTTTGCTGACCTCCTCATTGAGGTAGGCGATGGCGATGGCGGGAATGCCGCCCAGGGCCATCCCCTCCAGCAGCCGCAGGCCCAGCAGCATAGGGAAACTGGTAGCCATCGGTACCAGCAGTCCAAGCACGGTGGCCGCGGTGATGCCCCACATCATGGCCTTGACCCGGCCGATCCTGTCCGCCAGGAAGGACCAGGGGATTACCGTGGCGGCGAGGCCTACGGTGGCGAGGGAGATAGTGAGGGCGGCCTCGGCAGCAGTGATGCGCAGGTCGGCCGCCAGGAGGGGAAGGACCGCCTGGGTGGAGTAGAGCTGGGCGAAGGTGGCCACGCCGGCGCAGGACAGGCCCGCAAGGATCCGCCCGTACGCCCTGGATCCCTTGGCGTGTCCGGTCCAGCTGGAAGGTGCGTCAGTTCCGGCGCTTGCGTTCTGAGGCATCCAGCCAGCGTAGTCCCGGCTGATGAATGCTTCCAATGCATGCTTTATGCCAAAGTGATAGCAATTATGGATTGTTTTCGCGTGGAAGGAACTGCCCATGGAGCCTGACCGGAAACAACTTGCGCAGTTGTTGCCGCTGCTGCCGGTGCTCGCAGAGCTGGGCCGGACGGAGCACGTGACGGAGACGGCGGAACTGCTCGGAGTACCCCAGTCAACGGTGAGCCGGGCGCTGGCGAGGGCCAGTGCCGCCGTCGGCACCGAACTCCTGGTCAGGGACGGCCGCGGAGTCCGCCTGACTCCCGCTGCCCGCACGTTGCTGCCGTACGTCGAGCAAGCGCTCGCAGAGTTCCAGGCCGGACTGGACCTGGTGCGGAACGAGTCCCAGGTGGTCAGCGGCACAGTATCGGTGTCCTTCCAGCACACCTTCGGCGAGGCCACCCTGCCGCTGCTGATCAGTGCCTTCCGGGCACGACATCCCGGGACCGGCTTCCGCCTTAGCCAAGGCGCCCGGGATACCTGCCTGGATGAGTTGTCAGCGGGGGAGGCGGACCTCGCCCTCACGGCACCCGTGGCGCCGCCGGGCAAGAACCTCGACTCGGCGCCGCTGTACCGCGAGCCGCTGCGCCTGGTGGTGCATCACGCCCATCCGCTCGCCCGGCAGCGGATGGCCCGGCTGGCCGACATCCGGACGGAGCCTGTCGTAGTGCTCGGGCCCGGCTATGGGCTGCGCTCCCTCACCGACGCGCTCTTCCGCGAGGCCGGGTACCGTCCGCGGATCGCCTTCGAAAGCCAGGATTCCCACACCGTCCGCGGCCTGGTCTCTGCCGGCCTCGGCGTCAGCATCCTGCCGCCGGGCGGCGACGCTCCCGGCCGGACTCCGCGTCCCGAAACCGGGGACCTGGGGTGGGTGGAGGTTCCGCTGGACTCGGCACTCGCCTTCCGGGAAGTCGGCGTCAGCTGGCGGCGGAGGAAACCGGAAAGCGAGCCGGTTCCGGCCAGGCTTTTCCGCGAGCTGGTGGTGGGGCAGGGGCCCGCGATGCTGGCCGGGCTGGTCACCAGGGCAGGCCGCTGAGCCGGGGAAATGTCCGACGGCGGCGGCTGGCTACCGGTGCCGGGGCGGCGGGGTGCCAAACTCCATGGGGCAAGTACCCTTGTGACGTGACAAACACCCAGAACCCTTCTGCCACTCCTTTTGACCAGGCGGCAGGCTCCCCGGCCAGTCCTTTGCACGGCATCACGATCGGGCTGGATATCGGGGGCACCAAGACCCACGGCATCCGTTTCGAGGACGGCCACCCCGTGGCCGACGAGTCGGCCGGAAGCTCCAACGTCCAGAATGTCAGCCGCGAGCAGGCGGCACGCAACCTTGCGGACCTGTTCGCCAGGATCGGCGGAGGTCACGTGGACCGGGTGTACGCGGGATCCGGCGGAATCGATACCGATGAAGACGCCGCCGCGCTGGCTGCGCTGATCCAGCCCCTGGCTCCCGAAGCACGCGTCACCGTTGTCCATGACTCCCGCCTCCTGCTGGCCGCGGGCCGCGCCGCCACCGGAGTAGCGGTCATCGCGGGCACCGGATCTGCCGCGTGGGGACGCAATACCGACGGCGCTGAGGCCAGGGCCGGCGGATGGGGGTACCTGCTGGGGGATGAAGGCAGCGGCTACTGGCTGGGCAGGGAAGCGGTGCGGCACAGCCTCCGCAGGATGAACCAGGGCCTGCCCGTCGACCAGCTCACGGCGGCCCTCCTGGCATCCTGCGGGCTGGACCATCCCAACAAGCTCATCGCCTTGTTCCACTCACCGGACACCGGGAGGCGCTTCTGGGCGCAGCAGGCCAGGCACGTCGTGGAAGCCGCGGCCGCCGGGCACCGGGACAGCGCAATGTTGCTGGAGCAGGCCGGGCAGGACCTCGCTGCCCTGGCCGGCCAGGTGCTGGGACTTTTGAAAATCGAGGGCCCGGTGATCCTCGGCGGCGGGCTGGGCATGAATGTGGCACCCCTGCAGGAGTCCTTCCGACGGAACCTCGCCGAAACCGGCGTGACCGACGTCAGGGTGCTGGACCAGGAACCGGTGTTCGGCGTGCTGCAGTTGGTGGCGGAACCCGCCTAGCCCACGGAACGCTTCCGCGGCGTCAGCCGGACGCCTGGGAGCGGGGGAGCCGGGATGCGGCCGGCTTCCGCCCCGGCATCCGGACCATGTCCATGGACCAGGCCGTAGCGGGCTGCTGCTGTTTCGGCGTCCGCCAGGCCGGCCTGCGCCTCCCAGTCGTCCCTGGCCTTTTCCACTTCGTCATGGGTGCGGCCCACAAAGTTCCACCACATCAGCAGTTCCTCGGCGAACGGCTCACCGCCGATCAGCAGGAACCTCGTACCGGG
The DNA here is from genome assembly GCF_056396685.1 of Pseudarthrobacter sp. 05T312. Taxonomy (NCBI): domain Bacteria; kingdom Bacillati; phylum Actinomycetota; class Actinomycetes; order Micrococcales; family Micrococcaceae; genus Pseudarthrobacter; species Pseudarthrobacter sp. 05T312. Next base: position 599,814 of record NZ_JBFTLY010000001.1, read on the forward strand.
GAGAGCCTCCACCCTGAGTTCGCTGCGGCCGGTGCCCAGGTAGCCCAGCGGCCCCGCCGGCAGGGCCTGCCCGTCCACCGCCAGGCCGCCGTCGAGCACCAGGATGCCGTGCTCAAAGCCGGGGTCCAACGGCAGCACCGCCGCGCCCTCGCAGGAAACATCCGCGCCGACGATCGGCGAAAACACTGTTGCGGGGGAGGCCACCCCTGCAAGCTCGCCCACCATGACCGTCGCCGTGAAGCCCGGCCCGGCAGCGCGTGGCAGCTCGCGGTGCTGTTCGAATGCCGGTTCCCGGTGCCGGTCTCCGTCGGGAAGGGCTACCCACAGCTGCAGGCCCCGTTGCAGCGGCAACTCCCCGCCGTCGGCAGGAAGCACAGCGAACTCGGAATGCGAGACGCCGTGGCCGGCTGTCATGATGTTCAGCTCTCCGGGGCGCACCACCACGTCGCTGCCCACGCTGTCCCGGTGGCGGATGTGCCCCGCCAGCGGCCAGGTGACCGTTTGCAGCCCGATGTGGGGGTGGGGAAGGACGGACATCGCGGTCCGGTCCGGGCCGAAGCTGTCCAGGAAGCACCAGGCCCCGATCGTGGGAAGGCCGCGCTGGGGCAACGTGCGCCTGACGTTCATGGCGCGGACGCCGCCCAGGGGTACTTCACGTTCCGGCCACAGCTGCAGGCAGGGGCCGGACATCCCTCCTTCGGGGGCGGGTGGGCAAACTTCCTGCTGCGGCGAAACTTCCAAGTTGGTCACGCCTCCACTGTAGGCCCGGCCGCGGCGCCCGTGACAGGAGCCGCTGCAGGGGCGGATCCAGGGAATCCCATCCATCCCGGCCGGGGTTCCGAATGGTTACAGTAGGGATTCCTTTGTACGGATTAGGGCCCCAGCTGCTGAAGCCTGACCCGGTTTGGGTTACCGTAACTATCAGCGTGCTTATGGCAGTGTCGCGGTGCTGGGAACAGCCCGTCCAAGAGAACAGGTAAGTCCGCACCATGGACCAGGCGATGATCGAGTTCCAGAGCGTTACCAAGCAATATCCGGGCGGCCAGCCTGCCGTGGACGGGCTGTCCATGTCCATCGCCAAAGGGTCCGTCACCGTTTTCGTGGGCCCATCGGGCTGCGGCAAAACAACGTCGCTCAGGATGATCAACCGGATGGTGGAGCCCACGTCAGGGACCATCACCGTGGATGGCCGCGATGTCACCTCCGTACCGGCTGCGGAACTTCGCCGGTCGATGGGGTACGTGATGCAGTCCGCCGGATTGCTGCCGCACCGCTCCGTCCTGGACAACATTGCTACCGTCCCGCGGCTCAACGGGGTCTCAAAAGCGGATGCCCGCAAGCGCGCCCGGGAACTCCTGGACGTGGTTGGCCTTGCGGCGTCCCTGGGCGGGCGTTACCCGTCGCAGCTTTCCGGCGGCCAGCAGCAGCGCGTCGGAGTGGCGCGCGCCCTCGCCGCAGATCCACCAGTGCTCCTTATGGACGAGCCGTTCAGCGCGGTGGACCCCGTGGTCCGCGACGAACTCCAGCAGGAACTGCTGCGGCTGCAAAAGGACCTGGCCAAGACCATCGTCTTCGTAACGCACGATATTGACGAAGCCACCATCCTGGGCGACAAGGTGGCTGTCTTCGCCACCGGCGGCAAACTGGCCCAGTACGCCTCGCCGGAGGAAATCCTGCGTGCGCCGGCAAACCAGTTCGTGGCGTCCTTCGTGGGGCGCGACCGCGGCTTCCGCCACCTCGGCTTTTCCCCGTCCGACGGTGTGGCCATCCACCCCGTGCCCACGATCATCAGGGCCCCCGGAGGGTATGAGTCGGATTCCAGCGCTGCCGGCGGATGGCAGCTGGTGGTTGACGCTGACAAGCGCCCGCTGGGCTGGTCGGCGCCCGGGACCGAAACCGAACTCGTTCCCGGCGGTTCGCTGTTCCGCCCCGGAGAGAGCCTCCGCCGCGCCCTGGACTCCGCCCTCTCCTCGCCGTCCGGCCTTGGTGTTGCCGTGGATGCCGACGGCGTGGCGCTGGGCGTGGTCCGCGGCGGCGAGGTCCTGGCACTCATCGAAGAAGCACGCCAGGTGCGGCAGGCTGCCCTCTGATGGAATGGTTCCTGGCCAACACCGGCATGATCCTCGAGCGCGGCGGACAGCACCTGGTGCTGGCACTCGTTCCCATGGTCCTGGGGCTGATCATTTCCATCCCGCTTGCGCAGTTGGCGCGGCGGAACAATGCCCTCCGCTCCGTGGTGCTGACGGCGTCCTCCCTGCTGTACACCATTCCGTCACTGGCGCTGTTCATCATCCTTCCCACCATCCTGGGGACCCGGATCCTGGATCCCCTCAACGTGGTGGTGGCACTGACCATCTATGCCGTTGCGCTGCTGGTTCGCGCGGCCCTTGACGCCTTCGACTCCGTGGACGCGGACATCAGCCAGGCCGCGCAGGCCATGGGCTTCAAACCGCTGGCCCGGTTCCTGCAGGTGGACCTCCCGCTCTCGCTGCCCGTCATGTTCGCCGGCCTCCGGGTGGTATCCGTCAGCAACATCTCGCTGGTCAGCGTTGCGGCCCTCCTGGGCGTCGGGAACCTGGGCATGCTCTTCACGGACGGGCTCCAGCGGGACTTCGTCACCGAGGTGGTGGTGGGCATCATCGCCATCCTGGTCCTCGCTCTGCTAATGGACGCCGTCCTGGTCCTCCTGGAACGCATCCTCACACCATGGGAGCGGGCAGGGAAGCCACAGAGCCAGGGGGCACACGGCATCGCCGCCCGAGCACTCGAAGCCGAGGGGGCTGCTTCCACAGTGGGTGAAGCAGCATGAGCAACGTCTTCGCCGATACCTTCGCCTGGCTCGCAGACCCGCTGCACTGGTCCGGGAGCATGGGCATTCCCGCCCGGGTGGGGGAGCACCTCCAGTACACCGGACTCGTCATGCTGATTGCCACCGCCATTGCAGTACCCGTCGGGATGTTCGTCGGCCACACCGGGAAGGGCCGGGTGGCCGTCGTCGCGCTCGCGGGAGCCCTGCGTGCCCTGCCCACCCTGGGCCTGCTGATCCTATTCGTGCTGCTGGCCGGCATCGGACTCATGCCACCCGTCTGGGCCCTGGTGATCCTCACGGTCCCTCCGCTCCTGGCCGGAACCTACGCCGGCATCTCCAGCGTGGACCGGAACGTTGTGGACGCTGCCAGGGCCATGGGCATGACCGAACTGCAGGTCCTGTTCCGCGCCGAACTGCCCAATGCCCTCACCGTCATGTTCGGCGGTTTCCGCACCGGCGTGCTGCAGGTGATCGCCACAGTCTCCGTGGTCGCCTACATCAACCTCGGCGGCCTGGGCCGCTACCTCTTTGACGGACTCGTCCTCAGCGACTTCCCGCAGATGCTGGGAGGGTCACTCCTCATCGCCGTGCTCGCCATCGCCGTCGACCTCGTCCTGTCCCTGTTCCAGAGGCTGTTCCTCACCCGAGGGGCCTCAAAACTGTCCTACCGCAGCCAGGAGGCCGCGGTCGAACTCACAGACCCCGTAGTTGCGGAGACTGTTGTACAAGGAGGTAAGTCATGAAAGATAGCCGTCCCCAGCGCCTCGGCAGGCGGGCGTTCAGCGGCCTGGCCGCCGGGCTTGGCCTGGCCGTGGCGTTGTCCGCCTGCGGCGGTTCGTCGGATCCGTTGAAGAACGCGCCGGCCTCCAGCGCCGGCGCTTCCGGGGGAGCCACCTCCCTGGTGGTGGGTTCCGCCGATTTCCCGGAGAGCCAGATCATCGCCGAGCTGTACGCCGGCGCCCTGAACGCCAACGGAATCACCGCCACCACCAAGCCGAACATCGGCTCCCGGGAGGTCTACTTCAAGGCCGTCCAGGACGGTTCGGTGGATGTGGTGCCGGATTACAGCGGCAACCTGTTGCTCTACGTGAACAAGGAAGCCACGGAAGTCTCCGCCGGTGACATCGCCAAGGCGCTGCCGGGCAAGCTGCCGGATGGCCTTGGCGTCCTGGACGCGTCAAAGGCCGAAGACAAGGACGCCATGGTGGTCACCAAGGCAACGGCCGAGAAGTACCAGCTGAAGTCCATTGAAGACCTGGCCAAGGTCTGCAGCCAGATCGTCGTCGGCGCCCCGGCCACCTTCGCCGAGCGCGCCTACGGCCTGCCCGGGCTGAAGAAGAACTACAACTGCGAGCCCAAGAAGCTGGAGCCCTTCAGCGACGGCGGCGGCCCGGTAACGCTCAAGGCCCTCCTGGAGGACCAGGTGCAGGTGGCCGATATCTACACCACCACGCCGTCCATCGCGGACAACGACCTCGTGGTGCTGGAGGATCCGAAGAACAACTTCATCGCCCAGCAGGTCCTGCCGCTGTACAGCAAGGCCAAGATGACGGACAAGGCCAAGCAGGTACTGAACTCGGTGTCCAGCATCCTCACCACCGATGACCTGATCAACCTCAACCGGGCTGTCAGCGGCAGCCAGAAGCAGGACGCCAAGACGGCAGCAGCCGCCTGGCTGAAGGACAAGGGCATCGTCAAGTAGGACCGCGTTTCCTGTCCCGCCGGACAGGAACAGACGGGTGACAACGACGGCGGCTGCCGGACTTTCGAAGGTCTGGCAGCCGCCGTCGGCCGTGTGGCGGAAGTCTCAACAGCCATTCATCCTTCCTGTGGCATATTTGAGGGATGGCAGAATTCAGGCAGTCCACGAAGCTCAATAACGTCCTTTACGACATCCGTGGACCAATCCTCGAAGCCGCCCAGCAGATGGAGGCGGAGGGCCACCGGATCCTCAAGCTGAACATCGGCAACCCCGCGCCGTTCGGGTTCGAGGCGCCGGACGCCATCCTGGTGGACATGATCCGCCACCTGCCCCACGCCCAGGGCTACAGCGATTCCCGCGGCATCTTTTCTGCCCGCACCGCCGTCTCGCAGTACTACCAGACCCGCGGTATCCAGAACATCCACGTTGACGACATCTATCTGGGCAACGGCGTCAGCGAGCTCATCACCATGTCCCTGATGGCGCTGCTCGATTCAGGCGACGAAGTGCTCATCCCCACACCGGATTACCCGCTCTGGACGGCATCCGTGGCGCTCGCCGGCGGCAAGCCGGTGCACTACCTCTGCGATGAAGAGTCCGGCTGGCAGCCCGACCTGGAGGATATGGAAGCGAAGATCACGCCCCGCACCAAGGGCATCGTGGTCATCAACCCCAACAACCCCACCGGCGCCGTCTACCCCGAAAAGACCCTGAAGCGCATCGTGGCCCTCGCCGAGAAGCACGGCCTCGTGATCTTCGCCGACGAGATCTACGAAAAGATCCTTTACGAGGACGCTGTCCACATAAACCTCGCCGGGCTCACCGGCGACCACGTCCTGTGCCTGACTTTCAGCGGGTTGTCCAAGGCCTACCGGGTCTGCGGCTACCGGGCAGGCTGGATGGCCATTTCAGGACCCAAGAAGGACGCCGCCGACTACCTTGAAGGCATCAACCTGCTGGCCAACATGCGCCTGTGCGCCAATGTCCCGGCCCAGCACGCCATCCAAACCGCGCTCGGCGGCTACCAGAGCATCAATGACCTCATTCTCCCGGGCGGCCGGCTGCTGGAGCAGCGCAATAAGGCCTACGACATGCTCAATGCCATTCCCGGCGTCAGCACGCAGCAGGCGAAAGGCGCCCTGTACCTCTTCCCCCGGCTGGACCCTGAGGTTTACCACATCCGGGACGATGAGAAGTTTGTCCTCGACCTCCTGAGGGAACAGAAGATCCTGGTATCCCACGGCCGGGCCTTCAACTGGGTGCGCCCGGACCACTTCCGCATGGTGACGCTGCCCAACGTGAAGGACATTGAAGAAGCCATTGGGCGCATGGGGGACTTCCTAAGCAGGTACCAGGGGAACTAGCCTGTGCTCACGGGCCACCGGGCCCGTGTATCCCCTGCGGAGAGGAACCCCATGGCCCGCGTCGTTGGCTTCGACCAGCATCCCACTGACACGCTGCGCGTTGACAAGGGATTCTCCCTGGCCTCGGTGGATCCGGATGCCACCCCGGGCTATAGCGGCAACAAGGCTGACGGCGAAGCCTTGCTGCTTGAGATGGACGGAAAGCTCTCCGGGATGCAGGAACAGCTGTTCGCCGAATCACGGGCCGGCGGAAAGAAACGGATCCTCCTGGTCCTGCAGGCGATGGACACGGCGGGCAAAGGCGGAATCGTCAACCACGTCATGGCCACCATGGACCCCCAGGGCGTCCAGTTCAAGGCCTTCAAGGCTCCCACCGAGCAGGAGAAGTCCTACGACTTCCTGTGGCGCATCGAGAAGGAGGTCCCCGCCGCCGGCATGGTGGGGATTTTCGACCGCTCCCATTACGAGGACGTCCTCATCCACCGCGTGCACAACTGGGCCACCCCGGAAGAAATCAGCCGGCGCTACCGGGCCATCAATGAATTCGAGGCCCGCCAGACCGACGCCGGTACCAAGATCATCAAAGTGATGCTCAACATCAGCAAGGATGAGCAGAAATCCCGGCTGCTGGCCCGCCTGGACAACCCTGCCAAGCACTGGAAATACAGCAGCGGCGACTTGAAGGAACGCGCCTTCTGGGATGACTACATGGCCGCCTACCAGGCCGCCTTCGACGAGACCAGCTCAGGGATTGCCCCGTGGTACGTGGTTCCGGCCAACAAAAAATGGTTCGCCCGCATCGCCGTGCAGCAACTGGTGATGTCGGCGCTGTCCGATTTCCGCCTGGAGTGGCCCAAAGCCGAATTCGACGTCGACATTGAAAAGGAACTCGTCGCCCGTTCGTGACCCGGGCCCTGGGGCCGGAACAGTATGCCAGGTTCTGCAGCCAGCCTAGAGCGGCTGGTCGCGGGCAGCGGCCAACCGCTTCCTTGCGCCCTCGAGCCACTCCTCGCACCGCGCGGCCAATGCCTCGCCGCGCTCCCACAGCGCCAGGGATTCCTCCAGGCTTGCTCCGCCCGCTTCAAGCCTGCCCACCACGGCGATGAGCTGCTCCCTGGCGTCCTCGTAGCTCAGCGCTGCAACTTCTGGTTCGGGCTTCTGTTCAGTCATGCGTTCTCTTCCACTTCCTGGTGCTGGTCTGGGTCTCCCGGGTGCAGTGCACCGGTGGGCTGCGCGGGCCCGTCGGAGGTGGCGCCGAAGCGGCCCTCCGCCACGCGGATGGACAGGGGGGTGCCCGCCGGCGCTTCGGCGGGCCTGCGGACCACGGCGTGGCCGGCTTCGGCGATCCGGGCGGCCTGGTCCCCGGCGAGTTCGACGACGGCGTACCCCCGGTCGAGGGTCTTCTGCGGTGAGAGCGCGCGCACCTGGGCCTTCAGGTGCTGGAGCTGGTCTGCTGCCCGCACCACGGTTGAGTTCACGGCGGCGGAGGAACGCCGCAGCAGGCGCTCGATTTCCTCCGCCCGGACGGAGACCATGCCCTCAGGCGCCGCCATGACTGGCCGTGAATGCAGTGCCGCCAGCCGGTCCCGCTCCCGGTCTATCATCCGTTCCATGGAGCGCCGCAGCTGTTCCCGCGCCTGGCGCACGCCGGCGAGCTCCTCGGACACCTCAGGAACGATCCGCTTGGCGGCATCCGTGGGCGTTGAGGCGCGGAGATCGGCAACGTAGTCCAGCAGCGGGCGGTCGGCCTCGTGGCCAATAGCGCTCACCACCGGTGTTTCGGCCGCTGCCACCGCGCGGATGAGGTCCTCGCTGTTGAAGGGCAGGAGGTCTTCGAGTGCCCCGCCTCCGCGCGCGATGACGATGACGTCGACCTCTGGCCGGGCATCCAGTTCCCGCAGGGCGCGGACCACCTGGGCCACTGCCGTGTTGCCCTGGACGGCAACCTCACGGATCTCGAACTCCACCGCCGGCCACCGCAGTGCCGCGTTGCGGAGGATGTCCTTCTTGGCGTCTGAGTCCCGTCCCGTAATCAGGCCGATGCGGTGTGGCAGCAGGGGCAGCCGCTTCTTGCGGGAGTCCGCGAACAGACCCTCCGCCGCCAGTGCCTGGCGCAGCCGCTCAATCCGGGCCAGCAGGTCACCCAGGCCGACCGGCCGGATGTCCCGGACCTGCATGTTCAGCCGGCCGGTTTTCAGCCAAAATTCCGGCTTCAGCAGCGCCACGACCCGCGAACCCCGCTCCAGTGGAAGGTTCTGGCGCTCCAGGACCTTGGTCCAGACCGAAGCGGGAAGGGACACCTCGGCATCCACATCGCGAAGCGTGATGTAGGCGTTGGTGCCGCGCCGGTTCAGCTCAATGACCTGCCCTTCCACCCACGCCGACGGGGTCCGGTCGATGTGGGCTTTCAGCTTCTGAGAGAGGAGCTGCAGCGGCCACGGGTTGTCCGGACTGGTTTCTGCTGCGGTGGCAGGCAAGGTAGTGGGTGCAGTGCCTGGAAGGGAGGCCTGGTCAGACATGCGGACGCCGTTGGGAGGCTGGTGCTGCGGGCATGCGGTCCTTTTATCTGTCGGGAGCGGTCAATCAACCTTATCCATAAGGTGTAGCACCGGGGGCTGACAGGAACAGCGCCGCCACCCTGCCTAGGATGGGTTGAGGCCCCCAACCCCGAAGGACCTGTTGTGCGCACTTTTGTTTCTGCCCTCGCCACCGTGCTGGGTATCCTCCTGGCTGCCGTAGCCGTTCCCGCCATCTGGGTGGACCGCAACATCGTCCAGGAGGATGGATTTGTCCGGCTTGCTGCTCCGCTCGGCAAGGACCCGGAATTCCAACGGAAGCTGGCCGCGGCGGCGGTGGGGACGATCGATACCGGATCTGTTCCCGGTTTCCTCTCGGGACTGGTGGAACCGATGCTCGAGAAAGCGGCGGAATCGCTGGCAGGCCTCCCCGGCTATCCGGCAGCCTGGGAGGAGACCCTTCGCCGGAGCCACCGCCTCAGCTTCGCCGACCCCGCCGCGGCACAGGATGGCGCCTCGGCCTCGTCGCTGACCCTCGACGTCGCCCCCTTGGTAGCCCTCGGCTCAGAGGAGATCAGCCGAGCCACGCGGCTTCCCCTCAACCCGCCGGAACAGACGCTGATTAACGTGGGCCAACCCGCGCAACGGGAATGGACCGAGCGGCTGGCCACCTATGCGCCCATGGGCTACGTCCTGGCCGTCGGCTCGGCGGTGGCATTCCTGCTGGCCCTCGTAGCGGCACGCCGCCGCTGGACCGTGCTGCTGGCCGCAGGGCTCGGCGGGCTGGCGGTCGCAGGACTGTGGGGGCTTGGCTTGCAGCTGGGCTCGGCCCGTGCCCAGGCCGCCGACACCGGCAACGCGATAGCCAACATGTTCCGCGACGAGTTCCTTGCCGCCGCCGGTGCAGACTTCCAAACATGGATCACGGCGACCGCCGTCGCCGGCGGCGTCCTGGTGGCAGCCGGCATTGTGACGTTGTTCGCATCCCGGAAACGGGTTGGGGCCAGCCGGTAGCATGGAGGCATGACCACCTCGGCTGTATCCCTTTCGATGCCATCCATTCCGCGCAGGCGCCGCTCCCCGGAGGAAGTAGCAGCTGCGGCCCCCGTGAACGGCACCAAGAAGGTACTGCTGGCTGCTCCGCGCGGTTACTGCGCCGGTGTGGACCGTGCCGTGATCGCCGTCGAAAAGGCGCTGGAACACTACGGTCCGCCCGTATACGTCCGCAAGCAAATCGTCCACAACGTCCACGTGGTCAGCTCGCTGGAGGAAAAGGGCGCCATCTTCGTGGACGAAACCGATGAGGTGCCCGAGGGCGCCCTGGTGATCTTCTCGGCCCACGGCGTTTCCCCGGCAGTGGTCGAATCCGCCGAAACCCGGGGCCTGCGCACCATTGATGCCACCTGCCCCCTGGTCACCAAAGTGCACAAGGAAGCCGTCCGCTTCGCCAAAGACGATTTCGATATCCTCCTGATCGGCCACGACGGGCACGAAGAAGTGGAAGGCACCTCAGGGGAAGCGCCGGAGCACATCCAGATCATCAACGGCCCGCACGAAGTGGACCAGGTCACTGTCCGGGACCCTGAGAAGGTCATCTGGCTCTCGCAGACCACGCTGAGCGTGGACGAGACCATGGAGACCGTCCGGCTGCTCAAGGAACGGTTCCCCACCCTGCAGGATCCACCCAGCGACGACATCTGCTACGCCACCACCAACCGCCAAGTGGCCATCAAGAAGATCGCGCCCAAGGCCGACCTGGTGATCGTGGTGGGTTCGGCCAACTCGTCCAACTCCGTCCGGCTGGTGGAGGTCGCACTTGAATACGGCGCCAAGGCGTCCTACCGGGTGGACTTCGCCAACGAGGTGGACGAAGCCTGGTTCGAAGGCGTTGCCACCGTGGGCGTTACCTCCGGGGCGTCCGTTCCCGAGGTCCTGGTGCAGGACGTGCTGCGGCTGCTCGCCGACTACGGGTACGGCGCCGTGGAGGAAGTTGTCACGGCTGAGGAAGACCTCCTCTTTTCGCTGCCCAAGGAGCTCCGGGCCACCCTCAAGGAAGCCGGAGATGTCAGCCGGGCCCTGGGCGGACGACGGTCCCGCAGCTAGAACCGGCACCACAATTCCAACGGAATGGGCCGGGCAGCCACCAGGCTGCCCGGCCCATTCTGCATTTTTGCTGCCGTGTCAGGCTGCTTCCCCGTCGCCCTGCAGCTCGGGTGCCACGAGCGCCCGCGGTTGCACCTCCACCAAGGGGGGTGCTACCAAGCCTGTTTCCTCCAGGCTGTTGAGTTTCCGCGCGGTGGGCAGGACCCTGGCTTCCAGCGTTCCCACCATGGCGTTGTAGCGGTCCACGGACGTTTTCAGCGAGGATCCGAGCTTGGTGACGTTCTCTCCCAGCGTGCCCATCCGGTCGTACAGCTGCCGCGCGAGTTCGAAGAGTTCGCGCGCACTATCCGTCAGGACGTCCTGGCGCCAGGTGAACGCCACGGACTTCAGTACGGCCAGCAGGGTGCTCGGCGAGGCGAGGACGACGTTGCGGGACAACGCGTGGTCCAGGAGCCCGGCGTCAGCTGTCAGCGCGGCCGCCAGGATGGACTCGGCCGGGATGAAGCAGACCACCAGTTCCGGGGAGTTCCCGGGGATGTCCCAGTACTTTTTGGTACCCAGCGCATCCACGTGCGCCCTGAGGGCCTTGGCGTGTGCCGCCAGGAGGGCCTGCCTGTTGCGGCCGTCATTGGCGGACTGCGGTCCGGCGGGGCCCAGGCGGGGGTCCACCGCGCCCAGTTCCTGCGCTTCAAGGTAGGACGACAACGGCACCTTGGCGTCCACCACCAGCTGCTTTTCGCCCGGGAGCTGCACCACCAGGTCCGGCCGCACCGCTGAGTCGTGGCCTGCACTGTGGACCTGCTCCACGAAGTCGACGTGACGGAGCATCCCGGCGGCTTCCACCACCCGCCGGAGCTGCACCTCGCCCCACTGGCCCCTGGCGCTGTTGGAACGCAGCGCCGATTCCAGGGCATGGGTGGAGCGGATGAGCTGTTCATCGGAAAGCCGGGCCTCCTGGAGCTGCTGGGCCAGTTGGCCGTACTGCTCCACCCGGTCCCGCTCCAGCAACGCGACCTGCTGCTGGACGGCGGACAGCTTCTCCGCCACGGGCGCCAAGGCGCGCAGCACACTCCCGTCCTGGGTCCTGGCCTCGCCCAGCTCGCGGTTCTGTGCCGCCAAAAGCCGCCGCTCGGCGTCGGCCGCTGCCAGCTGTGCTGTGACCTCCGAAAGCCGGGACGAGACCTGGTCAAAGTCCGCCTCCAGTGCGTGCGAGTTCCGGCGCAAGGAGAAGTAGGTGGCCGCAGCGCCGGCAAGCGCACCCAGCAGCAGCATGAAGAGGGCCAAAATCAAGGCAAAAGCATCCATGGCTTCACTGTTGCACGGGGCTCTGACAATCACGGGCAGTGACATCCCCGCGTACTGGCCCGCGGGGTCCGGCGGGTAGAATCAATGCTCGTGGCTCTTACTATTGGCATCGTCGGACTGCCCAACGTCGGCAAATCAACCCTCTTCAACGCGCTCACCCGCAACCAGGTCCTGGCCGCGAACTACCCGTTCGCCACCATCGAACCCAATGTCGGCGTCGTGAACCTCCCGGACCCCAGGCTGCAGCAGCTCGCCGGGATCTTCGGCTCGCAGCGCGTCCTGCCCGCCGCCGTTTCCTTTGTCGACATCGCCGGCATCGTAAAGGGCGCGTCCGAGGGGGAGGGGCTGGGCAATCAGTTCCTGGCCAATATCCGCGAGGCTGAAGCCATCGCACAGGTTGTTCGCGTCTTCGACGACCCCGACGTCATCCACGTTGACGGCAAGGTGGATCCCCGCTCCGACATGGAGACCATCAACACCGAGCTGATCCTTGCCGACCTGCAGACCATCGAAAAAGCCATCCCGCGCATCGAGAAAGAAGTCAAGATCAAGAAGCGGGAAGCCGCCGAGCTCGCCGCCATCAAGGCCGCGCAGACCGTCCTCGAGCGTGGTGACACGATTTTTTCCTCGGTCAAGAGCGACAAACTGGAGATGGAGCACCTGAAGGAGCTGGGCCTGCTGACTGCCAAGCCCTTCATCTACGTGTTCAATGCCGACGAAGGCATCCTGGGCAGCCCGGAAAAGCAGGAAGAGCTGCGCGCCATGGTGGCCCCGGCAGACTGCATCTTCCTGGACGCCAAGCTCGAAGCCGACCTCGTGGAGCTGGACGAGGAAGAAGCCCGCGAGATGCTCGAGATGAACGGCCAGGACGAATCAGGCCTGGACCAGCTGGCACGCGTCGGCTTCCACACCCTGGGCCTGCAGACCTACCTCACCGCAGGCCCCAAGGAAGCACGCGCCTGGACCATCCGCCAGGGGGACACGGCTCCGCAGGCAGCCGGCGTCATCCACTCCGACTTCCAGCGCGGCTTCATCAAGGCCGAAGTCGTCTCCTTCGACGACCTTGTGGACGCCGGATCCATGGCCGAGGCGAAATCCCGCGGCAAGGTCCGGATCGAAGGCAAGGAATACGTCATGGCCGACGGCGACGTGGTGGAGTTCCGCTTTAACGTATAGAGCTGCCCCCTGACAGTCAGCGATGGCCGCCTGGAACAGATGTTCCTGGCGGCCATCGCTGTTGCGGGGCTCCGCGCCGCCGCAGCGGAGGAGCCTAGCGTCCGGCCGCTTGGCGCTCGGCCGCGAACGGCCCGAGCAGCGTCCTGAGATGGGTGTGGACCTCAGCCAGTGTTTGGCCTGATTCGAGCATGCGGGTGCCGGCATGGACCACGGCGTTGATCATCTCCGCGACCGACTCCGGACCGGCAACGCCAAGCGCGGTGAGCGTTTCGATCAGCGGTTCCTGGAGCTGCCGGTGCATCCGGCTGGCCTGCTCGTCGAGTTCGGCACCGGGGGCCAGGGCGGCCAGCGCCGCCCCCACCGCGTGCGCTCCTTCAGCAACGAGGTCCACATTGGCCGTCGCGTAGGCCAGGACCCGGTCCGCCTGGGTTGGGGCATCGGCCATGGCGCCGGTGACCCGCTCGGTCCAGCGCGGAAAAATGTCGCGGACCAGTGCCTGGAGCAGGTCCTGCCGCGAGTCGAAGTACTGGTAGACGCTGGGCCTCGAGAGTCCTGCCCGCGAGGCTACCTCTGCCATGGTTGGCGCTTCGGAGGTTTCCTGCAGGAGTTCATGGGCGGCATCCAGCAGTGCGCGCTCCTGCGCGGCGCGGTGTTCCGCGACGGTGGCGGCACTGATTCTGGGCATGACGGGATCCTTTGACACTGGCTGGCCTACGCATCAAGGGTACGACGACGGGCGGCCTGGTTTAGCAGGCCGCCGTCGCCATGCCCGGAGTAGCCGATGCTAGCGGGCCGGAGCAGGGGCCCCCAGCCGGCCATCCACCATCTCGGCCACGCTGTCGCAATAGCCGATGACGTCGTGGTCGTGGGTCACCATGATGGTGGCGACACCGTGGTCGTGGCTTTGCCGGGCAAGCAATTCCACCACCTCACGGCTCCTTGCCCGGTCCAGGGAAGCCGTGGGTTCATCCACCAGGAGGAGCTTCGCCCCGGAGACCAACGCGCGCGCGATGCCGATGCGCTGGCGCTCGCCCCCGGAGAGCTGGGCGGGCCGGTTGCCGGCGCGGTGGGCCATGCCGACCGAGTCCAGCAGCTGGACCGGGTCGAACTTTTTTGGCCCGCCTGCGAGGCGGTTGACCAGCCGGAGATGGTCCGCAGCGGTCAAGGCCGGGATGAGGTTGCCGGACTGGAAAACGAAGCCAATGTTTGCGAGCCGGAACGCAGCAAGTTTGCCTTTGCTTAGTTGGGAAAGGTCCTGTCCCTGGACGCTGACCGTTCCCGAATCCGGTGAGGCGAGGGCGCCTGCAACGGCAAGCAGGGAGGACTTGCCGGAACCGGACGGACCGACGATCGCGAGGAGTTCCCCCGGCGCCACATCGAGGCTGACGTCATCCAGGGCTGTCACCTTGGTGTCGCCGTCGCCGAGTTCCATCACCGCATTGCGGATGGACAAACCGGTGGTTCGGGGCGCGGCGGCGGGGCCGGCTGCGGCACGGGTGAAGCTGGGGTTGGTCATCGCTGTCCTCCAAGGGCGTTGAGCGGGTCGATGCGGGAAATTCGGATCACAGCCACGGCTGCACCGATCAGGCCAAGGCCAATGGTGAGGGCAGTGGCGATGGCGATCGGCGCGGCCTCAAGGGCGAAAGGCATGGCGTCGGGCATTGCTGCGCCCAGTCCCAGGCCCGCGGCTACGCCGAGGACGGTGAATCCCACCAGCAGGACGGCGGCCTGGGCCAGGCCATCCCGAAGCAGGTAGCCGGTGGAGGCGCCGATGGCCCGCAGGACCGCGATTTCGTGCTTGCGCTGAATGGTCCACACGGTGAAGAACGCACCGACAACCAGGGCGCAGATTGCGTAGAGGAAGACCTGGATCATGCTCAGGGTCATGGTCTCGGCCTCGTAGCCCGGAGATGCATTGAAGGCGGCGGACAGGGATTTGCTGGAGGTGCCGGCGGCCGTGTCGCCGGCGGCCAGGTCCAGTTTGGTGCCGGGTTTCGCCTCGACGGCGACCACGCTGGCGGTATCAAAGGCCAGTGCGGACAACTGTGCCGCATTCGGACTGCCCGGGGCCGCCTGGCCTGAGGCGATCAGCTGCCAGGTCTTCAGCGGCAGGTAGGCCACGTCGACGTGGCCGAACGTGGACTGTCCTTCGGTGAAGCCAACCACCCTGAGCTTCGTGCCGATCCGGTCCAGCGTCACGACCGTACCGAGGTCGATGCCTTCAGCCTTTGCCGTCGAGGAGACGACAATGCCGTCGGGCTCGCCGAGGCCGATTCCTGCGGAGCGGGAAGGTTCCAGGAACGAGCCCGGCTCGATGCCGAAAAGCGTGAGGTCGACCTGCTTGCCGGAATCGGTGGTGGCATTGGCCATGCCGACGCCCATCTTTTCGGCCGCGGCTACGCCCTCTGCGCCGCGCCAGGAGTTGGGCTGCCGGTCATCGACCACGGAGCGGGAGAACGCATTGTCGGTTTTGGTGCCCTGGTCGAAGGCGAAGGCTGTCACCGGCATCGATTTGAGGCCGGACACGCCATCGTTGACGAGCCCCGAGGACAGGCCGGAGAGCATCACCATCAGGACGGCGATGAGCGCTATGACACCGCCCATCAGGCTGAAGCGGCCACGCGCGAAGGTCAGTTCGCGGAGTGCAAGAAACATTGTGTTTGTCCTAGGTAGGGGATGATACTGACATGGCGTCAGCATCTTCCTGACAGAATGTCAGCAAGACGGACAACTTTCAAATCGGCCGCCCCCTCGTCCGGGCCTGCCGGTGGGACCTGCCATTGGGTTGCGGTATGACTGCCGGCCCGCTCGTGCGCCTCGTCCTGCCCCACCAGCTCTTTGAGCAGCAGCGGGCCGGTGCAGACCAGGACACGGTCTTTGTGCTCATCGAGCACGACCTCTACTTCCGCCAGTACCGGTTCCATTCGCACAAGCTGGTCCTGCACCGGGCCTCGATGGCTGGTTTTGCCCGCCGCCTGCGTGCCCTCGGGCACGACGTGGTTGTCCTCCACAGCGACCCGGCGAGGACGTCACGTGTCCAGCTGGCTGACGTCATCCGGCAGCGCCGCCCCCGGGCCGTGACCTGGTTTGACGTCGTCGATGACTGGCTTGAGAAGGACCTCGAAGCCGGGCTCAACGATGGCGGCTACAAGATGCGCAGCCAGGACGTGCTTGAGACACCGAACTTCCTCACGTCGCGGGCGCAGCTGGATGACTGGTTCGCCGGCAATCCGGCCCGGATGCATGACTTCCACGTCTGGCAGCGACGGCGGTTGGACATCCTGGTGGACAACGGCGCCCCCATCGGCGGGAAGTGGTCATTCGACACGGACAACCGCAGGAAGCTTCCCCGTGGCTACACCCCTCCCGTTGTCGGCAGGTTCCGGGGCCACCCCCTGCTCCAGGAGGAAGGGACGTTCAACCTGGATGCGCTGTCATTGCCGGGCGGCGGGCAGGGAAAGGAGCCCGGCTGCGAGGCCGCGGGCGACGTCGAAACCGCCATCGCCTGGGTCGCCACGGAGTTTCCGGATGCCCCTGGAGACCCCCACCTTTTCGCCTGGCCGACCACCGCGGAAGAGGCTCAAAGGCACCTGCAGGAGTTTGTCGCAGAACGCCTCGCGGGCTTCGGCCCCTACGAGGATGCGATTTCCGCCGCGCATCCATTCGTCAACCACGGACTGCTGACCCCCGGGCTCAACATCGGCCTTCTGAACCCGGGCGATATCCTGCAGGCAGTCCTGGCCGGAGCGGATGAGAATACTCCGCTGGCCTCCCTTGAGGGCTTTGTGCGCCAGGTCATCGGCTGGCGGGAGTACATGCGCGCAACGTATCGGCTGCGCGGACGCCGGATGCGCACAGCCAACCTGCTCAACCACCGGAACCAGCTGGGATCCGGTTGGTGGGACGCAAGTACGGGGTTGCCGCCTGTGGACCTGGTGATATCCCGCGTACTGGCCACGGGGTATGCGCACCACATCGAACGGCTCATGGTGCTGGGCAACGCCATGTCCCTGCTCCGGATCCATCCTGATGACGTCTATGAGTGGTTCATGGAAATGTTCATCGATGCCTACGACTGGGTGATGGTGCCCAACGTCTACGCCATGAGCCAATTTGCCGCCGGGGCGGACATCACCACAAAGCCCTATGTGTCGGGCAGCAACTACCTGCGGAAAATGTCCGATCTGCCGCCGGGGGAGTGGATGCCTGACTGGGATGCGCTGTACTGGACCTACGTACAGGACCACCGCCCGGTTTTTGAGCGGAACCCGCGCTCGCGGATGATCGTTTCCCTCCTTGACCGGATGGAGCCCGGCGTGCGGGAAGGCCACCGGCGAAGGGCCCGCGCGCTGCTCACCCGGCCCGGTGCGGACAGGTTGCTGCAGGGGCCCCCTCCTGCAACCGGAGGGGGTGCGGATCAGGCTACCGGGCCACAGCACCAAGTATCCTGAGTATGCAGGGCGCGATCGCAGCGGCCCCAGTCCCCTCCGGAGAGGGAAAAACCACAAGGAGACGGCATGCCGGTCAGGCGTCTGATGCAGTTGGTCACCGCCGCTTTGGCGGCAGCCATGGTCCTGTCCGGATGTTCGGGAGGCAGCGCCCCGTCCGTGGTGGTGGGGGAGGCGAAGCGCGGCGGCAGCGTCACCGTGGCCGAAGTCAATGCGTTCTCCTCATTCAACCCCTACAGCGCCGCGGGCAATACCGACATCAATTCCAAGATCGGTGCCATCACGCACTCCGGCTTCTACTATCTGGACGACAGCTCCAAAGTGGTCCGCAATGATAAGTTCGGGCACTTCGAGAAGGTCTCTGACCAGCCCCTGAAAGTGAAATACACGGTCAACGAGGGCGTGAAGTGGTCAGACGGGGCCCCGATCGGCGCGGCAGACCTCCTGCTGGCCTGGGCTGCAGGATCGGGGTATTTCGACGACGTCGATCCCGCCGCCGGTAAGGGCACCAAATACTTTTCCGTCGCCTCGGACACCACAGGCCTGGCGGGCACGCTGTTCCCCGAGATCGGTTCGGACGGCCGGTCCATCACTATTGAGTACGCCGCGCCCTACGCTGACTGGGAAGTGGCGTTCGACGTCGGACTCCCGGCCCACGTCGTCGCTGCAAAAAGTGGACTCAACGACGAAGAAGACCTGGTCAAGCTCCTCAAGGACACGCCGCGGGGCAACCCGGAAAAGCCCGCGTCCCACCCCGCCCTCAAAAGGGTCAGTGACTTCTGGAACACCGGGTTTGACACGAAATCCGTTCCCGACGACCCCGCGCTCTACCTCTCCAGCGGCCCCTACATTGTCCGCGACATCGTTCCGGGTGTCTCCATGAAACTGGTCCGGAACAAGGACTACGTGTGGGGCGCCGAACCCTGGCTCGATGAGATCAACGTCAGGTTCACAGGGGCCGTGCCGGCAGCAGTCGAAGCCCTGCGCAGCGGCCAGGCAGACATCATCTCGCCCCAGCCCTCAGCATCAACTGACAGCCTCCTCAGCGGCCTCTCCAGCCAGGGCATCACCGTTCAGCGCTACAAGCAGTCCGGCTATGACCACCTTGACCTGAACTTCACCGGGGTGTTCTCCGACAAGGATGTCAGGGAGGCCTTCCTGAAGACCGTGCCCCGGCAGGCGATCGTTGATGCCGTGGTGGGAACCCAGGACACCAAGCCGCTCGATTCCCAGGTGTTCCTCTCCGGGCAGCCCAAGTACGACGACACCGTGAAGAACAACGGGTCTGCCGACTACGCCAAGGTGGACATCGATGGGGCAAAGAAGCTCCTGAATGGCGCAACTCCCAGCGTCCGCATCCTCTACAACCGCGACAATCCGAACCGGGCCAAGGCCTACGGTTTGATCCGCGATTCAGCCGCGCTGGCAGGATTCAGGGTGGTCGACGGCGGGCTGGCAAGCACCGAGTGGGCCGCGGCGTTGAGCCGGGGTGGCTATGAGGCAGCCATCTCAGGGTGGATCGGGACCGAGGTAGGCGTCAGCAGGGTGCCGCAGATCTTCCGCGCCGGGGCGGGCAGCAACTTCACGGGCTATTCCGACGGCGACGCGGACAAGATCATGGAGCAGCTCTCCGCCACGACGGACCTGGGCAAGCAGGACGAACTCCTGGCCGAGATTGATAAGCACGTGTGGGAGGACGCCTACGGGCTGCCGCTCTACCAAACCCTGGGTACCACGGCCTTCAGCTCCAGGGTCGCCGGCGTGAAGACCAGCCCTGGTCCGCTGGGCGTCTGGTGGAACGTGTGGGAGTGGCGGCTGTCCTAGGCGCAGCCCCGCCTGGTGTGGGGTCCTTTGGCACTTGCGGCGTCGATTCGCCGTCCAGCCTACCGCCGAGTAGCATGTGACGTGCCTAACTATCCACACCTGACGGGGGCATTGCACTGCGCCGGTCACGGTTTGGCAACGGAGTACCAATATCTGGACTGCGTGCGGTTAGGCTAACTCGTATTGTGTAGGTTCCGTCACAGCGGTGAGCTGCTTCGGCCTGCGGGGAAGCACAAGATTCCCCTATATCTCTCCCACAACTCATAGGAGGCGGAATGCGTTTTACGCGCACTTCCAAAGCACTGGGCATCGTGGCAATCGCCGCGCTTGCCCTGACCGGGTGCGGCGCCGGCGGCGGCGGCAGCACCGACGGATCCAGCAGTGCAGCTGGCGATCCGAACAAGGTCATCACCGCCTACAGCAACGAGCCACAAAACCCGTTGCTGCCGGCAAACACCGGAGAGGTTTATGGCGGCCGCGTCGTCAACCTGCTCTTCGAAGGTCTCCGCAGCTACGACGCGAACGGCAAGGCGGTCAACGCGCTGGCCGAATCCATCGAGTCGCCCGACGCGCAGAACTGGACCATCAAGGTCAAGCAGGGCCAGAAGTTCACCAACGGTGAGGCCATCACGGCCAAGACCTTCGTCGACTCCTGGAACTTCGCCGCCAACTCGAAGAACCTGCAGCAGAATGGCTTCTTCTTTGAGTCCATCGAGGGCTACCCGGAAGTATCCGCGGTAACGTCATCGACAGGTGCGGACGGCAAGAAGACCACGACTCCCGCGCCTACGGCCGACACCATGTCGGGCCTGAAGGCGACGGATGACTCGACCATCACGGTCAAGCTCGCCCAGCCGGAGGCCGACTGGTCCCTGCGCCTTGGTTACTCCGCCTTCTACCCCATGCCCTCGGCAGCACTGGCAGACCCCAAGACCTACGGCGAGAACCCCGTGGGCAACGGTCCCTACAAGTTCGAGAAGCAGGGCGCCTGGGTCCACGATCAGTCCATCTCCCTGGTGAAGAACGCCGACTACAACGGCACCCGACCCGCCAAGAACGGTGGCGTGACCTTCAAGTTCTACACCGATCCGGGCCCCGCATACACGGACCTGCAGTCGGACAACCTGGACATCACTGACGTCCTGCCGTCCAACGCCCTGAAGACCTACGTCAACGACTTCCCGGACCGCAACGCCACCAAGGCTGTTGCCACCGACTCCACGCTGAACATCCCGGGTTACAACCCGAACTTCCAGGGTGAAGCCGGCAAGCTGCGCCGCCAGGCACTGTCCTATGCCATCAACCGCGAGGAAATCGCCAAGGTGGTCTTCAACGGCACCCGTACCCCGGCCAAGGCGTTCGCGCCGCCGGTCATCGATGGCTTCAAGGAAGGCCTCAAGGGCAGCGAAGTCCTGAAGTTCGACGCCGCCAAGGCAAAGGACCTGTGGGACCAGGCCAACAAGATCAAGCCGTACGACGATTCCAAGCCGCTCCAGATCGCCTCCAACACCGACGGCGGCAACAAGGAATGGATCGACGCCGTGACCAACGGCTTCAAGAACAACCTCGGCATCCAGGCTGAAATCCAGCCCTTCGCCAAGTTCGCCGAAGTCCTGAACCTGCGCAAGTCCCAGCAGCTTCCGGGTCTGACCCGCTCCGGTTGGCAGGGTGACTACCCGTCGCTCTACAACTTCCTGGGTCCGGTTTGGGCCACGGACGCTCCGTCGAACTACGAGAAGTACTCGAACCCCGAGTTCGACAAGCTCCTCAAGGAAGGCCTTGCCAGCAAGACCACCGACGAGGCAAACGCCAAGTTCAACCAGGCACAGGAGATCCTGTTCCAGGACCTGCCCGGCCTGCCGCTGTGGGACCAGGCACGTCCGATCGTGTGGAGCAACAACATCACGAAGGCCGAGACCGGCTGGAATGGTGAAATTCTCTACTACGGCATCACCGCCAAGTAGGCCCAGATCTAACTTGCCGTAAAAGCTGATGGGGGTTCCGGTCACGTCCGGGCCCCCATTGGCTTGCAGACGGCAGGAAGGCATTCATGAACGCGTTTTCCCCTTTACCGGAAGGCAGGTAATCCTGTGATCCGGTTCATTCTGCGCCGACTCCTCCAGGTGATCCCTGTATTCCTCGGCACGACCCTTTTGGTGTACTACATGGTGTTCGCTTTGCCGGGCGATCCCATCGCGGCGCTGTTCGGCGACCGCCAGCCCCCGCAGGCCGTCATCGACACCCTGCGCACTCAGTACAACCTGGACCAACCCTTCTGGGTCCAGTACGGCCTGTTCCTCAAGAACCTCTTCACGTTCAACCTGGGTAATGACTTCACGGGGCAGCCGATTGCAGCCAGCCTCGCCCGCGTCTTCCCGGTGACGGCTATGCTCGCCATCGAGGCGCTTGCCATCCAGGCCATCTTCGGCGTTGCGTTCGGCGTCTTCGCAGGCCTGCGCCGCGGGGGCTGGTTCGACTCCACGGTCCTGGTTGCCTCGCTGGTGGTCATCGCAGTCCCCACCTTCGTCCTGGGCTTCGTTTTCCAGCTCGTGTTCGGTGTGCAGCTTGGCTGGGCAAAACCCACCGTGGGCGCCAATGCCAACTGGGTCACCCTGCTGTTGCCGGCGGTGGTCCTTGGACTCGTGTCCTTCGCCTATGTCCTCCGCCTGACCCGTGCATCGGTCAGCGAGAACATGAACGCCGACTACGTGCGGACTGCCACCGCCAAGGGGCTTTCCCGGCCCCGGGTGGTTCTGGCGCACATCCTGCGTAACTCGCTGATCCCGGTAGTGACCTACCTGGGGGCGAACCTTGGCGGCCTCATGGGCGGTGCCATTGTTACTGAAGGCATTTTCAACGTCCCCGGAGTCGGCAACAAGCTCTACCAGGCTGTCCTCCGCAGTGAAGGTCCCACCATCGTCTCCATTGTCAGCGTGCTGGTGCTGGTGTTCGTGGTGGCCAACCTGCTTGTCGATCTCCTGTACGCCTGGCTTGACCCGAGGATCCGCTATGACCAGTAATAACAGCCACTTCGTGGCCCCCATTGACGAAACCCCGCTGCAGGCCACTGACGCCGTGAAGGCGGACCAAGCCCCGCTCAGCCTGTGGGCCGATGCCTGGCGCAAGCTCCGGCGTCGTCCGCTGTTCATCATCTCGGCACTGCTCATCCTTGCCCTGATTGTGATTGCGCTGTTCCCGGGCCTGTTCACCTCGACGCCCCCCAACGAAGGCTGTGAGCTCGCCAATTCCGAAGGCGCCCCCTCGGCCGGGCACCCGTTCGGCTTCACTTTCCAGGGCTGCGACGTCTACTCCAGGGTTATCCACGGCACGCAGGCCTCGCTTTCCGTGGGCTTGCTTTCCGTCCTTTGCGTCCTGGTGATCGGTGTGACACTCGGCGCCCTCGCCGGCTACTACGGTGGCTGGATCGACGCCGTGCTCGCACGCCTGGGTGACATCTTCTTCGCCCTGCCGCTGGTCCTGGGTGCACTGGTGATCACGCAGCTGCCCCTGTTCCGGGAGAACAAGAGCGTGTGGACCGTGGTGTTCGTTATCTCGCTCCTGGCGTGGCCGCAGATGGCCCGCATCACCCGCGGCGCCGTCATCGAAGTACGCAACGCGGACTTCGTCACCGCTGCCCGCGCGCTCGGTGTCTCGAAGTTCGGGGCACTGGTCCGCCACGTCCTGCCCAACGCTTTGGCTCCGATCATTGTCCTGGCGACGCTGGAGCTGGGCGTGTTCATCGTGGCCGAAGCCACCCTGTCCTTCCTGGGTATCGGTTTGCCCCAAAGCATCATGTCCTGGGGTAATGACATTGCAGGCGCGCAGGCATCGATCAGGACCCGGCCGGAAATCATGCTTTACCCGGCCGCGGCGCTGTCCATTACGGTGTTGAGCTTCATCATGCTGGGTGACGCCGTGCGTGACGCCCTGGACCCGAAGAGCCGTCAGCGATGAGAGATAACAAGATGACCAGTCCAGACGTCCGTATTGATGAATCCGGAGCCACCGGTGTAAGGCCGCTGCTCGAAATCCGCGACCTTGCCATCACCTTCAAGACCGGCGGTGGCGAAGTCAAGGCAGTGCGTGATGCTCACCTGACCATCATGCCCGGCGAAACCGTAGCCATCGTGGGTGAGTCGGGCTCCGGCAAGTCCACCACCGCACTGGCCGCCATCGGCCTGCTGCCCAACAACGGCAAGGTGTCCGGCGGCCAGATCCTGCTGGACGGCGAGGACATCGCCCATGCCAGCGAGCAGCGCATGATCGAGCTGCGCGGCAACACCATCGGCATGGTTCCGCAGGATCCCATGTCCAACTTGAATCCCGTGTGGAAGATCGGTTACCAGGTCCGGGAAACACTGAAGGCGAACGGCAGGCCCAGCGGTCCGGACGACATCGCCAAGGTGCTGTCCCAAGCGGGACTTCCGGACGCGAAGCGCCGGGCCGGCCAGTACCCGCACGAGTTCTCCGGCGGTATGCGCCAGCGTGCCCTGATCGCCATTGGCCTCTCCTGCCAGCCCCGCCTGCTGATCGCGGACGAGCCGACGTCGGCCCTCGACGTCACCGTCCAGCGGCAGATCCTGGACCACCTGGAGACCATGACCAAGGACCTGGGCACCTCGGTGCTGCTGATCACCCACGATCTTGGCCTGGCCGCCGAGCGTGCCGACAAAGTCGTGGTCATGTACCAGGGCCGCGTCGTTGAAGCGGGCCCGTCGCTGGAACTGTTGCGCAATCCCCAGCACCCCTACACCAAGCGGCTCGTCGAGTCCGCGCCATCCCTTGCCAGCCGCCGCATCCAGGTGGCCAAGGAACAGGGCGTGGAGACGGCGGACCTGCTGGCACCTGCTGCTGAAACGGTGAAGCCGGACACCTTCCTGCAGATCCAGGACCTGCGGAAGGTCTACAAGCTCCGCTCAGGGCTGGGCAAGGCGACTGACTTCGCGGCCGTGGACGGCGTAAGCTTCGACGTCCGGCGGGGAACCACGACGGCGATCGTGGGGGAGTCAGGTTCCGGCAAGTCCACGGTGGCCAAGATGGTCCTCCAGCTTGAGAAGCCTACGGATGGCAGGATTCTCTTCGACGGCGTCGACACTTCGGCCCTCAAGCCTGCCGAACTGTTCAAGTTCCGCCGGCGCGTCCAGCCGATCTTCCAGGACCCGTATGGCTCCCTCGATCCGATGTACAACATCTACCGCACCATCGAGGAACCGCTGCGGGTGCACAAGATCGGGGACCAGGCGAGCCGGGAAAAGAAGGTCCGGACCCTCCTGGACCAGGTGGCGCTGCCCCAGTCAGCCATGCAGCGGTACCCCAACGAGCTGTCCGGCGGCCAGCGGCAGCGTGTCGCCATTGCACGTGCCCTGGCCCTCGACCCCGAGGTCATCATCTGTGACGAGGCAGTCTCCGCGCTGGACGTGCTGGTACAGGCACAGGTGCTGAACCTGCTCGCCGACCTGCAGGCCAACCTGGGCCTGACGTACCTGTTCATCACGCACGACCTTGCCGTGGTGCGGCAGATCGCTGACCACGTGTGCGTCATGGAAAAGGGCCGCCTTGTGGAGACCGGATCCACGGACGAGGTCTTCGAATCGCCCAAGCAGGAGTACACGAAGGCCCTGCTCAACGCCATCCCGGGTGCCAAGCTGATGCTGCCCCCCGAAGTGGCATAGCTGGAGCCTTCCTTCAGAATGGCTGGAGCCGGGACCTTCGGGTCCCGGCTCTTCCCATGTGCGCGGAAGGCGGAACCGCGGCGGCTGTCAGTCCTGGAAGGCGCTGCCTGCTGCGGGCACGGCAGCGAGGGCGCCTTGGCCCGCCGCAGGATTGCGGCCAAGGCCAAGTTCCCGGAGCCTGCCTGCAAGGATTCCGCCGAGGGCCCGGCGGCCATCAGAGTTCATGTGCACCGCATCGGCGAGGTCCTTCGCCAGCCCGTACCTGGTGAGCCAGTCGCCTGTGGAGATAAAGGGCAGTCCGTTGGCTCCCGCCACGGCACCCAGCACGGCGTCAACCTCGCTCCGGCGGCCGCCGCCGTCGCTCGCTCCGCGCGCCAACGTGCCGATCATCGCCAGCCGTGTGCCGGGATAGCGGGTCCGCAGTTCCGTGATCAGCCGTTCGGCATTCCCGGCGATCTGCGCGTTGCTGGCGCCGCCGGCGGCATCGTTTCCGCCACCCTCGACCACAATCAAGGCGGGAGTGCCGGAGGGGAGGAGCCAGTCGCCGCGCTGCAGGGCGTCCAGGTAGTTTCCTGTGGCACCGTTCGCGGCGACGTAACCCGTGCCGCCACGGCCGCAAAAGTACACGTTGTACCCGGCGGCAGCCAGGCCCAGGCGGGGCCAGCCGTCAACGGGTTCCGACTGCGAATCCCCGATCAGCAGGACGGTGCCGGCGACGTCCGGTACAACCGCTTCCATCCGTCCGTTGCCGGCATTCAGGACCCGGGATGTGGCTGCCACGGCAGGATTGGCACTGCCAGCCTGCCCACCTGCCGCCTGGCCTGCGGCTGCCCGTGCCATCGCTGTCCCAGGGAGTCCGCCGTCCCCGGTGTTGCCAATAATCGCCGACACCGCCACGAGCGCGGAGACCGCGGCGGCGGCAGCCCAGGCGACACCACGCGGGGTGCTGGCCTTTGCAGGGGGCATCGTTGTCTCCGGCGTGCTCAATGGATGGGCTGTGTCACAGACATCATGCCATGCGCGGGGATGTGGAAGTGAACTTGGTCACATCCATTGCGGAACGGTGGCTGATATTGGCTCCGGCGGCGGCGGTCGGTCCGCCCGGAATTTAGGCCAACAAATAACTCAGCGGCTAGAATAGAGGAAGGCGCCCTGTGCCAAGGGCCTTGTCCGTCGTGCGTTCCAGTTGGAAATGTCGCGATACAACAGCTGACTCCACTGAATCGAGCCTTTACGCATGTCTGAAACCACCACCAACACCGCGGTAGCCACTGCATCGCGCAGTGACCTCCGCAACGTCGCGATCGTGGCCCACGTTGACCACGGCAAGACCACCCTGGTCGACGCCATGCTCAAGCAGACCCATTCCTTTGCCGAGCACAACCACGTAGAAGACCGCGTCATGGACTCCGGCGACCTGGAGCGCGAAAAGGGCATCACCATCCTGGCGAAGAACACCACTGTCGCCTACAACGGTCCGTCCTCGAACGGCGAGACCATCACCATCAACGTGATCGACACCCCCGGCCACGCCGACTTCGGCGGCGAGGTCGAGCGCGGCCTGTCCATGGTCGACGGCGTCGTCCTCCTCGTCGATGCCTCTGAGGGCCCGCTGCCCCAGACCCGCTTCGTGCTGCGCAAGGCCCTCGCCGCGCACCTGCCCGTGATCCTGCTGGTCAACAAGACCGACCGCCCCGACGCGCGGATCGAAGAGGTCGTGCACGAGTCCATGGACCTGCTCCTCGGCCTCGCCTCCGACCTGGCCGACGAGGTCCCCGACCTCGACCTGGACAAGATCCTCGAGGTCCCCGTGGTTTACGCCGCCGCGAAGGTCGGCCGCGCCTCCCTGGAGCAGCCCGCTGACGGCACCGCTCCGGAGAACGAGGATCTTGAGCCGCTGTTCAAGACCATCATCGAGCACATCCCGGCTCCGACGTACAACCCGGAGGGTGTGCTCCAGGCGCACGTCACCAACCTCGACGCCTCCCCGTTCCTTGGCCGCCTGGCCCTGCTGCGTATTTACAACGGCACGCTGCGCAAGGGCCAGACCGTGGCCTGGGCCCGCGCCAACGGTGAGCTGAAGAACGTCAAGATCACCGAGCTGCTCGCCACCAAGGCGCTGGAGCGCGTGCCGGCCGAGTCCGCAGGCCCCGGCGAGATCGTCGCCGTCGCCGGCATCGAGGAGATCACCATCGGTGAAACCCTGACCGACGCCGAGAACCCCCAGCCGCTGCCGCTGATCACCGTGGACGATCCCGCGATCTCCATGACCATCGGTATCAACACCTCGCCGCTGGCCGGCAAGGTCAAGGGCGCCAAGGTTACTGCCCGCCAGGTCAAGGACCGTCTTGACAAGGAACTGATCGGTAACGTCTCCATCAAGGTCCTTCCCACCGAGCGTCCCGACGCCTGGGAAGTCCAGGGCCGCGGCGAGCTCGCCCTCGCCATCCTGGTGGAGCAGATGCGCCGCGAAGGCTTCGAGCTGACCGTCGGCAAGCCGCAGGTTGTCACCAAGACCGTTGATGGCAAGATCCACGAGCCGATGGAACACATGACCATCGACGTGCCCGAGGAATACCTGGGCGCCGTCACCCAGCTCATGGCAGCCCGCAAGGGCCGCATGACCAACATGGCCAACCACGGCACCGGCTGGTGCCGCATGGAGTTCATCGTTCCGGCCCGTGGCCTGATCGGTTTCCGCACCCGGTTCCTCACCGACACCCGTGGCGCAGGCATCGCGGCTTCCATCTCCGAAGGCTACGAGCCGTGGGCCGGCCCCATCGAGTACCGCACCAACGGTTCCATGATTGCCGACCGCGCCGGGGTTGTTACCCCGTTCGCCATGATCAACCTGCAGGAACGCGGCTCCTTCTTCGTGAAGCCCACGTCCGAGGTCTACGAAGGCATGATCGTGGGCGAGAACTCCCGCGCCGACGACATGGACGTCAATATCACCAAGGAAAAGAAGCTCACCAACATGCGTGCCGCTTCCTCCGACACCTTCGAGAACCTGACCCCGCCGCGGGAACTCACCCTCGAAGAGTCGCTCGAGTTCGCCCGCGAGGACGAGTGCGTCGAGGTGACCCCGGATGCCATCCGCATCCGCAAGGTCATCCTGGACACCAACGAGCGCGCCAAGGCCAACCGCGCCCGCGCCAAGGCCTAGTAACTCTGCAGGTCCCCAGAACGCCACCGGTATTTACCGGTGGCGTTCTGCGTTAAGGGCCGGAGGGTGCAGCCAACCGGCGGCCCGAGACGCAGGGGCAGTCACTGCGCCGTGGGAGCTGCCGTCAGTGCGCGGCCGGGCTGCGGCGCGGGGGAGCGGGCGGCACTTCCTTCGCGGCCACCACAAGCTCCAGGGGAATGACGACGTCGGTCCGGCGGGTGCGGACGGTGCAGGAACCGGCGTCGCACGCCAGCAGGTTGCCCAGCGCATCCGTCAGGCCGCCTTCAATCCGGTAGCGCACCACTACCCGGGTTCCGGGCTCAGCCGCGGCAAGGAAGCGGACGGGGGCGGACGCTGGCAGACTCACCAGTTCATACTAGGCCCGCCGGCTAGGTTAGCGGGAAAGGGCTGGGAGATAATAGGCTCAGATGTCAATAGTCCGGCCGTGCTGCCGGATGCTAGAGCCGGCGGGTAAGCCGGAACCCAACGTGGAGAGGCCAGGGACGTGACGTACGTAATCGCGCAGCCGTGTGTGGATGTTAAGGACAAGGCATGCATTGAGGAGTGCCCGGTCGATTGCATCTATGAAGGCGAGCGTTCGCTGTACATCCATCCGGACGAGTGCGTCGACTGCGGCGCATGCGAGCCGGTGTGCCCGGTGGAGGCCATCTACTACGAGGATGACACTCCCGAGGAATGGGCCGACTACTACAAGGCCAACGTTGAATTCTTCGATGACCTTGGGTCTCCGGGTGGCGCGGCCAAGATCGGCAACACGGGCAAGGACCACCCGATGATCGCCGCCCTGCCGCCGCAGAACCAAGACCACTGACGCGGACGGGAAGCGTGACCGCAGCAGTGAATTCGTTTGGCCTGAACCTGCCCGACTACCCGTGGGAGGCCATGGCCCCCTACGTGGCCAAGGCCTCGGAACACCCGGGCGGGGCAGTCAACCTCTCCATCGGCACGCCCGTGGATCCCACCCCGCAACTGGTCCAGGACGCCCTGAAGGCCGCCGCCAACGCCCCCGGATATCCCACTGTCCACGGCACGCCGGCACTGCGGGAAGCCATCGCGGGCTGGTTCGAACGCCGGCGCGGAGTGGCTGGCCTGGACCCCAAAAACATCATGCCGACGGTGGGCTCCAAGGAACTCGTTGCGTGGCTCCCGCTGCTGCTGGGCCTGAAGCCCGGAGACGTCGTCGTACGCCCCAAGGTCGCCTACCCCACGTACGATATCGGCGCCACCCTTGCCGGGGCCACCTCGGTGGCCACGGACAACCTGGACGAGCTTGACGACGCCACGCGTGCACGCGTGCGCCTCATCTGGGTCAACTCACCTGGCAACCCCACAGGCAGCGTCCGCGACGCGGAGTCGCTGAAGGCCCTGGTGGTCCAGGCCCGTGAAATCGGCGCCGTGGTGGCATCGGACGAATGCTACGCAGAGCTCGGCTGGGGCGACTGGGACGTCCAGCGCGGCGGCCGGC
Source organism: Pseudarthrobacter sp. 05T312 (assembly GCF_056396685.1). Classification (NCBI taxonomy): domain Bacteria; kingdom Bacillati; phylum Actinomycetota; class Actinomycetes; order Micrococcales; family Micrococcaceae; genus Pseudarthrobacter; species Pseudarthrobacter sp. 05T312. The sequence goes on from NZ_JBFTLY010000001.1 coordinate 629,385, forward strand.
GCGTCCCCAGCATCCTGGATCCCCACGTTGCAGGCGCCTCGCACCAGGGCCTGCTCGCCGTGTACTCGCTAAGCAAGCAGTCCAACCTGGCGGGCTACCGCGCCGCCTTCGTTGCCGGTGATCCGGACCTGATGCCCAACCTGGTCAACAGCCGCAAGCATGCGGGCATGATCGTTCCCTACCCCGTCCAGGAGGCCATGCGGGTGGCTCTGGGGGATGACACGCATGTCGAGGACCAGAAGGACCTCTATCGGGGACGGCGCGAACGCCTGGTGCCCGCGCTGCTGGACTTCGGCCTGGAGATCAAGGAGTCCGACGCCGGACTATACCTGTGGTCGACGGCAGGAGAGGACACGTGGGCCACGGTGGCCCGCCTGGCCGACCGCGGCATCGTGGTGGGCCCGGGAGTCTTCTACGGGGAGGCGGGCAACGGCTATGTCCGCGTAGCCCTGACCGGATCCGACGAGCGGATCGACGCCGCTGTTGCACGGTTGGCCTGATCCGGCCCCCGGGGACACGTAATAATCGTGTGACTCGCCCCACATCCGGTGCATTTTAGGCCGGATGGGAAGCCTGCGGATTAGTGACACCCGCCAAGGAGCGGTACTTTTTAAGTTGACGATCAATGGTGGCTTTCTACAAGAAGGCAGCCCGGGTGTTGGAACCTGTCTTCTCAGGCTCAAGTGCGCGGCTCACCTGATGTTGGATCAAGCTTTCGACAGAGGCCGAAGACGCCTCATGAAGGGGACTCCATGACTGAGACCAACAATGCTGCGACCCTGCTCCACGCAGGTGGCGAGCTGAAGCTCCCGCGCATCCAGGTTGTTGAAGGGAACGAAGGTTACGACGTCTCCAAGCTGCTGAAGCAGACCGGTGCCGTGACCTTTGACCCCGGCTTCATGAACACCGCAGCAACCACTTCCGCCATCACCTACATCGATGGCGATGCGGGCATCCTGCGCTACCGCGGATACCCCATCGAGCAGCTGGCGCAGCACTCCAGCTTCCTCGAGGTGTCCTACCTGCTGATCTACGGCAACCTGCCTACGCCCACTGAGCTGGACGAGTTCGACCAGAAGATCCGCCGCCACACCCTGCTGCACGAGGAGCTCAAGGGCTTCTTCGGCGGCTTCCCCCGCGACGCGCACCCCATGCCGGTGCTGTCCTCGGCCGTGTCCGCGCTGTCCACCTTCTACCAGGACTCCCTGGACCCGTTCAACGCCGAGCAGGTGGAGGTTTCCACCATCCGCCTGATGGCCAAGCTGCCGGTCATCGCCGCGTACGCGCACAAGAAGTCCATCGGACAGCCCATGCTGTACCCGGACAACTCCATGAACCTGGTGGAGAACTTCCTGCGCCTCAGCTTCGGCCTCCCCGCCGAGCAGTACGAGCTGGACCCGGTCATCGTCAAGGCACTGGACCTGCTCCTCATCCTGCACGCGGACCACGAGCAGAACTGCTCCACCTCCACCGTGCGCCTGGTGGGCTCCTCCAACGCCAACCTCTTCGCCTCCGTTTCGGCCGGCATCAACGCCCTCTTCGGTCCTGCCCACGGCGGCGCCAACGAGGCCGTGCTGAAGATGCTCCGCCAGATCCAGGCCGAGGGCCTCAAGCCCGAGGACTACATGGAGAAGGTCAAGAACAAGGAGGACGGTGTCCGCCTCATGGGCTTCGGACACCGCGTCTACAAGAACTACGACCCGCGTGCCAAGATCGTCAAGGCCACGGCCCACGAGATCCTCAGCAAGCTCGGCGGCAACGACGAACTGCTGGACATCGCCATGCGCCTGGAAGAGAAGGCGCTCAGCGATGATTACTTCATCCAGCGCAAGCTCTACCCGAACGTGGACTTCTACACCGGCCTGATCTACAAGGCCATGGGCTTCCCCGAGAAGATGTTCACCGTCCTGTTCGCCATCGGCCGCCTGCCGGGCTGGATTGCCCAGTGGCGCGAAATGATCAGCGACCCGAACACCAAGATCGGCCGCCCGCGCCAGCTGTACATCGGCGAGCCGGAGCGCGACTACCCCGCCCGCTGATTCCCTGCCCGTCGGGGACAGCAACAGCACTGACGACGACGGCCGCCCACCTTCCACAGGTGGGCGGCCGTTACGCGTTAACCACCATCCATTGCTGAGCAACTGCCCTTTTGGGGGCCCAAAAGGGCAGTTACGGAGCAATCGATGGGGGTGCGGGGTCAGGAGGCGTAGCCCTGGGGGTTGTTCTTCTGCCAGCGCCAGTGGTCCTCGCACATCTGGTCCACGGTCTTGGTGGTGGACCAGCTCAGGTCCGCCAGGGCCGAGGTGGCATCGGCCCAGAACGCCGGAAGGTCTCCTGCGCGGCGGCCGGTGATCTCGTAGGGGATGGGCTGGCCCACTGCCTTCTCGAAGGAGCGCAGGACCTCCAGGACCGAAGAGCCCTTGCCGGAGCCCAGGTTCCAGCGGAAGACGCCGGTGCGGTCCGCGATGTGGTTCAGCGCCGCCACGTGTCCTTCGGCGAGGTCCACCACGTGGATGTAGTCGCGCAGGCAGGTGCCGTCCGGGGTGTCGTAGTCGCCGCCGAAGACCATGAGCTTCTCCCGCCGGCCCACGGCTACCTGGGCAATGAAGGGGACAAGGTTGTTGGGAATGCCCTGTGGGTCTTCGCCGATGCGGCCCGAGGGGTGTGCGCCAACCGGGTTGAAGTAGCGCAGCAGTGCTATGTGCCAGCGGGAGTCAGCGGCGCCGAGGTCCGAGAGGATGTCCTCGATCTGTTCCTTGGTGCGCCCGTAGGGATTGTTCGCGCCGATCTCCATTTTTTCCACGTATGGAATGGGGTTGTGTTCCCCATAGACGGTGGCGGACGAGCTGAAGACGATGGACCGGACATTGTGCCTGTCCATGACGCGGACCAGGTTCAGCGTGCCCACCAGGTTGTTGTAGTAGTACTTCAGCGGCTCCTGCACGGACTCACCCACGGCCTTGAGGCCCGCGAAGTGGATGACTGCTTCAATGCCGCTGCCGGCGAAGACCCTGTCGACGGCGGCCTCGTCCACCAGGTCAACGTTGTGGAACTCCGCGGTCTTGCCGCTGAGTTCGGCTACTCGGCGCAGCGACTCCTCGCTGGAATTGACCAGGTTGTCGATGACGACCACGTCGTGGCCGGCTTCCTGCAGGGACAGAACAGTGTGGGAACCGATGTAGCCGGTGCCCCCTGTGACCAAGATTTTCATGCCTCAACGCTATCCCACGCGCAGCGTTGCCCGCCGCCGTGTCCCGGATGGCGGGCGGCCTGTGACCGGGCAGAAAAAGCACAAGTGTGCTAATAAGGATGGTGCCCAAAATTGTAGACGCCGGTGCCCGGCGGCAGGACGTTGTCCAGGCGGTTCTCCGCATCATCGCCGTGGACGGGCTTGAACGTGCGTCGCTGCGCGAAGTGGCGGACGAAGCTGGACTGGCCGTCGGGTCCGTGCGGCACTACTTCGAGGGCAGTGAGGAGCTCCTGGCGTTCGCCTTCGGCACGGTGGTGGACCGGGTCGTCGGCAGGCTCGTCGACCTGCTGCCGACCGCGCTCGGGGCTGCCCACGCGGGCCCGGGCCAGCGGGAAGCCGTTTTAACCCTCCTGGGTGGGATGCTTCCGCTGGATGAGGAAACAGCCGTGGAAACCTGCGCATGGATGGCCTTCAAGAACGCCGCACGCATCCGGCCCTTCCTGGCGGTGGAAGCGGATCGCAGCCACCGCGAAGTGGCCGCCATTGTGGGTGCATTGGTGGCTGGCCTGCTCCCGGACGATGAACCGCAGGAGAACCTCGTCCTGGAGGCGGAGCGGCTCCTGGCCACGCTGGATGGGCTGTGCATGCACGCGCTCCTGCAACCCGGCTGGATGACGGCGCAGATGTTCCGCGACGTGCTCGAGCGCCACCTGGACGGGCTGGCACGCTGAGCGATCAAAAGCCCGTCCGGCACTACCGCGAACTGGCAGCGGGAATAGACTGAGTCCGGGTAGGCCGGGCCGGAAATGACGCCCGGTACCGGGAGGCCAGGAAAGGACTTTGGATGCAGCACGCAGGCGGTTCAGGGTGGCAGATCACCACCGACACATCCGGACCGATGATGATTGCTCTGTACGTCCGGGACGCGGCCGGCCTGAACGGAGTGGGGCGCCCCATGCTGTCCCACGCGGCACCCAAAGTCCGTTCCGCGGACCACAGCCACCTGACCGTGGATGTTGGCGGCCTCGGCGCGCTGAAGACCGAATGGGAGGCCTGGTGGGAGCAACTGCTCAAGGCCCACCCGCACACCTCCCCGGAACTTTCGCCGCCAGACTTCGAAGCCTTCGGGAACTCCCCGGCCCTCCAGCGGGTCCTGCAGGCCCATTTTGGCTCTGCCCTCACCTGGGCCCGGGAGCGGAGGAGCGAGTATGCCGAGCTCGAAGCGCAGCGGGTGGCCAGCGGAACCGACCAGCTGATCGGGGACATGGTGGACGACAGGCTGATGGAAGTGGGCCGGGACTCACGGGACTTCACCTTGACCATCATCGAGCTGCCGCTGGATGAGCAGCGGGCGTGGTACCTGGAACCGGACAAGATCATCATGAGCCACGAGCTGATGGGCCAGCCTGAGCTGTTCCGCAGCTACGTCCAGCCGGTGCTGGAGATCCTGGTCTGACCCGCCGGCGGGACGACGGCGGCCCTCACGTGCCGGCGTCGTCCTTCCGTACAGTGATGCGCACCTGCCCGTCCTGGACACCCGCTGCCTGCCAGCCGTCGCCGCCTGGCCGGTCCCAGGTGCGGCCGGCTACTTCCACCCTGGTCACAGCCAGGTCCTTGGCGTTGGCAACTGCCCATTGGGCAACCGACCACCCCAGGGCCCCTCCGGCGTCCACCACCAGGGTGTCGCCGTCCACCTGCGCCTCGACGCCGCCGTAGGCTTGGTCCAGGTCCGTCACCACAGTGGCAGAGTTGCCACCGGCTGTGGGGGAGCGAAGCGTGCACTGCACGCCCGCCGGGGTCTGGCCGGTTAGTCCGGAAGCGAACGCCCGGCCCATCTCTTCGTGTTGGGCATAGGCCTTGGGGTAGGCGGACCGCTGGACCTGCTGGGCAGCGTCGGTGATGTCCAGCGTCTCGTAGCCAGGGATCTTCACCAGTGCGTCGTAGAAGGCGTTGACTGCGTAGTAGGGGTCCATGATCTGGGCTTCCGTGCCCCAGCCCTGGGACGGCCGCTGCTGGAAGAGTCCGCGCGAGTCCGGCCCGGCCTGGTCGCCGTGGCCGATGTTGCGCAGCTTGGATTCCTGCATGGCAGTGGCCAGGGCGATGGTGGCGGCGCGCGCCGGGAGGCCCCGGCGGACGGCTGCCGCTGTGATCAGGGCGGCGTTGGCCGCCTGGTCCGGCGCCAGTTCCCCCGTCCGGTCGCCGGCCGTGGCAGTGCAGCGTTCCGAGACGAGGGTCTCGGAACGCTGCACGAAGTACACCGCCGTGTAGATGCCTCCCGCAGCCAGCGCCAGGGTGAGGAGCAGCACCGCCAGGCGGCGCAGGCCGCGCCTGCGCGCCACAGACATGGGTGCCACGAGGGGACTAGTTGGCGTGCAGGGCGTCGTTCAGTTCCACGGTCTGGCCCTTGCGGGGGAGGGCCTCCACCGCGCCCGTGGTGGAGTTGCGGCGGAACAGCAGGTTGGGGACACCGGAGAGTTCGGCGGCCTTGACGATCCGGGTGGTGTCCTCGCCCACCTCGTCCTTGGGGCCGGGCACGCGGACACGGGTGCCTGCCGTGACGTAGAGGCCTGCCTCGACCACGGAATCATCACCGATGCTGATGCCGACGCCGGAGTTTGCCCCGAGCAGGACCCGCTCACCGATGGTGATCTTTTCCTTGCCGCCGCCGGACAGGGTGCCCATGATGGAGGCGCCGCCGCCGACGTCGCTGCCGTCCCCGGTCACGACGCCCGCGGAAATGCGCCCTTCGACCATGGAGGTGCCCAGGGTTCCGGCGTTGAAGTTTACGAAGCCCTCGTGCATGACGGTGGTGCCCGCGGCAAGGTGCGCACCCAGGCGGACCCTGTCGGCGTCGGCAATCCTGACGCCGGTGGGCACCACGTAGTCCACCATGCGCGGGAACTTGTCGATGCCGTAGACGGTGACGGCGCCACGCCGGCGCAGCCGGGCGCGCGTCAGTTCAAAGCCCTCGACGGCGGCGGGGCCGAAGTTGGTCCACACGACGTTGGGGAGCTTGGCGAAGATGCCGTCCAGGTTAATGGTGTTGGGCTGGACCAGGCGGTGCGAGAGAAGGTGCAGCCGGAGGTAGGCGTCCGCGGTGTCCGCGGGGGCTTCGTCGAGGTTGATCTGGACAAAGACCACCTTCTGCTCCGTGCCGCGGTCCTTGTCTGCGCCGTCCTCAGCGATGGCGGTCAGGGCGTCGTCGGCGTTTTCCACCGAGCGGAGGTCCTCGGCCGCAACACCGAGTGCCGGTGCCGGGAACCAGACGTCCAGGACCGTGGTGTCGCTGCCGGCGGCGGCGATGGTGGCCACACCAAAGCCATAGGCGGAACGGTCATCAGCGTTGGAGGTCAGGGTTTCGGGCACGGCGGAGGAAGCAGTCTCAGTCATGTGCTCCAGTCTATCGAGGGCGGGCCCGGCGGTTCGAACTAGACTGTCTTCGTGACTGCTGAAACCGCGCCCGAATCTTCCGTGTCCACCCTTGACCTGCACCAGGATGTGGCGTTGCTGACCGCGGCACTTATGGACATCAACAGCGTGTCGGGCAACGAGAAGCGGCTCGCGGACGCCGTCGAAGCCGCCGTGCGGGAGATTCCCCAGCTGGCCGTTGTCCGGGACGGCGACGCCATTGTTGCCCGCACCGAACTGGGCCGCAGCGAACGGGTCATTCTCGCCGGTCACCTGGATACGGTTCCGTTGCCCCTGACGGAAGGTTCCAGGGGCACCGTCCCGTCCAGCTGGGAGTCCGGCGTTCCGGGCGAGGGGACCCTCTATGGGCGCGGAGCCACCGACATGAAGGGCGGCGTGGCGGTCCAGCTGGCGCTGGCAGCGGGAATGTTCGACGACGGTGCGCAGCCAAAGCGGGATGTCACCTTTGTGTTCTACGACCATGAGGAAGTTGAGGCTGTGAAGAGCGGACTGGGACGCCTGGTCCGGAACCACGGCGACCTGCTCCAGGGGGACTTCGCCATCCTGCTGGAGCCAACGGACGGCACGGTGGAGGGCGGCTGCAACGGGACCAGCCGGTTCGAGGCCAGCACTGCCGGGGAGGCCGCCCACTCTGCGCGGGCGTGGATGGGCAGCAACGCCATCCACGCCGCTGCCCCCATCCTGGCGCGCCTGGCCGCCTACGAGCCACGGACCATCAACGTTGACGGGCTGGATTACCGGGAAAGCCTCAATGCGGTGAAGATCAACGGCGGCACGGCCGGCAATGTGATTCCGGACCGCTGCGTGGTGGAGATCAACTACCGGTTCGCCCCGGACAAGACCCCGGACCAGGCCGAAGCGCATGTCAGGGAATTGCTGGAAGGCTTCGACGTGGTGCGCACCGATGCGGCCGCCGGCGCACGCCCCGGCCTGCAGCACCCGGCTGCCGCCTCCTTCGTTGCCGCCGTGGGAGCCGAGCCCAAACCCAAGTACGGCTGGACCGACGTCGCGCGCTTCAGCGAACTGGGGATCCCGGCGGTGAACTTCGGCCCGGGGGACCCCCTGTTGGCGCACAAGGACAACGAGCACGTTTCCGCCGAGGCCATCCGGACTTGCCTGCGCGCCCTGCAGGACTGGCTCGCCGGGTAGGAGGGCCGGCCGCGCCGAAGGGCGCGGCTACGGAAGGGGCCCGGAACCTGTCGGTTCCGGGCCCCTTTTGGGCTGGCAATGCCGGCGGGGTGGCTAGACCTCTGCGGGAACTGCGGCCGCAGGTATGACTGCTGCCCCGGGCTTGCGGGAGAGCCGGCGCTCCAGCCATTTGGCGATGGCGGCCAGGATCAGGCACATGCCCACGTAGAGCACGGCGGCCACGATGGCTGCCGGGATAATCGGGGACCCGTATTGGATCTGGCTGCCGAAGTACTTCGCCTGGAAGAGGATCTCGTTGTACGTGACGATGAACCCCAGGGCGGTGTCCTTCAGGATGACCACCAGCTGCGAGATGATGACCGGAAGCATGGACCGGATGGCCTGCGGCAGCAGGATGCTGGTCATGACCTTGCTCTTGGGCAGCCCAATCGCATAACCGGCCTCGCTTTGGCCCCGCGGCAGGGACTCGATGCCGGCACGGAACACCTCGGCGAGGACGGACCCGTTGTACAGCACCAGACCTGCCACCACGGCCGTGAAGGGAGTGATTCCCTGGACGCCGATGGTTGGCAGGCCGTAGTAGAAGATCATCATGAGGATCAGCAGCGGAACCGCGCGGAACAGTTCGGTGAAGCCGTAGCACGGAGCGCTGATCCAGCGGCGGTCCGACAAGCGGCCAAACGCCAGGAGGATGCCGAGGGCCAGGCTGAGAACTGCCGCAGTGCCGAAGGCGGACAACGTGGCACCTACGGACTGGGCAATGGTCTGCTGCACCAGCGGAAAAGTGAACAGCTGCCACTTCTTGGCCTCGAACTGCCCGCTTTCGGCGAAGCGGAGCAGGATGAACCCGACGATCAGCAGGATCACGAGGGCAGTGACGACGCCGAGGATCCGGTACCGGGCGCGTGCCTTGGGACCGGGGGCGTCAAAAAGGATTGAACTCATCGTGCAACCTTCCACTTCTGTTCAAGCTTTCGCTGCAGCGCGGAAAGGATGAAGACAAGGATGATGAACACGAGCGCCACCCACAGGAGGCCGGTCATGGCCGGCTCGCCGCGTTCGGAGAGGTTCGCCCGGATGGCGCCGGCTTCAAAGACGGAGAAGCCGGCGGCGACGGTGGTGTTCTTGAGCAGGGCGATGAACACGCTGAACATCGGCGGGATGACAGCGCGGAAGGCCTGCGGCAGGATCACGAGCGTCAGGGTCTGGGTGAAGGGGAGTCCGATGGCGCGGGCTGCTTCGGCCTGTCCGACCGGGACGGTGTTGATGCCGGAACGGACAGCCTCCGCCACGTAGGTGGCGGTGTACAGGCTCAGGCCGATGATGGCGGCGGTCGTAAAGTCGATCGGCACCAGGCCCAGCTTTGGGTAGCCGAGGGCGAAGAAGAAGAGGACCAGCGTCAGCGGGGTATTGCGCACCACGTTGACGTAAAGCGTTGCGGTGGCACGCATGGCCGGAACCGGGGAGACACGAAGCGTGGCAACAACGGTACCGAGGACCAGGGCGAAGATCGCCGAGAAGAAGAAAAGTATGAGTGTGTTCCGGAAGCCCGTGATGAAGAGGTCCGAATTGTTCAGCAGCGTATTCACAGAATCGTCGCTTTCGACAGTGGAAGAGGGGGCGGCTGCATGGCCGCCCCCTCAACTTTGGTTTAGTAGTTCTCTACCGGGGGCTGTTCGACCTTGGTGCCCGACTGGCCCAGCGTCTGGTCGTAGATCTTCTGCCACACGGAGTTACCGTCGGTGAACGTCTTGTTCATGAACTGGCGAAGCGCGGTATCGCCCTTCTTCAGGCCGACTCCGTACTTTTCGGTTGTGAACGGCTGGCCAACGACCTTCAGGCTGTCCGGTTCCTGGGCAGCGTAGCCGAGCAGGATGGCCTGGTCGGTGGTGACAGCGTCAACCTGGCCGCTCTTGAGCGCCTCGACGCACTGCGAGTAGGTGTCAAACTCGGTGGTCTTGGTGTCCGGGAAGTTTGCCTTGATGTTCTGGATCGGCGTGGAACCCGTGGCCGAGCAGACGTTCTTGCCCGAGAGGTCCTTCTCGCTGTTGATGCTGGAGTTGTCCTTCTTCACCAGCAGGCCCTGGCCCGTGACGAAGTAGGGTCCGGCGAAGTCGATCAGCTGCTTGCGCTTGTCCGTGATGGAGTAGGTGCCCACGTAGTAGTCGATGTCGCCGTTCGTGATGGCGGACTCGCGGTTGGCGGACGGGATGGGCTTGAACTCAATCTTGTCCTTGCTCATGCCCAGCGAGGCTGCAACCCACTTGGCGATCTCGATGTCGAAGCCCGTGTATTCACCGGTGGCTGCATCTTTGAAGCCAAGGCCCGGCTGGTCCTGCTTGACGCCGATACGGACCTTGCCGCTGGACTTGATGGCGTCGTAGGTCGGGCTGCCGGTGAGCGTGACGTTGTCAGCAACCTTGTAGGGAGCCTCGTCCGTGCCGGAGGAAGCAGTTCCACCGCCGCCGGAGCCGCCGCAGGCGCTGAGGGAAAGAGCCAGCGCCGCAGTTGCCGCGACCAGCAGCGGCTTCTTCCGGGTAAAGAAATTTTTCATGGGGATACCTTTCATTGAGCGGCCGCGCTGGGGCAGCCGGTGCGGTGTGCTTAGTGGGTCAGGAGCTTGGACAGGAAGTCCTTGGCGCGGCTGCTCTTCGGGTTGGTGAAGAACTCCTCCGGCGTCTCGTCCTCCACGATCTGCCCGTCGGCCATGAACACCACGCGGTCGGCTGCCTTGCGGGCAAAGCCCATCTCGTGGGTGACGACGATCATGGTCATGCCTTCCTTGGCCAGCTGGACCATGACATCGAGGACCTCGTTGATCATCTCGGGGTCCAGTGCGGAGGTCGGCTCGTCGAAGAGCATGACCTTCGGCTTCATGGCCAGTGCACGCGCGATGGCGACGCGCTGCTGCTGACCGCCGGAGAGCTGGGCGGGGAGCTTCGGTGCCTGCTGCCCGACGCCCACGCGCTCCAGCAGCGCCATGGCGTCTTTTTCGGCCTCAGCCTTGGAAACGCCCTTGACCTTGATCGGTCCGAGGGTGACGTTTTCCAGGATGGTCTTGTGCGCAAACAGGTTGAACGACTGAAACACCATCCCCACGTCGGCCCGCAGCTTGGCCAGGGCCTTGCCTTCGGCGGGAAGCTCCTTGCCGTCGATGGTGATGGAGCCGTCATCGATTGTTTCCAGGCGGTTGATGGCCCGGCAGAGGGTGGACTTACCGGAGCCTGAGGGCCCGATGACCACAACAACCTCGCCCTTGCGGACCTGGAGGTTGATGTCCTTCAAAACGTGCAGCTGGCCGTAATGCTTATTTACGGCGTTCAGGGAGACGAGAGCATCGCCGGGCACATGAGTAGTCATAGAAAGAATCTAGCGAACAACCGTGGGTTATGACGCCAATCACCCCAAGTTCCTGCTGATCGTGATTCAAGAGATACCTCAAGTTGGAGGTTAGCCTAGGGGAATGAGCATCAATGCAGATCCGGCCAAGAATTCCCAGCCGCGCCGTAAGGGGCCCCTCGAGCTGCGGCGCAAGCAGGCGGCCGTGGAAATGTCGGACCAGCACCTGCTCGATACGAAGGGCCCCGGCCAGTTCGTCCATACCGACCCATGGCGGGTCCTGCGGATCCAGAGCGAGTTCGTGGAAGGCTTCGGCGCGCTGGCAGACATTGGAAAAGCCGTCAGCGTCTTCGGCTCTGCCCGCACCAAGCCGGGGAGCCTGTACTACGAAATGGGCGTGCAAGTGGGGCGCAAGCTCGCCGAAGCCGGGGTAGCCGTGATCACCGGCGGTGGCCCGGGTTCCATGGAGGCGGCCAACCGGGGAACGGTGGAGGGCAACGGCGTGTCCGTGGGCCTTGGCATTGAGCTGCCGTTCGAACAGGGCCTGAACCAGTGGGTGGACCTGGGCATCAACTTCCGCTACTTTTTCGCCCGCAAAACCATGTTCGTCAAATATGCACAGGGGTTCATCGTCCTGCCCGGTGGGCTGGGCACACTGGATGAGCTGTTCGAGGCCATGGTCCTGGTCCAGACCCGGAAGGTGACGTCCTTCCCCATCGTCCTCCTCGGCGTCGACTTCTGGGGGCCGATGATCGACTGGATCAGGGGCACCCTGGTGGCTGAAGGAATGGTCTCCGAAAAGGACCTGGACCTTATCCAGCTGGTTGATGACCCCGCCGAGGCCGTGGACCGGGTACTCCATGTGGCCGTGACCCCGTCATTGAACGGCGAACAGCGGCCGGAGTAGCCGCCGGCGCCGCGTGGCCGCACGGGTCTGGCACGATGGGACCGTGAGCTTCTTTCTGGTCTTCCTCGCCGTCGTGCTCGTTGCCGCGGTTCTTTGGGCCGGCCTGGGCCGGCGCTCCCGCAAGACGGGTGCTGCGGCGCTGCCGGCCCTGCTGAACGGATTCGACGAGCCGCCGGCGAACCTTCCGCCGGTGCTGCTGCCGGAGCGCGCAGTTCCGGAGGATGTGACCCGGCTTCGGTTTTCCCTGGGCCTACGCGGGTACCGGATGGACCAGGTGGACCAGGTCCTTGACGAGCTGCGCGACCAGCTGGCGGCACGGGATGCCGAACTGGCGGAACTGCGCGGGCGGCTGGACGCGGGCGCACAGCATCCAGGGCAGGCCGACGACGGTGCCCCGGTTCCAGCCGCGGCACCGGAAGAGCGGGGTACCGGAGGGGACGGGAACCGGGCAGCCCAGGAGGACGCTGCCCCGGTGAAGGGCGGCCAGTGAGCACCGTGGCCCGCCGCAACCCGCTGGCGTCCGCCGGCACGGTAACCCAACGCGCTGCCGCCGCCGTCCGCAGCTGGCCTTGGTGGCTCCAGGTTACCGCTCTGTACGGCGGCTCCCGGCTGGCCTCCGCCTGCATCTTCATGGCCGCTGCGCTCCATCAGGGGCCCAACCCGTGGTTCCCGCCCAAACCCGACTACTGGAACTTCATCAATATTTGGGATGCCCGCTGGTACGGCCAGGTCATCGCCAACGGCTACCCGTCGATCCTTCCCACGGACGCAGCCGGCAACGTCCAGGAAAACACGTGGGCGTTCTACCCGCTCTTTCCTTCATTGGCGGGCGGACTCAGCCGCCTCACCGGGATGGACCCCGCCGCCTCGCTCACCTTGATTGCCATGCTGGCCGGATGGGCGGCCGCCCTTGTGGTGTACGCACTCTTCCGGCAGAAAGCCACCCATGCCCCGGCGATGTGGGGCGTTGCGTTCTTTTCGGTCTTTCCCGTCTCCGCCGTCCTGCAGGTCCCTTACGCGGAGCCGCTGTCCATCCTGCTGCTCGCGTGGGCCCTCCTGCTGGTGGTGCGCCGCCAGTACCTGTGGGCCATTCCGGCGGTGTTCCTGCTGGGGCTGTCACGGCCGGTCGGCGTTCCTTTCGCCGCCATGGTGGGGCTGCTCCTGGTCTTCCGGGCGGCCGCGTACGTCCGCGGGCGGCGGCATGACGGCCCCGGCGGCGCACACTCCGCCCGGGACCTGGCGGCACTTACCGGACTGACCGCCGTCGCAGGCTTGTCCGCTTTTGCCTGGCCCGCCGCGGCCTGGCTGGCGACCGGCGATGTGCAGGCCTATACCAAGACGGAAACCGTGTGGCGGGGCCAGGACCTGGTGCCGTTCAAGCCCTGGTTCGACACCGGCGCCGAACTTTTCGGTCCCGTCCTGGGCGTCGTTGCCCCACTGGTCTTCGTGGCGCTGTTCGCCGTGATGCTGTACCTGCCCCCGGTGGTGCGGCTCGGCGTCGAACTCCGGCTCTGGTGCGCCTGCTACATGGGCTACCTGCTGGCGTTCCTGCACCCACAGACCAGCACTTTCCGGATGTTGCTGCCACTGTTTCCGCTGGCCCTGGGCGCGGTGTTCCTGTCCCGGTCCAGGGCATACCGGGGGACGGTAGTGGCCATGTTCCTCCTGCTGCAGATCGTCTGGATCGTGTGGTTGTGGGCCTGGGCGCAACTGCCCGGCGGAGGGGATTATCCGCCCTAGCAAAACGGGCTTTAATGCAGGTCAGAGCGTGAATGACACGTTGACGGAAATGTCCATCGATTAGCTACGTGCGGGTAATTCCGCGATAATGATAGGTAAGCAAGGACAAAAGCATTCAGAAAACGCGCAGCATTGGCGGTGGTGGCAACCACCCCGCCATAGCGGCTTGATCGACATGCGGACACAGCCCGCCCGGGCTGATTAGTCCTGGGACAAAATGGAGGGGAATTCCTCATGGCGGCTATGAAACCACGCACCGGCGACGGCCCAATGGAAGTCACCAAGGAGGGCCGCAGCCTGATCATGCGGGTCCCGCTCGAAGGCGGCGGGCGCCTGGTGGTCGAACTGAACGCTGCCGAAGCAGCCAACCTCAAGGAATGCCTGGTAGGCGTTACCGAATAGTCGTGCCGGTCAGGGTGCGCAGCCCGCGGGCTGCGCACCCTGACCTTTATGCGGCAACTACTTTTTGACCGCCACCAGCAGGCCATCCCCGGTGGGGAGCATGGCGGACGCCAGCCTGTCGTCGTCGCGGATTGCCTTGCCCACCTGCCGCAGTGTCACCGTGTTGGGCTCGCGGCCGGCAGGGTTGGCTACCTTGTCCTTGTCCAGTGCATCGTTGATCACCAGCAACCCGGAGCGCTTCAGCAGCCGGATGGCCTGTTCCACATAGCCCGGCAGGCCGGGCTTGTCCGCATCGATGAAGACAAGGTCGTAGGCGCCGTCCGTAAGCCGCGGCAGGACGTCGCCCGCACGGCCGGAAATGGTGCGGGTCCGGTTCGCGGGGCTGCCGGCCTCCGCGAAGGCTTCGCGGGCAGCCCGCAGGTGCTCCACGTCCACGTCGATGGTGGTCAGGACGGCATGCGCGCCGAGGCCGCGGAGCAGGCAGACGCCCGAGACGCCGGCGCCGGTGCCGATCTCCACGACGGTCTGGGCTTTGGAGGCGGCGGCCAGTACCGTGAGGACAGCGCCCACGCCGGGGCTGATGGCGCTGACCCCCAATTCAAAAGAACGTTCCCGCGCCCGAAGCATTACCTCATCCTCAGCGGGCAGATCTTCTGCATAGGACCAGCTGCTGGACTTGTCGGCGCTCATGAATAATCGCTTTCTGGGCGTAAAGGGAAATGTCTCCCCAAGCCTACTGTGTCCGGCCCGGCCGGGATGGATAGCAGCCGTTGCGCCGAACGCTGAAGTTTCCAGGTAATCAGGAAATTCCCAGCCAAGTTTGACATGATTGATATCCGCTCATCCAAAAGGTGACCGGCGCCGAATCAGAGATGTCAACAGTATCCGGGCGTTAGCATTCCACGAGGGGAGTGGACGATGTCATCTTCAGTAGTGGCACCTGTCCCTGCAGTAAACAATCCCGACGATGAGTGGGTCCGTCCCACCTGGGAAGAAGTGGTCACCAACCACTCCGCGAAGGTATACCGGCTGGCCTACCGCCTGACCGGAAACAAATACGACGCCGAGGACCTCACCCAGGAGGTCTTTGTCCGCGTGTTCCGTTCGCTGGAGAACTTCAAGCCCGGAACCCTCGACGGATGGCTGCACCGCATCACCACCAACCTGTTCCTTGACCAGGCCCGGCGCAAGACCCGCATCCGTTTTGACGCCCTGGCAGAAGACGCAGAGTCCCGCCTGCCCGGCCGTGAGCCCGGACCGGAGCAAAGCTTCGAGCTGAACAACCTCGACCTTGACGTGCAGGCTGCCCTGGAAGAGCTGCCGCCGGACTTCCGCGCCGCCGTGGTCCTGTGCGACCTCGAGGGGCTCTCCTACGACGAGGTTGCCGAAGCGCTGGGCGTCAAGCTGGGCACCGTCCGGTCGCGCATCCACCGGGGCAGGACCATGCTCCGCGAGAAGCTGGCCCACCGCGATCCACGTCCGCAGCAGTCCCGCCGCAAGCTTTCGATGCCGCGCATCGCCGGCATCCTCTGATCGGCACATGAGGTCCCAGTTTCCTTTTGGCGGCAGGCATCAGCGCACCGGCAGCCACCTCGAGGCCTGCCAGGAGTGTGCCGCCACCGTACGCCGGGAACGGCAGTACCTGGAGCGCCTCCGCGATGCTCCCATTCCGCCCGCCAGCCAGGACCTGACGGCCCGGCTGCTGGCCCGCACCCATGAACTGGCCGCCCAGCCGCCTGCGCCGGCGCCCCAAAGCGGCACCTCCCGCCTCGCCGCGCGGGCGCTGGCCCTGACCGCGGGTGGCACCATGGCGGCCGCCGGCGTGCTGGCCGTGGGGGCGTTCACGGCAGCGGGGGACCCCGCGCCCAGCGAACAGGCCGGACCCGAGGCTGCTTTCTCGCACGTTTCGTCCCAGACTCCCGCTGACGGCAGGACGTTGAGTGCCGCCCAGTTGGCCACCCTGCGTTCCGAGGGATGGGCCTGTCCGGAACTCCAGGCCATCGGCTTCCACCTGGAAGCCGCGCGGGCACTGGTGGTGGACGGGGAGCCTGCAGTGGAACTGCAGCTTACTGACGGGGCCCATCACGCCACGGTCACGGAACAGCACCCCACCAGCCAGGATGCCGGTCCAGCGCATGCGTGGACCACGTCCCCGGCGTCCGCCACCTACCGGGCCGCCGGCCTGACCATCACCTACCGCTCCGACCTGCCCGCCGACCAGGCCGACGACGCCATGCCGATCCTCGGACGGCTTGCCGATTCCGCCGTAGAGGGGGTCGCGGCATCCGTCCCGGAGCGGCCCGAAGGCCAGGCCGCGGAACCCCTGGATGCACGCCTGGAGCGCGGAATCAACAAGATCGCCGCCCTGTTCACCCAATGACACGGACTGTTCATCCGTCCGCCGGGTGGGAATCGTCACTCGCAGCCCGGAGAGGGTAATCTTCCTAAAGTGTTTGGAATCAACGGCCCGGAGTTCATTCTTCTGCTGATCATCGGTGTGCTGGTGATCGGCCCCAAGCGGCTGCCGGAATATACGCAGAAGCTGGCCAACCTGGTCAAGGAAGTCCGTCGGATGGCCAACGGTGCCCGGGAGCAAATCAAGGAAGAAGTGGGCATCGACATCGACGATGTCGACTGGAAGAAATACGATCCCCGCCAGTACGATCCCCGCCGCATCATCAAGGAAGCACTGCTCGACGACGACACCAAACCGGTCAGCGCAGGCGCTCCCGCCGCGGTGGCTGCCGTTGCCGGCGCCGCAGCCGAGGCACCCAAGCGCCCCGAAAGGGTAGTGCAGAGGCTGGCCCCCGGCGAGGCCGCGCCGTTCGACACCGAAGCCACCTAGGCAGGTCAGCGCGGCTGCAGGCCCAGCTTCATCCCGGCAAGCCCGCGCGGTGCGGCGGCAAGCCGGCCGGCGATCCCCGCCAAGGCGGAAGCCGCTGCAGCCCCGGGCCTGCCGAGAACAATCGGAACCCCTGCATCCCCGCCCTCGCGCAATTGAATGTCCAGGGGAATCTGTCCCAGCAGGGGAACGTCCGCCCCCACGGAGGCGCTGAGCCGTTCCGTGAGTACCGTCCCGCCGCCGCTTCCGAAGAGCTCCATCCGGCCGCCGTCGGGCATCTCCAGGTAGGACATGTTCTCGATGACGCCGGCAATCTTCTGCCCCGTCTGGGTGGCGATGGCACCCGCCCGTTCAGCGACGTCGGCCGCGGCCACCTGGGGCGTGGTGACCACCAGGATTTCGGCCTTTGGGAGCAACTGGGCCACGGAGATGGCGATGTCGCCGGTACCCGGCGGGAGGTCCAGGAACAGGGCGTCCAGGTCTCCGAAGTAGACGTCCGTGAGGAACTGCTCCAAGGCCCGGTGCAGCATGGGTCCGCGCCATGCCACCGGCTGGTTGCCGGTGACGAACATGCCGATGGAGATGACCTTGACCCCGTAGGCAACGGGCGGAAGGATCATGTCGTCCACCTGGGTGGGTTTCTGCGTGATGCCCAGAAGGGCGGGAACGGAGAAGCCATAGACGTCGGCGTCCACGATGCCCACCCGCAGGCCCCGGGCGGCGAGGGCGGTGGCCAGGTTGACCGTTACCGAGGACTTGCCCACGCCGCCCTTGCCGCTGGCCACGGCATAGACCTTGGTCAACGAATCCGGCTCGTTGAAGGGAATCCTGCGCTGCCCGCCCGGGCCACGCAGCTTTTCCTTGAGGGCGTCCCGTTGCGCCTGGTCCATCACCTTGAGCTGGACGTCGACGGCGGTCACTCCGGGTACGGAGGAAAGGGCATTTTGTGAGTCCGCGGTGATGGTGTCCCGCAGCGGGCAGCCCGCGATGGTGAGCAGGACTGCCACGGTGACCCTGCCGTCGTCGGACACCTGGACGGAGTCCACCATGCCCAGTTCGGTGATGGGGCGCCGGAGTTCCGGATCGATGACCGTTGCCAGGGCGTCGTTGACGGCCCGGACCAGCGGTGAGGGGCCGGCGGCTGCGGGGTCGGTGGGGGCGGTCATGGCAGGAGCCTCGGCTTTCGTGCGGTGGCAGCGGTGGGTCGGCGTGTGGCGGGCGGCCTGGTGGTCATTGGGCAGAGTGGCCCGGTTTGACCCGGGGGATCTGCTGCGTGCGCGGGTTGCGCTGCCGGTCACGCTGTTCGCGCAGTTTGTCCTTGACCTTGTCCCGCGGGGATTCGTGGGAGCCGGGCCCGGAGTCCTCGTGGGTCCGCAGTTCCTCCTGTGCCTCAAGGAGGTCTTCGAGGAGGGAACGCAGTTCGGCCCGGACGTAGTCGCGGGTGGCTACCTCGCGCAGCGCGATCCGCAGGGAGGCCAGCTCCCGGGTCAGGTATTCCGTATCGGAAAGGTTCCGCTCGGCGCGCTGGCGGTCCTGCTGCAGCGAGACGCGGTCACGGTCATCCTGCCGGTTCTGCGCCAGCAGCAGCAGTGGTGCAGCGTAGGAGGCCTGCAGCGACAACATCAGGGTCAGCAGGGTGAAGCCAAGGTCCCTTGAGTCGAACTGCCATTCGGCGGGGGCCCACGTGTTCCAGCCGAGCCAAAAGATGCAGAAGATGGTCATGTAGACCAGGAACTGCGGCGTGCCCATGAACCGGGCGAAGCCCTCGGTGGCGTGGCCGAAGGCGTCCGGGTCCGGGGAGAACTTGGGCAGGATCCGCTGACGGGCGCTCAAAGGTGTGTCGAGACTGCCTTTTGATTCTGCATTGGCCAGGTTCCGCTGGTTGGTGTTCTTCGGAGCGCTGTTATCAGCCAATGCGGCCACCGAGCTTTCTTATCGGGGCTTCGCCATCATGGGCGCGCCAGTCGTCCGGCAACAAATGATCCAATACGTCATCAACAGTCACCGCCCCCACAAGCCGGCCGGAGTCATTGACCACCGGGAGGGAGTTGAGGTTGTAGGTGGCCAAGGTCCGCGCCACTTCGCTGATGTGGGCCTGGTCGGACAACGGCTCGAGGTTCTTGTCCACCAGGTTTCCCAGTGCCTCGAACGGCGGGAAACGCAGCAGCTGCTGGATGTGCACCACGCCCAGGAAGCGGCCCGTGGGCGTTTCCAGTGGCGGCCGGGCAATGAAGATCGACGACGCCAGGGCGGGGGAGAGCTCCTCGCGCCGGACGTGGGCCAGGGCTTCGGCGACGGTGGCCTCCGGCGGCAGGATGACGGGCACCGGGGTCATCAGGCCGCCGGCGGTGTCCTCGTCGTACTCAAGCAGGCGGCGGACGTCTTCGGCGCCTTCAGGCTCCATGAGCTGGAGCAGTTCCTCGGCCTGGGCGGAAGGGAGTTCACCGAGGAGGTCGGCGGCGTCGTCAGGGTCCATCTCCTCCAGGACGTCCGCGGCGCGCTGGACATCCAGGGCGGAGAGGATCTCCACCTGGTCGTCCTCCGGAAGTTCCTGGAGGACGTCGGCCAGCCGTTCGTCCTGCAGTTCGCTGGCAACCTCGAAGCGGCGCTTGTCGCTCATTTCCTGCAGGGCCTCGGCGAAGTCCGCGGGCTTGAGGTCCTCGTGGTTGGCCACGAACTGGGTGGCTGCCTGCGGTTCGGTGCGAGGCCCCTGCTGGGCATCCGCCCAGTCGATGATCAGCGTTTCGTTGCGGCGCAGCCTGCTCAAGGGGGACAGGGAGTGGCCGCGCCGGACAAAGAGCTTGCTGACGAACCAGTCGCGGGAGCGGTGCTGGTCTATGGCGATGTCTTCGATGGTGGCGTCGCCGCTGCCGTCGCGGAGGGTGACCCGGCGGTCGAACATCTCGGCCACCACCAGGGTTTCCGCCCCACGCTGTTCAAACCGGCGCAGGTTGACCAGGCCCGTGCAAATGATCTGCGTCTGGTCGATCGAGGTGATGCGGGTCATGGGCACGAAGACACGCTTCTTGCCTGGAACTTCCACCACAATGCCCACCACGTGCGGGGCTCCCTGGGTTCCCCGGGACAGCACAACAACGTCGCGCAGCCGGCCCAGCCGGTCGCCCAGCGGGTCGAAGACGTCGAGGCCCAGGAGGCGTGCCACGAAGACGCGGGTAGGTGTTGTGCTCACCACTACAGGCTACCGAGTCTGCTCTCTTTTAGCTGAATTTACAGGCGGCACCCACCTTCATGGGCAAGAATGGGATTATGTCGAACATTTTTGGTGGTCCCAAGCCCGGCGCCGCGAATGGACCGGATGATGCCCGGGCTGTTCCCACCGGCGACACCGTTGGCTCCTACACTTCTTACCTCGACGCCCAGAAGGCGGTCGACTACCTGGCGGACCAGCAGTTCCCGGTCCAGATGGTGTCCATCGTGGGCAATGAACTGAAGATGGTGGAGCGTGTCACGGGGCGCCTGAGCTATCCGCGGGTGGCGCTCTCCGGTGCCCTGAGCGGCATGTGGTTCGGCCTCTTCGTCGGCGTCATGCTCTCCTTCTTCGCGCCGTCGCCCGGATACTTCTCCATCATGACCTCGGTGCTGATGGGCGCGGCGTTCTTCATGCTTTTCGGCATCGTCACCTACGCCATGCAGCGCGGTAAGCGGGACTTCACCTCCACCAGCCAGGTGGTGGCCACCAACTATGACGTGATCGTGGCCCCCGAGGCAGCCCACGAGGCCCGGCGCCTCCTGCAGCAGCTGCCCATGTCGCGTTCGGACGCGGCGTCGGGCCACGGCCCGTACGCCCAGCATGACTACTACAACCAGCAGCAGCACCAGCAGCCGGGGCAGCAGCAGGGACAGGGCCCGGCCCGCCCCGCAGGCTGGAACGATCCTTACGGCCAGAGGTCCCCGGGCCAGAATGGACCAACACAGGAAGGCCACGGGTACCCGGAGGACGGCAGCCAACAGCACAGCGGCCAGCAGCACGGCGGCCAGCAGCCGGCGCAGCACTTCGACGGCGGCCAGCAGTACGGCGACCCGCAGCACGCCCCCCAGCAGCCGGCCCGTTCCGCGGTCCGCTACCCGGACCTGCCCGACGGCCGCCCGCAGTACGGCGTCCGCGTTACGCAGGACCCGGCCGCCGGGCAGCCGGGGATGGGCGGCGCCACAGAACACCGGGCAGGAGACCACCCGCAGGACGGCACCGACCATCCGGCTGATGCCGCCTATGGTGCGGACGGCGAGCAGCACCGGGGTGACCACCGCCAATAGCCGCGCCGGTGCGTCCCGGTCCACTGGTCCGGGCGCCGCACGGAAATCGGAACCGATGAAAAGAGCGGGGCCGCTGGAATGAATCCGGCGGCCCCGCTCTTTGTTGGGAGCTTCCTAGGCTTCTTCGGTGCGGTAGATCCCGGCCATCCAGTCCTCCACATCCTCCGCATTCCGCGGCAGGGCGGCGCTGAGGTTGACGGGGCCGTCGGCGGTCATGAGGATGTCGTCCTCGATCCTGACACCGATGCCGCGGTATTCCGCGGGGAGGGCAAGGTCTTCCTTCTTGAAGTACAGGCCGGGCTCGATGGTGAACACCATGCCCTCGGTGAGGACGCCGTCGAGGTACAGTTCACGCTTGGCTTGGGCGCAGTCGTGGACGTCGAGCCCCAGGTGGTGGCTGGTGCCGTGCGGCATCCAGCGGCGGTGCTGCTGGCCCTCGGGGCTGATTGCCTCCTCCACGCTGACAGGCAGGATCCCCCATTCGGACAGGCGCTCAGCCAGGACCGTGGTGGCCGCTGTATGGATGTCGCGGAACTTTGTCCCGGGCTGCGCGGCTGCGAATCCGGCATCGGCAGCGTCGAGGACCGCCTGGTAGACCTTGCGCTGGATGTCGCTGAAGGTGCCGCTGGCCGGGAGCGTCCGGGTGATGTCCGCCGTGTAAAGCGAGTCGGCCTCGACGCCGGCGTCCAGGAGCAGGAGCTCGCCGGCGTGGACCCGGCCCGTGTTGCGGGTCCAGTGCAGCACGGTGGCGTTGTTGCCGGACGCCGCGATGGTGTCGTAGCCCAGTTCGTTGCCCACCTCGCGGGCGCGGGCGAAGAAGGCCCCCTCCACCACACGTTCGCCGCGGGCATGCGTGAGGGCCCGGGGCAGGGCCTTGACCACCTCTTCGAAACCTTCGACCGTGGCGGACACCGCGATCTTCATCTGCTCGATTTCCCACTCGTCCTTGAGCAGGCGCAACTCGGAGAGGGCTTCGCTGAGTTTCTCGTCCAGGGCGTCGAGTACCTCAAGGTCCAGGTTCTCGGGGTCCTTGGCCGTGTTGTACCGGGCGGTGTCCACCAGTGCATCGATGTTTTCGTCAACCTTGCGGACCAGGCGGATGGAGATCCCGCCGATCTCCGGGGCGCCCACATCCTTGGTGATTGCCGTTTCCAGCTGGTCGATGTGCGCGGTGGCCAGACCCAGCCTGGCCTCGAACTCTTCGAGGGTGGGGCGGGCCCCAATCCAGAACTCGCCGGAGCGGGAGTCCGCGTAGAACTGTTCCGTATCCCGGCCGGCCAGCGGCCGGAAGTACAGGGTGGCGCGGTGGTGGGTGCCGTCGTCGCCCGTTCCTTCGTCCACCGGTTCCAGGATCAGGACTGCATCCGGTTCGTGGTCCAGGCCGAGTCCCGTCAGGTGCGCGAAGCCCGAGTGCGGGCGGAAGCGGTAGTCGCAGTCGTTGGAGCGGACCTTGAGCGGCCCCGCGGGGATGACCAGCCGTTCGCCCTTGAACTGGGCCGAGATCGCCTTGCGCCGGGTTGCGGCGTAGGCGGCGACGGCATCGCGCTGGGGGAGTTCCGGGGTGGAGGGCGCCCAGTTGCTGGCCATAAAGGCTTTGAAGGCGTTGGAACTGGGCCGCTGGGAGCGGTTGTTGACGCGGTCCTGCAGCGGCTGGGAAGCAGAGTTTTGGGTGTTTTCGGCATCGTTCACGGCACCATCGTCTCACCAGCATCCCGGCTAAGCGAACAGGCTTCCCCGGGCTCCTGTCCCCAGTCCACTACGCTGGATAAGTGAGGATTGACCTGCATGCCCACTCCAACGTCTCCGACGGCACCGAGACCCCGGCCGATGTCATGGCCTCTGCTGCCCGCGCGGGACTGGACGTGGTGGCCCTGACGGACCATGATTCAACCGCGGGCTGGGCGGAAGCCACCGCCGCCGCGGCTACGTACGGAGTGGCCCTGGTACCGGGCATGGAAGTCTCCTGCCGGACCGAGGAAGGCATCAGTGTCCACCTCCTGTGCTACCTGCACGACCCCACCCATCCCGGGCTCCTCGAGGAAATCACCAAGGCGAAGGACTCCCGCCTGACCCGCGCCGAACGCATGGTCACCATCCTCGCCGAGGACTACCCGCTCACCTGGGACGACGTAATCCACCACGTCGCGCCCGGCGCCACCCTCGGCCGGCCGCACATCGCCGACGCCCTCGTCGCCGCGGGCGTGGTCGAGGACCGTTCCGAGGCGTTCGCCTCCATCCTCACCTCCCGGTCCCGCTACTTCATCCCGCACTACGCACCGGACCCGGCCACCGCCGTCGAACTTGTCCGCGCCGCCGGCGGCGTGCCCGTCTTTGCCCATCCCGTGGCCTCAGCCCGGGGGCGGATCGTGGGGGAGCGGACCTATCGGGAGATGATCGACGCAGGCCTGGCCGGCCTGGAGATCGACCACCGGGACAATCCGGAAGAGGGCCGGGACTTCCTGCGCAGGCTCGCTGCCAGGCATGGCCTTTTGGTCACAGGTTCCTCCGACTACCACGGCACCGGCAAGCCCAACCTGCTCGGCGAAAACCTCACGGCCCCGGACATGCTGGCGCGGATCGAGGAACAGGGCACGGGAGCTGCCGTCGTCCGGCCCTAGGGCAAGACAGCTAGCCGGCCGGCAGGAATGAGGTCAGCGTGGCGTGCGCACCCAGCCGCTTGGCCATAATGTCGATGGCCGGCTGGTTCTGGTCCACGCACACGAACTTCCGGCCGAGCTTGGCGGCAACTGCGCCAAGGGTGCCGGAGCCGGCAAAAAAGTCCAGGCACCAGTCACCGGGCCGGGACGAAGCGGCGACGACGCGCCGGACCAGGCCCTCCGGCTTCTGCGTCGGGTAGCCGGTCTTCTCCTTGCCGGTGGGAGAGACGATGGTGTGCCACCAGACGTCGGTGGGCAGCTTGCCCAGTTCCCGCTTGGCAGGTGTCACCAGGCCCGGCGCCATGTAGGGTTCACGGTCCACCTCGGCGCTGTCGAAGTGGTACTTCGCCGGGTTCTTCACGTACACCAGGATGTTGTCGTGCTTGGTGGGCCACCGGTTCTTCGCCCTGGCGCCATAGTCGTAGGCCCAGATGATCTCATTCAGGAAGCATTCCCGGCCGAAGATGGCGTCCAGCATCACCTTGGCATAGTGCACCTCGCGGTAATCCAGGTGCAGGTACAGGGTGCCGTCGTCGGCCAGCAGCCGCCACGCCTCCACGAGCCGGGGTTCCAGGAAGGACCAGTAGTCGCTGAACGCGTCATCGTAGCGGTGCAGGGCGCCCTTGATGGTGTCGTAGGAACGGCCCTTGAAGCCGACCCGGTCCCCGCTGCCGCCGGCGTTCACCACCATCCGGGTTTCCTGGCGCTGCTGCGGCCGGCCCGTGTTGAAGGGCGGGTCCACGTAGATCAGCGTGAAGGCGCCGTCCGGCAGCGTCGGGAGGTACGCCGCGTTGTCCGCGTGCACCACCAGGCTGCCGCCGTCCGGCGCCCAATCAGTGTCACTCATCAGGGCGGTTAGGCCTCGGAGGTGCCGGGCTGGCTGCTGTTGTCCGCGCCGGCCACCACTTCGCCGTTGCGGCGGCGGGTGCGGGTGCGGGTACGGCGGGCACGGTTCGGCTTTTCGCCGTCGGCTGCGGGTGCGGCGGCCTCGCCGGCAGGCGCGGTCTCCGGAGTCGAGGTACGACGACGGCGCTCGCCTGAGCGGCCAGCCGAGTCGCTGCTGCGGCCGCCTTCGCGGCTGCCGCCCTTGCCGGAGTCGGCCCTTCCGCGGCCCCGCCCGTCACGGTCGCGTGACCGGTCTGAGTCGCGGCCGCCACGGCTGTTCTTCTTGCCGGTTTCGCCCAGGTCTTCGAGTACCTCGGCGTCGACACCGGCAAGGGTCCTCTTGTCGCGGGGAAGGCGGCCCTTGGTGCCCTCGGGAATATCAAGATCGATGTACAGGTGCGGCGAGGACGAGTAGGTTTCCACGGGCTCCGGGACGCTCAGGCCGAGGGCCTTGTTGATCAGTGCCCAGCGCGGCATGTCGTCCCAGTCAACGAAAGTGACGGCGGTGCCCTTGTTGCCGGCGCGGCCGGTACGGCCCACCCGGTGCAGGTAGATCTTTTCGTCTTCCACGCACTGGTAATTGATCACGTGGGTCACGTCATCGACGTCGATGCCGCGGGCAGCCACGTCCGTGGCCACCAGGACGTCAACCTTGTTGTTGCGGAACGCGCGCAATGCCTGCTCGCGGGCGCCCTGGCCCAGGTCACCGTGGATGGCGGCGGCCGCGAAGCCGCGGTCCACCAGTTCCTCGGCCACCTTGGCAGCAGTGCGCTTGGTCTTGGTGAAGATGATGGTGCGTCCGCGGCCACGGGCCTGCAGGATGCGGGCCACCACCTCGGTCTTGTCCATGCTGTGTGCCCGGTAAATGAGCTGGCGGATGTCCCGCTTGGTCAGGCCCTCGTCCTCCGGATCCGCCGCACGGATATGGGTCGGCTGGGTCATGTAGCGGCGGGCCATGGCAATGACGGGGCCGGGCATAGTGGCCGAGAACAGGAGGGTCTGGCGGACGGCAGGCGTGCCGGCAATGAGGGTCTCAACGTCCGGCAGGAAGCCGAGGTCCAGCATTTCGTCGGCCTCGTCGAGGACCACGAGCTTGACGTTCTTCAGGCTCAGGTGCTTTTGCTTGTACAGGTCGATCAGGCGCCCGGGAGTGCCAACCACTACCTCAACACCCTGCTTGAGCGCCTCGACCTGCGGCTCGTACGCCCGGCCACCGTAAATGGTGGTGATCCTGGCGTTGCGTTTGCGGGACGCCGTCTGCAGGTCACTGGCCACTTGCACGGCCAGTTCGCGGGTGGGGACGATCACCAGGGCCTGCGGTGCCCCCGGCACAGCCAGCTTGGCGTAACCCGGGTCATCCTGTCCGATCACGCGCTGCAGCGCCGGAATGCCGAAGCCCAGGGTCTTGCCGGTACCGGTCTTGGCCTGGCCAATGATGTCATGGCCGCCCAGTGCCACCGGCAGGGTCATGGCCTGGATGGGGAAGGGGTGGGTAATGCCGGCGTCGGCCAGGGACTCGACGATGTCGGCGCGGACGTTGTAGTCGGCGAAGGACTTCTCCGCGATCTCGTGCGGCTTTTCGTCCGAGATGATGGTTTCTTCCGGCTCGATGGTTTCCGTGCCGGACACATCGCTGAGGAGCTGGTGGGTATGCAATTCACTCACAGGGGAGTTTCCTTATTCATTTGGGCAATGGCGCTGCCTGCTCAACGGGCCGGCCAAGGCTGGCCGCTCCGGAGCACGCTCAGGCGCGCAAGCGATTCCAGTGGAAGCCGATCGCGGGCTATCTAATGTTGGCACTGGTGACCAACGGGTACTTCTCAAGATCGCGTAGGGGCGGGCTTGTTGGTTTCAAATCAAGGAAATCAACGACCGGGCATCCAGTTCTACCCCTCCAGTCTAGCCGTAAGGGCTCAAAAACACGGTTTCGGCCCGCCTTGGGAGCCGCCTGCCGCTCAGGAAACGAGCTCGAAGTGGATCTGCCGGGTGGTGATATCGGAGGAAACCAGCCGTACCCGGACCTTGGTGCCGGACTCCAGCTCGCCGGCGCACCGTGCGGTCACGGCCGGTTCGGCAACCTGGATAATTCCCGAACTGCCGTTTCCATTGCCGTTCTTGCCATTCCCGTTGCCGTTCCCGTTCTGCGGCTTCGACCCGGAAATGACGATCGCATCGAACTCCTGCCCGATGTGGTTCAGCAGCAGTGCCGCTTCCACGGTATCCAGGGCCAGGCGCTCCATCCTTGACGCCAGCTGGTCCGATCCCGCCATGATGCCCGGAAGCAGGGGCAGGGCTTCGCGCGCCCAGCCGGGAACATCGCCGCCGTTGCTCAGGGCCTCGCAGATGACCAGCACGAACCGGTCCACCAGGCGGCGCAGCGGCGCTGTGGTGTGGGCATAGGCGGCGCCGATGGCGGACTGGATGCCGTCCTCGGGGACGGTGCCATCGAAGGCGGTGTAGGACGCGCCGCGGAACAGCATCCCGGCCGAATGCATGATGGCCAACTGGCGCGGGTCGGTGGGATCGAGCGACCGCAGGTATTCGCCGTAGCTGACCTGCCCGTCCCAAGGCCTGCCGAGCACCTCGGTCTGCAGCCGGAAGTGCCGCAGCGACCGTTCGTCAGGGGCGGGCATGGTGCGCAGGATGCCCACTTTGCCCTCCAGCATGAGCTGCGCGGCGGCCATTCCGGTCATCAACGAAATCTGGGCGTTCCAGTCCTCGACAGGAAGCTGCGGAACGGCGTCGATCCGGTAGCCGCCGTCCGGCAGCTGGACGATTTCCTGCTCGGGCATGTTCAGGCTGGCGCCTTCACGCGCCCGTTCCAGTGCCACCCGCTTCAGTCCCACCTCGCGGAGCAGCCGAAGGACGGGAGGGGCGGTCCCGGCGTCGAGGTCGGCCTGGGCGCCCTTGTAGCTGAGCTTGTCGCGGCTGCGGATCCGCGCCCGCCGGACACCCACGCTCAGCACCGTCGCGTCGCCGTCGAGCGTGAAGTCCCAGACGAAAGCCGAACACTCCTGGCCCGGGAGCAGGCTCCCGGCCCCCTCGCTGATCACCTCCGGATGCAGCGGGATCCGCCCGTCCGGGGCGTAGAACGTCTGGCCGCGGCGCCGGGTTTCGGCGTCCAGCGGGCCACCCGGTGCAACGAATGCAGGGACGTCGGCGATGGCGTACAGGACGCGGTAGCCGTTGCCGTCGGGTTCGATGAA
This sequence comes from Pseudarthrobacter sp. 05T312, assembly GCF_056396685.1. Taxonomy (NCBI): domain Bacteria; kingdom Bacillati; phylum Actinomycetota; class Actinomycetes; order Micrococcales; family Micrococcaceae; genus Pseudarthrobacter; species Pseudarthrobacter sp. 05T312. Next base: position 657,406 of record NZ_JBFTLY010000001.1, read on the forward strand.
GACTGCCTGGTCCAGGTCCGTGGAGGATGCCGGATCGATGGTGACGAATTCGACGGCGGTCAGGTCGTAGGAAGGCAGCTTCAACGCCGCGACGGCGGCCCGGGCGTCTTCCACAGCGTCGGCAGGGTACGGGCCCGGCAGCTCAAGCTCGGTCCGCAGCAGGCCCAACGCCTCTTCCAGGGCGTTCCTGTGGTCATGGACGTTGGGGGCCAACCGATGATGTGACACAAAATTCAGCGTAGCCCCAAGTCCCGGGATTATGCAGGCTCAGCCGTCCAGCGCGCCGAGGAGCGAGGCTGCGGCTGCTGCGGGGTCGGGGGCCTCTGTGATGGCGCGCACCACCACGATGCGGCGGGCACCGGCCTCCACCACCTCGCGGACGTTTCCGTGGTCGATGCCGCCGATGGCAAACCACGGGACGGGATCCCCGGCCTGCCCGGAGGCGCCGGCGGCGTACTGCACCAGTTCAGGCCCGACGGCGGCCCTGCCGGGTTTGGTGGGTGTGGCCCACACCGGCCCCACGCAGAAATAGTCCAGACCGGACGGGCCGCCGGTTGCCGCGAGGGCCGCGTCGACCTGGCCCGTGGTGTGGCTGGAGAGGCCGATGGCGGCGTTGCCGTTGACCAGGGTGCGCGCCGCAGCCAGCGGAAGGTCCTTTTGGCCGATGTGGAACACCGGTGCCCCGGACAGCACGGCGATATCGGCGCGGTCATTGACGGCCCAGAGTTTCCCGTGCCGCACCGCCGTCTCCTTCAAGGCCGCCAGGAGGTCCAGTTCCTCGGCGGCCTCGATGGTCTTGTCGCGCAGCTGGATGATGTCCACGCCCCCGGCAAACGCGGCGTCCACGAACTCCGCAAAGTCGCCGCGCGCAGCGCGCGCATCGGTGCACAGGTACAGGCGGGCTGCCTTCAGGGCATCGTTGTGGCCCGCGTTGGCAACTTCGGCCGTGCCGGCCGGGATTGCTGGAGCGTGGGGGCCCGGGGGCAGGGAGGAAGCGGACACATTCATGCCTGCAAGCCTAGTTCCTCTAAACTGGGCTGGTACTGCGGGAGCCCGCGGCAGCTGTCACAAAGCGCCGGGCTGAGAGGGCGTCAGAGCCGACCGCTTGACCTGATCCGGTTAATGCCGGCGTAGGGAAGGAACCATATGAGCACCCCCGTTGACCATCGCGCCGGGCCGCCCGGTGCTCCCCGTTCCACGGTCCACGCAGACGTCGCCGTCATCGGCGGCGGGGTGGTGGGCCATGGCATCGCCTGGGAGGCGCAGTGCTCCGGCCGCTCCGTGGCCCTGATCGATGACGCACCCGGAAGCGGCGCAAGCTGGGCCGCCGCAGGGATGCTGGCCCCCGTCAGCGAACTGCACTACCAGGAGGAGGACCTCCTGGAACTGATGCTTGACGCGTCCTCCCGCTGGCCCGGTTTCGCCGCAGGCATCGCAGGAGCCACCGGCGCGGATTCCGGATACCTGACGACGCCGACACTCGCCGTGGGTGCCGACGCCGCGGACCGCCGCGCCCTGATGGACCTCCGCGCCGTACAGCAGGCCAACGGACTTGCCGTGGAACCCCTGACGGTGAGGGAAGCCCGCCAACGCGAGCCGCTCCTCAGCCCCGCCATCGCCTGCGCCCTGGACACTCCCGCGGACCACCAGGTAGATCCGCGCCGCCTGGTGGCTGCCCTGCGGCGGGCCCTCGCCGGCGCCGTCCGCGGGAAGCCTGGCCTGGCCGCGGCAGGGGCGGTGGATGGGTATGCCGTGCCGGACCGGGCTGGCGGACTGCTGTGGGAGGGCGGAAGCGTCGTCGGCACCTCCCTTGCCGGTGGCGGCACCGTCCTGGCAACGGAGACCATTGTGGCCAACGGCCTGCAGGCAGGGGACCTTGGCGGCCTGCCCGGCGGCCTCGACCTGCCCCTGCGCCCGGTACACGGCGACATCCTCCGCCTCGCCGTTCCGCCTCACCTCCAGCCCCTGGTGACGTCCACCGTGCGCGGGCTGGTGCACGGCGTCCCCGTCTACATCGTTCCCCGGCAGGACGGAACCGTGGTCATCGGAGCCACCCAGCGCGAGGACGCCCTGTCCGATGCCGTGAGCGCCGGAGGCGTCTACCAGCTGCTGCGCGATGCCCAGGCGCTGGTTCCCGCCGTCGCCGAACTGGAACTGCTCGAGTGCACCGCCCGGGCCCGGCCCGGAACCCCCGACAATGCACCGCTGCTGGGCCGTGTGCCGGCGGCCGACGGATCCGCCGGCAATCAGGCCGGGCACGTCCCGGGACTCATCATCGCCACCGGGTTCTTCCGGCACGGGGTGCTGCTCACTCCCGCGGCCGCGGCCATCTGCGCCGGGTTGCTGGAGGGGCATGCCGACCCGCGCTGGGCGCCTTTCAGCCCGGAGCGCTTCTCGCGTCCGGCCGCCGCCGGCACAAACCACCACATCAAGGAGACAGCGTGAACATCACCCTGAACGGAAACACCCACACGGTGGCGGACGGCACCTCCATCACCACGCTCGTCAGCCAGGTCACCGGACGCCCGCTGGCACCCAACGGCCAGGCGACGGACGGCGGGAAGCTGGGGGTCGCCGTCGCCCATAATGCCCAGGTGGTGCCGCGGAGCCAATGGTTCGCCACGGCGCTCGCCGAGGGCGACGACATTGAACTTGTCACGGCAGTACAGGGAGGCTGACACCATGACCGAAACCAGCACCATCAACCCGGCCGGGAATCCCGGCGCCGCCGACGCCCTGGTGATTGACGGCGTCGCCCTCGGATCCCGGCTGATCATGGGCACCGGCGGGGCACCCAGCCTGGACGGCCTGGGCGCTGCACTCCTGGCCTCCGGCACCGCCCTGACCACCGTGGCCATGCGCCGGTACTCCACCGCGGAAACCGGCTCGCTGTTCCAGCTGTTGGTGGACCACGGGATCCGCGTGCTGCCCAACACTGCAGGCTGCTTCACGGCCAGGGATGCCGTCCTCACGGCGGAGCTTGCCCGGGAGGCGCTGGAGACCGACTGGGTGAAGCTGGAAGTCATTGCCGATGAGCAGACCCTGCTGCCCGATGCCGTGGAACTGGTGGACGCCACGGAGCAGCTGGTCAACCGGGGGTTCAAGGTCTTCGCCTACACCAACGACGACCCCGTACTTGCCCTGCGGCTGGAGAACCTGGGCGCCACCGCCGTCATGCCGCTCGGAGCCCCGATCGGCACCGGCCTGGGAATCCTGAACCCGCACAACATCGAGCTCATCGTGTCCCGTGCCTCGGTGCCGGTGGTGCTGGACGCCGGCATCGGCACGGCATCGGACGCGGCCCTGGCCATGGAGCTGGGCTGCGACGCCGTCCTGCTCGCCACGGCCGTGACGCGGGCGCAGAACCCCGCACTCATGGGGGAGGCGTTCAAGCATGCAGTGCTCGCCGGCAGGATGGCCCGGGCAGCCGGGCGCATCCCGCGACGGGAGCATGCCCTGGCCTCGTCCGCGATGGAAGGCCGGGCGGAGTTCCTTTGACACCGGGACATACGCGTGTGGCCACCACCCTGCCGGGTGGTGGCCACACGCGTATGTCCTGCCCTGCAGGTGGTCAGCGCCGCAGGATGACAGTCAGGCGTTCCGTATCGCGCCGGGCACGGGTGCGGCCCAGGTAGACGACGGCGGCGATGGCCGCGGCGACGCCCAGGACCATCGGCAGGACCCAGGGAAGCCAGGTGGTTCCCGGCAGGTAGCCGAAGCCCGCGGTCATCAGGATGATCCAGGCCAACGCCGCGACGCCCACGGCAACACCGGCCGGCAACGCCGCGCCGTATTTGGAGTGCCGCTTGTCATTGGCCCAGACGACGAAGCCTGCCGCGACGGTTGCCAGCACCACGATGGTCAGCGAAAGCATGGATCTCCTTGAAGAACGGCAGGCCTGCAGCAGGCCGCGACTAGAACTGGCCGAAACCTACGCGGCGGACCTCTTCGGCACCGATTTCCACGTAGGCAAGCGCGTTGCCCGGAACAATGATCAGGCGTCCCTTGTCATCCTTCAGGCGCAGCTCGCTGCCCTCGTTAATGGCTTCGCCAACAACCTTGGCCACAGTCTCCGCATCCTGGGTTGATTCCAGCACGATTTCGCGGCCAACGTTCTGAACGCCGATCTTAATCTCCAAGGGGGCCTCCCAGCCTGTGAAAGTTCTCGTGTTTCTCTACGAGGTGTTGTCTTATTTGTAGTCTAGGACTCTTTGGGGAAGCGAGAGATTCCGCGCCAAGCTAAACGGTAGATGAGGTCGCTGGCCACATCGAGGTCCAGGTTGCCGTCCGTTTCCAGCCAGTACCGGGCGCTGACCTGCGCCATTCCGGCCAGGCCCCGGCCCAGGAGCTGCGCTTCCAGATGGGGCAGCTTGGTGTCCTCCCCAATGACCCGGGCAATGGCGTCGGCGAAGGTCCGGTTGAACGTTTCCAGCCGCGAACTGACATCGGGGTCGTTAATCAGGTCGGACTCGAACACCAGGCGGTGGGCCTGGTCGTCATTGGCGATGAAGTGGAAATAGGCGCGCATGACTGCCTGGACGCGTTCATCGTTGTCCGTGGTGGAGTTCAGGGCGCCCAGCATCAGTTCGGTCAGTGAGGCCAAGTGGCTTTCCAGCAGGGCGAGGTAGAGGTCGCGCTTGGAAGGAAAGTGCTGGTACAACACCGGTTTGCTCACATGGGCGGTTTCTGCAATCTCATCCATCGCAGCGCCGTGGTAGCCGTTGGCTACGAACACCTCCTGGGCCGCAGCGAGGAGTTGTGCGCGGCGCTCATCCCGGGGCAGCCGGGCGGACCGCTGGCCTGCGGGGCGGGAGGGAGTTTGGGGTGCGGCGGAGGTCGGACGGTCAGCCCGTGCTTCAGGGACCACAGTTGTCCTTCTTTCCATTGCAGTTACCCTTCACTTTACTGCGGGGTAATATGACCCGGCGGTATCCCGGGGCATACATTGAAGTATGGCTTCGTCTTTCACCGCAAATGTTGCGTCACCCTCCCTGGATCCCCTGGTGGAACCGGCCGCCGACCTGACACCCGCCGAGGTCGAACGATACTCCCGGCACCTGATCATTCCCGAGATCGGCGCCCTCGGGCAGCGGCGGCTCAAGAACGCCAAGGTGCTGGTGATCGGCGCCGGCGGACTGGGGGCACCCGCGCTGCTCTACCTCGCCGCGGCCGGTGTGGGAACGATCGGAATCATCGACGACGACGTCGTGGACCTGAGCAACCTGCAGCGCCAGGTGATTCACGGCGTCAGCGACGTGGGCCGCCCCAAGATCGAATCGGCGCGCGATGCCATTGCCGAGCTGAATCCGCTGGTGGACGTCCGGCTGCACAATGTGCGCCTGGACTCATCCAATGCCCTGGAGCTGTTCAGCGGGTACGACCTCATTCTTGACGGAGCCGACAACTTCGCCACCCGTTACCTGGTGAACGATGCCGCCGCCATCCTGGGCAAGCCCTACGTGTGGGGCTCCATCTTCCGTTTCGACGGCCAGGTCAGCGTGTTCTGGGAGAAGCACGGACCCACCTACCGGGACCTGTACCCGGAGGCCCCGCCTGCCGGTTCCGTCCCGTCCTGTGGCGAGGGCGGGGTCTTTGGCATGTTGTGCGCCGCCGTGGGATCGCTCATGGTGACCGAAGCGGTGAAGCTGATCACCGGCGTCGGGCGCTCCTTGCTGGGCCGCGTGGCCTTGTTTGACGCGCTGGGCGGCAGTTGGCGTGAAATCCGAGTGTCGAAGGACCCGGCCGCCGACCCCATTACCGAACTCACCGACTACGAGGCCTTCTGCGGCATCGCCCCGGCCGCCGCGTCGGACACCGAACACACGGTCACCGCCACCCAACTCGCCACCATGCTGGCCTCGCGCAAGGCCGGGCTCAAGGACTTCGAACTGGTGGACGTCAGGGAATCGGGGGAGTACGACATCGTCCGGATCGACGGAGCCAAACTGATTCCGCAGGGACGCATCCTGGCCGGCGAGGCCTGGGAGGAACTTCCGCAGGACCGGGACATCGTGTTCCACTGCAAGGCCGGTACACGGTCCGCGAACGTGCTGGCGGCCGCCCGGGAAGCCGGCTACCAGCGGGTCAGCCATCTCGACGGCGGGATCCTGGCCTGGGTGCGCGACGTCGAACCCCAGAAGCCGGTCTACTGACCCGGACGCCCCATCACCTTTGGCGGCTTTTTAAGAAACGCCCCATCACTTCCCTGAAGAAAGTGATGGGGCGTTTCCGATTTAGGGGCAAATGGTGATGGGGCGTCGGGGAGGGAGAACCTCAGGCAGTCTCGCGGCCCTTGTGGTCCACGGGGCACTCGGCCTCGGCCGCTGCAGGGGCGGTGCCGGGCTGCTCGACGGTGATGCCGTACAGTGCCTCCAGGGCCGCCACGTAGTCGTCCTGCTGGCCGTTCGCCGCGAGTTCGCGGGCGCGGACGGTGGGCACGTGCAGCAACTGCTTGACCATGCGGCGCAGCGCGAACTCGACTTCTTCAGCGGCGGCCGTGCATCCGTGGCGGGCACGGACCTTTTCCATCTCCGCGTCCAGCACGTTCATGGTGTGGCGCCGCAGGGCCACGATGGCGGAGTCCACGGAGCGGGCTTCGCGCTCCTGTTCGAAGGCCTTGGCCGCGCCCTTGACGATGCCGCTGGCCTGGGTCAGGGATTCCGCCTGCTCCTGCGGGGCAGCCAGGCGCACCGATTCCAGGGTCAGCAGTTCAACGCCGTCCAGTTCGCCGACGGCGGGATCGAAGTCGTGGGTGAGCGCCAGGTCGATGGCGATCAGCGGCTGCGGCGACTCCGCGCGGACCTGGGCCAGTTCATCGGCCTCGACCCGGGTGTCCGAGCCGCTGCAGCCGATCATGACGTCGGCGGCAGCCACCGCCGGGCGCAGAGACTCCACGTCCAGGGCCGAACCGCCGCGGGAAGCCACGAACCCTTCGGCCCGGCCGGAGGAGGAGAAAACGGAGATGTCCGTGCAGCCGCGCTCCCGCAGCAGGGCCATGGTGGCGCCGGCGTACGCGCCGGTTCCGAACAGGACAACCTTCTTGGTTGACCAGTCCGGGTCTTCGGAAAGGTCGGTGGCCAGGTCCAGGGCCACCGAAACGATGGACAGGCCCCGCGAACCCAAAGCAGTCTGCGCGCCCACGTCCTTGGCGGTTTTGGACGCGGCCTGGAACAGCCGGACGAGTCCGGCGCTGGCAGTACCGTCGTGCTGTGCGGTGATGAGGGCGCGGCGGACCTGCCCGGCGATCTCGCGCTCACCGACGACGGCGGAGTCCAGCCCCGCGCTGACGGCAAAAAGGTGCTGGGTCACCTCGGGCCCGGTGCGGGTGCTGAAGGAGCGGGACACGAGGGGTTCTGCCAGCCCGCTGGCCTCGCTGATCCGCGAGACGAGGGCTGCCCGGGCTGCTTCAACATCGTTCGGATTCGCGGCCTCGCCGTAGATCTCATAACGGTTGCACGTCGCCAGGACCACCGCGCCGGCGACGGCGGGTGATTCGGTGAGAGCGGAAGCGGCAATCCCGGAGGAACCGTTGCTCAACTGAGCAACGGTTTCAAGATCGATGTCGGCGTGTGTAGCCACCAATGAGAAAAGAACCACAGCAGACCAATCATAGCTTTTTCGTTGCCGGGTAGAACAACCATCGCAAAGGATAGTCGCCACAGTGCTGCGTGATCCCCGCCACCTCCCGGAATTCCGGGACTCCAGCGACAGGTTGTCGTTATCTTTTGCGGCTCTTTTTGGGCACAATCAAAGGCATGACTCCTAGCCCTGCCGTCTCCGCTGCCGGCGCCCTCGCCGCAGACCATCCACTGATGGACGGCCGCACAGCAGACTCCCCGCTGATCACGGCCTACCGCGGCGGCAAGCCGTCCCGCCGTCCCGTTTGGTTCATGCGGCAGGCCGGCCGCTCGCTGCCGGAATACCTGAAGGTGCGCGAGGGAATCGCCATGCTGGATTCCTGCCTCCGGCCGGAGTTGGCCTCCGAGATCACGCTCCAGCCCGTCCGCCGGCATGACGTGGACGCCGGGATCTTCTTTTCGGACATTGTCATCCCGTTGAAGCTTGCCGGCGTGGGCGTGGACATTGTGCCCGGGGTGGGGCCGGTCCTTGATAAGCCCGTGCGCACTGCGGCCGATGTCGCGGCCCTGCCGCAGCTGACGTGGGAGGCCCTGGAACCCATCCGCGAAGCAGTCCGCCTCACGGTGGCCGAACTGGGCAAGACACCCCTGATCGGTTTCGCCGGGGCACCGTTCACCCTGGCCGCCTACATGGTGGAAGGAAAGCCTTCCCGCGACCACCTGGGCCCACGGACCATGATGCACGCCGACCCGGAGACGTGGAACGCGCTGGCCAACTGGGCCGCCGACGCCTCGGGCATGTTCCTCCAGGCGCAGCTGGAGGCCGGAGCCTCCGCCGCGCAGCTCTTCGACTCCTGGGCGGGCTCCCTGGGACTGGCCGACTACACCAAATTCGTTGCCCCGGCGTCGGCCCGTGCCCTGGACCATGTCCGCCACCTGGGCGCCCCGCTCATCCACTTCGGCACCGGCACGTCCGAACTCCTCGTGGCCATGCGGGACGTGGGAGTGGACGTGGTGGGCGTTGACTACCGGCTGCCGCTGGATGAAGCAAACCGCCGCCTCGGCGGGACAGTACCCCTGCAGGGAAACATCGACCCCGCGCTGCTTGCAGCTCCCTGGGACATCCTTGAAGCGCACGTCCGCGAGGTCATCGCCGCCGGCTCCGCAGCCCCCGGCCACGTCCTGAACCTGGGGCATGGCGTACCGCCCGAGACGGACCCTGACGTCCTCACCCGGGTAGTGGAGCTCATCCACTCCATCTCTCCGGCCTAAACCGTGGGCGGCACCCCGGCAACACCCGGCAAGGCGCTGGTGGTGGGCGGCGGGATCTCCGGGCTGCTCTCCGCCCGGGAACTCTCAGCAGCCGGCCATGAGGTGACCGTCCTGGAGTCCGGGACGGCATGGGGCGGCTGCGTGGGCAGCCACACGGTGGCCGGGCTCATCCTTGACAGCGGCGCCGAGTCCTTCGCCACCAGGTCCGACGCCGTCGCCCGGCTCTGCGCGGAACTCGGGCTCGGCGGGAAGATCGTTCCCCCGCGCCCCGGAGGCGCCTGGGTGCAGCTTCCGGACGGGCCACGGGAGCTGCCCAGGACCGGCGTCCTGGGCATTCCCGCCAATCCCTGGGACCCCGAGGTGCGGCGCACCCTGGGCATCCTCGGCTCGCTGCGCGCCTCCGTGGACCGGCTCCTGCCCGCCTCTGTCGGGGCCGGCGCGGGCGTCACCAGCGTCGCTGCGCTGGTACGGGCCCGAATGGGATCGCGGGTGCTGGAACGCCTGGTCTCCCCGGTAGTGGGCGGCGTCCACTCCGCCGATCCCGGCCTGCTCGACGTCGACATGGTGGCTCCCGGCCTCCGCGCCGGGCTGCGGCAACACGGATCCCTCGCTGCCGCAGTCTCGGCGCAGCGGCGCCGTACGGGCACACCCGGGCAGCCGCAGCAGCCCGGCCAGCCCGCAAAAGCCGGGTCCGCCGTCGCCGGGCTCGAAGGCGGCATGCACACCCTGGTGGACGCCCTGGTGGCCGATCTCCTGCGCCGCGGTGTGGTCCTTGTGCCGGGCACTGCCGCGACGGCCGTCTCCCGCACCCCCGGGGGCTGGCGGGTCGACGCCGCCGGGGCGGCCTACGATGCCGCACTGCTGGTCATGGCCGTGGAGGGACCGGCCGCCGTCGAACTGCTGGAACAGGCCGTCCCGGCAATCTCTGGAAAAAAGCCAGCCTCCGGGCCCGACGTCAAGCTGGTCACCCTGGTCCTGGACAAACCGGAGCTGGACGCGCGGCCGCGCGGAACCGGGATCCTGGTTGCCCCGCAGACGCCGGGGATAGAAGCGAAGGCGCTCACGCATGCTACTGGAAAGTGGGATTGGCTGGCTGCTGCCGCCGGGCCGGGACGCCACGTCGTGCGCCTTTCCTATGGCCGCGTGGATGGAGCGTCCGGGCAGGCCTCCGGCCCGCAAACGGATGATGAGCTGCTCACCGCAGCCCTGCGCGACGCTTCCGAGCTGTTGAACGTCCACGTCGCGGGGGAGGACATACGGGGCTGGGACGTGGTGCGGTGGCGCGGAGCCCTGCCTTTTGCCGCCGTGGGGCACCGTGCCCGGGCCGCCGGAATCCGGCAGGCCTGCAGCGCTGCCGGCGGGATGGCCGTCGTGGGCGGATGGGTAGCCGGGAACGGCCTGGCCGCTGTGGTGGCCGACACACGCACGCAAATCGCCCAACTCACCGCCACCTGAGCATTCCTGCTGGTCAGCCGGCCGAACCCAGCCCCGCGGCACCCGCACGGCACCCCGCACGGAGTCACGTCCAGTTTCCAATCGGCCAAGCCTTCTGGTTAGGGTCGATGACTATGGTTCAACACAGGTCCGAGCTTTCAATGTCCCGGACCGGTATCCATGGGGGACTCCGGCGCGGCACCGCAGCAGCGGCCGTCGGAGCGGTACTGGTTCTTTCCACCGGCGTCCAGGCGTCCTTGGCCGACGACGCGGTCCCGCCTCCGCCAAAGCCGGCGGCACAAGGCGCGGCCTGGCACGGAGGACAGGGCAGCGGAGAACAGGCCGCAACGGCAACCCCGGCACCCCGGACCACTTCGACGCTGCTCCCGTTGCCCGGTTCGCTGCTTCCCACGATTTCCGCTTCCCTGTCGGCAGGCTCGACCTCCACTCCCTCGCCGGCCCCGACGGCCTCCGGGACGCCCCTGGCACCCGGACCGCAGACAACAGCCGCATCCACGCCGACCGCTTCCCCGGGTTCGGGACGGGCCGGGTCTCCCGCAGCGTCCGGGCCGGCGGCCGCCCCGGGAACCGGTCCTTTGGCAGCGGCAGGAGCCTCCACTCCGGCGGCCGTTGCCACGTCCGCTGCAGCGGCGCCCGGAGCAGGGGAGGGGCCTTCCGCATTGTCCGCGACGCAGGCTACCGTGCCGGGGGCCGGCGGAGCGTCCGCCGGCGGCGGTGTGGGGACCGACGCCACCGGGACCGGGGACACTGCAGGCGTGGGGGACAACGGGCCGGCCGCCGCCCCGGTTTCCACGCCGGGGCCCGCCCTGCCAACGTCGCTGTCCATCAACGCGCGCCAGTCCCAGCCCACGCGGGCGCCGCAGGCCGCTGGAGCACCGGAAGGACCGGGACAGGCAGTATCTTCGACCGGGCCACTGCCCGGCGTGCCCGATGCCATGGTATGGCTGGGTGCCGGACTGGTTGGCGTGGGTGCCGCGGCCGGGCTGGTATTCCTGCGTATGCGCCGCCCCTAGGTCGGCGTGGGCGCCGGCCTGCCGGGCTCCGGAAGGTGACTTTGATCACTTCTACGAGTTGTAGAACTCTTCGGTTTCGCCTTGGGGGCAGGGAAGGGGCAAACTTGTATCCATGAGCCACACTTCTGCCGAATCTGTCACTAAAACCGAAGAATCAGCCGAGCAGTTCTTTACCCTCTGGACGGTATTCAAGCGGTCGGAGTCAGTGGTCCGCAGTGCGGATGCCGCCGCCGACTTCGAAGCGCTGCTGGAGCGTCTCGCCGCCGCCGGTGTCACGCACCGGGGCAGCTACGACGTCTCGGCCATGCGCGCCGACGCCGACGTCATGGTGTGGCTCCACGGACCCAAGCCGGAGGCGCTGCAGCAGGCCATCCGCGACATCCGCCGCAGCACCCTCTTCGCCGGCACGGAGATCGTCTGGTCTGCCATGGGTGTCCACCGCGAAGCCGAATTCGCCAAGAACCACACCCCCGCCTACTCCCGCGGCGTCGCACCGGCGGAATGGCTGTGCGTCTACCCGTTCGTCCGGTCCTACGAGTGGTACATCCTGCCGGACGCCGAGCGCGGCAAGATGCTCCGCGACCACGGACTGCTGGGACGTGACTTCCCGCAGGTCATTTCCAACACGGTGTCCTCCTTCGCCCTGGGCGACTGGGAGTGGATCCTGGGCCTGGAAGCGCCGGAACTGGTGGACCTCGTGGACCTGATGCGGCACCTCCGCGCCACCGAGGCGCGCAACCATGTGCGGGAGGAAGTGCCGTTCTACACCGGACGCCGCATCTCCGCGGACGAGGTTGCCGAGGTCCTCGCATGAGCCCGGAGCAGCAGGCCGCCACAGCAGTCAACCCCGTGACCGAGGCCGGACGCATGGCCCCCAAGAGCTATGACGCCGTGCTGCTGGCCTCCTTCGGCGGCCCGGAAGGCCAGGAGGACGTCATCCCGTTCCTCCGCAACGTCACCCGTGGCCGGGGGATCCCGGACGAGCGGCTCGAGGAAGTCTCGCACCACTACCGCGCCAACGGCGGCATCAGCCCCATCAACCAGCAGAACCGCGAGCTGAAGGCTGCGCTGGAAGCCGAGCTGGCTGCCCGCGGCATCGAGCTTCCCGTGCTGTGGGGCAACCGCAACTGGGCCCCGTACATCCCGCAGACCCTGCAGGAGGCGTACGACGCCGGGCACCGCCGCGTGCTGATGCTCACCACAAGTGCCTACTCCTGCTACTCCAGCTGCCGCCAGTACCGCGAGGACATCGGCATGGCGCTGACCGAAACCGGCCTGGACGGCAAACTCGAAGTGGACAAGGTCCGCCAGTACTTCGACCACCCCGGTTTCGTCGAGCCGTTCGTCGAAGGAACCGCCGCCGGCCTGGCGGAGGTCCGCGCCAAGCTTGCCGAAGCCGGCACCCCGGATGCACCCATCCACATCCTGTTCGCCACCCACTCCATCCCCACCCGGGACGCCGAGGCTGCGGGCCGGTCCGAGGGGGAGCCGCGCGCGTTCGAGGAAGGCTCCGCGTACGTTGCCCAGCACCTGGCCAACGCCGCCGCCGTCATCGAGCGGGTCCAGGGCGGGTCCGGGCTGACCGCGCCGTGGTCCCTGGTGTACCAGTCCCGTTCCGGGGCCCCGCACGTGCCGTGGCTTGAACCGGACATCAACGATGCCATCGAGGAACTGGCCGGCCAGGGCGTCAAGGGCATCGTCATCGTTCCCCTCGGCTTCGTCAGCGACCACATGGAAGTTGTCTGGGACCTGGACACCGAAGCGATGGAAACCTGCGCCAACCTGGGCCTGGCCGCCACCCGCGTCCCCACCCCCGGGACACACCGCAAGTTCGTCGACGGCCTGGTGGACCTGATCTGCGAACGGACGGTGGCCAACAACATCAGCGACCGCCCCGCCCTGACGGATCTTGGGCCCTGGTACGACGTCTGCCGTCCCGGATGCTGCGCCAACTTCCGCGGCGAAAAGCCCACCATCGCAGGGGCTGACACGACTGTGGGTACCGGCCACGACCCGTACCCGTCCGGCGCCTCCGGGGAAACGGCCCAGCCGTGACGGTCCGGATTGGAACCCGCGCCAGCAAGCTGGCGCTTACCCAGACCCAGCAAACCGCCGACCAGTTGGCCGCCGTCGGAGGTTTCCCGGTGGAACTGGTGCACGTCCGCACGGATGGCGATGTCCTGACGGGATCGCTGTCCCAGATGGGCGGCACTGGCGTGTTTGTTGCTGCCCTGCGCGATGCACTGCTGCGCGATGAGTGCGATGTTGCCGTGCACTCCCTCAAGGACCTGCCAACCGGGGCCGCGGTAGGGCTTAGCCTTGCCGCCACCCCGCGGCGCGTGGACGTCCGCGACGTCCTGTGCGCCCGCGACGGCCTCAAGCTGGCAGACCTGCCCGCCGGGGCCCGCATCGGCACCGGTTCGCCCCGGCGCGCAGCCCAGTTGCGGGCCGCCCGCGCTGACCTGGACATCGTGGACATCCGCGGAAACGTCGACACCCGACTGGGCCGGGTGCCCGGGCTGCCCGGCAACTCCACCGACCAGGTGGTGCCCGGAAAATCGTGCGACCTGGATGCCGTGGTGCTCGCGGCAGCCGGCCTGGAGCGGATCGGCCGGCTGGACGTGGTATCCGAATTTTTGGAAACCGACGTGATGCTGCCCGCAGCGGGGCAGGGATCGCTGGCCATCGAATGCCGGACGGCGGACGCCCCTGCGAAAACAGGCCCGGGCGGAGTCCTGGCCCAGGCCTTGGCCGCGCTGGATGATCCTGACACCCGCCTCGCAGTCACCGCCGAACGGGCCCTGCTGGCCCGGCTCGAAGCTGGCTGCGCAGCGCCCGTTGGGGCCTACGCCTACCGCAAGGGCAGCTTGCTGCACCTGGAAGCGGTGGTGTGTGCCGTGGACGGCACCGCCACCGTGCGGGACAAGCGGGCCACCGACGGGCTGACGGAAGTGGGGGCAACCCTGCTGGGCATCGAACTGGCTGAGCTTCTCCTTGCCGCAGGCGCCGCCGACATCGCCGACCTGCAGGCGTCCTGACCTGGCGATGACGCAGCCTTCCAGCGGCACCGCGCCCCGGACTCCGCTCGGCGGCGTCCGGGTCCTGGTGACCCGCAGCCCGGAACGTTCGGCTGCCCTGGTGGAGGCGCTGGCAGGAGCCGGTGCGGAACCGGTGCTGCTGCCGCTCATCGACTTCGAACGGGCACCTGACCAGCACGCGCTGGACGTCGCCTGTGACGCCCTCGCAGCTGCGGCCTTTGACTGGCTGGTGGTCAGCAGCGCCACCACCGTCCACGTCCTGATGGAAAAAGCGGCGGAGCGTGGCCTGCGCCTGGGCCAGCTGGTGCCGCGAGGGACACGGATAGCGGCCGTCGGTCCCGCAACGCGGCGGCTCCTCGAAGCCGGCGGCCTCACAGTGGAACTGACCCCGCCCGGAGAACAATCGGCCGCCGGGCTGCTCGCCGTCTGGCCGGGAGGGGGCAGGATCCTGCTGCCCCAGGCGGACATCGCCGCCGGCACCCTGTCTGAGGGCCTGGCAGCTGCGGGCGGCACTGTTACCGCCGTGACTGCCTACCGCACTGTCGACTATCCAGCGGCAGCGGAACGGCGGCTTGCCATGCAGGCGGAGGACGGCGGCGCCGGTCCCCGGCCGTCGTCGTACTCCCTCCTGACACCGCAAACCGCCGCCGCTGACATCGCCGCAGGACGCCTTCACGCTGTGATCGCGGCGTCCCCGAGCGCCGTGCGCCGGATCGCCGCGCTGGGACCGCTGGGCGGCTGCCGGCTGGTGGCCATAGGACGGTCGACGGCGGAACAGGCCTCTGCCCTGGGCCTGGACGTTGCGGCGGTGGCGGCTGAGCCCACCCCGGACGGCCTGGTAGTGGCGGTGGCCAACTCACTCGGCCCGCCCTGACAGTGGCAGGCACGCTTCCCCCCAAAGCTTCACAACCAATGCGAAGGACAGGACCCATGACTTTCCCCACCCAACGCCCCCGCCGCCTGCGCACCACCCCCGCCATGCGCCGGATGACCGCCGAAACGCGCCTTTCGCCGGCCGAACTCATCCTTCCGGCCTTCATCAGGGAAGGACTCACTGAGCCCAACCCCATCACGTCGATGCCGGGCGTGGTCCAGCACACCACCGACACGCTGAAGCGGGCTGCCGCCGAGGCCGTTGAACTTGGACTGGGCGGAATCATGCTCTTCGGCATCCCGGAAACACGCGACCCCGAAGGCTCGGCAGGGCTTGATCCGGACGGCGTGCTCAACAAGGCCATCCGCGACGTGCGCGCTGAAGTAGGCGATGACCTGGTGATCATGAGTGATGTCTGCCTGGACGAATTCACCGACCATGGCCACTGCGGGGTGCTCGACGCCGACGGATACGTGGACAACGACCGCACCGTGGAGATCTACGCCAGGATGGCAGTGGCGCAGGCAGAAGCCGGCGCCCACATGCTGGGCCCCTCCGGGATGATGGACGGCCAGATCGCCGCCATCCGCGCAGCACTGGACGAGGCCGGCCACGTCAACACGTCCGTCATCGCCTACGCCGCGAAGTATGCATCCGCGTTCTATGGCCCGTTCCGCGAAGCGGTGGACTCCCAGCTCAAGGGTGACCGGCGAACCTACCAGATGGATGCCGGGAACCGCACCGAAGCGCTGCGCGAGGTGGAGCTGGACCTGGACGAGGGCGCCGACATCATCATGGTCAAGCCGGCCATGAGCTACCTGGACATCGTGGCCGATGTTGCCGCCATGAGCCCGGTGCCCGTGTCCGCCTACCAGATTTCCGGCGAGTACGCGATGATCGAGGCCGCCGCTGCCAACGGGTGGATCGATCGCCGTGCCGCCATCACCGAATCCGTACTGGGCATCCGGCGCGCAGGAGCCCACACCGTGCTCACATACTGGGCCACCGAACTTGCCGGCTGGCTGAAGGAAACCCGGTGACCGACCTGTCCGCCGCTCCCACCGCGCCCGTGGGGGAGGACCGCATCCTCCTTGGCCTGAACACCTTCGGCGACATCGGCGCGGACCCGGCCGGCAATCCGCAGCCGCATGCCCAGGTCCTGCGCCAGCTGCTGGAACAGGCGGAACTGGCGGACGCCGTCGGCCTCCATGCCTTCGGCGTGGGGGAGCACCACCGCAAGGACTACGCCGTGTCCGCGCCGGAGGTCTTCCTGGCCGCCGCTGCGGCGCGCACGTCCCGCATCCGGCTGGGTTCCGCGGTGACGGTGCTGAGCTCGGACGATCCCATCAGGGTGTTCCAGCGCTTTGCCACCGTGGACGCCATCTCCAACGGCCGGGCCGAAGTGATGCTCGGGCGCGGATCGTTCATCGAGTCCTTCCCGCTGTTCGGGCTGGACCTGGCGGATTATGAAGTCCTGTTCGAGGAGAAACTCGAGCTGTTCGACAAAGTCCGGGCGCAGCAGCCCGTGCACTGGGAGGGCCGGACGCGTCCCGCCCTGCATGGACTGAGCGTCTACCCGCCCCTGGAGCACCACCTGCTGCCCACCTGGATCGGTGTGGGCGGTACCCCGGAATCAGTCCTCCGGTGTGCCCAATACGGGTATCCCATCATCTTCGCGATCATCGGCGGCCAGCCGCGGGGCTTCCGGCCTCTGGCCGACCTCTACCGCGAGGCGATGGGCAAGTACGGGCACCCGATGCAGCAGATGGCCACCCACTCGCCCGGCCATGTTGCCGACACGGACGAACAGGCCCGGGAAGAGCTCTATCCCCACTGGCTGGCACTGCGGAACAGGCTCGGTGCCGAGCGCGGCTGGGGTCCGGCCGGCCGCGGTGAGTTTGATGCACTCTGTTCCACAGAAGGCGCGCTCTATGTCGGATCACCGGAGACGGTGGCCCAAAAAATCGTCCGGCTGAAGCGGAACCTGGGGGTTGACCGCTTTGACCTCAAATACAGCAACGGCCCGCTGCCGCACGCAGCCATGATGCGCTCGATCGAACTGATGGGCACGGCGGTGGCGCCCCGCGTGGCAGAGCTGCTCGCCGGCTGACCTGCCAACCCGGCCCCTGCGGCTTACTTGAGCTTTCCGGCTTACTGAGAGAATAGGAACCATGACTTCCAGCAATCCTCGCAATGAGGCACTCTTCGACCGCGCCCGCCAGCTGATGCCGGGCGGCGTCAACTCGCCGGTGCGGGCCTTTGGCTCCGTGGGCGGGACCCCGCGCTTCATGGTCTCCGCCAAGGGACCGTACCTGACGGATGCCGACGGCAAGGAATACGTGGACCTGGTCTGCTCCTGGGGACCTGCCCTGCTCGGACACGCCCACCCGGCCGTGCTGGACGCCGTACATGCGGCCGTTGACCGGGGACTCTCCTTTGGCGCCTCCACGCCGGACGAGGCAAACCTGGCGGAGATCGTCCAGGAGCGCGTCCCCGCCGTCGAACGCCTCCGCATGGTGTCCACCGGAACCGAAGCCACCATGACCGCTGTCCGGCTGGCCCGCGGGTTCACCGGCCGCAACCTGATCATCAAGTTCGCCGGCTGCTACCACGGCCACCTCGACGGGCTCCTGGCCGCGGCGGGCTCCGGGCTGGCAACCCTTGCCCTGCCCGGTTCCGCCGGTGTCACGGAAGCAACCGCGGCGGAGACGCTGGTGCTGCCCTACAACGACCTCGCCGCCGTCAAGGAAGCCTTCGCCCTCCACGGCCCCAACATCGCCGCCGTCATCACCGAAGCGGCGCCGGCGAACATGGGCGTCGTGACCCCCGGCGAGGGATTCAACCGCGGACTTTCGCAGATCACGCGGGAACACGGCGCGCTCCTCATCGTCGATGAGGTCCTGACCGGATTCCGCACCGGCTACTCCGGCTACTGGGGCCTTACCGGCGGTGCGCCGGATGCCGAGGATCCATGGACTCCTGACCTGCTCACCTTTGGCAAGGTCATCGGCGGCGGGATGCCGACGGCGGCCCTCGGCGGACGTGCCGACGTCATGGACTACCTGGCGCCCACCGGCCCCGTGTACCAGGCCGGCACGCTGTCCGGGAACCCGGTGGCTATGGCTGCCGGCGTGGCGACCCTGACCCACGCGACCCGCGACGTCTACTCCTTCATTGACGTCCGGTCCCTGGAACTGTCCTCCGCCCTCTCCAACGCGCTGGACGGCGCAGGGGTGGACCACTCCATCCAGTTCGCCGGGAACCTCTTCTCGGTGGCCTTCGGAACCTCGGCCAACGGCGTCCACAACTACGCCGACGCGCAGGCGCAGGAAGCCTTCCGCTATGCGCCGTTCTTCCACTCCATGCTGGAGTCCGGGGTCTACCTGCCGCCGTCGGTCTTCGAGGCCTGGTTCCTGTCCGCCGCGCACGACGACGACGCCATGAACCGGATCTACGACGCACTGCCTGCCGCGGCGAAGGCAGCCGCGGCCGCCCAGGGCTAGCGCCGCCGTCGTCCCTTAACAAAGAAATCCCCGGCCGCAGCCTGCAGCCGGGGATTTCTTTGTTGCCATGGGCGTTACAGGACGTCCGAGAGGAAGCCCTTGAGCCGGTCGGTCCGTGGTTCGGTGAACAGCTGCTCGGGCGGCCCGGACTCCACGACAACGCCGGCGTCCATGAACGTCACCACGTCCGAGACGTTGCGGGAGAAACCCATCTCGTGGGTGACCACCACCATGGTCATCCCGCCCTTGGCGAGGTCCGTCATCAGTGCAAGCACGCCCTTGACCAGTTCAGGGTCCAGCGCGGACGTGGCCTCGTCGAAGAACATCACCTCGGGTTTCATGGCCAGCGCACGGGCGATTGCCACCCGCTGCTGCTGGCCGCCGGAGAGGTTGGCCGGGCGGGACTCCGCCTTGTGCTTCAGGCCCACCAGGTCCAGTTGCTCCAAGGCTTCGGCGCGGGCCTGGTCCTTGGGCAGCTTGCGCAGCTTCTGCAGGGCCAGCGAGACGTTTTCCACCACGGTCTTGTGCGGGAACAGGTTGAACTGTTGGAACACCATGCCGATCCGCCGGCGGAGCTCATCGGGATTGTCCTTCAGCACTGAACGGCCGTCCAGCAGGATGTCCCCCTGGTCGGGTTCGATCAGCCGGTTCATGACCCGCAGCAGGGTGGACTTGCCTGAACCTGACGGACCAATGACCGACGCCGTGGTGCCCTGGGGAACGTGCAGGTCGATGCCCCGCAGGACGTGGTTGCTGCCGAAGGAAAGGTGGATGTTCTTGGCGCTCAGTGTTCCGGATGCGAACTCGCTCATGCCTGGGCTCCCTTTCCGACGACGGCTGCGGCCTCGTCCGGTTCTTTCTTTTCGGGCCGGCCGGTGCGCAGGCGCCGGTCGATCCAGTTCACGAAGTGGGTCAGCGGAACGGTCAAGGCGAGGTAGAACACCGCTGCAGCGACGTAGGGCGACAAGTTGCCGCTGGTGGACGCCGCGTCCTTGCCGATCTGGAAGATCTCGCGTTCGCTGGCCAGCAGCCCGAGCATGAAGACCAGGGAGGACTCCTTGATCAGGGCGATGAACTGGTTGACCAAGGCCGGAAGCACCCGCCGGACGCCCTGGGGTACGACTACCAGGCGCATGGCCGGGCCGTAACCGAAGCCCAGGGCACGGGTGGCCTCGAGTTGGCCCTTGTCCACGCTCTGGATGCCGGAGCGGAAGATCTCGCCGATGTAGGCGGCCGACATCAGGGACAGCGCGGCAATTGCCATGGGGTACGGGCTGGTGGATCCGGTCCACTGCCGGACAATCGGCCCGAACCCGAGTCCAATCACCAGGATGGTGAGGATAGGCGGCAGACCGCGGAGCACATCGGTGTAGATGCGGGCGACCCAGCGGGCCCCGGCGTTCCGGGAGATCCCCATCAGGGCAAGCAGCATGCCAAGTACTGTTCCGATGACGCCGGACGAAACAGCCAAAACGAGCGTATTCGGAAGCCCGACGGCGAACATTTTGGGCAGGACGGCGCCGATTGCCTTCCAGTCAAGGAACGTATCGGAGAGCAGTTTGAGGATATCCATGGAACGTCCGGGTTACTTCGCGGGAACCTGGACGGCTTTGCTGCCCGGCTTCCAGCCCTGCGGGGTCTGCTCCTTGGCGGTGGGCCGGTCCGTGTACCACTGGGCGGTGAGCTTGGTCCAGGTACCGTCAGCAATAACGGCATCCAGGCCCGCGTTCAGGGCATCAATCAGCGGCTTGTTGTCCTTGTTCACTGCATACGCGGTGAAGTTCTGGGTGTTCACAACCTTTTCGGCGATCTTGGTGTTGTCGCCGTCCTTGACCTGGCCGGTGGCCTGCTGAGAGGGTGCCACCCAAGCGTCCACCTGGCCGGACTTCACGTTGGCGTACACCGTGTTGTAATCCGGGAACCGGACCGGCTCGAGGCCGAGGGTGTTGGTGACGTAGTCGTCCTGCACGGTGCCCTGGACCACGCCGATGCGCACGCCGTCCTTGAGGTCGGCGAAGCCGTTGACCTTGGAATCGGTCTTGGTGACGACGGCCATGTAGCCGAAGTCGTAGCCGTTGGTGAAACCTACCGTCTCACGGCGCTTGTCCGTGGTGGAGATGGAGGAGGACCCGACGTCGAACTGCTTGTTGGCCACCTGGGAGAGCAGGGCGGAGAAGTCGGTGGAGGCGAACTCAACCTTGAGGCCCAGCTTGTCGCCGATGGCGCGCAGCAGTTCGTTGTCGTAGCCGGTGAACTTGCCGGAGGGATCGATGAAGATGTTGGGCGGGGCATCGGAGAGGGTGCCCACGCGCAGGGTGCCTTCGGTGATGAGGCCCAGCTTGGTCTTGTCGATCTTGTCGATCGGCGTGACGTCTGCCGTGGTGTACTTGTCCAGCGTCTGCTGGTCGCTGCCCTTCAGGGCGTCGGTGGGGGTGCCGCTGGGCTGGGAAGATCCGCCACCGCAGGCTGCGAGGGAAACCGCGAGGGCCAGTGCAACGGGAGCGGTAGTGAGCCACTTCATCGCTTTGATTTTCATCAGGTTGTCACTTTCATATGAGGCATACGTCGACCGGGCCGCAAGGCAGCGCTGTGGCGCCTGGCACCTGCCCGGCGCTGGTCCAGCAGTCCGGGGCAGGGGTGACCGCAAAACTTTATTGTCTCACCTGGGTGAATACCGCAAGTTGGATGAAGAACGCGGGGCATTTAGCCAGCTTTTCCGAAGATGATTCCGCGCAAGGAGCGCAGTGGCAACCAGCTGGAGGGTACTTCGGGTCCGTGGGCGAAGGATGCCCCTGCAGTGTCCCCGCGTTTGTTAACCCGCCGTGACTGTGACATGCCTCCCAAAAAAGAGCACGGGTGTCAGTCTAGAAGCCACCCGTGATGGCGTCCTGCGGAGGAAGCACCGGCCAGTCCCCCTCAATGACGGCGGCCGGCTTCGTCTTGCGGAGGTACTCCTGGAAGTCGGCCGCCTGGCTCACCGCCCAATCCACCTGCAGCTGGTGCAGCTGGCTGGCCGGCATCATCAGCTTGGGGAACTTGCCCGCCATCGCGTCCAGCACCCTGAGGGTAGCCAGGGCATCGGCCGCGGAGGTGTGGGCATTGTCCAGGACCACACCGTACTCCTCGCACAATGCCGTCAATGTCCGCTTGCCCTTCCGGTAGCGGTCAACCTGCTTGTTCATGATGTACGGATCCAGGACCGGGAAGCGGGACAGCTGGGGGATCCCGTACCGTGCGGACTCGGCAGCAAGGACCGTGAAGTCGTAGCTGGCGTTGAAAGCGATGACCGGAGTCCCGGAGTCGAACAGCTCCTGCAGCACTGCAGCGACCTCCCGTGTGACCTCATGGGCGGGGCGCCCTTCACGCCTGGCCTGTTCGGTGGTGATCCCATGGACGTCACTTGCCTCTGCCGGAATCTCTACCCCCGGATCGGCCAGCCACTCATGCTCCTTGATGACCTCGCCCTGGTGGTCCACCACGGTGATCGATGCCGTGACGATTCTCGCTGCGCGGGAATTACGGCCCGTGGTTTCCAGATCGAAGGCTGCGCGGGGGAGGTTGTTCCAGGAACTCATGCTTCAACGCTAAGGGGGCCCACCGACAATTCCGTGGAGCGCCACTGCGGCTAGATTGGATCAATGCGGAATGAGTACGTCCAAGCTGTCCTGGCCGTCGTGAGGCTGGTGCCGGCAGGGGCGGCCGTATCCTACGGTGACGTTGCCGAGCTCCTGGGCTCGGGCGGACCGCGCCAGGTCGGGTCCGTGATGAGCCATCACGGCGGTGGTGCCCCGTGGTGGCGGGTCCTGAAGGCCAGCGGCCACGCGCCCCCGGGGCACGAAGCCGAGGCCTTGCTCCTCTACCTCGAAGAAGGCACTCCACTGGTGGGCGACCATGATTCCTTCCTCCGAACCGGCGAGGGGCGGTGGCGGGTGGACCTGGCCGCCGCCCGCTGGGCACCGACCGACAGTGATTTTGACAATATCGATGCAGTTGCAGAGGACCTGGAGCGTCGGCTCCACAGGTTGTCGGTACCTGATGATGGAATGGTTTTGTGACCGTAACAATCCCTTTGACCGGACCCTGGGACCCGCACCGGCAGGAGCCGGAGGCAGGCCGGGAGCCTGGGTTCCCCGCTCCTGGAAGCACCGACGGAGGGGCCCTGCCGGCCTCTCCCGCGCTTCGGCTTCTGCCGCCACGGCGGATGCAGTCCGGGTTGCTTCGGCTTACACCGGACCAGCAGGCAGCGGTCGACGTTACCCAGGGATCCGGACCGGTCCTGGTTCCGGGCGCGCCGGGCACGGGTAAGACCACCGTGCTCGTTGAAGCCGCTGTACAGCGGGTCTTCCGCGACGGGGTCGACCCCGAACGCATGCTGATCCTGGCGCCCACCCGCCTTGCTGCCGATTTCCTGCGGGACAGTTTCACTGCCCGGCTGGACCGGAGCCTGAGCACCACGCCGGCCCGGACCTGGGCCTCGTACGCATTCGACCTGATCCGCCGTGCCAAGGCTGAAGGCGTCATACCCCTGCCCAGGCCGCCCCGCCTGCTGTCAGGTCCGGAGCAGGACCTCATCATCAAGGAACTCCTCGAGGGCCACCGGCTGCCGGGCCTGGAACTGCCGTGGCCCAGCGATCTTGACGGTGCCCTTGATACCAGGGGCTTCCGCCAAGAGGTGCGGCAACTCTTTGACCGCATTATCGAGTCTGGCCGCACGGCTGAAGACCTTGCTCAGTTGGCGGATGCCTGCGGCCGGCCGGACTGGAAAGCCGCGGCCGCACTTTATGCCGAATACCGGGACGTTCTTGACCTGCGGATGCCGGAGGCCTTCGACCCCGCCGGAATCATCACAGCAGCCCGGCAGATCTTCCAGGACGCGCCGGAATTCCTGGCTGCCGAACGCGCCAGGCTGCAGGTGGTCCTGGTGGACGATGTCCAGGAAGCAAACCCCGCCATCTTCGAGTTGCTGGCCGATATTGCGGCAGGCAAGGACTGCTACGTGACGGCGTCGCCGGACACGGTGGTCCAGGGATTCAGGGGAGCCCGGCCGGATCTTGTGGCTGAACTGCCCCGGCTGCTGGCCACGCAGGACACCATCCTTGAGCGTCCGCTGGGGTACGCGCACGGACTTTCGCCCGCGGTGGCGGAGGCCTGGCGCAGCGTCGCCGGCCGCATTTCGCAGCGGGCCGGGGGCCAGCTGGCGCGCCGGCTCACGCAGCCCGCACCGGCCGGCCACCCCGGCAGCGTGGAAGCCCACCTGGTTCCTACACCGGTGCACGAGCTGCGGTACGTCGCCCAGCGGATCCTGGACCAGCACATAAACCGCAACCGTGACCTGGCAGACATGGCTGTCATTGTGCGCAATGGCGGCCAGGTCAGCGAACTGCAGCGCTACCTGTCCGGCCAGGGGATTCCCGTCCGGGTGCCCGTGGCGGAATCCGCGGTCCGCGACGAAGTAGCCGTACGCCCGCTCCTGGACGCCTTTGCCATTGCGCTGGACCCGGAGCTCCTGACACCCGAAGCGGCAGTAGCCCTGCTTACATCACGGATCGGCGGCGCAACCTCCATCGAACTGCGCAGGCTCCGGCAATCACTGCGGCGCGAGGAACTGCTGGGCGGCGGGGGCCGCGCCAGTGATGCGCTGCTGGTCCAGGCCCTGCTTGAGCCGGGCGCGCTGGGCGCGTTGGGAATCGAAGGGCGCGCTGCACGGCGCACGGCGCGGATGATCCACGCGGGGCGGGAGGCGGCCGGACTGCCGGGTGCCAACGCCGAGTCGGTACTGTGGGCTCTTTGGGACTCGACCGGGCTTTCGGCTGCCTGGACACAGACGGCCTTGTCGGGTGGTCCGCACGGGGCACGGGCTGACCGCGACCTCGACGCCATGATGGCTCTTTTCCATACGGCCGAACGCTACGTGGACCAGATGCCCGGCGCCGGCCCCGAACAGTTCCTCGAGTACCTCCTGAACCAGGAGCTTCCCATGGATACCCTCGCCGCCCGCGCGCAGCTTGAGGACGCTGTGGAGCTGATGACGCCGGCCAGTGCGGCGGGCCGGGAATGGCCCGTGGTGATCATTGCGGGCCTGCAGGAAGGGGTGTGGCCCAACACGAGGCTCCGCGGTGAGCTGCTCGGCAGCACACTGTATGCGGATGCTGTTGAGCACAGCCCGGAGTATGCCCTTCAGCGTGACCCCCTGAGCCGTTTGCGGGATATCCGCTATGACGAGTTGCGCAGTTTTTCCACGGCCGTGTCCAGGGCACGCGAACTGCTGGTCTGCACCGCGGTCTCGTCAGAGGACCACCAGCCGTCGTCATTCCTGGACTTTGTTGCACCGCTGGGACCGGACGAAGGCGGCCGGGCTTTCACCCAAGTGGAACGGCCCATGACGCTGCGGGCCCTGGTTGCCGAGCTCCGGCAGCATGCCCAGCTCGACGCCGGGACGCCGCAGGCCGCGGAAGCGGCGAGGGTCCTGGCCCAGCTCGCCGCGGCTGAACCCCCCGTGGCCGGAGCGCACCCCGACAGCTGGTGGGGCCTCGCCCCGCTGACCTCCGCGGAGGCGGTGGTCCCGCCCGGGGGAACAGTGTCCGTATCCCCGTCAAAGGTTGAGACGGTGCAGAAGTCGCCGTTGGACTGGTTCGTCCAGGCAGCCGGAGGGGAGGCTGCCACCGACTTCGCCCGGAGCCTGGGGACCCTGGTGCACGCAATCGCCCAGGACATGCCGGACGCCGCCGGATCCGAGTACGTCGCTGAACTGGTGCGGCGGTGGCCGGCGCTCGGCATGAAGGACAACTGGGAGGGGCGCCTGGACTTCCAGCGCGCCGAAGCCATGGTGCGGAAGTTGGCCCACTATGTGCTCTCCATGAGGGGCGAGGGCCGCAGCCTGCTGGGCGTCGAACAGGACTTTGAAGTGGCCCTGGGCGCCGTGGCGGTGGATGACGCTGCACCGCGGGAAGCGGTACTGCGGGGCCAGGTGGACCGGTTGGAAATCGATGGCGAAGGACGGCTGGTGGTGGTTGACCTCAAGACCGGAAAAAGGCAGCCCGGCAAGGACGAACTGTCCCACCACCCGCAGCTGGGCGCCTACCAGGCAGCTGTCCTTGCCGGCGGGTTCGCTGCCTCCGGGGGCGGGCAGGGACTGTCCGGCGGCGCCGTGCTGGCGCAGCTTGGGACCGGGGCGAAGAACCCCGCCATCCAGCAGCAGGAACCACTCAACCCTGAGGAGAACTGGGCCATGGACGTGGTCAAGGAGGCCGCCGCCGTCATGGGCGGAAGTGAATTCATCGCGCGCCACGACCCCGCCAAAGGCAGTCACGGCGGCCACGGCTGCCGGCTCCCCGAGGTTTGCCCGCTGTGCGTGCGGGGACGGCAGGTGACCGAATGAGCGGGGGGGCGGCTGCCGCGCTCGCCGCTCCGGCCGTGCGCTTCAGCCCCGAGGAACTCTCCTCGCTGCTGGGTGAGAAGAACACCCCCACGCCTGAGCAATCCGCCATCATTTCGTCCCCCTTGGCGCCGCGGCTGGTCATTGCCGGCGCCGGCTCCGGGAAAACCGCCACCATGGCGGACCGGGTGGTGTGGCTTGTGGCCAACGGCTGGGTCACCCCCGAGGAAGTCCTGGGCGTGACCTTCACCCGCAAGGCAGCCGGGGAACTCGCCAGCCGGATCCGGTCAAAGCTCCTGGCGCTGCAACGCATTGCTGCCAGGGACAGCGCCCATGAAATCTTTCCGGCGGGCCTGCTCAGCAGCGAGGCCCTGGAGCCAAAGGTGTCCACCTACCACTCCTTTGCCAGCGGCGTCGTGTCCGACTACGGGCTGCGGCTTGGCGTCGAGCGGGACGTTGTGCTGCTCGGCGGTGCGCAGGCCTGGCAGCTGGCCAGCGAAGTGGTTGAAGCGTACGACGGCGAATACCAGCACTTCCGGGCCGCTAAATCCACCCTGGTGAAGGCCGTGATCCAGCTGGCCGGGGAATGCGCAGAGCACCTCCAGGAACCCGAAAATGTGGAGGCGTGGCTGATGGCACGCCTGTCCGAGTTCGAATCCCTGCCCTACCTGGCCGATAAGAAGAAGAACACGCCAAAGGCAGCACTCGACCTTGGCGGAATGCTGCGGACCAGGGCAAGCGTTGCCGACATGGTGGGCCGATACGCTGCGGCCAAACGGGCGCGCGGGGCGCTCGATTTCGGCGACCTGGTGGCACTTGCCGCCAAGGTGGCGCAGGATGTGCCGCTGGCGGCCCAGATGGAGCGTCAACGGTACAAGGTGGTTCTCCTCGACGAGTTCCAGGACACGTCGTATGCCCAGCTGGTGCTCTTTTCCCGGCTGTTCGGCGGTGGCCACGCCGTGACGGCGGTCGGAGACCCCAACCAGTCCATTTACGGGTTTCGGGGTGCCTCGGCAGGGCAGTTGTTCCACTTCGTTCGCGAGTTCCCGATGCGCACCGGAGCGGCGGAGGAAGAAGGCGGCTGGGCGCCCGCCCCAACTTCATACCTGACCACGGCCTGGCGTAATGGCCGTTCCATCCTTGCAGCAGCCAACGTCATGTCCCAGTCATTGGGCCGGGCGGCGGCCTCCAGCGGACCGGCCGGGAGCAGGACACCCGCTGCCGAAGTTCCTCCACTGCGTCCGAGTCCCCATGCAGTGGACGGAACTGTGGTGCTGGGGCGTTTCGCCAGCGATGTTGAAGAAGCTGCTGCGCTGGCGGACGACGTCCTGAGGTACCGGCGGACTGACTTCGAGCTGAATCCCGATGGCACGGCCGAACCCCCGGCGCTTGCCGTGCTGTGCCGCAGGCGCGCCCAGATGGAGCCGGTCCGGCGCCAGTTCGAAGCCAGGGGGATCCCCTACGAAATCGTGGGCCTCGGGGGGCTCCTGGACACCCCGGAGATCGTGGACCTGGTCGCCACCCTGCGCGTCCTTGCCGATCCCGGCCGCTCCGATGCCCTCATGCGGCTGATAGCAGGAGCCCGGTGGCGCATCGGCCCGGCCGACCTCATGGCCTTGCGCGACTGGTCGAGCCAGCTCGCACGGAGCCGGGGAAGGGCCCCGGGGTTCGAAGCCGATGGCCAGGACGAGGGCGCCGACGAAGCGGATGCCCCGGTCCTCGAAGGGGACCTGACCGACGCCGCCAGCCTGGTGGAGGCACTTGATTTCCTGCCGCGGGAAGGGTGGACCTCATCGAATGGCCGCACCCTCAGCGCGGGGGCCCGCAGCAGGCTGGCGAAATTGTCGCTCGAGTTGAGGCAACTCCGCGGCTACCTTGGGGACGACCTCACGACGCTCCTGGGGGAGGTGGAACGGGCCATGCTGCTGGATATCGAAGTGGCGGCGCGGCCCGGAATCAGCATCCACCAGGCGCGCCGCAACCTCGATGCTTTCCAGGATGCGGCCGCCGGCTTCCTCCGCACCTCCCAGCGGGTGGACATCCTGGCCTTCCTGTCCTGGCTCGAGGCGGCGTCGGCGGAAGAAAACGGGCTGGAGGCACCGGCCAGCGACGTAAACCGCGAAGCGGTCCAGTTGCTGACGGTGCACGCTTCCAAAGGTCTTGAGTGGGACGTTGTGTTTGTCCCGGGCATGAACGCGGGGGCGTTTCCCAGCGACCGGGACTCGCGCTGGAGCAGCGGATCTGCCGCGCTGCCGTGGCCCCTCCGCGGCGACCGGGCGGACCTGCCGCAGTGGGACCTCGACCAGCCGGACCAGAAAGGCTGGCTGGATGCCGAGAAGGAGTATAAGGCCGGCGTCCAGGCCCACGGGGAATCCGAGGAACGCCGGCTGGCTTACGTTGCCTACACCAGGGCCAAGCATGTCCTGTGGGTGTCGAGTGCCGCATGGGTCGGATCGCGGGCCGGACGCGCCGAAATGTCTCCGTTCCTCGCGGAGCTCGAAGCCCTGGCGCAACCGGCTGATGGCGGCCCATCAAGCGCAGTGGTTCACAAGCTGTCGCTCGACGAGGCCGCTTTGCCGCTCCAGAGCCCGCTGACGCTGGAAACTGAAGAAGCCAGCTGGCCCTACGATCCCCTGGAGGGACCCGTGGACCCACGGACCGGTGAGCGCCTGCGGTTGGCCCGCGGGCGCAGGACAGCCACGGAAGCGGCGGCCCAGCGGGTGCTCGGAATACTCGGCACCGATGATATTCCGGCCGACCCGAGCGGGGGGACAGCACAGGGAAACAGACCAGGGACGGACGGCAGTCCTATGCCCGGACTTACCGGGCCAGCGGCGGGTTGGGCCCGCGAAGCTGCGCTGCTGCTCGAGCGCAGGGCAAGGAGGTCGCGCGGCCATGACGTGCACCTGCCCACCCACATCTCAGCTTCCACATTGGTTGACCTCGGAGACGACCCCCAGGCGGTCCTGGGCAGGCTGCGCCGTCCGGTACCACGCGAACCCGGCATGTCGGCCCGGAAGGGCACGGCTTTCCACGCCTGGGTAGAGGAATACTTCGGCCGGGCCGGGATGCTGGATCTCGGTGAAGCGCCGGGCTCGGACGACCACATCGACGCTGCCTACGATCTCGACCAGATGGTGGCCACCTTCAAGGCTTCCCCCTGGGCTGACCGGGCACCGGCCTTCGTGGAGGTCCCCGTGGAAACCAGGGTGGGGGAAGTGGTGGTGCGCGGCCGGGTTGACGCCGTGTTCCAGGACGCTGACGGGTGCTGGGACCTGGTGGACTGGAAGACCGGACGCCGGCCGTCCGCAGCGCAGCTGAAAATCCGGTCGGTACAGCTGGCGGTCTACCGGCTCGCGTGGGCACGCCTCAAGGATGTCCCGCTGGAAGAAGTGCGGGCCGCATTCTTCTACGTCGCCGACAACGCCGTGGTGCGCCCGCACGACCTTGGGACGGCGGCCGAGCTGGAAGGTATCGTCGCCGCTGCGCTTGCCAAACCGTGAGGCCGGCCGCGCGGGCACCCTGGTGGTGCCGGCGTGGCCGGCCGCTCCGGTCAGCGCCGGTTGGCGTTGATGACCGAGATGGCGGCCGTGGACGTGTCGTCCGGATCCTTGATTTCGCCTGGCCGGGATTCCTCGCCGCCGACCGCCGCCGGGGGTGGCTCCACGGGGATGGGGGTCACGAGCACGGCGGGCTGTGCCACCATGGCAGGCGGCGTCTGCGGACCGGGTTTGTCCTTTGATGCAGGTTCGGCGGGTACCGCGGCGACGGTCACCGCAGGGCTGACAGCAGAGCTGCCGCCGGGGGATGCGGGGGCGGTTGCCCCGGTTCCTGGCTGCGCCGGTGCGGGCACGGCGCTCCCGGCGGGGATGTCCTTGGCGGGGAGCGGTTCGACGCTGATCGGCTGGCCGCCGAATTCGGCGATGTCGCCGGCAAGGCTCTCCAGCATATCTTCGGCTTCGCGGACCATGTCCTGGTCCCCGGCGGCCAGGCCCTTGACCAAGTACTGTGCCAGGGCAAACTCGGCGGACAGGGCGGCCCGGCGCAGCAGATGCTGGTCGGGGACGTCGCGGCGGCTGGAC
The DNA here is from genome assembly GCF_056396685.1 of Pseudarthrobacter sp. 05T312. Taxonomy (NCBI): domain Bacteria; kingdom Bacillati; phylum Actinomycetota; class Actinomycetes; order Micrococcales; family Micrococcaceae; genus Pseudarthrobacter; species Pseudarthrobacter sp. 05T312. The sequence goes on from NZ_JBFTLY010000001.1 coordinate 687,595, forward strand.
GTGTAGGACTTCAGGACAGCGTCAACGAAGTCCTGTTCGTTGGAGGCCACCAGCCACGCGAAGTCGTCTGCCGGGTCGCCGATGCGAAGGTCGGTCCAGCCGGTTACTGCGGTAACCCGTCCCGACTCGACCAGCAGGTTGTCTTCGTGCAGGTCGCCGTGGACCACGCACGGGTTGAACCGCCACAGGGACACGTCTTCCATGGCATGTTCCCAGCGGCGCAGCAGTGCGGCCGGGATCTTGCCCGTGGTTGCTGCCTGGTCCAGTTCGTTCAGCCTCCGTTGGCGGAACTCGTTGGGGGTGTAGCTGGGCAGGTCGGCGTTGCTGACCAGGGACCGGGGGAGGTCGTGGACCGCAGCCAGCGCGGAACCGATTTCGCGGGCGAGGCCGGCCGGTCCGGACGTCAGTTCCTCGACGCTTCGTGTGCTCCCGGACAGGTGTGAGTATACGAAGGTGGTGAGGCTTCCCAGCCGGACGCTGCCGGCCACGGTGGGCATCAGGAACGGCAGTTCCGCCCGGACGGCGGGGGCGAAGGCGCGCAGCACCAGGAACTCCGTTTCCAGCCGTGCGCTGGCTTCGGCATGCCGCGGCGACCGGACCCGCCAGCGCTTGCCTTCCGAATCAAGGAGCAGGGCCGAGTCGAAGTCCGCGGGGTCATCCGGCGCGGAGCTAACAGCTGTCGGGGTCAGTCCAGGGACTGCCGCGGTTGCAATCGCCGCCAGTTCAATCGGTTTTCTTCTCACCGTTCCACGGTAGATTGCGCGCCGTCCCAGACGGCGGTCCGGCCGCGGCGAGTCTCCAGATAGCTGGAATTAGGGGGGACCCGCAGTTCGAAGGCGCCCCGCCCTGAATGTGAAATGTCGGTGGCAGTCAGTACGGTGGAAGCATGAGCCACACGGAGTCCGCCCTACCCGTCCACCAGGCTGTGCCGGCACCGCTGCCGGCGAACCACCTCGTGGACACCCTGCTCCCGGTGAGGCCGGCACTGGTGGACCGTGGGTCTGCCGCACGCATCAGGCCCGGGATGATCGATGACCTGCTGGCGGGGACGGACGCGGTGGCAGCAGTACTTTCAGGGCGCCAGGGATTGGTGCGTGGCAGCAACCTGGTCCTGGTCAAGGCCAGGGAACTCCTCGACCGGCTCCAGGAGGCAGGATCAGCGCCGGAACTGGTGGTGTACCTCGGATCCGCCCTGCCTGCCGCGGACATCCCGGCCGGGACCGAACTGCTGCTGTTCGTCCTGCCTGCACCTCCGGAGCCCGGCACCGCCGGCATTCCCGCGGATGCCTCCTGGGCAGGATTCAGGGAGGTCGCCGGGGGGCTGACCACCACTTCCACAGCCTTGTTCGTCGAAGCCAGCGCCATTGCCAACTGGCACGCAGCCCATACGCATTGTCCCCGCTGCGGTACGCCCACGGATGTTGAAGCCGGCGGCTGGGTACGCCGGTGCCCGGCGGATAATTCTGAACACTATCCCCGCACTGATCCCGCCATCATCGTCACCGTCGTCGGCCCGGACGGCAGGCTGCTGCTTGGCGGCGGCGGGCCCGTGGATGCAAGGAACTACTCCACGCTGGCCGGGTTCGTGGAGCCGGGGGAGTCCCTGGAGGAAGCCGTGGTCCGCGAGATCCAGGAAGAGGTAGGCGTCCGGGTCACGGGCTGCCAGTATCTTGGCTCCCAGTCGTGGCCGTTCCCGGCCTCCCTTATGCTTGGATTTACCGCCGTCACCGAGGACGCCCAGGCAACGCCCGACGGCGTGGAGGTCACCAGGGCCCGCTGGTTCAGCCGCGAGGAGCTTCAGGAAGCGGTGCTTAGTGGCGAGATCACGATTTCCAGCAGGCTTTCCATTGCCCGCTCGCTGATTGAGCACTGGTACGGCGGCCGGATCCAGGACCTGGCCGGCGCCTAAGTTATTCCATCCACCAGACTCCAGCACGCGGTAGTCGAGAAATAAAGCAGCAGAAGTGACTACAGAACATTTTGACGGAGCAGCCTCCCTGGAGGACCGGATCCTTGACGGGCTTGATGCGGAACAGCGTGAGGTGGCCAGTACGCTGAGCGGCCCGTTGTGCGTGCTGGCCGGCGCGGGGACCGGAAAGACCCGTGCCATCACCCACCGCATTGCCTATGGCGTGCATTCCGGCGTGTACAGCCCGCAGCGCCTGCTCGCAGTGACGTTCACCGCCCGGGCGGCGGCGGAGATGCGCAGCCGCCTGCGCGATCTCGGTGCCGGAAACGTGCAGGCCCGCACCTTCCACGCCGCGGCGCTGCGGCAGCTGCAGTTCTTCTGGCCCCAGGCCGTCGGCGGCACCCTGCCGAACTTGCTGGACCACAAAGCCCAGCTGCTTGCCGAGGCCGCCCGGCGGCTCCGGCTCAGCACGGACCGGGCTTCAATCCGGGATCTTGCCTCCGAGATCGAATGGGCCAAAGTCTCCATGTTGACCCCGGCCAATTACCTCGAAAACGCCCAGGGGAGGGGCGCACCCGGAGGATTCGACCTCACCGCCGTGGCCCGCGTTTTCCAGTCGTATGAGGACGTCAAGACGGACCGCAACGTGATCGACTTCGAGGACGTCCTGCTGATCACGGTGGGCATCCTGCAGGAGGACGAGAAGGTCGCCGCCACGGTCCGGGAACAGTACCGCCACTTCGTGGTGGATGAGTACCAGGACGTTTCCCCGCTCCAGCAGCGGCTCCTGGAGCTCTGGCTGGGCGGCCGTGACGAACTGTGCGTGGTGGGCGATGCGAGCCAGACCATCTACTCCTTCACCGGCGCATCGCCCAGGCACCTGTTGGACTTCAAAGCACGTTATCCGCAGGCCAACGTGGTCAAGCTCGTCCGGGACTACCGTTCCACCCCGCAGGTGGTGAAACTGGCCAACGACCTGCTGGCCGGACGTCGCAGTGGCGGGCCCGCCGCCGACGCCGCCTGGGCAGCCCCCCTTCAGCTCGTGGCGCAGCGCCCGGCCGGCCCGGTGCCCCAGTTCACCGAATGCACGGATGACGAGGCAGAGGCCGCCACGGTGGCCCAGAAGATCAAGGCACTGCTCGACGCCGGGACCCCGGCGAGCGAGGTAGCTGTCCTTTTCCGCACCAACGGACAGTCCGAGGCCTACGAACAGGCGCTGGCGGCGGCAGGAATCGGCTACCAGCTCCGGGGCGGCGAACGCTTTTTCGCCCGCAAGGAGGTCCGGGATGCCATCCTCCAGCTCCGCGCAGCCACCCGGGCTGTTTCTGAAACCGACGCGCCGGAACCCCTGGGCCAGCTGGTCCGTGACATCGTCTCTTCCCTGGGCTACACGGATTCCGCTCCGCACAGTGGCGGGGCCCTGCGCGAGCGGTGGGAATCCCTCGCGGCCCTGGTGGCGCTCGCCGACGAACTCGTCCAAAACCGCGGGCCCCAGTTCGGCCTGGCGGACTTCGTCAACGAACTCCAGGAACGCTCCCTGGCCCAGCACGCGCCGACAGTCCAGGGCGTTACCCTTGCCTCCCTCCACGCAGCCAAGGGCCTGGAATGGGACGCGGTCTTCCTGGTGGGGCTCAGCGAAGGCCTGATGCCGATTTCCTTTGCCGATTCACCCGAATCCGTGGATGAGGAACGGCGTCTGCTCTATGTCGGCATCACCCGCGCCCGGGAGCACCTCTACCTCTCCTGGAGCACGGCAAGGACTCCCGGCGGCCGCGCCAACCGGAAGCCGTCCCGGTTCCTGGACGGACTGCGGCCTGACTCGGTGGCCAGTTCAAGCGTCCGCGGAAAAGGTGCCCCGCCCCGCCGGAAGGCTGCCGCACCCGCTGTGTGCCGGGTATGCGGCACCATGCTCGCCACCGGGGCCGAGCGCAAGGTGGGCCGCTGCAATGCGTGTCCGCCCAGCTATGAAGAACAGACCTTCGACGCCCTGCGGAACTGGCGCCGCGACGTCGCCCAATCCGCAGACGTCCCCGCGTTCGTCGTCTTCACCGATGCCACCCTCACGGCGATTGCCGAGGCCCGGCCAGCTTCCCTGGAGGAACTGGCCGGCCTGGCAGGCGTCGGGCCGTCCAAGCTGGAAAAGTACGGGGAAGACGTCCTCCGGGTCCTCGCCGAAAGTTCTGTCCTGTGAGTGCTGCAGCCGGTCCCGGAACACGCCAGGGTACCCCGCTGACCACCTCCGACGGTTCCCCCGTCGAGGTACGGCGCTCCGCCAGGCGGACGCGGACCGTTGCAGCCTTTTGGGAGGACGGAACGGCGGTAGTCGCCATCCCGGCCCGCTTCACAGCTGCCCAGGAGCGGGAGTGGGTGCAGCGCATGCTCGCGAAGCTGCACAGGCAGGGGGAGCGGCGCGCTGCTGCCGGACGCCGCCGGCCCGCGGGCGACGACGCTCTTGCCGCCCACGCCGCACGGCTGTCGGCACAGTACCTCGCCGGCCGGCCGGTTCCCACCTCCGTGCGCTGGGTCAGCAACCAGAACTCCCGGTGGGGCTCCGCCACGCCGGCTGACGGAACCATCCGGCTGTCGGACAAACTGCGGCCCATGCCACAGTGGGTCATCGACTACGTGCTGCTGCACGAACTGGCGCACCTCCTGGTGGCCTCCCACAATGCCGCATTCTGGAAGCTGCTGGAGGCATACTCCGAAACCGGCCGGGCCAAAGCGTTCCTGGAGGGTGTTTCGTTTGCCACGGCCCGGGGCCTGGACAAGGACGGGACAGCCGGCAGCGGGGACGCCGACTAGCCTCCATCCCGGTCAACACCGGACATGGAAACGCCCGGGCGGGCCAGGACATCCTGGCCCGCCCGGGGCGCTCATCTGCTGTTACGTATCAGCTTTGGGGTGGCCGGGTTCGCCGTCGTCGTCCGTCCCGCCGGCATCCCCGGCATCCTTGGCAGCGTCCGCGGTGTCCGGGCCGCCCCCTTCTTCGGCGGAGGTACCGTCAAACCCGCCACTGAGCAGTTTCTGCAGGGCGTCATCGACTTCGCTGTCGCTGGCCTCGGCGAGCTTGCGGCGTGAGCTGAAGCCCTTCGGATCGTCCAGGTCTTCGGCCGTGGGCAGCAGGTCGGGGTGGTGCCAGATGGCGTCCCGGCCCTCGATGCCGCGTTCGTCCTTCAGCGTGGCCCACAAGGTGGCGGCATCGCGCAGCCTCCTTGGCCGCAGCTCCAGCCCCACCAGGGAAGCGAAGGCGTGCTCCGCCGGGCCACCGGTTGCCCGGCGGCGCCGCACGGTTTCACGCAGCGCACCGGCCGACGGCAGCACCTTTTCGGTGGCCGCCGCAGTCAGTTCGTCCACCCAGCCCTCCACCAGGGCCAGCGCTGTCTCAAGTTTCTCCAGGGCCTGTTCCTGCGCGGGGGTCCGCTGGGGCATGAAGACACCCTGGGAGAGGGCTTCCTGGATGCCCTCGGGGTTGCTTGGATCAAGGTCGCGGGCCAGCTCCTCGATGCGTGAGGTGTCGATGTGGATGCCGCGGGCGTAAGCCTCGATGGCGCCCAGCAGGTGTCCGCGCAGCCAGGGCACCTGCACGAAGAGCCGGGCGTGGGCGGCTTCCCGGACAGCCAGGAACAGCCGGATGTCGTTCTCCGGCAGGGACAGGCCCTCCCCGAAGGCCGCAACGTTTGCCGGCAGCAGCGCCATCTCCAAGTCCGCCAGCGGGACACCGATATCGGTGGAGCTGACCACGTCCTTGGACAGGGCGCCGATGGCCTGGCCCAGCTGCATGCCGAAGATCGCGCCGCCCATGTTCTGCAGCATCGAGGAGGCGCCGCCCATCATGGACTTCATCTCCTCTGGCATCTGCTCCGTCATGGCGGAGGAGAGCGCGTTGGCGATGCTGTTGGCCACGGGTTCGGTCAGCCGTTTCCAGGTGCCAAGGGTGGCCTCCACCCACTCCGCACGCGACCAGGCTTTGCCGATCAGGCCGGTGGCGGGCAGGTCGGTGACCGGGTCCAGCCAGAGTTCGGCAAGGCGCAGGGCCTCGTCCACCTCCCGGGACTGCTGCGCCGAAACCGACGGATCGGAGCTCCCGGCCGCCACGCGCCGGGCGTTGTCGTGGGCCAGCGTCCAGTTCACGGGGCCCTCTGAGGGAGCGCTCATCATGGCCTGCACCTGGGAGAACATCTGGGCCAGAAGGTTGGGGTCGTCCGGCAGGCCGGCAGCCTTGGCCAGCTCGGAGGGGTCGAAGTTTTCCATCCCCTTGCCGCCCATCAGGTTCTGCAGCATTTCGGTCAACGGATCCTTGGGGGTGTCGTCGCCGTTGGACGGATTGAGTGGGTTGGAGGTCATGGTCCCGCCGATCGATGGTGTGACTGTTGATCAACCTTCACGGTACCCCGGTGGGGGTCCGCTGTCTGCCGCCCGCCGCCGTCGTTCGCTCTAGGCAAAGCACCCCCGGCGTGCCTTCACCGCGTACTGTTGGTGGGTGACTACAACCCGTGGCGGCCACCCCTCCGAGGACCACGTTCCAGACCTTTCCCCGTTCTCCAGCGACGGCACAGCAGGTGCAGGGCACGGCCCCGGGGAGGACGACGGCGGCCGGCCCCGCAGGCGGCTGTCCAACATGATGGTTGCCGGGCTGGCTGCGTTGGGGCTGGGAATAGCGGTGGGCACGCTTCCGGTGCCGTACGTCATCGAATCGCCCGGGCCCACCTACAACACGCTGGGGCAAAGCCAGGGGCGCCCCGTGATCAACATCAGCGGTCACGAAACGTATCCCGCAGCCGGGAACCTGGACCTGACAACGGTGTATGTCGATGGTGGCCCCACCGGCTCGGTAAGCATCCTCAACGCTTTTTCCGCATGGCTGGACAGTTCCAAAGCCGTCTACCCGGTGGAACTGATCTATCCCACGGGAACCACCAAGGAGGAGGCACAGGAGCAGAGCGCCGTGGCCATGGCCACGTCCCAGGAGAACGCCGTGGCCTCCGCCCTGAACGAACTCAAGATTCCCTTCGGCCAGCAGCTGCAGGCCGCCGGGCTGTCCAAGGACTCCGCATCAGCGGGAAAGATCCAGCAAGGGGACATCCTCAAGTCCATCAACGGCAAGGACATCACCTCCCTCGCCGTCATCCAGGATGAACTGGCTGCGGGCAAGGGAGCCCCCGCCGCGGTGACGGTGGAACGCGCCGGCCAGCCTGTCGCCCTCGAGGTGACGCCCAAGGACAACGGCCAGGGCCGCTTCATTCTCGGCGTCTTGCTGAAGTACTTGTTCAGCTTCCCGTTCCAGGTGCAGATCTCGCTGGACAAGGTGGGAGGCCCCAGCGCCGGCATGATGTTCTCGCTGGGGATCATCGATACGGTTACGCCGGGCGACCTCACCGGCGGGAAGCACATCGCCGGCACCGGCACCATCTCGCCGGACGGAACGGTAGGCCCCATTGGCGGCATCGGGCAAAAGATGCGGGGTGCGCGGTCCTCCGGTGCCACCCTGTTCCTGGCGCCCGCCAGCAACTGCGATGAGGTCGCCGGCCACATCCCGGCCGGCCTCCAGGTGGTGCGCGTGGAGAACCTCGGGGAGGCGCGGCACGCCGTGGAAGTGGCCGCGAGCGGGCAGGACACATCCGCCCTCCCGGCATGCACGGGCAAATAGCCCGCCTGCGCCATGCATAGACTGGGCCCAAACAGTTTCGACAGGAACTAAGCTTTACCGCCACTCGTGGCACTGATGACGGACGAAACCAGCCGTTTGACCGGTACCGTACGTCGCTCGCACGCTTCGAATGTCTCGACGACCAGCTATGAGGTACCCAGTTTGTCCCGTCCCGCCAGCACCACGTCCACAGGAAGGCCCCCATCGCGACGGGGAGCCCTGACGCCCACCCTGATCGTCGTCGCCCTGGTGGTAGTGGGCTTCATTTTCTTCGCCAACGTCTGGACCGACGTCCTCTGGTACCGGCAACTGGGCTTCATCCAGGTTTTCATCACCGAAAACCTCGCCAAGATCGCCGCCTTTGTGGCCGGCTTCGCCATCATGTTCGCCGCGGTGTTCTTCTCCATCCGCATCGCCTACAACGCCCGGCCCGTCTACGCCCCGGACTCTGAGGTCCGGGACAACCTCAACCGGTACCAGGCCCAGCTGGAGCCGGTCCGCAGGATCGTAATGGTGGGCCTGCCGGTCCTCTTCGGACTCTTTGCGGGCAGCGCAGCCGCCAGCCAATGGCAGAAGGTCCTGCTCTTCTTCAACCAGGTCGGCTTCGGCCAGACCGATCCGCAGTTCAAAATGGACATCAGCTTTTACCTGATGACCCTGCCCTTCCTCGGCTTCGTCACCGGGTTCCTGATCAGCGTGGTGGTGATCGCAGGCATCGCCGGAATCCTCACGCACTACCTCTACGGCAGCATCCGGCTGATGGAGCGCGGCGTGTTCACCAGCCGCGCGGCCCAGATCCACATCGCTGTTACCGGTGCCGCGTTCCTGGTGCTCCTCGGCGTCAACTTCTGGCTGGACCGCTATTCTTCCGTGCAGAGCAACGGCGGCCGCTGGGCCGGCGCCCTCTACACCGATGTCAACGCAGTCATCCCCACCAAGGCCATCCTCGCCGTCGCGGCCGCCCTGGTAGCCATCCTCTTCATCGTTGCCGCCGTCATCGGCCGCTGGCGCCTGCCGGTGATCGGTACGGCCATGCTGATCATCACCTCCATCCTGGCCGGCGGTGTCTATCCGTGGGTCATCCAGCAGTTCCAGGTCCGGCCTTCAGAGCAGACGCTGGAAAGTCAGTACATCCAGCGCAACATCGATAACACCCGCAAGGCCTACGGCCTGGACAGCATCCAGGAAACCCGGTACGACGCCACCAACACCGCCAACACGGGTGCGCTCGCGCCGGACGCGCAGACCACGGCCAACATCCGGCTCCTGGACCCGAACCTGATCTCCGATGCGTTCGCGCAGCTGGAACAGTACCGCCCGTACTACCAGTTCCCCAAGGCCCTGAACGTGGACCGCTACGAGGTGGACGGGAAGATCCAGGACACCGTGATCGCGGTGCGGGAACTGAACCCCACGAACGTGGCCACCAACCAGCAGGGCTGGCTGAACCAGCACGTGGTCTACACCCACGGGTACGGGGTAGTGGCGGCCAAGGGCAACAAGTTCACCGTTGACGGCAAACCCGAATTCCTCCAGTCCGGCATTCCCTCCACGGGCGTGCTGGGCAACGACACCACCTATGAACCGCGGATCTACTTCGGCGAGTCGTCTCCCGAGTATTCAATCGTGGGCGCGCCCGACGGCGCCACGCCGCGCGAGCAGGACCGCCCCTCCGGCAAGGAAGGGGAGGGCGAGACCCAGTACACGTTCAAGGGCAACGGCGGCCCGAACGTTGGCTCGTTCTTCAACAAGGTCCTTTACGCCATCAAGTTCCAGTCTTCGGACCTGCTGCTCTCCGATGGCGTGAACGCGGATTCGCAGATCCTCTACGACCGGAGCCCGCGGGAGCGGGTCCAGAAGGTGGCCCCGTACCTGACAGTTGACGGGGGCGCCTACCCGGCGCTGGTGGACGGCCGGGTGAAGTGGATCGTCGACGGCTACACCACCAGCCAGTACTTCCCCTACTCGCAGCAGAAGCAGTTGTCGGATGCCACCGCCGATTCGCAGACCAGCTCCGGCCGCGCCGTGGCCCTGCCCAACAGCACGGTGAACTACATCCGCAACTCGGTCAAGGCCACTGTGGACGCCTACGACGGCTCGGTCACCCTCTACGCCTGGGACGACACGGACCCGGTCCTCAAGGCTTGGCAGAAGGTCTTCCCGTCGTCGCTGAAGCCGTACTCGGAGATGTCCGGCGCGCTGATGAGCCACGTCCGCTACCCGGAGGACCTGTTCAAGGTCCAGCGGGAGCTGCTGGGGCAATACCACGTCACGGATCCCACCAGCTTCTACAAGAACAACGACGTCTGGAGCACGCCGGCTGACCCCACCGTGTCCACCGACGTCAAGCAGCCGCCGTTCTACATGTCGCTGCAGATGCCGGACCAACAAAAGCCGGCGTTCCAGCTGACGTCGTCCTTCATCCCGCAGATCGTGAACGGTAATGCCCGCAACGTCCTGTACGGGTTCCTCGCCGCGGATTCGGATGCCGGCAACCAGGCCGGCGTGAAGGCTGACGGCTATGGAAAGCTGCGGCTGCTCCAGATCCCGCCGGAAACACAGGTGCCCGGCCCGGGACAGGCGCAAAACAAGTTCAACTCCGACCCCACCGTTTCCCAGGCCCTTAACCTGCTGCGGCAGGGTGCGTCCGACGTGCTGAACGGCAACCTGCTCACCCTGCCGGTGGGCGGCGGCATCCTCTACGTCCAGCCGGTCTACCTCAAGTCGACCGGTGAGACGTCATACCCCACCCTGCAGCGCGTGCTGGTGGCCTTCGGTGACAAGGTGGGCTTTGCGCCGACCCTCGACGCGGCCCTCAAGCAGCTCTTCGGCGGTGATTCGGGAGCAGCCGCGGGAGACTCCGCCAACAACGGGCAAACACCGGCCGGCCCGTCAGCCCCTGCAACCCCTGCGGAGGCGGATGCCAAGGCCCAGCTGAAGGCGGCGCTGGACGAGGCAAACTCCGCTATCCAGGCGGGCCAGACGGCACTGGCCGCGGGTGACTTCGCCGCATACGGCGACGCGCAGAAGAAGGTTTCGGCTGCGCTGAAGAAGGCCATGGATGCCGAGGCCAAGATCCCGGCCACCGCTCCGGAGGCCAGCCCGGCTCCCTCGCCCTCCGGGTCGCCTTCTGCTTCGCCGTCCCCGTCGGCAGGGCAGTAGTACGACGACGGCCCCACGGCACCCGGTCCTTGAAGGACCGGGTGCCGTGTTGGCGTGTTGGACGTCACGCCGCCACGATTTGGCCTGCGGTTCACCTCCCGGTAAAGTAGATTCTGCGACGCGGGGTGGAGCAGTTCGGTAGCTCGCTGGGCTCATAACCCAGAGGTCACAGGTTCAAATCCTGTCCCCGCAACTGAGGAAAGGCCCGGACATTGGAAACAATGTCCGGGCCTTTTGCTTTCCCGTTGCAGGGGTGTTCCACTGACTACGGTCGGCGGGGCTGTGGTTTGCGGGACTGTGGTCGGAGCCGCCGCCAAAGTAGGGTAGTGTTGATCATGCGACGCGGGGTGGAGCAGTTCGGTAGCTCGCTGGGCTCATAACCCAGAGGTCACAGGTTCAAATCCTGTCCCCGCAACTTATGAAGGCCCCAGCCGGCAGTTACGCCGGCCGGGGCCTTTCCTTTTCCTTGGAAACGGCCAGTTCCTAGTATTCTCTTTCGAAGGGTCCCGCGATCTGCGGGCAGCCCCCAGTCATTCCTGAGAGGTATGTTGTTCGATGGCCACACCCACGAAGAAGCCCGGCTCCGCGACGGGTAAGCGGTCCCGGCTTTACTGGATGGTTCCCGCCGTCCTCGTGGCGCTGGTCCTGGTGGTCCTGGCCGCCAGGCTGATCGTGGGGCTGCCGGCGGTGGCATCCTTCCTCGCCGACTACCCGGGCCAATCCCAGCTGCCGGACAACGCGCCCGTAGGCTTCCCGGCCTGGCTGGCGTGGCAGCACTTCCTCAACGCGTTCTTCCTGCTCCTGATCATCCGTACCGGGTGGCAGGTGCGGACCACCACACGCCCCAGCGGTCACTGGACCCGGAACAACAAGGGCCTGATCCGCACCAGGAACGCTCCGACCAAGATCACCTTGGAGCTGTGGTTCCACCTCACCCTGGATGCGCTCTGGATCCTTAACGGACTCGTGTTCGCCGTCCTGCTGTTCGCCAGCGGCCAGTGGATGCGCATCGTCCCCACCAGCTGGGACGTCTTCCCCAACGCGCTGTCAGCCGCGCTGCAGTACGCGTCGCTGGATTGGCCCACCGAGGACGGCTGGATCAACTACAACGCCCTGCAGCTGCTGGCATACTTCGTGACCGTCTTCATCGCAGCGCCGCTGTCGTTCATCACGGGCCTGCGGATGTCCGGAGCCTGGCCGAAGAAGGCAGCCGGCCTCAACAAGGCGTTCCCCATTGAATGGGCCCGTGCCGTCCACTTCCCGGTCATGATCTATTTTGTTGCCTTCATCGTGGTCCACGTCTTCCTGGTGCTCGCCACGGGCGCACTGCGGAACCTGAACCACATGTACGGGGTCCGCGACGACGACGGCTGGTTTGGCTTCTGGGTATTCCTCGCCTCCGTGGCGGTCATGGTGGCGGCCTGGTTCCTGGCCCGGCCGGTCTTCCTGAGGCCCATCGCGTCCCTGATGGGCAAGGTCAGCCGCTGACGGAGCGGCGCCACCAGGGCGGCGTCAGGCGTCCTTGAGCTTCTGGTAGGCGTCCAGGGCCCGTTCCCGCGACTCGGGCAGGTCCACGAGCGGCTGGGGGTATCCATCGGTGTCCGCCGCCCACGGTTCGTGGATCTGCTTGCCTTTGAGCTCCCGGAGTTCGGGGATGAACGCCCTCAGGTAGCGGCCGTCGGCGTCGAACTTCTTACTTTGGGTCACCGGGTTGAAGATCCGGTAGTAGGGCGAGGCATCCGCCCCCGAGCCGGCCACCCACTGCCAGTTGGCGGGGTTGTTCGCGGCATCGGCATCCACCAGGGTGTCCCAGAACCATTCCTCCCCGACCCTCCAGTCGGTCAGGAGGTTCTTGACCAGGAATGACGCGGCGGCCATGCGCACCCGGTTGTGCATCCAGCCTGTCTGCCACAGCTGCCGCATTCCGGCGTCCACCAGCGGGTAGCCGGTGTTTCCCTGCTGCCACGCGGCGAGCTCCTGCCGGCTGGGGGAGGCCCACTGGAAGTTGTCGAAGGCGGGCCGGAAGTTCCGGGTCGCCAGGTCGGGGTTGTGGTACAGCAGGTGCCAGTTGAATTCCCGCCAGCCCAGTTCGGCCCGGTAGGTGCCGACGTCGGAAGGAACCTTGCGGGGATGCCGGCGGCGAATCTCGCGCCACACGCGGAACGGGCTCACCTCACCGAAGCGCAAATGTGGTGAGAGCCGGCTGGTGCCCTCGGTGCCGGGCAGGTTCCGGCCTGTGCCGTATTCCTCGATGGGACCGTCAAGGAAGTCCTCAAGCCGCTCCTGGGCCCCTTTTTCGCCGGGCACCCACGTGGCGGCCAGCCCGGCGCTCCAGTCGGGTTTGGAGGGCAGGAGCTGCCAGCTGCTGAGCGTGTCACTGCCGGGCAGTCCCTTCCCGGCAGGCGCGGGGCCGGGCAGCGCATCCGGCGCCTCGTAGGGGTCACGGATGTCCTGGGATGCCAGGCACGCCCGCCAGAAGGGCGAATAGACCTTGTACGGCCCGCCCGCCCCCGTCTTCACTGTCCAGGGCTCGAAGAGGAGGTTCGCCTGGTAGCTGGCGGCCTCGATCCCGTTCCCGGCCGCCCAGTCCTTGAGCCCGGCGTCGACAGTCCGTTCGGGTTGTCCGTAACGGCGGTTCCAGAAGAGGTGGCTTGCCTTCGTCCGGGCGGCAAGGTCCTTGACGACGTCCGCGGCCGGACCCCGTCGGAGGACCAGCCGGGATCCCTTGCTTTCCAGATCGGCGGCCAGTGCGGCCAGGGAGTGGTGCAGCCACCAGCGGGCAGCCCCGCCAAGGGGCCGCACGCCGTCGGATTCCTCGTCAAGGATGTAGGCCACCGTCAGCGGTGCACCCCGGCGGGCGGCCTCTGCCAAGGCCGGGTTGTCGTCCAGCCGCAGGTCGTCGCGCAGCCAGACCAGGGATGTGCCATCGGAAGAAGTCATGGCACCACGCTACACACCGCGGACGCACCAATGGCCGGGACTACGTCCCGGCCATTGGTGCTATCCGGCCGCAGCCCTGCTCCGAACCTTAAAGCTTGTCGAAGTCGGCCTCGTCGACGGTGGATTCGGACGAGGCGGGGCTCCCGGCGCCAAGGGCCCCCTTGGAGTTTCCGGCCTTAAGGGCCGCCAGCCGGGCTTCGATTTCCGTCTGCTCGCCCAGGTCCTCAAGCTGGTTGAACTGGGCGTCCAGGCTGGAGGCTGCCAGCTCCTGCTGCCCGCGGACCTTGGCTTCCTCGCGGCGGATCTTTTCTTCGAAGCGGCCAACCTCGCTGGTGGGATCCATGATGTCGATGCTCTTAATGGCGTCATGGACCTGGGACTGCGCCGCTGCAGTCTTGGACCTGGCAACGAGCTCGTTGCGCTTGCTGGTCAGCTGGTTGAGCTTGTTCTTCATCTGCTCAAGGCCGGTCTTCAGCTTGTCCACCACCTCCCGCTGGGAGGCGATGCTGGGCTCGGCACCCTTGGCTTCGCTTTCGGCCGCCATCTGGCGCTGCAGCGCAACCTTGGCCAGGTTGTCGAACTTCTCGGCGTCGGCGACGTCGCCGGCCGCACGGAATTCGTCTGCCTTGCGCGAGGCGGCAAGTGCCTTGTTTCCCCAGTCGTGGGCGTTCTTGACGTCCTCGTTGTAGTCGTCTTCCAGCATCCGGAGGTTGCCGATGGTCTGCGCCACGGCGGACTCGGCTTCCGCGATGTTGTTGGTGTAGTCGCGGACCATCTGGTCCAGCATCTTCTGCGGATCTTCGGCGTTGTCCAGCAAGGAGTTGATGTTCGCCTTTGCCAGCTGCGCGATCCGGCCGAAAATGGACTGCTTAACCATGGTGTTTGCCTTTCGTCCTGCTCTGTGTTGACCACTGGAACCGGTGCACAGTGGTGTCCTGCGTCTGTCCGCCCGCCGGGATCTTCCGGCGTGACCGGCGGAAGTCTCTAGAAACTGCCGGAGTCGCCGCCGCCGAAGTCGCCGCCGCCGAATCCACCGGAGTCTCCGCCCCAGCCGCCACCGCCGCCGCCGTCACCCCAGCCGCCGCCTCCGCCGCCGCCCCAGCCTCCGTGGCCCCCGTTGAGGATGGAGTTGATCAGGATGCCGCCCAGGATGGCACCTCCCAGTCCGCCCCCGCCTCCGCCGCCGAACATGCCGCCGCGGCCGAAGCCCTGGTTGGCGTACCCGTCGAAGTGGTCCACATCGGCCTGCGCCAGCTGTGCGGCCTGCGCTGCCAGGGCATGCGCCTGCTGCGCGTAGGTCAGTGCGGTCACCGGATCGGTGCGGGAGATGGACAGCGCGTAGTCGAGGTTCCGCTGGGACTCGGCCAGCCGGGTGCGCGCCTCGGTGCCCACGCCGCCGCGCCGGGCGGTGATGTAGTCGGAGGTGGCGCTGATCTGGGCCTGTGCCGACATGATGGTCTGCTGAAGGGATGCCTGCGCACGCCGCGCCTGGTCCTGCTGGTCGCGGATCCCCGTAAGGGCCTGGTCCAGGGACTGGTGGGCGGTTTCGACCCGCTGCAGGGTTGCGATGGGGTCGATCCGTCCGCCCTGGATCTCGGTCTTCACCTGGGCCAGTGCGGCCTCCACCGCGGCTACCGGACCCGCCAGCTCCGGATGGGCTCCGGACTGGATGATGGCCTTTGCCTGGGCCAGGTCCTGGGACGTGTCCACGACGGCCGCTTCGATTCCGTTCCGTGCTTCATCAAGGTTGGCGGCCACTTTGGAGATCGCTTCCACCAGGACGTTGGTTTGGTGCAGGCTTTCCTCGGCCGCGCGGACGGCCACTGCGGCCAGGCTTCCTTCGCCTTCACCGAGCTTCTGCTGGGCGGTTTCGGAAGCGTTCTGCACGAAGGCCAGCCGTTCCTTGGCCTGCACGATGTTGTCCGAAACCTGGGCCAGCGCGCTGTCGGCATACTTGGCGCGCATTTCCTGCAGGGAGTTCTCGGCGCTGGAGATCCTGCCGTCGGCCTCACGGGCCCCGGCGTTGACGGCTGCAAGTGCCTGGGGCGCGTTCTTCTCCAGCTCGCGCAGGGAATCGAAGTCGGCCTTCTGCTCCTGCAGGGATTCGAGGGCGGCCTCGGAGCGGCGGATGATCTCGCCCAGCCAGGTCCGTTGCTGCTCCTCCGTATCCGGAATGTGGTCATCGAGCTGCTGCTGCAGCTTGAAGGACTCCGTCATGTGGGCTTTGGCTTCGTCCAACGCCTTGGTGAAGTTTCCGACGGCGGAATCCCCGTACTGCGCCTGGGCAAAGCCGAGTTCCTGCTCGCTGGACTTGATGGCGTCATCCGCTTCGATCAGCAGGGAACCGCTCTTGCGGCGCAGCTCCTCGACGCTGAGCGATGCCAGCGGGTCCAGCTCGGCGCCCTGCGGGCCGTAGCTTCCGCTGGATGCCGCCTGGCCTGCGGCCTTCTTCCGGCGGTTGCGGTAGTACAGGTAGGCGCCGCCACCGGCGACCACCACGCCTGCACCCACCAGGATGCCGGCGCCGGCACCACTGCCCGAGGAGACACTGCCGCTGCCCCCGCCGGCGGCGTCGCCAACGGCGGAAGCGGTGTCAATGGCAGCCTGGGCGAAGTCCCTCTTGCCTCCGGCGAGGTTGGCCACCACTGCATTCTGGGTGATATTGCTGCGCTTGGAGTAGATGGCGCTGGCGGAGTTGGGGGAGAAATAGTACTTGCCCTGGTCGGTCGCGATGGCAAGGATGACGTCCGCCTTGCCCATGCCCTTGGCAGTGGCCACAGCCTGGCTCCAGGCCGTGGGGTCAGAAGGGTTCTCGAACGACTTCACCGTGACAACGTAAAGGTTGTACTTGTGGTCCTTCAGCAGCTTCTGGATGGCATCCTGGACCTCACCCTTCCGGCTGCCGAGCACATTGGCATTGTCAACGATGTTGGTTCCGGATGGAATGGTTACCGGGTCTTCGGCCCAGGCAGCACCGGCGGGAACCGCCAGCAGCCCGGCAAGGCCGATCACGGCAAGGAAACGTTTGAACTTTGACCGCATGTGCAACCCTTCAGCACGCCTGACACCGATTCGGGACGAATCAGTCGTCGAATCCAGCAGCGCCCCCACGCTTGGTGTGAAGCCGCAGGTCGCTGTGGCAATTCATCTTGATTCTATGGTGCACCCCACAGCCCGTCCATGCGGCCGAATATGCCGCCAGCGAAACAGTGCGGGGGCCCGCCCGGCGTTCAGGAAGCTCTCAGCAAACATCCGAGCTTGTTCCAGCGGGACGGGTCATAGTTAATGGCAGACGAGGATGAAAGGAAGTCCCATGACTGAGAATCAAACCCCAGGACCGGTCCCGGAGGACAACCAGGGGAACAGCCGGGCCCCTTGGCAGCAGCAGGTCCCGCAGCAGCCCGGAAACCGCCCGGCCAACACTCAGTATGGGAGCAACGGCGCTGCCCGCGACGGCCAGGACCGCGGCTACGGCGCCGGTGACCAGCAGTACGGCCAGGCGGCCGGGCCCAACGGCGCGGCACCCCGGAACAACGCCGCACCCCAGGACAACACGGAACGGCTCGACCGTCCGGAGGCGCACGGCAACCATACCCAGGAGCTGCCCGGAGCCCCACGGCCCGTCTACCCACAGCGGCAGCCTTTCTACGGCCAGTCCGGACAGTACGGCCAGCAGCAGCACCAGAACGGCCAGCCGATGCATGCGGCGGGCCATGGCACGCAGAACGGAAGCGTCGGCCTGGCGCCCAACCCCCAGGATGCGCCGCGCCGGAAGGCCAGCTTTGGCGTAGGTACCCTCGTGGCAAGCATCCTCGCAGCGGGCCTCGTGGGTGGCGGCGTGGCAACGGTGGGCTCCGGTGAACTGTTCGGACACACCGGCTCCAGCGCCTCAACCGTGGGCAGCAGCAACCAGCCCGGTACGGTCATCGTCAACAACAAGGACGACGTGAACGCCATTACGGCAGCTGCCGTGAAGGCCTCACCCAGCGTCGTCACCATCAGCGCCACGAGCGGCAGCTCAGGGGGCACCGGTTCGGGCATTGTCCTGGACGACCAGGGGCACATCCTGACCAACACGCACGTGGTGACCCTCGACGGCCAGACCGCGAACGCCACCCTGGAAATCCGTACCAGCGACGGGAAGGTCCTGCCCGCGAAGCTGGTGGGCACCGACCCGCTGTCCGACCTCGCCGTGATCAAGGTGGACGACACCTCAGGCCTCACCCCAGCCACCCTGGGTGACTCCTCCAAGCTCAACGTGGGTGATACGGCCATCGCCATCGGGTCCCCGCTGGGCCTGACAGGTACGGTCACGGACGGCATCGTCTCCACCCTGAACCGCACCATCAGCGTCGCTTCGTCGGCGGCCCCGCAGGGCGGCGACAACAGCCAGGGCGGTGACCAGGGCTTCCAGTTTGCCCCTCCGGGCGGCGGCCAGAGCCAGCAAAGCTCCGGCCAGGGATCCATCGCCATCAACGTGATCCAGACTGATGCGGCCATCAACCCCGGTAACTCCGGCGGCGCGCTGGTGAACAGCAAGGGCGAGATCATCGGCGTGAACGTGGCCATCGCCTCCGCAGGGTCCGGCACGTCAGCGTCCCAAAGCGGCAATATCGGCGTCGGGTTCAGCATCCCCATCAACAACGCCAAGCGGGTGGCCCAGGAAATCATTGACACGGGCAAGGCCTCCCACGGCCAGCTGGGCGTCAGCGTCAAGGCCAAGTCGTCCTCCGGCGCAAACTCCGAGTTCTCGGTGGGGGCCGACGTCGCCACAGTGGACGGCAGCTCACCGGCCGGGAAGGCCGGCATCAAAGCCGGTGACGTGATCACCAAGTTCAACGACCTCACCATCGGCGAGCCCAACCAGCTGACCGCGGCCGTCCGCGAACAGCCGGCGGGATCCAAGGTGAAGATCACCGTGCAGCGCGGCGGAAGCGAGCAGACCTTCGATGTCACGCTGGGTGCGGCCGCCAGCTAAGGCAGGTCAACACCAACGCAAGCCATGACGACGGCGGCGTCCCCACCAAAGGGGGCGCCGCCGTCGTTCCTGCACCCATGCAGAATGCCTGACACAGGCGTTAACGGAAGGGGGCGCGGGAAGCCGCCGATATGGTTAGCTAGGGTTTACCCGCCTGCCGGGCATATCGCGGCCAAGTCCCACCCGGCTGGCTGTCCACAAGCATGGAAGGCTGCTGCAGAAACAGTGGAAGAGACATTGAAGATCGTAGTCCTGGTCAAACATGTACCGGACGCCCAGTTCGACCGCCACCTCAACGGGGAGGGGAACACCGCGGACCGCGACGAAAGCATTCTTTCCGAGCTTGACGAGTACGCGCTCGAGGCCGCACTCCAGCTCACCGAAGCGCGGGGCGGAAGCAAGGCGGGCAACCAGGTCATCGCCCTCAGCATGGGCCCTGCCGGAGCTGTCAACGCGGTCAAGAAGTCCCTGCAGATGGGTGCCACCGAGGGCGTGCACCTCACGGACGATGCCCTGGCCGGCTCGGATGCCGCAGCCACCTCGCTGGCGCTCGCCGCCGCCGTCCGCCACCTGGGCGGGGTGGACCTGGTCCTCACCGGCATGGCCTCCACCGACGGGGAGACCTCGCTGGTGCCGGCGCAGCTGGCCGAGCGGCTGGGGCTTCCGCAGGTGACGTTCGCTTCCACGCTGGAGGTCGACGGCGGCCGGCTGGTTGCCCGCCGCGATGCAGACACCACATCGGAAACGGTGGAGGCGCCGCTGCCCGCCGTCGTATCCGTCACGGACCAGATCAACGAACCCCGGTACCCCAACTTCAAGGGCATTATCGCCGCCAAGCGCAAGAGCATCAGCACGCTGTCCCTGGCCGACATCGGCGTGGACCCCGCCCAGGTGGGCTTCGCCGGTTCCTGGACCACCGTGGCCAGCGCGGAACAGCGGCCGCCCAGGACCGCGGGCACCATCATCACCGACGAAGGCGACGCCGGCATCAAGCTGGTTGACTTCCTGGCCGCCCAGAAGCTGCTCTAAGAGGGACAACGACATGGCAAATGTACTTGTATTCATCGACCACCCCGGCGCCTCGCTCAAGAAGAGCAGCCTCGAACTGCTGACCCTGGCTCGTTCCCTGGGCGGGAGCACCGTGGCGCTCAACGGAGACCTGTCCGAGGGCGCCGCCGCCACGTTCGCCGAGTACGGGGTGGAGGCTATCCTGCGCCCGGCAACGGACAACCTGGACGACTTCCTGGTGGCGCCCAAAGCCGCCTACCTGGCCGCCGCGGCCGAAAGCACCGGCGCCGGCATTGTGCTGCTTGACAACTCACCGGAAGGCAAGGAGATTGCGGCACGGCTGGGCATCCGCCTGAACGCCGGCGTCATCACCGACGTCGTCGCCGTGGACCCGGACGGCACCGCACACAAGTCGGTCCTGGCCGGCTCCTACACCACCGCCTGCAAGGCCACGACGCCCGTGTCCGTGCTGACCCTCAAAGCCAACAACGTCACCCCGGAACCGGCTCCCGCAGCCACCAGCCCGGAAACCGCAACCGTGGAGGTCCCGGCAGTAGCCGCTGCCGCCCGCATCACCGCCCGCGAGCAGAAAGTGGCCAGCGGCCGTCCCGACCTGACCGATGCCCGCATCGTGGTGGCCGGCGGGCGCGGCATGGACGGCGACTTCGGTCCCGTCGAGGAACTGGCTGATGCCTTGGGAGCTGCGGTGGGTGCATCGCGTGCGGCCACGGATGCCGGCTGGATCAGCCACGACGCCCAGGTGGGACAGACCGGCAAGACCGTCTCCCCGCAGCTGTACATCTCGGCAGGCATCTCCGGTGCCATCCAGCAGAAGGCCGGCATGCAGACCTCCAAGGTCATCGTTGCGATTAACAAGGATGCAGAATCCCCGGTCTTCGAGATCGCCGATTTCGGGATCATCGGCGA
Source organism: Pseudarthrobacter sp. 05T312 (assembly GCF_056396685.1). Lineage (NCBI taxonomy): Bacteria > Bacillati > Actinomycetota > Actinomycetes > Micrococcales > Micrococcaceae > Pseudarthrobacter > Pseudarthrobacter sp. 05T312. The sequence goes on from NZ_JBFTLY010000001.1 coordinate 708,166, forward strand.
CGTGTTCGATGTCCTCCCGCAGGCCACCGCCGAGATCAAGAAGCGAAAAGGCTAAATCGTTGACTGCCTCCTCCGAGCAGGCACAGAGCCCGTTCAACCCGGATATCCACCGGGTTGGGCGGGTGCTCTGTTTTGCGGCCCACCCTGACGACATCGACTTCGGCGCTGCGGGTACCGTCGCCGCGTGGACGGCGGCCGGCGTGCAGGTGAGCTACTGCATCATGACCGACGGCGACGCCGGCGGCTTCGATCCGGCCCACCGCGCGGACATCATCGCCATGCGCGACGCCGAGCAGCGTCGGGCCGCGGAACTGGTGGGCGTCACCGACATCCACTACCTCCACCAGCGGGACGGGTACCTCGAACCGTCGCACGAGGTGATGAAAGGGGTGGTGCAGCTGATCCGCGAAATCCGTCCCGACGTCGTCCTTGCCATGCACCCGGAACGGAACTGGGAACGGATCCAAAAAAGCCATCCTGACCACCTGGCCGTGGGGGAGGCGGTAACCCGCGCGGTGTACCCTGCCCTCGAAAACCCCTTTGCCTACCCTGAACTGGCAGAAGCAGGCCTGGAAGCGTACAAGCTGCCGTGGCTGTGGCTCTACGCCGGCCCCGGGGAACGGGAAAACCACTTCGTCGACGTCACCGGCCAGGTGGAAGCCAAGCTCGCCGCCATCCACGTCCATGTCAGCCAGCACCCGGACGTGGAGGCCATGGAGGCCACCGTCCGCAGGGGCATGCACCTGAACGCCGCGAGGGCCGGCTTTCCAGAAGGGCGCAGCGCGGAGGCGTTCCATGTGGTGGCAATCAACGGGCCCGGCACCATCGCGGGCTTCTAAACCACACGAAAAGTGCCCCGCTCCTTTGATGAAAAGGAGCGGGGCACTTTTGCGTTGATGAAGGCGCTACGCGCCCAGCGGGGCCGCCGCCACCGTGGGCAGTGTCGGTGCCTTGGATCCGCCTGCAGGCTCGACAGTGATGCCCAGTGATGCCGCCGAGTGAATGCCCTGGACCACGGCAGGCTTGGACAGCGCCTGCTCGTCCATCAGGCCCTGCGACACCGGAGCGGAGCCGTCCTTGGGTATCAGCCACATCTGGTAGACCTTGCCGGCCGGAGGAGCGGGTACACCGCTCATCTTCACCACTGCTGCGTCTTCGGACGCTGAGATCAGGAGGGTTGCCTTGCCGCCGCCCACCACGTTCACGGAGGCCTCCCGCAGGTCGTTGGCCCTGGCCACCTGGTTGACGGGATCGTTCTGGTCGGCCATGTACGCGCCCACGCCTACGCCGCCCAGGGCGATGGCTGCGGCCGCTGCCACGCCCACCAGCCACCGGCGCGTGCCGGACCCGCCCCGGCGTTGCTCCCGGCGCTTCCGGGCCTGCGCCAGCTCATCGAGCGGCCGCTGCTGCGGAGCCGGGGCCGCGCCTGCGGCCGGCGCCTGCGCGTCTCCGCCGGAGAGTCCGTCCTGGCCCGGCGATTGGGCCGGGAGCTGGGCGATGATCCGCTGGAAGAGGTCCGACGGCGGGTCCTCCTCCGCACGGAAAGTGCGGACCAGTGCCTCACGGGACTGCCGGACACGCTCAAGGAAGTCCCGGCGTTCGGTCTCCGGGGCGGTGGCGATATAGCTGTCTATGGCCTGGCGTTCCTGCTCCGTCACCGCATCGAGGGCATAGAGCTCAGCGAGGTCCACTGCGCGCCCGGACGCAAGATCCATGGCCACGGTGTCACCGAAGGCACGCGAACGGCCATCACGGGTTTCATCCATTCCACTCAACTCAACTCACCCCCAGACAGGTCTTCAAACGGATCAGTCCATCGCGGATGCGGGACTTGATGGTGGGAACTGCGGCATTGAGCCGTTCGGCGACTTCCCGGTAGGTGAGGCCGCCATAGTACGCCAGGCGCACCGACTCCTGCTGTGTTTCGGTCAGCGTTCCCAGGCAGCGGACCACGGCCTCGGCCTCCAGCCGGCTGCCCACTTCGTCGGACACGGTGTCGTGGTCGATTTCCTGCGTGCTGGCACCGTACCTGGCTTCCCTGTCCGTGGCGGACTGCGACGACCTGACCTTGTCCACGGCCCGGCGGTGCGAGATGGTCATCAGCCAGGACAGGGGGCTCCCCGCCTGGGGATCGAACTTCGCAGCGTTTTGCCAGACCTGCAGGAATACCTCCTGGGTAGTGTCTTCACTCAGCTCAGGATCGATCAGGACGCGGCGCGCCATGCCGAAGACCCTGCGGGACGTGAGCTGGTAGAACTCGGCGAAAGCCGCCTGCTCCCCGCGGGCAATTCCTGCCAAAAGGGCCGAGAGGCGTTGGCTGAGGTCTGCCGGTGGGTCGGTCACCGCGGCGGAGCCTTCGGAGTTCGGCGCGTTGGGAGTTTCCATTACGTCCAAGCATAAGTCTCCGGGCGACGGATCATCAGCAGTGCCGTGCCGGATACGGTTGTTCGGCCTGGAACGTGCCTCCAGTAGGGTCACCTGCCGCTCCTTGGTCCGCTCGAATGTCTTCAAAAGTCATTCGGCGCCGCATGGAGGGTGGATGGGGCGGCCGGTGAGTTTTTCATTCCAGCCCGGCCGTGGGACTCCGGCCCCGAACGGAGTCCTAGATTTTAGCGCCCGCGAAGCCCTGCTGGCGCCAGGCCTCGTACACCGCAATCGACGCGGCATTGGCGAGGTTGAGGGAGCGGAGGGCCGGCAGCATGGGCAGTCGCACCGTGGCGGTTACGTGCGGATCCGTTTTCAGCTCCGCCGGCAGGCCCACCGATTCGCGCCCGAACATCAGGACATCTCCCGGACGGTAGGCAATTTCCGTGTAGCTGGTGGTGCCGTCCGACGTGAACGCGTAGACGCGTTCGGGCTGCAGGTGCTGCCACGCGTCCTCGATGCCCTTGTGGACGGTGACGACGGCGAGGTCATGGTAGTCGAGGCCGGCCCGGCGCAGCTTGGCGTCGGAGAAGTCAAAACCCAAGGGTTCCACCAGGTGCAGTTCGGCGCCGGTAATGGCGGCCAGACGGATGGCATTGCCGGTATTGCCGGGGATTTCTGGTTCATGGAAAAGGATGCGGAACACCTCCCTATCCTAGCCACCCGGCCTCAGTGCATGCCGCGCAGCAGCCTGGCCAGGACCGGGATGTTCACGGTATTGGGGGCCGGCCCGGACGCCAGGAATTCCTTCAGGCCGCGCACCATGCCTGCCGCGTTGACGATCTGGACGGTCTCCAGCGCTCCGCCGGGGCGGCGGTGATGGTCGATAACCGGTTCGTGGAGGTTGCCGTCGGGGCTGTGCACTACCGTCCAGCCAGTGACGTTGAGCTCGGGAAAAATGTCCTGCATGGCCCAGACCACCCGGGCAAGCTGCGGGGGTGCGACCGCGCGGCCACCGTCGTTGAGGGTCCGGCCGTCCCAGGCGTAGGCGCCCCTGGGCAGGAGCATCGAGTTCACCAGGGCCAGCCGGTAGCCGGCAAGGATGGCATGGTCGATGTGGCTGTTGTCCGCCGGTGACTGCAGCCCGTTGATCAGCCGTGCCGCAGGGATGGCCGGAAGCACCTGCCGTGTCAGCAGCTGCACGGTGCGCATTTCCCTCTGGATACGGGCCTCCGCGCCGAAGATTCCCCGCTTCCGGGGCATCCCGTGCACCTGCTGCCGCGCCTGGGCCAGGGGGATGAGTGGAACGTCGCTTCCTTCGTAGGGCGGAACGTAGACGGGCGGGTCTCCCGCCGTATTCCGGCCATTGTCCGGCCTGCGGACCGTGGCGGACGCCCGGCTGCCGGCCGCCGGCGCATCAAAGTGGGCGCCGGCATCGGACGAGCCCTCGCGCGCCGTGCCCGCGCCATAGGAACGGTCGTAGGCCTTCCTGCGCTGCGGATCGATCAGGGTCTCATAGGCAGCGGTTACACGGCGGAAGGTTGCGGCATCACCCCCGTGGTCCGGGTGCGCCGTCCTGGCCGCGCGCCGGTAGGCCACCTTGATCTCCTTCTCGGTGGCGGTGACGGCCACCCGAAGGACCTGGTAGTGGGAGCTGCTGCTCTCAGTCAAGCAATCTTCCTTCTCTTGGTGCCCGGCTTTCCGATTCCCGGCCGGAAAGCGGAGTGCCCGCCCAGTCTAGCCAGCGTGGACGGTCCGCCTGCGGTGACAACGAACAGGCCGGGCGTGCGGGTTCCCGGGAGGGCTGAGTCTAGACTCGTGCCTGCGCGGTGCGAACACGGGCCGCAGGGGATGTAACGGAGTGGAGATGGACATGCCGACGACGGCGGAGCGGGCCGGCAGGGGATGGCGTGGGGGAGTGCCCCTTGCCGTTGGCTGCGTGGGGGCCTTGCTTTTGGGCGGGTGCAGCGTGGATGTCCGGGATCCCTCCGTCACCCCAGCTCCGGCCAGTACCCCCGTCCTGGCCACTCCCACCATCACACCGGGCCATGATGCCGCCGCGGTGGCAGCACGCGACATGCCTTTCGCTGCCGGCGGCGACCTGGCTCCCGGGACGGCCGTGGGGATTTCCGATGACCTCAAAGGCGCACCCGGGTGGAGGATGGTGAAGGACAACGTGGCCGGCGGCAGCCAATACGCCAAGGCCGATGGCTGCATGGTTGCCGCCCGGACCAGCACAGGCCAGGCCGCGCTGGTCCGTGGAGATGACAGGGAGTCCACCGTTGCCCTGTTCCAGTACCTCGATGCGGGCATCCAGCCTTCCTACCTCAAGACGTCAACCTTGAAGTGGGGCGGCACGCCGGAGGCTCCCGGCCGGAGCGTGGAAGTACTGGCGCTGGAGCAGGCCGTTCCCGGCGGACGCTCCACGGAGGTGCTGGCACGCCTATTTGGTACTGCCGGTTCATCGGCCTACTTATCCGTATCCTGTCCGGACGCGGCAACCCTCGACGCTGCCCGCCAGGACGTTGTCCGCTACCTGCCGTTGGTTCCTCCGGCCGCGTGAGCCGCGCCAGGTCCTGAAACAGAAAACCGCCGGCGGCTGGAGGGCTCAGCTGCCGGCGGCGGTTCCATGGGGCTGCGGTGTCCGCTCGCCTGGCGATGCTGCCGGAATCACGCGGCGGTCCGGACCGCCCCCACTGACAGCCGGTTCAAAGCCAGGGCGCCGACCAGCAAGCCAAAATCCCGCAGGGCAACGTCGTAGAAACTTCCCAGCAGGAGCAGGTTGACGATGATTCCGGCCAGCCATGCGGCCACGATCAACGAGCCGTACTTGGGGCGCACCGCCACTGCCACGCCTGCGATGACTTCCACTACTCCCACGATGTACATGAAGGCCTGCGGCTGCAGCGGAACGATGGCCGTGGCCTGGGGTGCCAGGTACATGGTCCAGTGCGTGAGGATGTTGGTGAATTTGTCCAGGCCGAAGAGGATCGGCGCGACGGTGAACACGGTTCGCAGCAGCAGGAACGCCTGCCGTGCCGGCGGCATTGTCGCTGGCGCATGCTGGGCCCGCATTGCGGATGCTGATTTCATGGTGCTCTCCTTCTAAAAGTAGGTATGCCAATTTTAGAAACTCTCAGGTCTATAATCAAGAGATCTTGACTTTGGAATTGGAGGTGCCATGTACCGGCTTCCCTGGGCAGACAGGATTGCGGCCGTTGCGTCGCTGACCGATGCCAAGAGGCTGCAGCTTTTCGAGCTGGTCGCCGCTTCGCCGCGTCCTGTGGGGCGCGACGAAGTGGCTGAAGCTGCGGGCATGGCGCGCAGCACCGTCTCCTTCCATCTGGACAGGCTGGTCCAGGACGGCCTGTTGGCCGTGGAATTCCACAAGCCCGCGGGCAGGACGGGACCGGGTTCGGGACGTCCCGCCAAGATGTACCGGCCGGTTGGAAGTGAAGTGGGAGCCTCTGTGCCGGACCGGAACTACGACCTTGCCGGGGAGTTGATGGCTGCAGCCATTGAGGGTGCGCAGGCACAAGGCCTGGCGGTGGGGGAGTCGTTGCGCGCCGTCGCGTTCCGGAAAGGCCGGGAACTGGCAGAAGGTTCCACCGGCCTGGAGGAGTTCCTGGCGGAAGCGGGCTACCAGCCCGAGCCGGACGGGGAGGGAGGATACCTGCTGCCGAACTGCCCCTTCCACCGGCTCTCACGGGCCCACGCGGCAGTGGTATGCGACATGAACGGCGCCTTCCTGCGCGGTGCGGCGGTGGGCTGCGGGGGTACCGAGGAGCGTGTTGTCCCAGTGGCAGGGCACTGCTGCGCGCGGATCACCGGCGCGGGCTGACCGCTCCACGCCGGAGGAACCCCAATCGGCCGCGATAGAATCGGAGGATGCCCGCCTACCTCGACCACGCCGCAACCACGCCCCTTTCGGCGGCCGCGCTCGCCGCTTTGACGCGTGAGCTGGCGCGGACCGGCAACCCGTCGTCGCTGCACGGCTCCGGACGCCGGGCGCGCCGTGCCGTCGAGGACGCGCGGGAAGCCATCGCCGCAGCGGCAGGTGCCCATCCCTCGGAGGTCATCTTCACCTCCGGAGGCACCGAAGCGGACAACCTCGCCGTGAAGGGCATGTACTGGTCCCGGGTGGCAGAAGACCCGAAGCGCCGGCGCATCCTCTGCTCCGCCGTCGAACACCATGCAGTGCTGGACACCGTGGAATGGCTGGAACGCCACGAAGGCGCCGAGGTGGCGTGGCTTCCCGTGGACGGGGAGGGCGTTGTGGACCTCAAGGTCCTCGAAGCCGAGCTGTCCCGCGATCCCGGCACCGTGGCGCTGGCGACCGTCATGTGGGCCAACAACGAGGTGGGCACCATCCAGCCGATCGGGCGCATCGTGGAACTGGCGCACGCCGCCGGCGTGCCGGTTCATTCCGATGCGGTCCAGGCGTTCGGTTCGGTGCCGCTTAACTTCAGGGCTTCGGGCCTGGATGCCATGTCCATTTCCGGGCACAAGATCGGCGGTCCGGTGGGGGTCGGCGCGCTCCTGCTGGGGCGGGCCGTCAAACTGACACCGGTGCAGCACGGCGGCGGCCAGGAGCGCGACGTCCGCTCCGGCACGCTCGACACCGCTTCCATCGCCGCTTTCGCTGCCGCCGCGGAAGCCGTCGCAGCCGCGTTGCCCGCTGAAGCGACGCGGATCGCTGCCCTGCGTGACCGGCTGGTCGACGGTGTCCGCGAACAGGTCCCGGAGGCGGTTCTTCGCGGGGCCTCCGGCGACCATCGGCTTCCGGGCAATGCGCACTTCACCTTCCCGGGCTGCGAAGGGGACTCGCTGCTGTTCCTCCTCGACCTGGCCGGCATCGAATCGTCCACGGGCTCGGCCTGCACGGCCGGGGTGCCCCGCCCGTCGCATGTGCTGCTGGCCATGGGCCTGGACGAGGAGACGGCCCGCGGTGCCCAGCGGTTCAGCCTCGGTCACGCTTCCACGGAGGCCGACGTCGACGCCCTCCTTGCAGCGCTCCCGGAAGCATACGCACGGGCACGCCAGGCCGGTATGGCCGGGCATGAATCCTCGATCCAGACCGCGGGAACCCAGGCGCGGCAGGCCCTCCGCGGCGCCTGAAGGCCCGTGGCTGCGAACGCCGCCACCAGCTGATTTGCCTGCCGCCGTAGAATGGATAGGCGAAGATCGTTTCCGCCGCCGATGCGTCCAGCACGGCCCCGGACAGCAAGCATCCCCCGACAGAAAGCCAGCATGCGAGTACTAGCAGCCATGAGCGGCGGAGTGGACTCCGCTGTTGCCGCCGCCCGCGCGGTGGAAGCCGGGCACGACGTCGTCGGCGTCCACCTGGCCCTTTCGCGAATGCCGGGCACCCTGCGCACGGGCAGCCGCGGCTGCTGCACCATCGAGGACTCCCGGGATGCCTGGCGGGCCTGCGATGTGCTGGGCATTCCCTACTACGTATGGGACTTCTCCGAGCGCTTCAAGGAAGACGTCGTTCAGGACTTCATTGACGAATACGCCGCCGGCCGGACCCCGAACCCCTGCATGCGCTGCAATGAACGGATTAAGTTCGCCGCCCTGCTGGAGAAGGCCATTGCCCTGGGGTTCGACGCCGTCTGCACCGGCCACTACGCCAAGGTCATCGAGGACGCCCAGGGCAACCGGGAACTGCACCGTGCGGCCGACTGGGCCAAGGACCAGAGTTATGTCCTGGGAGTACTGACGCACGAACAGCTCAAGCACTCCATGTTCCCGCTGGCGGACACCCCGTCGAAGGCCGAGGTGCGGGCAGAGGCGGAGCGGCGGGGCCTCTCCGTTGCCAACAAGCCGGACAGCCACGATATCTGTTTCATTCCCGACGGCGACACCGCCGGCTGGCTTGCCGAAAAGATCGAGATGACCACCGGCGACATTGTGGATGAGACCGGCGCCAAGGTGGGGGAGCACCCCGGGGCCAACGCCTTCACTGTCGGCCAGCGGCGCGGGCTCAAGCTCGGAACCCCGGCTGCAGACGGCAAGCCCCGCTTCGTCCTGGAAATCCGGCCCAAGGAAAACAAAGTGGTGGTGGGTCCGGAGGCGTTGCTGGCCATCGATGAGATCCGCGGCATCAAGGTTTCCTGGGCCGGGCTTCCCATCGCCGAGGTGGAGTCCGGAGCCGAATTCGACTGCTACGCGCAGGTGCGGGCACATGGGGATCCGGTCCCGGCCACGGCTTGGATGGAACCCAATGCGGCCGGCGAGGCCGGCACCCAGCTGGTTGTCCGGTTGGTGACCCCGCTGCGCGGCGTGGCGCCGGGCCAGACGGTAGTGCTGTACCAGGGCAGCCGTGTGCTGGGCCAGGCCACCATCGACGCCGCCCGGTCCCTGCAGCGGGCAACGCCCTAACCCAACCCTTTTCAGCACCACCCGAGCCGACCGGGGTGGTGCTTTGTCATGCCCGGGTTTCCTGTCTCGCCGGGGCCTGTTGCACCCTGCCGGGTAACTTTTAAGAAAATTTTGTGTTGGAACTCACAGAAACGGCAGTCCTGAGGGCTGACTCTCTGATTCAATCTAGGAATCAGCACTGCACGCCGGCGTCTGGGGCTACCAACCTGTGACCGCGGGCGTGCGCGTACTCATCGGAAAGAAGTTCACAGATGATCAAGAGCACAACGGCCCTGCACCGCGCCATCGCGCTGGCAGGTATCTCCGCCCTGGCCCTGACAGCCTGCACCGGGCCATCGGGCGGCGGCGGCGGTGGCACGGCCAGCGGCGGCAGCGGCGGCGGTGCCATCACCTTCGGAACGACGGACAAGGTCGTCACCCTCGACCCCGCCGGTTCCTACGACGCAGGCTCCTTCCTGGTCATGAACCAGGTCTACCCGTTCCTGATGAACTCCAAGCCCGGTTCTGCCGAGGTCAGCCCGGACATTGCGGAGTCGGCGTCCTTCACCGCGCCCACCGAATTCACGGTGAAGCTCAAGCCCAACCTGAAGTTTGCCAACGGCCACGCGCTGACCGCCTCGGACGTGAAGTTCTCCTACGACCGGGTACTCAAGATCAATGATCCCAACGGGCCCGCGTCACTGCTCTCCAACCTCAAGTCTGTTGACGCCAAGGATGACACCACGGTGGTCTTCAACCTCAAGGCGGGCAACGACCAGGTGTTCCCGAGCGTCCTGGGCACCAACACCGGGCCCATCATCGACGAGGAAGTCTTCCCGGCCGACAAGGTGATGAGCGACGAGGACATCGTTGCTGCCAAGCCCTTCGCCGGGCCCTACACCATTGATTCGTACAAGAAGAACGAACTGGTCAGCCTCAAGGCGAACGCGGATTACAGCGGATTGCTGGGCAAGCCGGCCAATGACAGTGCGGTCATCAAGTACTACGCCGACTCCAACAACCTCAAGCTGGATGTCCAGGGCGGCAACATCGACGTTGCCGGCCGCAGCCTGACGGCAACGGACGCGGCAGACCTGGACAAGGATTCCAAGGTCAAGGTCTACAAGGGCCCGGGCGGCGAATTGCGCTACATCGTCTTCAACTTCGACACCATGCCTTTCGGAGCCAAGACTCCCGAAGCCAACCCGGCGAAGGCACTCGCCGTCCGCCAGGCCATGGCTGACATTGTGGACCGCCAGGCCATCTCCGACCAGGTCTACAAGGGCACCTATGTCCCGGCGTACTCCGTTGTCCCCGATGGCCTGCCAGGCGCAACCCAGCCGATGAAGGACCTGTACGGCGACGGCAGCGGCAAGCCCAGCCTGGACAAGGCCAAGAAGGCCCTGTCCGATGCCGGTGTTACCGGCCCGGTGAACATCAAGCTGCAGTACAACCCGGACCACTACGGCAAGTCCTCCGGTGACGAGTACGCCATGGTCAAGGAACAGCTGGAGAAGTCGGGCCTGTTCACGGTCGACCTGCAGTCAACCGAATGGGTGACCTACTCCAAGGCCCGGACCGCTGACGCCTACCCCGTGTACCAGCTGGGCTGGTTCCCGGACTACTCGGATGCGGACAACTACCTCACGCCGTTCTTCATCCCGGGCAACTTCCTGAAGAACCACTACGAGAACCCCACTGTCACGGACCTCGTGCAGAAGCAGCTCACCACACCGGACAAGACTGAACGGCAGAAGCTGATTGGTGACGTCCAGACGGCTGTTGCCAAGGACCTCTCGACGTTGCCGCTGCTCCAGGGCTCGCAGCTGCTGGTGGCAGGGAAGGACGTCAAGGGTGTCGAGAAGACGCTTGATCCGTCCTTCAAGACCCGCCTTGGCGTCCTGTCCAAGTAAGCACTCCACCCCCATCGGGCTCTGACGGCCCAGAGGCGGGACGCCGCAACGGCGTCCCGCCTTTCGCCCGTCACCAGCCAGCACCGAGGGGAATGCTGGCTCCCGGTCACCACGAATCCAGGTACCGATGACAACTTTGATTGACGCGCCACCCAGTGACGCCGACGCTCTCCTTCCATCCAAGAAAAAGCAGTCAGGCGGTGGACTGGGCCAGTACATCCTGGTCCGCTTCCTGCTGATCTTCCCCACCATCCTCATTCTCGTCACCATGGTGTTCTTCCTCATGCGGATCACCGGCGACCCCATCACGGCCGCCATGGGCGGCCGGCTCCCTCCGGACCAACTGCAGGAACGCATCCATGCCGCCGGCTACGACCGGCCCCTGCTGGTGCAGTACTTTGAGTACCTGGGCCAACTGGTCACCGGGAACTTCGGCACCACCCTCTCGGACAACCGTAAAGTGACCGAGATGCTGACCACCTACGGCTCGGCAACTCTTGAGCTGGCCATCAACGCCCTCATCGTGGCGCTGCTGGTTGGCATCCCGCTGGGCATGGTTGCGGCTTCCCGCCGTGACAAATTGCCGGACGCGGTGCTCCGGATCCTGGCTATCCTGTTCTACGCCACCCCCGTCTTCTTCGCCGGCATGCTGCTCAAGCTCGTGTTTTCCGTGTGGCTGGGCTGGCTTCCGGTCGCCGGCCGCGCCGGTACCAGGACCGAGCTGTCCCTCACCGCGCTCGGGGCCCCCACCGGGATCTACTGGCTGGACGCCCTCCGCAGCGGCAACATGGCCGCGTTCGGTGACGTCATGTCCCACGCGGTCCTCCCGGCGGTAGCACTGGGATTCCTGACCGCCGGGGTCTTCCTGCGCCTGGTCCGGACCAACGTCATCGGCACGCTCGGGAAGGACTACGTGGAAGCCGGCCGCTCACGCGGCGTCAGCGAGTTCCGGCTGGTCACCAAGCACGCCTACAAGCCCGCCCTCATCCCGATTATCACGGTCATGGGCCTGCAGATCGCTGTCCTCCTCGGCGGAGCAGTGCTGACGGAGACCACCTTCGAATGGAAAGGCCTTGGTTTCCAGCTGGCCAACTACCTCACGGCGCGCGACTTTGTCGCCGTCCAGGGCATTGTGGTGCTGCTGGCCGTCATCGTTGCCGTCACCAACTTCATCGTGGACATCATCGCCGCGCTGATCGACCCCCGCGTGAGGTACTAGGAATGTCCACCAACACAACTCTCGAACCCGTCACCAACCCGCGGGCGAGCCTGTTCCGGCGGCTGCCGGTTGTTTCGCACTTCAACAAAAGCGTCGGGCTCCAACGCTTCATGCTGGTGGTGGGCCTCGTCCTCACCGGCATCTTCCTGGTTACCGCGCTGGCTGCGCCCCTGCTGGCACCCTACGGATTCGCGCAGCTGTCGGACGCCGACGGCAGCTTCCCCACCCAACAGGCTCCCGGCGGCAAGCACCTCCTGGGTACCACGGTGGGCGGCTACGACGTCCTGTCGCGGGTCATCTGGGGAACCCAGACGGCTCTCCTGGTCATCATCGTGGCTGTTGTGCTCTCCATTTTCGCCGGTGTCATCCTTGGCCTGGTGAGCGGTTACATCGGGGGATGGCTTGACCGCGTCCTGGTGGTCGTGGCGGACGCCATCTATGCCTTCCCGTCACTGCTGGTTGCCATCGTCATGGCCATCGTCATCAGCGGTGGGCAGTCCAGCCTGTTCGGCGGCATCCTGGCTGCCGCCATCTCCATCACGGTGGTGTTCATCCCGCAGTACTTCAGGGTGATCCGCGCCGAGACCATCCGGCTCAAGGCTGAACCCTTCGTCGAATCCGCCAAGGTGGTGGGCGCATCGAATGTCCGCATCATGACGCGCCACATCTACCGCAACGCCACCCGTACGCTGCCGCTGATCTTCACCCTCAACGCCTCCGAAGCCATCCTGACCCTGGCCGGGCTGGGCTTCCTGGGCTTCGGCATCGAACCCAGCTCGGCAGCGGAATGGGGCTTCGACCTGAACAAGGCGCTCGCCGACACTACGTCCGGCATCTGGTGGACAGGGCTGTTCCCAGGCCTGGCCATCGTCTGGACAGTCCTCGGGCTGACACTGGTGGGCGAAAGCATCAACGACCTCAACGATCCGCGGCTCCGCGGCCGCAAGCGGTCAGGCCGCAAGGATGACGGTGGTCCCTCCGCTGCGCAGGCGGCAATTGAACTGGAAGTGAGAGCACAATGACCGTCAACAGTGATCCCTTGCCGGGCCGGCAGGACCCGGAACGGAAGACAGTCCTCGATATCGATCACCTGAAGGTCACGTTCGCTACGGACGGCGGCGATGTATACGCCGTCAAGGATGTCAGCCTCGACGTCAAAGCGGGCGAGGTCGTTGCCATCGTGGGGGAATCCGGTTCCGGAAAGACCGTCACCGCCAAGACCATCCTGGGCCTGCTTCCGGAAACGGCGGTGAGCTCCGGCGCGGTGCTGATCAACGGCGCCAACGTCATCAGCCTCAGCCCCGGCCGGCTGCGCCAGATCCGCGGCCGGGACGTAGCCATGGTGTTCCAGGAACCATCCACCGCCCTGAACCCCGTGTTCACCGTGGGATGGCAGATCGCCGAGGGCATCCGCGCCCACGCCAACGCCAACGGCGGGGGACGGGTATCGGCGAAGGAAGCCAAGGCCCGTGCCATTGAGGCGTTGGGCAAAGTCGGTATCCCGGACCCCGGGCACCGCGTCAATTACTACCCGCACCAGTTTTCCGGTGGCCAGAAGCAACGCGTGGTGATCGCCGCAGCCCTGGCTTTGAACCCGGGGCTCATTGTGGCCGATGAACCCACCACCGCCCTGGATGTCACCGTGCAGGCGGAAATCCTGGAACTCCTCCGGGACCTGCGGGACAAGTACGGCACATCCATCGTGCTGATCACGCACAACATGGGCGTGGTGGCGGACCTGGCGGACCGCGTGGTGGTGATGTACCAGGGCGACATCGTGGAGGAAGCCACCGCGAAGACGCTTTTTGCTGAACCAAAGCAGGACTACACCCGGAACCTCCTTGCCGCAGTGCCGCACCTGGGCCGGAATTCGGCGTCGGAAGGCCTCACCGAGCGGCGCTACCAGGATGAGGAAGTGTTGGTTGCTGCCGACAACCTGGTGATCGAGTATCCCGGGCGGCTCGGGACGCCGGCCTTCAAAGCCGTGGACGGCGTCAGCTTCACCCTGTCCAGGGGTGAGGTCTTTGGCTTGGTCGGGGAATCGGGGTCCGGGAAGACGACGATCGGCCGTGCCATCGCCGGGCTCAACCGGACCACCGGCGGAAGCCTCAAGGTGCTCGGCTACGAGATGCTGAACCTCCGGGAGCGCACGTTCAAGCCGCTGCGCAAGGATATCGGTTTCGTATTCCAGGACCCGGCGGCTTCCTTCAACCCCCAACTGACCATCGGGGACTGCATCGCTGAGCCCATGCTCATCCACACGAGGCCTAGCGAGGCCCAGGCGCGCAAGCGCGTCGGTGAGTTGCTGGAATCTGTCCAGTTGCCGGCGTCGTACGCGGGACGCTACCCCCACGAACTCTCCGGCGGCCAGCGGCAGCGGGCATCGCTGGCGCGTGCCCTGAGCCTGAACCCGCGCCTGCTGATCGCTGATGAGCCGACGTCGGCCCTGGACGTATCGGTCCAGGCGAAGGTCCTGGAGCTGTTCCGGGACATCCAGGAGGAGTTTGGCTTTGGCTGCCTGTTCATCAGCCACGACCTGGCAGTGGTGGACATCCTGTCATCCTGGGTCGGCGTCCTGTACAAGGGCAAGCTGGTGGAACAGGGGATCGGCAGCCAGGTCATGGGCAACCCGCAACATGACTACACGCGGCGGCTGATCGCCTCCCTGCCCGTGCCTGACCCGGCTGAACAGGCCAAACGGCGCGAGGAACACCGGGCACTCCTGGGCATCTGACCCCGGGTCTGCCACAGCATGAAGCGCCGGTACCGGCTGACGGCCGGCACCGGCGCTTCACACCCGCGGCGGCTCCCTCCACTCCCATAGACTGGAGCCATGACGCAGCACACCCCCAGCTCTCCTGGCGCCGACGATTTTGATCCCTCCGCCAGCTCGCTTGCAGGCCACGTGGACGAATCGGTGATGGCTGAACTGCTGTCCATCCGCTCCAGCATTGACAACATTGATGCCACCTTGGTCTACCTTCTCGCGGAGCGCTTCAAGGCCACGCAAAAGGTGGGCTTCCTGAAAGCGACCCACCGACTCCCCGCCGGTGACCCCGGACGTGAAGCGGCCCAGATTGCCCGGTTGCGCCGGCTTGCCGAGGACGCCCACCTTGACCCGGCGTTCGCGGAGAAGTTCCTCAACTTCATCATCGGTGAGGTGATCCGCCACCACGAGGCGATCGCAGAGGACCATCAGGCCTCGTCCGGCCAGCGGCCGCAGACCTCCGCGCTGGCGTGAGCCGGGAACAGCACGAACCAGGGGGCAGCCGGGGTCCGGCCGCGCCCCTTCAGGAAGAAGCTACTGCCAGGGAAGTCACCGCCACCGGCCTGGGCCCGTGGCCGGGTGACGACCCGCTCGAAGCCGCCCGCATCATCCGCGGCGAGCTTGGCAGCCCGCACCTTCCCTTCCTGGCCGAACTGCCGGACCGCGGTGTCGGGTCCGACGCCCTGGGCCGCACAGCCTCCCTCTTGGAAGAACTCGCTGTGGATGTCCAGCCGCACGGCTGGCGGCTCGTGGACCGCCCGGGCAAGGACATGCGCCGGGCAGCATCGGCATTGTCCACCGACCTGAACGTCCTGGCCGACGTCGCCGGCGCCGAAGACGTATCGCCGGAGGAACTGAAGGTTCAGCTGGTGGGACCGCTGAGCCTTGCCGCCGGCCTGTACCTGCACAACGGCGAACGCGCACTGCTGGACTACGGCGCCCGCCGGGATCTGGCAGCGTCGCTGGCAGCCGGAGTCGGCAGTTACCTCACCCGTGTGGCAGCGGCCGTTCCCGGCGCCCGGCTGGTGGTGCAGGTGGACGAACCTGCCATTGCCGCCGTGCTGGCCGGCACAATCCCCACGGCCAGCGGTTACCGTACCCTCCGGGCAGTTGCAGCATCGGAAGTACGTGAGTCATGGCGCCTTGTCCTGGACGCGCTGCGCGCGGCAGGCGCCACTGGAGTTGTGGTGTCGTTCCCTGAAATCGAAGCTCCGATCGAGCTGGCGCTCACATCCGGGGCCGACGGCGTCGCGTTGCCGCTGAAGGCCCTGACCAACCGCCAGTGGGAACAGGTGGCAGGAGCGGTTGAAGCCGGCAAGCAATTCTGGGCCGGCGCCCTGGATGTGCCCGCTGTCGGGGCGCTGCCCAAGGTTGGCGATGTCGTGGAGGCCATCTGGCGACCGTGGCGGCAGCTGGGACTGCCACCGTCACTGCTGGCCGCAGTCCGGGTAACGCCTTCGGCAGGGCTGGCCGCAAAGACACCTGCACAAGCCACTGCCGTCCTGGGCAGGCTCACCCAGGTGGCGGACGGCCTGAACCAGCGGGCGCTGGGGTAGCTAGATCCTGTTCTCCCAGCGGTCCGGCTGGGCGTAGCGGGGGAGGAAGCTTTGGGCGGAGCTGCCGCCGGCATAGGGTCGCAGACGGTAGTCGAAGGCCCCGGCGTACACCAGGACCAAGCCGATCTGCGGCTGGATGACCTTTACCTGGATGCGGTGCCGCCCGTTACTGCCCTCGGCCGGATCCCACCACTGCTCGGCGTAGGCCTTTGCGTCCAGCGCAGCCGGAAGCGGCACCCGAAGCGGGCCTGCGAACAACCTCGACGCCTCCGAGACGCCACGCAGCCTGCCTCCGGCCGTGACGCTCAGGTTCAGGTCCGTAACTAGCCGCCGGTAGCGTCCCACGTAGTCCACCAGCTGGGGGCTGCCGCCCCGGTTGGTGACGCTTGTCGTGTCCTGGAAAAGCCTGGTGCGACCCGGAAACCGGATTTCGCGGCGCGCTGTGAGGCTGGACCGGCCGAACGGATCCTGGTGGGCGTGGTTTTCGATCCGGAACGGGATGTTCTCACCATATTCAGGGAAAAAGGCTTCCTCGCCCCCAGCCAGCCCCAGCAAAGGGCGAAGCCACCGCTGGCGGCACCCCACGACTTCGAACGTTCCTTCCCCTACCCCGTACTGCCCGGAACCCGGGGCCAGCGAGAAGTACTCCTGCAGCTCGGGCTGCAGCCGGGAAAACTCCGGACCCAGGGCCTGCCGGTAAATGGGGACGCTCATGACGTGGACCTCCTGTTGCCTGCGGTGGCGCTGTCTGCCTCCGGTTTCACAATCTACCGGCAGCCTTGAGCCGGATGTACATGTCCGCAAGCTGGGACGGCAGGTCATGGGGCTCCGCATCCACCACCTCGACGCCGTAGCGGCGCAGTTCCGCGGTAACCGCCGCGCGCTGCAGGAGTGCGCGCTCGGCGGCAGCCGCCCGGAACACACCGGTGGCGTCGCTGCGTTCCCGGAGCATGGTCCCCAGCTGGGGGTCGCGGACGGCAGCCACCACCACTGCGTGCCGGCCCGCCAGCCGCTCCGCCACAGGCAGAAGCCCTTCTTCGGGTGCTCCGCTGTCCAGCGAGGTCAGCAGTACCACCAGGGACCGGTGCGCGGAGACGGCGCGGACCTGCGCCGGCACCGCCGGCCAGTCCATCTCGATCAACTCGGCTTCCAGGGGCGCCATGGCCTGGACCAGCGGGCCCAGGATGTTGCCCTGGCCCGCAGAACCGGCACGCGCCCGGGCCCTGCGGTCAAAGGCCAGGAAATCCACCCGGTCGCCGCCACGTTCGGCAAGGACGCCCAGGAGGAGCGCAGCCTCGATCCCGGTGTCCAGCCGCGTTTCGTCGGCGATCCTCGCCGCGGACGTGCGGGACGTATCCAGGACCATGACCACCCGCCGGTCCCGTTCCGGACGCCACGTGCGGACCACCACGGAGGAACGCCGTGCCGTGGCCCGCCAGTCGATGGACCGCACGTCATCGCCACGGACGTAGTCGCGCAGGGAGTCGAACTCGGTGCCGGCTCCGCGGATCTGGACGGCGGCCTTTCCATCGAGTTCGCGGAGCTTCCGCAGCTTCGAGGGCAGGTGCCGGCGCGAATGGAAGGGCGGCAGTACCCGCACCGAGCCGGGGCAGTCGATGGTCAGCTGTCGGGCTGCCAGGCCGAGCGGACCATAGGACCGTATTGTCACGTGTGGTGCCTTGAGGTCTCCGCGCCGGGCCGGGCGGAGCCTGACAGCGAACCGCCTGCTTTCGCCGGCCGGGACGTCGATGTCCTGGACCGGGTCCTGCGCCCCGGCGGAAGGTTGCCACCCGTCCTTTAACGAGCCCCGGAGCCGGCGGGTACCTCCGTTGTGGAGCGTGAGGGCGGCCTCCACCGCGTTGTTGAGGGTGACGTTCTGCGGCTCCGCACGTACCGCAGCCACCCGCCCGGGGGACCCGGCAAACAGCAGGTCGGTACCCAGCATGGCAACGAGCACGGCGGTCGTGGTGAGAATGGCCGGCCATCCCGGGAACAGCAGCACCGGCACCAGCCCCAGCAGCACCACCGCCACGAAGCGCCCCGAGACGGCCATCAGCGGGGAACGGGGACGGAGGCCAGGATGCTGCCCAGGACGTCGTCCACCCTGACTCCGTCCATCTGGGCTTCGGGCTGTAAGGCCACCCGGTGCCGCAGGCAGGGCAGGGCCAGCGCCTTGACGTCGTCCGGGGTGACGAACGGACGGCCCGAGAGCCAGGCCCAGGACCTGGAAGTGTTAAGCAGGGCAGTGGCGCCGCGCGGTGAGACCCCAAGCTGGAAGGAGGGGGCGGCCCTGGTGGCACGCACCAGGTCCACGATGTAGCCGATGATTTCCGGCTCCACCGCTACCCGGGCCACTGCATCCCGTGCCCGGTCCAGGTCTTCCACGCCCGCCACCGCCCGGACGCCGGCTGCTGCCAGGTCCCGGGGATCGAATCCGGCGGCATGGCGTCGGATTACCTCGATCTCCTCACCGCGCCCGGGCAGGGGCATGGTGAGTTTCAGCAGGAACCGGTCCAGCTGTGCCTCGGGGAGGGGATAGGTGCCCTCGTATTCCACCGGGTTCTGTGTGGCTGCCACCAGGAACGGTGCCGGCAGCCGCCTGGACAGCCCGTCCACGGAGACCTGCCGCTCTTCCATGGCTTCCAGGAGCGAAGCCTGGGTCTTTGGCGGTGTCCTGTTGATCTCGTCCGCCAGCAGGAGGTTGGTGAAGACCGGTCCTTCCCGGAAGCTGAAGTCGGACGTGTGGGAGTCGTAAACCAGCGAGCCGGTGACGTCGCCCGGCATGAGGTCGGGTGTGAACTGCACCCGCTTGGTATCCAGGCTTAAGGCGGAGGAAAGGGCCCGGACCAGCAGGGTCTTGGCTACACCCGGTACCCCCTCAAGCAGCACGTGGCCCTGCGAAAGCAGGGCAATCAGCAGGCCAGTGACGGTGGCATCCTGTCCCACCACTGCCTTTGCCACCTCGCGCCGGACAGCAAGCAACGCCTGCCGGGCGCCGTCGTCGTCCGCAGGGCTGTTGGGGCCCACGGGGTTGAGGATTCCCGGGCCACTGCTTTGTTCACTCATCGGGTCATGACCTCTTTCTCCAGTTTGTCCAGGGCCTGGGACCAGGCCACCAGCCGGGCTTCAGTTGTGGGGTGTTCGTTAATCAACGTGCGGACGCCGGCGGGATCCGTGCCAAGCAGCCGGGCCGCCGCCGCAATCGTTTCCTCGGCCGTGGCGCCCGGGCCAAGGCGCAGTTTCCCGGCGAGCCGCACCAGCAGGCCGGCCCGCAGGTTGTCCCGGGCCTGCCCGACCGCACGCGAGTCCTGGTAGAGCCGTGCCCGTCCCTCTGCCGTCTCAACAGCCTTGACCACCACCGGCAACGGCTCGAACACAAGCGGACCATGCCGGCGTCCCCGCCACATGATGGCGGCGAGCGCCACCACCAGCAGCCAGGGTCCCAGGAAACGGGCCCAGCCCGGTGCGAGGTCGTCGAGGGTTTTCCCGGCTCCGTCCGCCGTTGCGTCTTCGATCGACGGCAGGTACCAGACGAGGTCCCGCGAGGCGCCGAGTGTCCGGACCGCCAGCGCGGCGTTTCCCAGCTCGTCCAGTTTGTCGTTCCCCAGGACAGCCGTGCTGCCCAGGACGGCCAACCGTCCATCCGCGCTGACGGCAAGCATCCCGGCGGTGCCTGCGGCGCGGTAACAGGTGGTGCCGCCGTCGTAGACAAATCCTCCCCGGCCTGTCACCTGTCCCGCTGCCTCGGCGTCAGGCTGGGCGCAGCCGGGGTCGAGGACTGGAGAGGCATCGGGGACGACGCCGGCCTGGTGGATGCCGCTGTCGAGGGCGGAAAGGGTTTCCAGCCTGGGGGCCACCACCACCACGCGGCCGGCAGCGGCCACCAGGCCGGCCAGCTGCTGTGCGTCCAGGACGCCATACCGGTCGTAAAGGAGGAGGGTGGCGGAGGAACTGGAGCGCAGGTCATCCAGCGCGGCGTCGAACCGGGCGGGGGTATGGACCGAGACTCCGTGCCGTCCCAGGATTTCGCCCAGTGCCCTGGCGCCTTCCGGCCCTGCGTTGTGGACGGAGAGGCGGAGCGTGTCACCCTTGGGGGCGAGCTGCGTGCCGATGATCAGGGCGAGCGCAACTGCCACAATGGCCGCGGCTGCGGCGATGGCCCGGTGCCGCCGCAGCCAGGCCAGGAACCTTCCGGCGCGGAGGCTTCCGTCCCCCGTGGGAGTGCCGGGGGACTGCTGTGTTTCCTGCGCCGGCCCGGCTCCGGTGGTCGTCGGCCCGCTCACTGCAGCGGCACCATGCCCGCGACGGGCTTCGCGGCGTCCAGTGCGCCATCGAGAGCCACCATGTCCTGGTAGTCGGCGCTGTCCGCTGCGCGGCTCCCGTAACGGATGCCATCGAAAGTAGCCGCCGCCCGGGCAAGGCGCCCGGCTTCACCGGCGAACGGCACTGACAAGGCGTTCGCGGCCTCATCGGCGGTCCTGCCAGGCTGCGTATCAAGAATGGTCCGGTTCTCGGCGCTGCGGACCACCGCCCGGAAACGGTCGACGACGGCGTCCCCCCACCGTCCGGCTGCGGCTGCGGTTTCAGCGCGGTTCCGGTAGTCCGCGGCGGTCAAAACGGTTTCCCTTTCGAAGACGTCCCTGGCCTGCCGGACCCGGGCGTTCAACCGGGGACGGGCAAGGATGACCGCAGCTGCGATAATCGCGGCAATGACGAGGGCAATGACCGGGCTGGGTACCGGAGCAGCGTCGCCCGGGGAGCCGTCCAGGGACTGCAGCCAGTCCAGGAAGTTCCGCCAGAGGCTGTCCAGCCAGGACGGGGCAGCCTCACGGTATTCAGGTTTGGCCAATTCTTCTGCCGCCCACCGCCGTGCCTCGTCGGCACCGGGCAGCACCGGCGGTTCAGCGGCCATAGGGCCATGCCCCCGGCGCCGTTCCGTATCCGGGGTAGGGGTAGGGGTCAGCGCCGACGGCCTTCCGGCCCGGGATGCCGTCAGGATCGGCGCCGGTCTCCATGTCCTGCAGCAGCGCGATATCCAACCCGTCCTTGCGCATGCGCAGGTCCATGTAGAGCAATGCCATCACGGACGTCTGGAACGCATAACCCACCGCGCCCACCAACGCACCGACCACCGTGGTAATGATGCTGACGGCTACGGTCAGCGTTGCGTCCTGTCCGTTGCCGCCATGGGGCGAGACCACGCCGGACAGCACGGTGGGCAGCAGGCTTGCCGGGATCAGCACTACCTGGGTGATGACAGCGACCAGGATGCCCACCACCAGGGTGATGCCCAGGATGCGCCACCAGTTTGCCCGGGTGAGGGCCCACGAGCGCCTAAGACCGTCAAGGGCCCCGATTTCTTCGATGACGACGGCGGCAGGGGCCACCATGAGCTTGATCGCCACCCAGAGGAACACCGCGCCGAAACCGAACATCAGCGGGATGACCAGCA
Organism: Pseudarthrobacter sp. 05T312; assembly: GCF_056396685.1. NCBI lineage: Bacteria > Bacillati > Actinomycetota > Actinomycetes > Micrococcales > Micrococcaceae > Pseudarthrobacter > Pseudarthrobacter sp. 05T312. The sequence goes on from NZ_JBFTLY010000001.1 coordinate 729,800, forward strand.
GGGCCGCCGCACCCCGGACGTTCGAGAACAGGAGAACGATGATGGCGAAGAACAACGCCGTGGCAGCCAGCGCCGCCGCCACCAGGACCGCCGCGAGCCTGGCCAATGCTCCAATCCGCGGACGCACCAGCGACAGCATGCGCCTGAAGCCGGTGGGACGGTTCAGGACGGACCGGGCCACAGGGACCACCATGGCACCCTGGAGGACCACTGACATGAACACGGAAAGGATGGACAGCACGGCAAAGGTCACCATCAGCCCAATCCCCAACGACGCGACGTCGCGGCTGCTGGCCCTTTCCGCCCAGGCCTCAATGGACCCGGACGACGTTGCGAGCAGTCCAGTGAGCACCGCGGCGAGGATGGCTGACAGGGATTGTGCCAGGAGGCCCGCGCCGAGCATCGCCTTGGCGTTGCGCCGGAGTGACTGGAACGAGCCGTCCAGGATTTCCCCGAACATCAACGGACGCAAGGGAATGATGCCCGGTTTAGGCGGGGCCGCATACCGCGGTTGCCCGTAAGGGCCGGCTCCAAAAGGGCCGGCCGGGCCGGGCGGCTGGTTATACGGGGAGCCCGTGTAGGGCTGGCCACCGTAGGAAGGTCCGCTGTAGGGCTGCCCGGCATAGGGCGCTCCGGGATAGGTCCCTGCCGGACGTGAGGGTTCCCCGTTCGGGTACTGCGCGCTCTGCGGCCACTGCGCCGGCTGCGTCGGCTGCTGCCACGTTCCATTCCCGTCCCACCCGGGTGCCGGCAAGCCTTGCCGCTGGGGATTGCCTGGCTGTCCTGCCGGAGGCGCCCACGGCTGCTCCCAGGCAGGCCGCCCAGGACTGCCGGCGCCTGCACCGGAGGGGCCGCCGTCGCCATCGCTGTGGTCCTTGCCCGGCTCTTCCGGCGGGTTCCCGTGACCCGGCTCGTGTGGTGACACTGATTTCCTCCCCCATATCAGTCCGCCTGCCCCACGGGCCGCGCACCGGAAAAGCGCGCACCCGCCGTGCTGGGCATGACCCCAAGACTATAGTTCCGGCGTCGGGCGGCCTAGTGTCCCGCCATGCCGGGAGGCCGCTCAACACGACAAACCCATCCCGATAAGGGAATATATAGCTATGAAGGCACGCATTCTGGTGGTAGATGATGACGAAGCGCTGGCCGAGATGATTGGAATTGTCCTCCGTAATGACGGCTTCGAGCCGGTCTTTTGCGCCGACGGCGCCCAGGCACTCGACGTTTTCCGCTCATCGCGGCCCGACCTTGTCCTGCTCGACCTCATGCTTCCCGGCATGGACGGTATCGAGGTATGCCGGCAGATTCGCGGCGAGTCAGACGTCCCCATCGTCATGCTGACCGCCAAGTCCGATACCTCCGACGTCGTTCGCGGACTGGAATCCGGTGCCGATGACTACGTGCCCAAGCCGTTCAAGCCCGCCGAACTGGTGGCACGCGTGCGCGCCCGCCTCCGCCCCGGCGACCAGAAGGCCCCCGAAACGCTGAAGATCGCGGACATCACCATCGACGTCGCCGGCCACACCGTCAGCAGGGGCAGCGAGCGCATTTCCCTGACCCCCCTGGAGTTCGACCTGCTGGTGGCGCTCGCCCGCAAGCCGTGGCAGGTCTTCACCCGGGAACTGCTGCTGGAGCAGGTCTGGGGCTACCGCCACGCCGCCGATACCCGCCTGGTCAACGTCCATGTCCAGCGCCTGCGGTCCAAGATCGAACAGGACCCGGAGGCCCCGGAAGTTGTATTGACGGTGCGTGGTGTCGGCTACAAAGCAGGGGTCTGACCCCGCCGCCCAGGACGGGACTTCCCCGGCCGGCGAACCGCACGACGCGCCTGGGCCCGGCAGCACACCGGCACCGGGTCTTCGGCATGTGGTGTTCCGTGCCCGGATCTGGCAGCGCCGCGCGCTCATCGTGGCGCTGCGCGTGGCACGGCTGGTCGGCACCGGTGTCCGCAGGTTCCTTCCGGGGCTGAGGTACCTCGGCCGGGCGCTGCAGCAGCGCTGGCGCCGGTCCCTGCAGTTCCGAACCGTCCTCACCACCCTGATGCTGGCCGTCACATCGTTTGCCGTCGTCGGGGCATACCTGTCCAACCAGATCGCCAACAACCTCTTCCAGGAGCGGCTGACGCAGGCCGAATCCGAGACACGCTACAACGTCAAGCAGGTGCAGGAAACGTTCGACGGCGCCCAGGTCACCGACCAGTCCAGCGTCATCACCCTGGTTTCCGACACCCTCAGCGCCGTGGAAGGGCGCGGTTCGGTCATCCAGCGGCGCTATGTCTTCGAAGCGATGCCCAACCAGACAAAACCCCGTAACCGGTGGGTCGAGTCCCGCGCGTCCGACCAACTAACGGTCAGCGTCATCCCTCCGGAGCTGCGCAAGGCTGTCCAGGAATCGGGCAAGGACCAGTACTGGGCGTCCACCGTCATCCCGGTGGGGACCGAAGACCGGCCGGGCATCGCCGTCGGAAACAAGGTCACCTTCAACGGCACCGTCTACGAGCTGTACCTTATCTACGACCTCAACACCGCGCAGCAAACACTGAATGAGATCCAAAGCGTCCTCTGGGCCGGCGGTGCGGTACTGGTCCTCCTGATCGGCGCCGTGGCCTGGTATGTCACGCGCAACGTGGTCAGCCCGGTAAGCCACGCTGCCATGGTTTCCGAAAAGCTCGCCGCCGGCCAACTGCAGGAGCGCATGGTGGTAAAGGGCGAGGACGAAGTGGCCCGCCTTGGGGCCTCCTTCAACCACATGGCGGCCAGCCTGCAGGAGCAAATCACCCAGCTGGCCACGCTCTCGCAGATGCAGCAGCGCTTTGTATCGGACGTTTCGCACGAGCTGAGGACGCCCCTGACCACGGTCCGGATGGCTGCGGAAGTGCTCTATGACGCCCGTGACGATTTCGATCCGATCAACAAACGGTCCGCCGAGCTGCTTTACAACCAAGTGGAGCGGTTCCAGTCGCTCCTTTCGGACCTGCTCGAAATCAGCCGGTTCGATGCAGGCGTAGCAGTCCTCGATGCCGAACCTGAGGACCTCCTCCAGGTCATTGCCCACGTCATCGAAGGGGCCGCCCCGGTGGCTGCGGAATACGGCTCGGAAATCCTCTTTACGGCACCCAAAGACGCCGTCATCGTGGAAATGGACGCCCGCCGGATCGACCGCATCCTGCGCAACCTCATCTTGAACGCCGTGGAGCACGGCGAGGGCAGGCCGGTGACCGTCACCGTTGCGGTGAATGAAACGGCTGTAGGGGTTGCCGTCAGGGACCACGGCATCGGGATGGACCAGGCCCAGGCCGCCCGCGTCTTCGACAGGTTCTGGCGCGCCGATCCTGCCCGCGCCCGCACCACGGGAGGCAGCGGGCTGGGGCTCTCCATCGCCATGGAGGACACCAAGCTGCACCACGGCTGGCTGCAGGCGTGGGGGAGGAAGGGCGACGGTGCCAACTTCCGGCTGACCCTGCCGTTGCGCCAGGACGGTGCGATTACCGAGTCGCCTGTCCAGCTGGAACCGAAGGACGCCACCATACCCGGGGCGCCGGGAACCATCCCTGCGGAACAGGACTACAAGAACATGCTGCTGCTGCAGACAGGTGCGGCCGCGCCTGCTCCGGTCCAGCCCCCGGAGGAGACACCATGAGGGCCGGCATCCGCCATACCAGGTACCCGGCGGCACTGCTCGCGCTGCTGATGGTCCTCCTGGCGGGTTGCGCACGGATTCCCACCTCGGGGCCGGTGGGAAAGAGCAGCGAAAGCAGCGCCGGCAACGTCAGTGCCCCCGTCTTCCTGCCCGCAGCTCCGCAGCCCGGCGCGTCACCCGAGACCATCATCGACTACTTCTACCGGGCCGGCAGCGGCTACGAGGACGACTACGCGGTGGCGCGGCAGTACCTGACACAGGCATCGGCCGTGTCCTGGAAACCGGACAAACGCGCACTCGTCTACCGCGAGGCGCGCGTTGTCCCCACGGACACCGAGAACGTCTTCAACTATGAGCTCGATGTCTCCTACACCGTGGACGCTGACGGCATCGCCACCCAATCGCCGCCGGGCACCGTGGAACGTATTCCCGTGACCGTGACCCAGGTGGACGGCGAGTGGCGCATCTCTGCAATTCCTGACGGGACCGCCATCGCCGAGGAAACGTTCAAAGTCATCTACGGGGCGTATCCCATCTACTTCTACGACCCCACCTTTACCTACGCCATCCCGGACGTCCGCTGGTTCTTGAAAAACAAGACCGTCAAAGCGATGACCAGCGCGCTGCTGTCCGGTCCGGCGCCCTACCTGCGCGGCGCCGTCGCCAGCGCGTTCCCTTCTGGCATCAAGCTGGCCCGTGAATCCGTTCCGGTGGTCTCCGGGGCCGCGCAGGTGGACCTGACCGCCAAGGAGCTGACGGAAACCTCGGCGGAGGACCGGCTGCGCATGCAGATGCAGCTGACCTTGACCTTCCGCAGCCAGCCGGATGTGGTCAATGTTGAACTGCGCGCCAACCAGGACCTGGTGCGCGTGGAGGACAACGGATCGGTCCTTCCTCCGGTGCTGGACAGGACCGTGCCGTCGCGCCAGATCGCCATCAGTGGCAACGAGCTGGTGCGTTATGAGAACAACCGGGTTTCACCGTTGCCCGACATGCAGCCGGTCTCGGCCCTCAACCCGCGCTATCCGGCAGAATCTCCGGTGTCGCAGACGGCAGCCTTCCTCAACGACGGCCGCACCACGCTTTACAGCATTAGCCCGGGGCAACCTGCGCGTGCCCTGACCACACGCGCGACCCTCAGCAGGCCGTCCTTCAGCGTCAGCGACTGGGTGTGGACGGCGGGCCCCGGGGGTTCCGGCGCCACCGAAGTCGTGGCGTTCCACCCCACCGGCGTGGCCGAAGGGGCGCCTGTCCCGTCGGTGACGCTGGCGCCGTCGTGGCTTGCCGGCCGGACGGTGAAGGAATTCCGCATCTCGCGCGACGGCGTGCGCGCCCTGGTCATCTCTGAACAGAACGGGAAATCCAAGGTGCAGGTGACGGGTGTGATCCGCGCCGGTGACGGCACGCCGCGCGAACTGACGGCTCCGATCACCCTGGCCAGCGCCGGCGATCCCGACCAGGGGGTTTGGGTGAATGGCACCACTGTTGTCGTCATGAAGGGGGCAGCCGGGGCCAACGTCACGCCGGAACTTCTCTCGCTCGCCTCAGGGCAGCCGCAGCAGCTTGCTCCCTGGCCCGGGCTGGTTGCCATCAGCGCCGGGAACGGTGCGGACGATATCTATGTCCAGTCCGGAGAGGGGATCTTCCAGCGGCTGGGCAACGGTTGGTCGCCGCAGATCAAGGGCCCAATCGATCCCGCTTTTCCGGGCTGAGGCCGGCTTCCAAGCCCTTGCTTTCCACGCCGTACCCGTTCCGGCGTGCCGGCGCTGGCGGACTTGTCCACATAGCTGCGCAGGGGCCAGGACCGCCGGGCGTACCTGATGCATGGTGGAAGAGTGAACGGCAAATCAGGCGGAGGCGGCACAACGGGGCCAGGCCCCCGGGATACCCGGAGGATGGACCCGGACCTTCATCCGCCACCTCCGTTCCCGGCCCTGCACCGGGACGAGCACGCGGCCGTCCTCCTGCGCCTTGCGGACTGGCTGTCCGGCGCAGCAGCGGATCTCCTGGCCTTGGCGGTGCCGGTTCACTGTGTTTGCTGCGGTGCGGAGGACCGCACGCTCTGCGCATCCTGCGGCAGCCGCATCCGCCGGCTGGCCCGGAGCCCCTTCCGGGCTGAAAGCGGGGCACCCGCTTTGATGGACGTCGACGGGACCATCATGCTGCCGGTGGTTGCCGCGGGTGTGTACCGGGACGAACTGGCCCAGGGCCTGCTGTCTTTCAAACGGCACGGCCAGCACCAGCTTCGCATGAGTCTGGGCAGGGCACTTGCGGCGGCGGTCAGCGCTGCAGCCCGGGGCCGCAGCGGGATCCTGCTGGTTCCGGTCCCCACCGGCACCGCCGCCTACCTCAACCGGGGCTTCAGTCCGGTCCACCTGCTCCTGAAAGAAGCGGCACGGCAGTTGCCGGGGCTCGAAATTGCGGATGTCCTGGCCAGGAAGCCAGGACCCGGCCTCCTGTTCCCCGGCCGTATGGGCGGCCAAAAAGGACTGGGCAGGGGAGCCCGCGCGCAACGGGTCAGAGGTTCCATGCGGGTCCCTCCGGGAAGCCGCCAAAGGGTCCAGGGGCGTCCCTGCATCATCATCGATGACGTCCTGACAACCGGCGCCACCATCGGCGAAGCAGCCCGTGCCCTGCATGTCGCCGGCGCCCAGGTGAGGGGCGCCGTCGTGCTTGCGGCGACACGCCCGACCGATGCCTCCGGCCCCGCCGCTCCGGCCCCCGCACCGCACGGGAGGAGCCATGACTTAGAAAAAAATAAACCGGGAAAGGATGAATAACAGGTGGCTATGAACTAACGTCGGTGGTGGGTACCAAGAACAGAATGTACCTTTCGATGGCGGCTCGGAGAGGGGCTCGACTGTCAGACAGCCCGGCCCAAGGAAGCGCCGCCGTCGTGTCACCGAAGTCATTTGGAGGGCACCATGGAGTTTATGATCAGCGGACGAAATCTGACCGTTTCAGACCGGTTCCGCGAGTACGCCGGGGAAAAGATCGCGAAGATCGAATCGCTTGGCGACAAGATCCAGCGGGTCGATACGAAAGTCTCCAAGGAGACCAATGCCCGGCAGACCGGCGACCAGTTGACCGTCGAGGTGACAGTCCTGGGCCGGGGCCCTGTAATCCGCGCCGAAGCGAGCGCCGCAGACAAATTTGCCGCCTTTGACCTCGCCTACAACAAATTGCTTGAACGGCTCCGCCGCGCAAAGGACCGCAAAAAGGTCCACCATGGCCGCCACACCCCCAAGGCTGTCCGTGAAGCCACCGCTTCCCTCGAACCCGCCAGCGCACACGAGCCGCTGTACCTTGAGGCCAACCGCTGGAGCGAATCCGCGCAGGCAGCCGAGGAAAAGTCCCCCTACGATGTCGAGAACGACATCCCGGCCGGTAATTCGCCGGTGCTGATCCGGCGCAAGGTCTTTCCCGCTGCATCCATGACGCTTGACGACGCCGTGGACAACATGGAGCTTGTGGGCCACGACTTCTATCTCTTCGTCGACAAGGCCACCAACACGCCGTCGGTCGTGTACCGCCGCCGCGGCTGGACCTACGGCGTCATCACCCTGGACCACGAATGCGAACCAGGGGACACAGTGGTCGAAGAAAAGGTCCTTGCCTACCGCTCGGACGACGCCCCCGCCAACGCTTAAGGTGGCATCAACCACCAGAGAGGACTGAATTGCCGGCATCGCTGAGCCTGGACCAGGCACGGCGGATCGCACTGGCAGCGCAGGGACTCCACAGAGGACGGCCCACCGGCCCCGTGACAGCACGGACGGTGGGCCGCACCTTTGCCCGTCTCCAGCTCGTCCAGATCGATTCCGTCAACGTCCTGGTCCGCAGCCACTTCCTGCCCTTCTATTCACGCCTTGGCAACTACGACCGGGACATCCTGCAACGCATGTCCGGCAGCCAACCGCGCCGGATGCTTGAGTATTGGGCCCACGAAGCAAGCTTCATCCGGCCCGAGCACTACGGGGACCTCCTTCTATGGCAGAAACGCGCCTGGGTAGGCGCCTCCCGCATGGACCCCATGATCCGCGACGACGTGGCGGCCAGGATCCTGGCGGTTCTCGCCCGGTCCCGGCCCATGACGGCGTCGGAACTGACGGCACGGATCGGGCATGTCGAGGATAGGCAGGCAGAGAACTGGGGATGGAACTGGAACGCAGTGAAGCGTGTCCTCGAGCACCTCTTCGAAGAAGGACTGGTATCCGCCGCTTCCAGGACCGCCCAGTTCGAACGCCGGTACACGCTGACCTCCAAGGTGCTTCCACACCAGGCGTCCTCGGCATCGGAAGGTGATCCCGTGGCCGCACTCCGCCGCCTGACCGAGGCGGCAGCCCAGGCCCAAGGGATCGGCAGCATTCGCTGCTTCGCAGATTACTTCCGGACCCCGGTCAAGGCAACGGCCCTGGCCGTTGAGCATCTGGTGGAGCGCGGCAGGCTCGAACCCGTTACTGTGGCCGGCTGGCGACGGACGGTGTTCCGGCACGTGGATTCGGTGCTGCCGCGGCAGGCCACCGGGCGTGCGCTGCTGAGCCCGTTCGATTCCCTGGTCTTTGAGCGGCGGCGCCTGTTCGAACTTTTTGGATTCCATTACCGGATCGAGATCTACACCCCGAAGCCCAAACGGCGCTACGGCTACTACGTGCTCCCTTTCCTGCTGCGCGACCGGATGGTGGCACGGGTGGATCTCAAAGCGGACCGGGCCACAGGGCGGCTTCTGGTGAGGTCCGCCTTCGCCGAGCCGGACGCACCCCCGGACACCGCGGTCGAACTCGCGGCTGAGCTGGCCCTCATGGCCCAATGGCTTGGCCTGCCCCACGCCGAAGTGCAGCCGGTTGGGGACCTGTCCGCCGCCCTGGCCCATGAGGTGGCACGGCTGTAGGGAGGATCCGCTCTCAGGGAAAAGGGGCACCGGCCGCGTGTCTCTCCCGTAGACTGAACACGCCAGAATTCGGCGGCATCAGACTGGGAGCATCTTCACGTGGCATCACTTATCGAAAAAATTCTCCGCACGGGTGACAAGAAAACACTCCGGCAGCTGAGGAACTATGCCGATTCCATCAACGCCCTCGAAGACTCGTTCAAGACCTTTACCGACGCGGAACTGCGGGAAGAAACGGACCGCCTCCGTGCACGCCACCAGGACGGCGAAAAGCTCGACGACCTGCTTCCGGAAGCGTTCGCCGCTGTCCGTGAAGCGTCATCCCGCACCCTGGGCATGCGCCACTTCGACGTCCAGCTGATGGGTGGCGCCGCCCTGCACCTCGGCAATATCGCCGAAATGAAGACCGGTGAAGGCAAGACCCTGGTGGCGACCGCTCCCGCCTACCTGAATGCCCTCACCGGCAAGGGCGTCCACGTGGTCACGGTTAACGACTACCTCGCCGAATACCAGTCCGAGCTCATGGGCCGCGTCTACCGCTTCCTTGGCCTGACCAGCGGCGTTATTCTCGCCAACCAGGACCCGGCTGTCCGCCGCCAGCAGTACGCAGCCGACATCACTTACGGAACCAACAATGAGTTCGGGTTCGATTACCTGCGCGACAATATGGCCTGGGACCGGACCGAGCTTGTCCAGCGCGGCCACAACTTTGCCATCGTGGACGAAGTCGACTCCATCCTCATCGACGAGGCACGTACGCCGTTGATCATCTCCGGCCCGGCGCAGGGGGACACCAACCGCTGGTACAGCGAATTCGCCAAGGTCGTGCTCCGGCTGCAGGCGGACAAGGACTACGAGGTCGACGAAAAGAAGCGCACGGTGGGCGTGCTGGAAACCGGCATCGAGAAGGTCGAAGACTACCTCGGCATCTCCAACCTGTACGAGTCGGCAAACACGCCCCTGATTGGGTTCCTGAACAACGCCATCAAGGCCAAGGAACTGTTCAAGCGCGATAAGGACTACGTCATCCTGGACGGCGAAGTGCTGATCGTTGACGAGCACACCGGCCGCATCCTGGCAGGCCGGCGCTACAACGAAGGCATGCACCAGGCGATCGAGGCCAAGGAAGGCGTCGAGATCAAGGCGGAGAACCAGACCCTCGCCACCGTGACGCTGCAGAACTACTTCCGCATGTACGGCAAGCTTTCCGGCATGACCGGTACCGCCGAGACTGAGGCGGCCGAGTTCATGAGCACCTACAAGCTCGGCGTCGTAGCCATTCCCACCAACAGGGACATGCAGCGGATCGACCAGCCGGACCTCGTCTTCAAGAACGAAGTTGTGAAGTTCGACGCCGTGGTGCGCGATATCGCCGAACGCCACGAACAGGGCCAGCCCGTCCTCGTGGGCACCACCAGCGTGGAGAAGAGCGAGTACCTGTCCAAGCTGCTCGCCAAGGAAGGCATCCGCCACGAGGTCCTGAACGCCAAGAACCATGCCCGTGAAGCTGCCATCGTCGCCCAGGCGGGACGCAAGGGCGCTGTTACCGTGGCCACCAACATGGCAGGCCGCGGTACCGACATCATGCTGGGCGGCAACGCCGAATTCACAGCCGTCGCCGAACTTGCCAAGCGCGGGCTTGATCCGGAGGAGAACTCAGAAGAGTACGAGGCCGCGTGGCCCGCCGCGCTCGAAGCAGCCAAGCAGTCCGTCAAAGACGAACACGAGGAAGTCCTGGACCTCGGGGGACTCTACGTCCTGGGCACCGAGCGCCACGAATCACGCCGCATCGACAACCAGCTCCGCGGCCGCTCCGGACGCCAGGGCGACCCCGGCGAGTCCCGCTTCTACCTGTCGCTGACCGATGACCTCATGCGGCTCTTCAACTCCGGCGCCGCGGAACGGCTGATGAACAGCTCCGTGCCGGACGACGTTGCGCTCGAATCGAAGCTCGTATCGCGGGCCATCGCCTCCGCCCAGGGACAAGTGGAGGGGCGGAACGCCGAGCAGCGCAAGAACGTCCTGAAATACGACGACGTCCTCAACCGCCAGCGCGAAGCCATCTACAGCGACCGCCGCCGCATCCTTGAGGGCGATGACCTGCACGAGAAGGTTCAGTTCTTTATCGAGGACACCATCACGGCCCTGATCGACGCCGCCACCGCAGAAGGGAACGGGGACGACTGGGACTTCCACCAGCTGTGGACCAACCTCAAAACGCTCTACCCTGTCAGCGTTACCGCTGAAGACATCATCGAAGAAGCCGGCGGCAAGTCCAGGGTCACGGTGGAACTGCTGAAGGAGGAGATCCTCTCCGACGCGCGGCTGGTGTACCAGTCCCGCGAGGAGGTCATCGGCCCGGAAAGCATGCGCGAGCTCGAACGCCGTGTGGTCCTGTCCGTCATTGGCCGCAAATGGCAGGAACACCTCTACGAGATGGATTACCTCAAGGAGGGCATCGGCCTGCGCGCCATGGCGCAGCGTGATCCCCTGGTGGAGTACCAGCGCGAGGGTTTCGCCATGTTCCAAAGCATGATGGAAGCCATTCGGGAGGAAAGCGTGGGCTTCCTGTACAACCTTGAGGTGGAAGTGACGCCGGCACAGGATGTTGTGGTTCCGGACGCCGCCGGTGGCCACACAGAGCACGTGGACCCGCAGGTTCACGCGGCCGGCCTCGAGGCTCCCGAAAAGCCGGCGCAGCTTCAGTACACGGCTCCGAGTGAGAGCGGCGGCACGCAGACCCGGGTGGAAACCCGCGCGGGAAGCGGACGCTCCGGCAACCCTGCCAAAGCGGCTGCACAGGACGCAGCCAAGCGCCCCGCGAAGAAAAAGAAGAAGTAGCGGCACCGTCGCAAAATCGCCGACGGCGTTGGTAAACAGGGCAGGGGCCGCAGGGCCCCTGCCCTGTTTGCTTGTCGGACAGCGTCTATTTTTCGCGTTGCCTTTTCCGAAGTGTCATCCGATAACGAGTTCAACGACCCGCCAAACCTGCTTGCTGCGCTCAAGGCGGACGGCAACGGCGCGCGCCCGGACGTCATCCACCACGACGGCACTTGCCTCGTAAATCCCCTCGGCCACCTCGCACACCCGTACTGACCGGACAGTGGAATTCCGGTGGAGACGGGCCAGCGCGGGATTTCCCGTCCTCGTAAGTTCCCTCCTGATCAGTGCGGCCCGGTGCTGCAGCGATGCGAGGCACCGTGGATCGAGGCGCCGCGCCAACTGGTGGATAGGGCGGACCCCGGCCAGGACTTCCATGGACGCCTGGATCGTCCCCCTGGTGATGGCCCTGACTTCCGCCGCCTCGCTGACCGGCCGCAATGAGGGAGCGTTCGCACCGTGGGGCGGCCCTGCGGGCGCTGCCGCGCCTGACCCCGACGCGGGTTTAACCAGGCCCGATCCTCCGTTGACGGTGTTGGCGGCCATCTCCTGGACGGCCCGTACCGGTGTTACTGCGGTCATTTGATTTCCCCTTGCTTCAATTAGCTGATGGTTTGAGCGGCAGTACTGGCGTTGGCCGGCTCGGCCGGCCAGGCAGGTACGACTTGAGGGCAGAGTGCTGGGACTTCCCGGGTCCTGCCGGAGGCGGGGCGGGCGCGAACGGGGCCGGTGGAGGCTAGGGGGCTGCGGGCGCCTGAAGGATCTGGCCCGGAAGCAGGACATCCGGGCTGCCGCCAATCAGGGCCCGGTTTGCTGCATACCACCGCGGCCACTCAAGTGCTATGTCCACATCCGATGCCCCGGGACCAATCTGGGCTGCCACGATGGACCACAGGGTGTCCCCGGCGAGCACCGTAACTCCGTCCGGCGGGGTGTTCGTTCCATAGCCTTCCGGCTCCGGCCCCACCACGGTCCTGCTTGGGGGTGTGGCGAGCAGGCCAGGTTCCACGACGGGGGAAGCGGGCTGCCACCCCGGGGTAAGCGTGGCGGTTGGCATCCCTACGGTTGGCTGCCATTGTGGCGAGGCGCTTTCCGTAACGGTCCTTGGGCTCTCCGTGCTGGCCTGTTGGGACGGGGAAGACGTCCCGGGCCGGCCGTTCTGGCCCGGCACCGGAACACCTTGGTCGGGTGCAGGGGTGGAGGGAGCCGCGGAGGATTGCCCGTATGTTGGTGTCCACTCCGGCCCCGGGCCAGTGGTGGCCGCCTGTGCTGCGGCCCCCGCCATCAGTTGTATCGAGAGGGCTGCTACCAGTGCCCTCCGCATGAAGGCGGGAGAGAACTTCCGGGCGGCGGCTGCGGCCCTATGCCGTCCCGACCGTTCCAGCAGGAGGGAGGTTCCGGCACACGCCATCGAGAATGCCCACCACAGCAAGAGCCCGATGCCGGTTACGGCCGCGGCCGCAGCCAGGAAGAATTCAACGGATGCCTCCTGCGCGCTGCCTGTCGAAACCCGCCATTGTGCCAGCAGCCCTGCTCCCAGGATGCTGAGCAGGAAGCCGAGCATCAGCAGGGCCACCACCATGGCGGCGTCCTGCGGCCACCTCGAGTTAGTTCGACCCATTTCTCCGCCTTTAAAGTCATTTGACGTACTTTGATGCTGTTTGACTCAGTTTGACCCTTCCGGGAAGTGTTTGTCCAGACGTTGGAATGAAAAGAATGCGCGTTGACTGGCGGCGGCGGGGCATCCTACGCTGACGGGATGCGCTGGGATGCCCTCTTCAATGACATGGAAAGCCAACTCGCGGAGGCTGACCGGCTGGCGCTGGACGGTGAGGTCAGCGAGCGGACACGGGCCGAGATGGTTGGCCTGCGGCTCGAAGACAGGCTGCGGGCGGTTATTGGCTGCAGGGTCGGGGTCCATCTGCTCTCCGGCGAGTCTGCGGTGGGCGAACTGACCCATGTCGGGGCGGATGCCCTGGTCCTGGATGAAGACCGGCATCAGGTGCTGGTTCCCTACGCCGCTGCAGCGCGTTACGTGGGTCTCGGCAGGCATATCCGCCCGGAGAACTCAGCCGTCCGCCGGGCGATTGGACTGGCGCATTCCCTGCGGGCGCTGGCACGCGACCGGGCAGAGGTAACTGTGACACTTGACGGTGGGGCCGGACGGCTGACTGGAGTTATCGACCGGGTTGGCGGGGACTACATCGACCTGGCCGTGGTCAGCCCGGGGGAGGCCCGGAGGACCCACAGCGTGGTGCAGGTGTCAGCCATACCTTTCACGGCCCTGGCGATGATCAGGTCACCTAAAGCTGGCTCCGTGTAGCGGAGTCACACCGACTTCGAGCGTGACTCCTGGATCATCCGGCTGGCCTCGGCATACCGTTCCTCGATGTACTGCTCCAGCATCTTTTCTTCAACGCGCCACTGCCCGCGGCCGCCCACCTGGATGGCCTTCAACTCACCGCTGCGGACCAACGCGTAAGCGGCGGGGGAGTTGATCTGGAGCTGCTCAGCGACATCCGCGAGCGTGAGGAACCTGGGCATGGATCCATTTTGCCATCATCTGGCATCATTTGTGCCTATTTTCCACAGATGGTCATTATTTAGGTAAATGACTTTTGTTCCCCGGCCCTGGCGGTAACAATGAGGAGTCCGGCCAGAGCGGGCAGGTCCATATACCTAGGGGGAGAGCGGTATGGTTCCAGATTCAAGCGCCACTGCACCACGGTTGAAGCGCCCATCCTGGAAGGATCCCCGGCTGCTGGTGGGCGTTCTTCTGGTCCTGGTGTCCATCGCAGGCGTTACCTTCCTGGTGGGGAGTGCCGACCGCACCACTGAGGTCTTCGCTGCAAGGGACGGCATTGCTGTGGGCGAGCGACTGACGCTGGAGAACGTGATCCGCGCCAAGGTGCGCCTGGGCGATACCGAACAGCACTACATCACCGCAGCCGACGGCCTGCCACAGGATGTTGTCGCCGTGCAGCGGATCGGCAAGGACCAGTTGGTCCCCAAGGCAAGCGTCGGCAGTGCGGACAGGCTGGACCGAAAGCCCGTTGCCCTCAACATCACGCAGACTTTGCCGTCGCAGGCAACTGCCGGTGCCAGGGTTGACGTCTGGGTGGCGCAACCTGATGCCAAGAACGGATTCAGCGAGCCGAAGCTCATCCTTCCCGGAGCCGAAATTGCTGAGGTCACCACTGGCTCAACTGCCCTCGGCTCATCCAAGACGACGGTGCTGATGGTCCTGGTGGAGGATAAGCAAATGCCGGCACTCCTGGGTGCCCAGGCCAATGACGCGAAGATATCCGTTGTGTGGAATCCGGGCGGCGTCCGATGAGCATCCCGGTGGTCACCGTTGGCCAACGCCAGGAAGATCTGGTGGGCGGCCTCGAAAGGCTCCATGGACCCGTCACGGTGGTTCGGAGGTGTACGGAACTTCCCGAGCTCCTTGCCGCCTGCCAAAGCGGACTGGCACGGGCTGCCGTGGTTGCCGAGGGGTCCGAAGGCCTGACAGCCTCCCTCGTCGACCGCCTTGGTGCTGTCGGAGTGGCGGTCATTGCGCTGACGGACGACGCCGACGAGGCAGCCCGGCTCCGGAAGATTGGCGTGGCATCGACGCTGAAAGGCGTGGAGGCCGCAGAGCTTTCGGACCGGATCGCCGACGCCGTCGCCCAGCTGACCGGTATGGCCCGGCCCGCCAATTTGAGCGGGGCCGCTGACACCGGGGCGGCCCTGGCCACGGACCCGGTGCAGCCCGATGCCGAGTCGGAGGCCCACCCCTCCGGCGAGCTGATCGTTGTATGGGGTCCTGCCGGGTCACCCGGCCGCACTACGATCGCCGTGAATATTGCCGGGGAGATGGCCGCCGATGGCCGGGACGTGCTGCTGGTCGACGCCGATACCTACGGGGCCAGCATCGCGGCGGTACTGGGCCTCCTGGATGAGTCAGCCGGACTTGCCCAGGCGTGCCGGCTTGCAGACCAAGGCCTGCTGGACTCAGACGCCCTGCGGAAGGTGGCCGCCGCCATTTCCACGGCGTCCGGGACGTTCCGGGTGCTGACGGGCATCACCCGGGCCGATCGTTGGACGGAACTGAGGGCCACTGCCCTGGCGCTTGTCCTTGAACGGGCCCGGCAGATCGCGGAAGTTGTGGTGGTCGACACCGGCTTTTGCCTTGAGGCCGATGAAGAACTTAGCTTCGACACCATGGCGCCGCGGCGGAATGCGGCCACCCTGCGCCCGCTGGAACTGGCTGACTGCGTATACGCGATCGGCGCTGCTGATCCCGTAGGCGTACCACGGATGGTGCGTGCCCTCGCGGAACTGGAGGGCGCCGTGCCGCAGGCGTCGCCGACTGTCGTGATGAACAAGGTGCGGTCCTCCTCCGTGGGGAGGGCGCCGGAGCGACAGTTGCGGGAAGCCTGGGAACGCTACGGCCCGGCTTCGGAGCTCAAGGCTTTCCTGCCCTATGATCCCGCCGCCGCCGACGCCGCGCTCCTTGCGGGGTCCCTGCTGCTGGAGGCCTCTCCGGATTCGGCGTTGCGGCGTGCAATCCGCGATCTCGTTTGTGCACCCGACCAGCGAAAGTCGAGATCCTCTGTATTTTCTTCCACACCACGGCGCAGGGCAAAGGACTAGGCTCGCCATAAGAGCTGCAAGGGTGCAGCGAATATCTCTAATGGAGGCGTTGTCGATGTCGTCTGGATCCAGTGTGGAGGACCAGCCCCTGTCCATTGAAGGCTTTGAAGGCTTCATGGGGGACTACTACCAGCACCTGGCTGAGGAAGATGCCCGAAGCTACCCCCAGAATGTCCTGGAGGCGCGTGCCGCCGAACACCGACGGGCGGCATCCGTCCGGCAGCCCGGGCAGGCAAATGTATCGATCATCGACGAGGAAGACAGCAGCGTTATCTTTGTCGTCACCGATGACATGCCGTTCCTTGTCGACTCCGTCAACGCCGAGCTTGTCCGCCAGCATGCCGCCATCAGGCTGGTAGTCCACCCGCTCTTCGTGGCCACGAGGAACCGGGAAAGCGGCGAACTGGTCAAGGTCAACAGGGTTCCCGCGCACTTGGGGATTTCAAGTGGTGACACAGCGGCCATGCCTAACCTCTCCCATCTCATCGCGCAGGGCGAAAATGCCTCCCACATGGAGTCATGGATCGCCGTCGAAATCCACCGCGTCTCCGACGAAGCCAAGGCCGCACTGCTCGCAGGCTTGACCCGCGTCCTGAACGACGTCAGGGCGGCCGTCGAGGACTGGCCCAGGATGCGCCAGAAAGCGCTGGAAATCGCCGAAAGCCTGGACCGGGTTGCCAACTCCGCCCAGATTGCCGAACTCCGGCAGGCCAAGGACCTGCTCCGATGGCTCGACGACGGGAACTTCACGTTCCTTGGCTACCGCGAATACGACCTGCTCAACGTTGACGGCGAAGATGTCCTCGAACTGCGCGAGGACAGCGGCCTCGGCCTGCTCCGGGCATCCGCGGATTCGCCCCACATCCAGCACCTCACCGACACCGGCCGCAAAAAGGCCCGGGAGAAGCGCGCCCTCGTCATCACCAAGGCCAACTCGCGGTCCACCGTTCACCGGTCCGCCTACCTTGATTACATTGGCATCAAGAGCTTCGACGCCGCGGGCAACGTGAACGGTGAACGCCGCTTCATCGGGCTCTTCGCCACCAGTGCCTACGCGGGTTCCGTCCGCGACATTCCCATCGTCAGGGAAAAGGTGGACGCGGTGCTGCAGAACGCAGGGTTCCCGCCGGACTCGCATTCCGGCAAGGACCTCCTGGGAATCCTGGAAACGTACCCGCGCGACGAACTCTTCCAGATCGAAATCCCCGATCTCGCCGCGACCGCCTTTGGAATCCAGAAACTGCAGGAACGCCGGCGCACCCGGCTGTTCCTGAGGCCCGATATCTACGGCCGTTTCATGTCTGCCGTGGTCTACCTGCCCCGGGACAGGTACACCACCAACGTCAGGCTCCGCATCGAACAGGAACTGCGGGAGACCTTCCAGGCAGTCTCGATCGACTATGAAGCCCGCATGACCGAATCGGCACTCGCGCGGCTGTTCTTCCGGATCCGGCTGCCCAAGGATGCCGACGTAGGCCACGTCAACAGCGACGAGCTGGAGAAGCGGCTGGTCCGGGCAGCGAGGTCGTGGAGTGAAGGCATCGCGGAGGTCCTGCGCGAGGGCCGCGACGCGGCAGAGGCCAAGGAACTCGCGGCGACCTGGGCGGAGGCGTTCCCGGCCAGCTACCGGGTGGACTATGAAGTTGAGGATGCCCTCGAAGACATCGCGCGGTTCGAAAAGTACGGGGCCGCTGCAGAGCGCAGCGCCGGCGTGCGGCAGGACCGTCCCGGCGTGCACGTGTACCTTCCCGAAGGTGCAGGGGCAACACTGGAGGAGGACGCGAGGGTCAAGCTCTACATGTTGGAGCCCAAGAGCCTGAGCCAGATCCTGCCGTTCTTCCACAACCTCGGCCTCGAGGTCCTGGACGAGCGCCCCTTTGAAATCGAAACAGCAGACCATCGGGACTTCTTCCTCTACGACCTGGGCCTGAAGTACCCGGCGGGAGTCGATCCGCTGACTACTGGCGGCTTTCTTGCCGACTCCTTCGGCGCGGCTGTCACCGGTGCTGCGGAATCGGACAACTTCGACCGCCTGGTGCTGCGGGAAGGGCTGCATTGGCGGCAGATCACGGTCCTGCGGGCCTACGCGCGCTACATGCGCCAAATGGGCAACAGCAGCTCTTTCGGTTTCATGGCGGACACGCTCCTTGCCAATCCCGATGTCACAAGGGGCCTGACCGCGCTCTTCGCCGCCCGCTTCGACCCCTCCATCGGTGAGAGCGAACGCGCTGAGGCGCAGGCATCCGTACGGCAGGAACTGGCAGCGTCCATCGAAAAGGTGGCCACCCTTGATGCCGACCGCGTGCTGCGCACCTTCGTGAACCTCATCGAGGCAACCCTGAGGACCAACTTCTACCAGGACAAGCCGCACCTGAGCTTCAAGCTGGATCCGGCCCGGATCGAAGGCCTGCCGTTCCCCCGGCCCATGTTCGAAATCTGGGTTTACGCACCTCGGGTCGAGGGTGTGCACCTTCGCTTCGGCAAGGTGGCCCGCGGCGGGCTCCGTTGGTCCGACCGGCGGGAGGACTTCCGCACCGAGGTCCTGGGCCTGGTCAAGGCACAGACTGTCAAGAACGCCGTCATCGTACCGACAGGGGCCAAGGGCGGCTTCTTCGCCAAGCAGCTCCCGGATCCTTCCACGGACAGGGCGGCGTGGATGGCGGAAGGCGTTGAAAGTTACAAGACATTCATCCGCGGGCTGCTCGACCTCACCGACAACCTCCTCACTGAAGGCGACGGCGAGCGGCTTGTGCCGCCGTCGAACGTTGTCCGCCATGACGACGACGACTCCTACCTGGTGGTGGCGGCAGACAAGGGAACGGCTACGTTCTCTGACATCGCCAACGGGCTGTCCGCAGAATACGGCTTCTGGCTGGGGGATGCGTTCGCCTCTGGCGGTTCCGTGGGATACGACCACAAGGCCATGGGCATCACCGCCCGCGGTGCTTGGGAATCGGTCAAGCGCCACTTCAGCGAGCTGGACCTGGACACCCAGACCGAACCCTTCACCGTGGTTGGTGTGGGGGACATGTCCGGCGACGTGTTCGGCAACGGGATGCTGCTGTCCCGGCACATCCGCCTGCTGGCGGCCTTTGACCACCGCCACATCTTCCTGGACCCCAACCCCGACGAGGAATCCTCGTTTGCGGAGCGGCAGAGGCTGTTCGACCTGCCCAGGTCCTCCTGGGACGACTACGACAAGTCGCTGATCAGTGAAGGCGGCGGTGTCTTCGCCCGCCAGGCCAAGTCCATTCCCGTGTCGCCGCAGGTCCGGGCCGCACTGGGGCTGCCAGCGGAAACCGCTGAGCTCAGCCCGCCCGAGCTGCTGCGTGCCATCCTGCTGGCGCCGGCCGATCTGCTCTACAACGGCGGGATCGGGACCTATGTCAAGGCGTCGGCCGAGTCCAACGCCTCCGTGGGCGACAAAGCCAACGATGCCATCCGGGTCAACGGCCGCGACCTGCGGGTCAAGGTAGTGGGCGAAGGCGGGAACCTGGGTATGACCCAGCGCGGCCGGATTGAGGCAGCCCTCCAGGGCGTCATCCTTAATACCGACGCCATCGACAACTCCGCCGGCGTGGACTGCTCCGACCATGAGGTCAACATCAAGATCTTCGTTGACCGGATGGTCGCCGCCGGCAAGCTGCCGGCCGGGGAACGCGCAGAGTTCCTCGCTGCCATGACCGACGAAGTGGGACGCCTGGTCCTCGAAGACAACATCGACCAGAACATCCTGCTCCTGAACGACCGGACCCGCGTGGCGGAATGGAGCCCGAGCTACGAGCGGCTCATGGACTGGCTGGAGAAAAGCGCCGACCTAAAGCGCGATTTGGAGGCGCTGCCCAGCACGGAGACCCTGCGGGAACGGCTGCAGCAGGGCCAGGGGCTGACCTCTCCGGAGCTGTCGGTGCTGGCCGCCTACGCCAAGATCGAGCTGGCATCGGCCCTGAGGGAGAGCGACCTTGCCGATGACCCCTGGTTCCGGGACACCCTGCGTACCTACTTCCCGCACCAGCTCCGTGAGCGTTTCGACGCCGAGCTGGATACCCATCCGCTGCGGCGCGAAATCATCGCCACGGTGGTGGCCAACGACATGATAAACCTCGGCGGCATCACCTTCGCATTCCGGGTCATGGAGGAAACGTCCGCCAGCGAAGTAGCCGTTGCCAAGGCATTCGTGGCGCTTCGTGAGGTGTACGAGCTCGATGCCATGGTGGCGGAACTTAACAGCCTGCCGGCGTCCTTCCCAACGGAGCACTGGAGCACTGTGCACCTGGACATCCGCCGGCTCCTTGACCGGGCAGTCCGCTGGCTCCTGAGCCAGGAAAGTGTCTCGCGGCCCATTGCCGAGGTTGTGGCGGAGTTCAAGCCGCTGATGGATCCCATGCGCGCCCGGCTCCTGGACTACCTCCGAGGGGACGACCGCGATCGGGTTGCGGCATGGCTGGCCAAGGGCCGCGAGTGGGAACTCCCGGAAGGCCTTGCGCTGCGCTGGGCCGAGCTGTTCGAGAGCTTTGTGCTGTTGGACATCGCCAAGATCGCCCGCTCCCGGAAGGACCGGGTTGAGGACATTGCGGCGGTGTACTACACCGTATTCAACCGGTTCCATGCGGACTCACTCCTTGAACGGATCAGCAGCCTCCCCCGGCAGGACCGGTGGCAGGCGCTGGCGCGGGCAGCCTTGCGCGATGACCTTTACTCGACGGTGTCGGATATGACGACGGCGGTGCTGGACGCCACGTCCACGGCCGAGTTGCCGGACGCGCGGCTCAAGGACTGGGAGGCGCAAAACGCAGAGCAGTTGGGCCGGGCAAAGAGCATGTTCGACGAGGTGAACGCGCTCGAGGCCGACGACATGGCCTCGCTGTCGGTAGCATTGAGGCTCTTGAGGTCAATCGTCCGGCGCTAGGAATTCGGCGCCGCAACTGGAGGTGCAGTGGCAATCTTTACGGACCCCATCAGGGAACACGCTGATTTCGGGCCTGGCGATGCCGAGTGGCTGCACCTCCTGGTGGGGGACTGGCAGATGGTCGCGGACCTTGCGTTCGCCGACCTGGCGCTCTGGTTCCCCCACCCGGAGCTTGGCTACATTGCCCTGGCACATGTGCGTCCTTCCACCACGCACACGGCATTCCACAGCGACTTCGTCGGTGAGGGCATCCGCTCCGACCTGCAGCCGCTCGTGGACAAGGCCTGGAACAGCAGGGCCATCGAGCGTTCCAGCGAGACAAACTGGAACAGTGAGATGGCCCTGCGGGTCGAGGCCGTGCCCATGGTGCGCAACGGCAGGACGCTTGCCGTGGTGACCACCCACATGGACCTCTCCAGTTCACGGATGCCGTCGCGGCTGGAACTGACCTACCGGCAGTGCGCCTACGATCTCCTGCGGATGGGCACGCTGGGTCTGTGGCCCGACTTTGCCTCGCCCACGGGATCCCGCCGCGGCGCCCCCCGCGTGGGGGACGGGCTGATCAGGCTGGATGCCGACGGCGTGGTGCAATATGCGAGTCCGAATGGCGTTTCAGCCTTCCGGCGGTTGGGTGACGGGGAGTCCCTGGAAGGTCGTTCGCTCGCAGAAGTCACCGCTGGCCTGCTCAAGGACCGCCGCCTGGTCGATGAGACCCTGCCGCTGGTCGTTACCGGCCGCATGCCCTGGCGCAGCGAGATTGAGTCGAGGGGAGTAAGCCTGTCCCTGCGGGCCATTCCGCTCCGCGACGAGCAGCAGCGGTTCGGCGCTCTGGTCCTCTGCCGCGATGTCTCCGAGCTGCGCCGCCGTGAAATGGAACTGGTGACCAAGGACGCCACCATCCGCGAAATCCACCACCGGGTCAAGAACAACCTGCAGACCGTGGCCGCGCTGCTGCGGATGCAGTCCCGGCGCATGGTGAGCGACGAAGCGAAACAAGGCCTGGAGCAGGCCATGCGCCGGGTGGCCACCATCGCGCTGGTCCATGAGACCCTGTCCCAGGGGCTGACGCAGAGCGTCGATTTCGACGAACTGATCGGACGCCAGTTCCGGCTGTCCGCTGAGGTGGCTTCCCCCTCGCAGCAGGTCAGGACGGAACGCTCCGGCAGCTTCGGGGAACTCCCCAGCGATCTTGCTACTCCGCTTGCCCTGGTCATAAACGAACTGGTGACCAATGCTGTGGAGCACGGCCTGGAAGGGAGGGCCGGCACAGTATGGCTTGTAGCCGACCGATCCGAAGGGGAAGACGGTGAGGAGCTGACTGTGACCATTGCCGACGACGGTGTGGGGCTCCCGCAGACCCCGCACGTAGAGGGCCTGGGCCTGCAGATCGTCCGGACCCTCGTCACCAGTGAGCTGGGCGGCACGATTGCGTGGGAGCGCCGTGAGGGCGGCGGCACCGAGGTCAAGATCCGGCTGAGCCTGGCCGGCAAGTAGGAGCCCAAAGTCCGGCCGGCTTGGCCGCGGCGGGGGAGTGAAATTGACGGAGGCCCCGGGACGATCCATCTCTGGATTGTCCCGGGGCCTCTGTGCGTCGGTTACGTTGTCCCGCCGGACGACGCTATGCCGGTGTTGGGCTTCTAGGAGGCGCGGCGTGCGCGGGCAGCGCGGCGCTTGAGGGCGCGGCGCTCATCTTCGCTCATGCCGCCCCAAACGCCGGCGTCCTGGCCGGACTCGAGGGCCCACTGGAGGCAGGTGTCGACTACGGGGCACCGGCGGCAGACGCTTTTGGCTTCCTCGATCTGCAGCAAGGCCGGGCCTGTGTTCCCTACGGGAAAGAACAATTCCGGGTCCTTGTCGAGGCACGCTGCGCGGTTACGCCAATCCATGCTGATCAGTAGCTCCATTTCTGGGAAGTGCCTTTGTGAAATTATTCACTAGTGGCTACAAAGGAAAAGGGCCCTCTGGGCCCCCTTGGTCATCTGCATCAAGCCTGTCATGTTAACGCTGTGTAAACAAGGGGTAATAACGCCTGATATCCCCTGAAACCTGAGCGATGCATCACAGTGGCGGCTCCGGCCCTCACCAGTGTCCGACTATGTCCGGTAGGGTGCCAGTGTGTCAAGACCCCCGGTAAACCCAGCAGGTACTCCGTCCCCCTCCAGCGATCCGGGCAGCCCCGGCGGGGCTGGTTGTCGGCGCGGTCCAGTCCCGGGCGCTGCGACGGTGGTGGCAGCCATTGCTGGTGCCGAGGCGACGGCTCTTCTTGCGGCGGCGGCCTGGTATGCCTATGAACTTTTCAGTGGAAGCCCGGTGCTGTCCTTTTGGGGAGCTGTCTTTACCCTGGGCCTCCTGCTCGCTTTCTCGGCCTGGCTTTACGCGGTTGCAGTGTTCCTCTACCGCGGGTACCGGTGGACCAGGGCGGCCGCGCTGGTTGCCCAGTTGTTCGTCCTCACTATTGGCGTGCCCACGTTGACCAGCGGTCTGGTCCTGGCCGGGCTGGCGATGCTGGTTCCCGCCGCCATTGCCATCGTCCTCCTGTTCACCAATAAGGTTGTCAGCCACGCGTCCCGCACAGGCAGCGCGCCACCAACGCTCTGATCCTGGGCACGCCGTCGTCGCTGCAGCAACGGGCCTCGTCGAGGCCAACGCACGAACGGGATCACTCGTCGGTTCCGGCCCAGGCCACCTGGAACGAGACTGCGCGGCCGCCTGAGATCAAGACGGCCCGCCCCGGCGGGGCATTGGATTCGACATCGAACCGGACGCCGAAGAGGTCGCCATCGGCCATGGAACGCGGGCCAAGCAACAGGCCGACGCCGGAAGCCCGGGCGGTCATCATCAGCGGGACGCGCTGGAAAAGCATGGGACTGTAGGCGGCAGACACCACCAGGGAATGGCCCAAGGAATGCAGGTGATCCAGATCCCTTAGCGCCGGAGGCGGAAGTTGGTCGGCATCGTCAACCAGCAGTGTTGTTTCCCGCAGCAAGGACCCATCTTCGGCCTGCCGGAGGATCCCGGCCCAAAACTCTTCTGCGGAGTGCGGTGGCCCTTGATGCGCGCACCACGGTTGGGATGGGTTAAGCGCCTGCAGTGCGCGCAGTGTGTTGCTCTTACCGCTTCCCGGGCTGCCAAGGACCGCCACTACCGCGTTGCCCGGGACCCGGAAGAACGCGGCGGCGACCTCGTCGCCGGCCACCCCCAGCAACTTATCGCGCTGCACCGCATGTATTTGAGTGTTACCCCTCCCGCGGTCGCTGGCGGAGGGTGACCGACCTGCCGGGATCTGATCTGATGGCGGCTGCGCCACCGCCGGTAGTGCCATCGCTCCGACCTGCCGGACCGTGATGAGCGCAGGGAGAGGCTCAACCCGGAGGGGAGGTACCCGGGAAGCCGGATACTCCGGGCCACCGTCGTCCCGCCGCCCCGGGGCAGCACTCCGATAGAACTGGCAGATTGCCGGACCGCCGCCTGAGACCGGCCCGAAGGCAACAGCCCGTCCCTCGGCTGAGGGCAACGAGGACATCCGGGGCCACATGGCGCGGCCCTCCTCGGTGGAACCGGCTGGGAAGTAGAAGCGGTTAGGTACGGCGCCGAAGAATCTGGACGTGACAAGTTCCCGCTCCCCGGAGAGCAGAACCGTGAGTCCTGCCTTGGCGCCGTCGCGGACAAGATCGTGCACCAAGTCTTCAGCCCAGGCCAGCGGCCCAGAACGGAAAGCCGACACCCAGGATCCCCAGCTCGAAACGACCAGGACAATACGCACCTGCCCGGGAGCTGGATGGCTCCTCCGCCGGCCCAGCTCCCCGGCCAACCGCTCAAGAATCCGCACCCCTCGCCGCAGGTCATCCAGTCCGGCCCGGGCGCCCATCCGTCCTGCGCCCGCCAGCTCGAGGAAACTTCCTGCAGCGTCCAGGACGTAGAAGTGGGCTTCCTCGGCTCTGGTGATCAGCTTGTGGACGGCGAGTTCCTGTGCTGCCTGCGAGCCGGACACGGGGCTGCCGACAAAGGCTGCGTGGCCGTGGTGGGCGGGATCCCACACCAGGGGTTCTACCCGTTGCTTCTCCGGCCTGTCCGTCAGGCCGAGGCAAACCCCGGCGGCGCAGTCCGCGGCCCCCAGGCCGGGGAGACCAGGGCTTGCTGACGGGTGGGAGGCAGGTTCTTCCAGATCCTCCGGCAGGGCTGGGGCAACAGGCCTCCTCGGGGCCGCCTTGCCCTCCTGGGTGCAGAGGTTCCGCACCATTGCCACCAGGGGTTCCACTGCCTGCGCTGGAGTGGGCGCAGTAGCCGGTGTGTTGGCTGTCCCGGCCACTTGGCAGGCCAGGAAGTCCGTTGTCCTGCGCACGGAAATGACACCCGGACCTTGGCCCGGTGCCGCTCGGGCCAGGGACGCCCCCTGGAACTCCTCGGCGGCCTCCGTTCCACGGACAAGGAAAGCCCGGCCGGGAGCGTCAACACTGATCCCGGCCGCACTCCTGCAATTGACGATATCCACCGACTCCATCTCGGATTGCACGCGAAGAGCGATGCTTGTGGTCACGTTCGCGCGGATGTCCGCTGTAAGCGCGCCCTGCGGCCGCTGGGTTGCCATGATCAAATGGATGCCCAGGGAGCGCCCAATGGACGCTATCCTCAACAACTCACGGAGTACCTCCGGCAGGTCATCAACCAGCATCCTGAACTCGTCGATGACGATGACCAGGTGCGGGAGGGCAAAATCCTCCGCGGCGCTGGTGGATCGGTACGTGGTTATGTCCGGGACGTTGGCGTCCGCAATGCACTTCTCCCGGAGGCGCAGCTCGGCGCGCAACGAGGTCAGCGTTCGTTCCATGTCGGAGCCGGCCAAGTCGGTCTGGAGGCCCACGCAGTGGATGAGGCCACTGAGCGGGCCGAGTCCTGAACCGCCCTTGAAATCGATGAAGAAGAAGTTGACCCGCTCGGGCGGATAGCTCAGGGCGAGTGCCAAGGCGAGGCTCCGGAGCAGCTCCGACTTCCCGGAGCCAGTGGTGCCCGCCACCAACAGGTGGGGCCCGTCGTACTGCAAATCAACGGTCCTGGTTCCGGATGCGCAGATGCCCAGCGGTATGGCCAGTCCATCCTTGTGCAGGCTTGACTGCCAGCGGTCAGCGGTGGCAGTGGGCGTCAAGGGCAGGACTTCGCCAAGGCCGCAGGCAGCGGGAACGGAACCCGGCCGGTCGTTGTCCTGCCTCCGTGCGACCGCCAAGCGCCGGCAAAAATCAGTGAAGACAGACTCCGGGACCAGATCGGGAACAAAGGTGGTCTCGCGGAGATCCTGGGTCAGGACAGAGTTGCGTTCGGAGAGGACGACGTCCGAAGTTGAGGACGTCCCGTCCAGGGCCTGGAGCTGCAGCACTTGCCATCCCCGCCGGACCGCCGCGTCCCGTACTGACAGGTCAGCGGCTCCGGCCGGGCATTCCCCCTGGATAAGCAGGACACCGCGCTCGCAGCCGTGGGGATGCCCTTTGTTTACGACACCGAGGGCTGCGTGTGGCGTTGCGGCCAGGGTCACCCGGGGCAGGTAGCGGGCGGAGAGGGGAAGGCTTTCCGGCTTCCCGTGGACGAGAACGTGCGTCCCCGCTGCACGCGGATACCCCGCCAGTTGCATCAGGACGGACCGCATTGCGCCGTCGGTGGCGGACCGCGGACCGCTCACGGCGGTGAACTGGCAGTCCGGGTCGAGGACGACCGGAACCATGCCCGCCTTCGGCGCGACCCAGCCGGCACCTTGCCCTTCAACCCTGACATTGGCTGCCTGGTCGGCCTGTCCCAGCCGCAACCACACGCCGCCGGCCCCGGGGCCGGACGTCCCATCAGCCGGCTGTGCGGCCAAGGCGACGAGGGAAAGGGGAGGGGCGCTCCGCAGCCGGCGTTCCCGGTCTTCCGCAACGGCCGCCTTCGTGGCAGCGGAAAGCTCCCTTTTCTCCCGCCTGCCGGTGACAGCAGGAACCAGGACAGACACTACGGACGCCGCGGAAAAGGCGAGGAACATCCACATTCCAGTAAACACGGCCAGCAGCACCCCGATGGCCAGGGGGAGGACCGCAGCCAGGACCAGGGCTGTCCGATTGCCGGCGTATGCACGGCCATGTACGACGATGGGCTCTGTCACAGACGATCCGGCGTCAGCCAGAGCCCGGCCAGGCGGTTCTGCAAATACGAGCGAAAGGTTTGACTGCCCGCACCTGATGCTTGACTCCGTGGATATGACCCTGGTCCGGATCCTTTCACCATCGACATAGGTGCCGTTGGCACTGTCCAGGTCCATCAACAGGATGTCGGTATCTGTGACCACGACCCGTGCGTGCTCACGCGACAGTTCCGGGTCCGGGATGGCTATCCGCGTTCCGCTTCTGCCGATACTGTAGCTGCCGCGCCGTAATGGAACGACCGTGCCCGCTGCTGGTCCGCTGTCGACGGCAAGCACCAGGGGAGGCGCCGTCCCGGGAGCCGGCCGGCGGGTCCGCCCATCCGGAACGGAAGTGCCGCCGTCGACAAGGACCGCTGCCTCTACAAGGGGTGCCACTCCGAGGACCAGGGAACGCAGGTCCTGTCCCTGCACGGTTACGATGCCCGCATGGAATTTCCGGACCAATTGTTCGTGAATTACGGAGCCTGCCGTGCCGGCCGGAGCGCTGATTGAGAGTTCCGCAGGTGCCTGGCCCCGCGATGATCCGGGGCCGTCCACCAGTGTGCAGTTGAGCATCATGGGCTGGGATCCTTCGTACATGTACCCACACGCTAGACACGGGATGCAGTCACCGGCAGAAGCTTTAAGGCCTATGTGGATAAACGTGCGGTTTCGGTGGTCCGCTGACCGGGACCGGCCGGTTAGGATCACTACACCCTGGGCCTTGCTTGCGGTCCGGCAGCAGCGAAGGAGTCCCTTTGAACACGATTGCTGACAGCGCGGACATCGATGACGGTGCCCACATAGGCCGCGGCAGCAAGGTGTGGCATCTTGCCCAGATCAGGGAAGCGGCGCGGCTGGGGGAGAACTGCGTTATAGGCCGCGGCGCCTACATAGGCCCGGGAGTGATCCTGGGGGAGAACTGTAAGGTACAAAATTATGCGTTGGTGTACGAGCCTGCAGTCTTGGAAGCCGGGGTTTTCATTGGCCCGGCAGTAGTGCTGACCAATGATGTCTTTCCCCGCGCGGTGACCCCGGAGGGGGCCCTGAAGACGGAGAATGACTGGGACAAAGTGGGCGTGACCATCAGGCGGGGAGCCGCGATCGGCGCCCGGGCCGTCTGTGTAGCACCCCTGACCATTGGCGCGTGGGCGATGGTGGCGGCAGGCGCCGTCGTCACCAAAGACGTGCCGGACTTTGCCCTCGTAGCGGGTGTTCCCGCACGCCGGATTGGATGGGTGGGAAAGGCAGGCCAACCGCTCCAACGCGAGGATGACCGGTGGGTTTGCCCGGCAACGGGGGACGCATTCTTCGAGAACGGGGGAGTGCTGCGGGCCGCGTGAAGCGGCTTGTGTGCCGGGTCACAGCGCGCGCACTGATTCGACGGGCCCTCCAGTCCCTCGGGTAGGCTAGAGCAGCAGACAATGCGCACCCTTGCGCTGCCCGCATTCGAACCAGGAGATTTTGTGACTGCTGACCTCGTCATCGTAGGGTCCGGCTTTTTTGGCCTGACAATCGCAGAACAGGCCGCCACTGAGCTCGGCCTGAAGGTCGTCGTCATCGACCGCCGCCACCACATCGGCGGCAACGCGTACAGCGAGAAGGAAGAGCAGACCGGGATTGAGATCCACCGGTACGGCGCCCACCTGTTCCACACCTCCAACGAACGTGTGTGGGAGTACGTCAACAGGTTCACTACCTTCACTGACTACGTGCACAAGGTCTACGGCGTGCACAAGGGCGAGGTCTATTCCCTGCCGATCAACCTCGCCACCATCAACCAGTTCTTCCGGGCCAACCTCACGCCCGGGCAGGCCAGGGACCTCATCCAGGAGCAGGCCGGCGAACTGGCTGGAACCGACCCCCAGAACCTGAACGACAAGGGCATCCAGTTGATCGGCCGCCCGCTGTACGAGGCGTTCATCAAGCACTACACCGGCAAGCAGTGGCAGACGGATCCCAAGGACCTGCCGGCTGGCATCATCTCCCGGCTTCCCGTGCGATACAACTACGACAACAGGTACTTCAACGACAAGTACGAGGGCCTGCCCACCAACGGTTACACCGCCTGGATCGAAAAGATGGCTGAGCACCCCAACATCGAGGTGCGGCTCAATACCGACTTCTTCGATGAGTCGCATGAGTACAGCAAGAACAAGGTCGTCGGCAACATTCCCGTTGTCTACACGGGTCCGGTTGACCGGTACTTCGACTACGCCGAGGGTGACCTGTCCTGGCGAACCATCGACTTCGAGGAAGAAGTCCTTGAGGTGGGGGACTTCCAGGGTACTTCGGTGGTGAACTACAACGACGACGACGTCTCCTACACGCGCATTATCGAACCGCGCCATTTCCACCCCGAGCGCGATTACCAGACGGACAAGACGGTCATCATGCGCGAGTTCTCGCGGTTCGCGGAAAAGGGCGACGAGCCCTATTACCCCGTGAACACCTCCGCTGACAGGGAGCGCCTGCTCAAGTACCGCGATCTTGCGGCAGCCGAGAAGGACGTCCTCTTCGGCGGCCGGCTGGGCACCTACAAGTACCTGGACATGCACATGGCCATCGGAGCCGCGCTGAGCATGTTCGACAACAAGATCAGGCCGCACTTCGAAAGCGGCGTACAGCTTGAAAGCGGGGGAGTCGACGCATGAGCGTCCCTACCGACAACAAGACCAAGAATTCCGTGAAGACTGATTCTGCGCAGGGCCGACAAGCATGGCAAACGCTTCAGCGCGTGATCCTGCCGAGCGCCACCCAGATGGATACCGTGCCCCTCTACATGGACATGGGAACTGCCACTGGCATCCAGCTGCCCACTGCAGGCGACCGGGACGGGAAAGCGACCAAAGCCCGGACCATCAGCAGCCCCACCAAGGAAGCCCACGTGGAAGATTTCCTTTCACGTCATTCCACGTCTGTCCGTTCGGGTGAAAGGGTGTCCTTCGGCACCTACTTCAATGCTTTCCCGGCAAGCTACTGGCGGCGGTGGACCACCGTAGACAGAGTCCGGCTGCAGGTTCGCACCCAGGGCGCCGGCTCGGTCATCGTGTACAAGTCGAACGCACGAGGGTCCCTCCAGCGGGTAGACACCCGCCGGGTCGACGGCACCGCCGAGAGCACCTTCGAACTTTCCCTCGCCCCCTTCGGCGACGGCGGGTGGTATTGGTTTGATTTGCTCGCGGGCACAGAGCCGCTGATCATGCTCGACGCCGAATGGCAGGGTGCCGCAGTTGAGGCGAAGCCGGGTTCGGTCACGCTGCAGATCACCACCCTGAACAAAACGGACTTTTGCCTGAACAACCTGCGGCTGCTCGCAGAAAGCGAGGAAGCCCTCGCACACGTTCAGGAGATCCTGATAGTGGACCAGGGCACGCAGAAACTTGCCGACGCCGACGGCTTCGAAGAAGTCAAGCGGTCCCTCAGCGGCAAGCTGCGCATCATCAACCAGTCCAACCTCGGCGGGTCCGGCGGCTTTGCCCGCGGTATGTTCGAAGCTGTTGAGAACGGCAGCGATTACGCCTTGCTCATGGACGATGACGTGGTTGTCGAACCGGAGAGCATTATCCGCCTGCTGACTTTCGCGGACCGGTGCAAGACTCCCACGCTCGTGGGCGGCCACATGTTCGACCTTTACAACCGTACTGTCCTGCACACCTTCGGTGAAGTCGTGAACCCCTACAGGTTCCAGCCGTCCCTGCCCAGCGAAGACATGATCCTGGGGCACGACTTCCTGTCCTCCAACCTGCGCCAGACGCCCTGGCTGCACCGGCGTTGCGATGTCGATTACAACGGCTGGTGGATGTGCCTTATCCCCACTCAAGTGATCCGTGAGATCGGGTTGTCACTTCCCCTGTTCATCAAGTGGGACGACTCGGAATACGGGTTGCGGGCCAAAGCCGCAGGTTACCCGACCGTGTCCTTGCCCGGCTCAGCTGTCTGGCACGTTTCGTGGATCGACAAGGACGACCTTGTGGGCTGGCAGGCCTACTTCCACGCCCGGAACAGGGTCGTGGCTGCGCTCCTGCACAGCCCCTACGAGTTCGGCGGCCGGGTCATCAAAGAGTCGCAGTACGCCGACGTTAAGCACCTGGTCTCGATGCAGTACGCCACGGCCCAGGGCCGGCAGTGGGCTTTGGAGGATGTGCTGAAGGGGCCGGATGCCCTGCCCGGGCTTCTGTCCGCCAAACTGCCCCAGATCCGCGAGATGATGGCCGCGCACTCCGACGCGGTCTTCCGGCCGGACCCCGAGGACTTCCCCGCGCCGAAGATGGACAAACCGCCGCGCCGTGGACACGGCCCGTCGCAGCCCGGAAAGCTCTCACTCCTTCCATGGGCCGCGAAGACCGTTGTCCGGCAGTTGGCAAGCCCTGTCAAGGGCACCAGCGCAGAACGGCCACAGACGACGATCGCGCACCAGGACAACCGGTGGTGGCGGATGGCCCAGTACGACAGTGCCGTGGTGTCCAACGCCGAAGGCACTGGGGCCTCCTGGTACCGCCGTGATCCCAAGCAGCTGAGGAAGATGCTGGCCGACAGCGCCAAGCTCCACTCGGCCCTGCTAAAGGAGTGGCCTGCCCTCAGCAAGCAATACAAAGCCGCCGTTTCAGACCTGACTTCCATGGAGTCGTGGAGGAAGACGTTCGAGCAGCACACCCAGAACGAGATCAAGTGAGCGCTGTTGCATCCGGGGAACTAACTACTCCCGGGCTGGGAGGCGGGCTGCGGGACATCAGGCAGTCCGGCTTCCTGCTCAAGCTGTTGGTCAGGAAAGAGCTGAAGGTTCGCTACCGGGGCTCCGTGCTGGGCCTCCTCTGGTCTTACGTGAAGCCTGGCGTGCAGTTCATAGTCTTCTATGTGGCCCTGGGGGTCTTCCTCGGCCTGGAACGCAGCGCGCGGAACCCGGAAGGGTTAGCGAACTACGCGGTCTACCTGTTTTCCGGCATCGTCCTGATCAACTTTTTCACGGAGGCGCTGGGCAACGCGGCACGGTCGATCGTGAACAACGGAAACCTCATCAAGAAGATCTATCTTCCGCGCGAGCTCTTTCCCGTTGCGTCCGTCTGGGTATCGGCCGTGCACTTCTTTCCCCAGCTGGTGGTCCTGGTCATCGGGTGCGTGCTCGCCGGGTGGCATCCCAACCTTGTCCAACTGCTGGCTGCAGTTGCGGGATTTGTCATCGTTGCCCTGCTCGCTACCGGTCTAGGCCTCCTGTTCGGGGCGGCCAACGTCTACTTCCGCGACTCCGAGAACCTGGTGGACATGCTCCTCATGATCGCAACGTGGGCATCCCCGGTTATGTACGCCTGGTCAATGGTCCAGGAGAAGCTTGGCGCAGGGTGGTTCGCCATCTACCAGGCAAACCCGATCACCATCGGGGTGGAACTCTTCCACTATGCGTTCTGGTTTCCCACAACAGACGGATCCGTCGCCATGCCCCCGAATCTCTTCAGTCTTTGGCTGTTTGTTGGGCTGGGCGTGTCCTTGGCCATTCTCGTACTCGGTCAATTCACTTTCCGGCGGCTCGAGGGCCGTTTCGCGCAGGAGCTCTAAGTGGTCAAGGCAATCGAAGTCACTGACATCAGCAAGCAGTTTGTCCTTCGCCACACGCGGTCCATCAAGGAGGCCGTTGTCTGGCTCGTGAAGGGGCGCAAGGGTGACCTGTCCGAGAAGTTCCACGCCCTGAAAAACGTTTCCGTTGACATCGAGGCAGGGGAAACTGTTGCCCTCCTGGGCCTGAACGGTTCCGGCAAGTCCACCCTGCTCAAG
This sequence comes from Pseudarthrobacter sp. 05T312, assembly GCF_056396685.1. NCBI lineage: Bacteria > Bacillati > Actinomycetota > Actinomycetes > Micrococcales > Micrococcaceae > Pseudarthrobacter > Pseudarthrobacter sp. 05T312. The sequence continues at coordinate 762,671 of NZ_JBFTLY010000001.1, forward strand.
CACATTTCCGGAGTCATGCTCCCCGACACCGGATCGGTGAAAACAAGGGGCCGGGTCGCCGGGCTCATCGAAGTAGGCGCAGGCTTCCACCCAGACCTGTCGGGCCGCGACAACGTGTTCCTCAACGGTGCCATCCTGGGAATGACTGAGCAGCAGATCAAGGACAGATTCGACGATATTGTCGAATTCTCCGAGATAGGCCAGTTCATCGATACGGAAGTGAAGTTCTACTCGTCCGGGATGTACCTCCGGCTGGCGTTTTCGGTGGCCGTGCATACGGACCCCGAAGTCTTCCTGATCGATGAAATCCTTGCGGTAGGCGATGAGCCTTTCCAGCGAAAATGTATCGACAAGATCCAGGATTTGGCGCGGGACGGCAAAACCCTCGTGGTGGTGAGCCACGACCTAGACCTTGTCTCCAGGATCTGCAGGCGCGGTGTTCTCCTTAAGCATGGAGAGCTGATCTTCGACGGACCGATCCACGAGGCCGTCGGCCTGTTGCGCAAGTAGCCCAAGTAACTTTCTTTCACGGACACCCGGCTGGGCCGTCTGTGATGTTTTCAGCAGTCAGGTGCAGGCTCGTGCACTGCACCTGCGCTCACGGTAGCCGTATGGAGGACTTTTGTCTTGGTTTGATGCAACACCTCAACTTCTCCTCGCGGTGGCCCTGATCTTCATTCCGGGACTTGCCGTCGGCCTTGCAGCGCGGCTTGGCTTGCCCCGGGCGGTTGCGGTGGCGCCGGGGATAAGTGTCTCGGTCATCGCCGTGGCCGCCATTGCCGCACCTTTCGCCGGTGTCGCCTGGTCATTGCTGCCGGTCGTTGCGGTAACCATCGGAATGGCCGTGGTGGCTCTTGCTGCGTCGGTTTTGCTCTCCAGGCGGAAGGGGACGGCAGTAACGGACCACGGGGCCGAACCGCGCCAGTGGATGGCGGCCTCCCTGGCGGCAACACTCTTGGCGGCCGTCCTGGTCGGGCGCCGGCTCGTGAACGCCATCGGATCGCCCGAGTCGTTCTCGCAGACCTTCGACAACGTTTTCCACCTCAACGCTGTCCGGTACATTCTCGACACTGGTTCCGGCTCGTCCCTCACACTCAACGCCATGACAGGTGCGGGCTCCTATCCTGCCGCGTGGCACGACCTCGTGTCACTACTTGTCAGTGTCGGTGGTGGGGAAATCACGTCCTCCGTCAATGCCGTCAATATCGCAGTTGCCGCCTTGGTGTGGCCAATCGGGTGCATCTACCTTGCTCAAACACTATGGGGACGCCGTCCGGCGGTAAGCATCACTGCAGGCATCTTGTCAGCTGCCTTTGGTGCTTTCCCCATTTCACTGCTCGATTTCGGAGTTCTCTACCCGAACTTCCTGGCCCTGGCACTCCTGCCACTGGTTTTGGCAGTGGGTCTGGACGCACTTGGCCTGTCCGCCGTCTCACACGGTTCCAGAATCATTAGCCTGCTTGTGTTGCTCGCCGTCCTTCCTGGGATGGCCCTTGCCCACCCCAGCGCTGCCATGGCCTGGCTGGCCCTGATGCTGCCTCCCGCCATTTACGTGTATATCCGCGTTTGCGCGGACACGATCAGGTCCAGGACAGGACGGAGACGCGTTGTAGCTTCGGCCACCCTCGGACTGGCCTTCATTGCCGCCGTCGTACTGATCCGCCTTTTATGGGACCTGGTACGTCCGCCGGCCGAGGCCGCCTTCTGGCCGCCAGTGGAGACGACGGGGCAGGCTATCGGCGAACTGATTGGCAGTTCGGGGATCGGACGTCCCGTTGCGTGGGCGGTCATGGCACTGACGCTCCTTGGCACCTATGTGATCATCCGTTCCAAGCGACAACTGTGGTTACTGGGAATGTACTTGGTCGCAGGGGCACTCTTCGTTGTGGTCAGTTCTTTCCCCGCTGACGACTTCCGGCTGTCTCTCACCGGTATCTGGTATAACGATCCGCCGCGCCTCGCGGCACTCCTGCCCTTGGTGACAATTCCGCTTGCCTGCAGGGGCGCCGTCGAAGTATGGACATGGGTCTCCTCCGCTCTGATGGCGGGTGCCGCCCACCTGAACAGGGTGAAGCCCTCCCGGCCGGCCGAGCGGGCTTCCAGGAGCCCAATGCTTGGGCCTGCGGGTCTCGTTGCCGCGGCGGGGATCATCATGATCGTCGCCATGACAGCAGCCACTCAACGCGGAAACGTAGCCCAGGCGCAGTCATCCATGGCAGGGTCTTACCGGTTGGCGGAGAATTCTCCGCTGATATCGAGTGACGAGATGGCCCTTATCAAGCGACTGCCCGGAGAAGTGCCCAAGGACGCCCTAATGGTTGGCAATCCCTGGAACGGCAGCTCCCTCGCCTATGCCTTTGCTGACCGCAAGCTGGTCCAACTGCATATCCTGAGCGCTGTTCCCCAGGGCGCGGTCCCGTTGCTCAATGGTCCTCTTCCCGCCAAGGACGACCCGACAGTCTGCCCGGCCGTAGAGAACCTCAAAATCGAGTACATCCTCGACTTCGGGCACCGCGAGGTGCACGGCCGGGACAGCGGTTACAAAGGACTGGATGCGCTCATAGCCGCAGGTATGGCAACGCTTGAAGATTCTCAGGGGGAAGCGAAGCTCTACAGGCTCGATCTGTGCCCGGCCCCCTAATTGCCGGATTTGCTTCGGGCGAGTGGCCCTTCGCTTGTCAGGCGCGTGGACAGGGCCCGCTGGCTCAGGTCCGAGTACTCATATGGCGCCGCAAAACCAGAAGTTGGTAGCCGGCAACAAGTGCTTCGGATATGGCAACCGCCCAGGCGACGCCCACTACACCGACACTGACCGCCCCGACAACGACCATGGGAGCGCCTGCTACAGCCCCAATAAGGGTTGACCGGGCTAGCTCCCGCGCCTGGCCTATGGCGACGAGGCACGCCAGACCCAACACTTGGGACAGGGCCACGGCGGCAAAGGCAACCCCGATAGGTATGCTGAGGCTGCTGCCAAATGGGATGGGGTCCTTGACAAGCACCTGGGCCGCAAAGGGTCCCAGAAGAGCGAGAGCAAGCCCGCCGGCGACGCCGAGAACGGGAGCTGCCTGGGCTGCGCGACGGATCCGGTGCTTCTGGTCCGTGAGGCCACCTTCCGGAATCCAGCCCTGGATGAACTGCAGTACCGGCGAGAAGGCAACGGCGCCGTATCGGAAAAGCCGGTCAGCAAAGGCGTACACATCCAATTGCGCTGGAATCAGGACGTTGACGGCCAGTATCGGCAGGTTTACATAGAGACTTCCAGTTGCAGCGGTGATAACGCCGTGCCTTTGCAGCTGCATCCGCGACCAGGATCCCCGTATCGAGAAGTCCCATGACAACGCTGGCGACGCCGAACGAAGGACTACAACTGCGCTGAGGGCTACGGCAAACAGGCCGAAAAGCATTTGCGTCAGCACCATGTACGTCAGGTCCCGCGTAAACGTGAGAACGAAAAGACCTGTGATGGTGCCGGCGAGTTGCGGGAGCGCATCCGCCAGGAACAGCCGGGTGGGCTTTGCCTCGCCAATAAAGTACCAGGGGGCACCCAGGAAAGGGAGCAAGTAGGTCAATGAGGCGAGGAAAACGAAGGCGGCGTGTGCCGGCTGCAGCGCCATCATGATCAAACCCATAATCGGTGCGGTCAGCAGGTACAGGTAGGAGCGCGTTACGAGTGAGTCGGCGAATAGCTGGGGACGCTTTTCCGCTGGCAAAGTCGCGACCATTGATGGTCCGACCGTCCCCCAACCGAAGGCGACCACGACGCCAAACAGGGTTGCCATTGACTGAACCAGCGCAAGGATAGCCCACAGCCCCGAGCCTACGACGTTCGTGATGATTGGAATTGCTACAAGTCCGACGACTGTGCCGAGGCCGACTGTCAGGGCGAACTTCGACAACCTGGCCAGCGCTGCGGCAATTGCTTTCATCGGTTCTGTTCCTTCAACGTGCCTGTGAAACGTTAGGGGCCAAAGTAACCAGCTTAGAGTAGGTGCCGGGCTGCCCCGGACAAGGGGATTGTCCGCGGGGTCGACTACGATGTACCGGGAAGTTGATCCAAAAAGTCAGGAAATTTAATGTCCGTAGCTGCTGTCGTTGTCTCCTATAACCGCCTTGACTACCTCAAGAAATGCCTGGCAGCTCTAGAGCAGCAGACGAGGCCGCTCGATGAAATCATCGTCATTGAGAATGGATCGACGGACGGCAGTGCACAGTACATCCGTGACTCGCACCCTGGTGTCACGATGTTCGAGACGGGTGCCAACCTTGGGGGAGCGGGAGGGTTTGCCTGGGGGGTAGAGATCGCCCTTGCGCACGGACATGATGCCGCGTGGCTCATGGATGACGATGCCGAACCTGAACTGGACGCGCTGGAGCCGCTCATGGCGAGATTCGAGGCCATGACACCGCGCCCCGCCTTCCTGGCTTCCCTTGTCACCGCAGGCCGGGGTGCATTTAACCCGAGGAACCCGCCGGTCGTGAGCCGGGACGCGCACAAGCAAGTCCGGGCCAGCGAGCTCGGAGGCATAGCCATCGACGCTGCCACCTTTGTGGGCGTGCTGATCAACCTCCAGGTGGCCGCTACGACGCACTTGCCGTTCAAGGACTTCTTCATTTGGATTGACGACTCCGAATACACCCACAGGCTCTCCAAAATGGGCTTCGCTATGACAGTCAAGGAAAGCCAGGTCAACCACCCCGTAGCCAAAGGTATTGGCGAAGACATGGGCTCGCGGTTGTTCTTCCACGTCAGAAACAGTCTTTGGTACATCAGGGAACGGGGCTTTCCGGTGGGCACCAATGTGTTCGACGTTCTGCTGGTGATCCAACACTCCCTGCAACAGGGCATCGCCGCCCGCAGTAAGAAGGACTGGCTCATTGCCGTCGCCAAGGGGTACGGCCAGGGGTTCTTTACCAAGCCAACCCGGCAGATGCCCGGAGAACTGCTGGCCACCCTGAGCACCGAGGCCAGGAAGCTCATCAACTGCTGAACGGCGCTGCCCCGCCAGAGCGGGGCAGCGCCCATAGGCCCTGCCCCGCCCAGGGAATCAGCTCAGGATGTCCCGGCCGCTGAATGGTTTGGCGGCAATCCCGAGCAGGATTTCCAGGACCCGCATCACGGGTACGTTCCGTCGCCGCCAGCCGCCTGCCAAGAGCCGGACCAGTCGCATGGTCTTGGGATTGGCATAGGCTTCCAGGGCACACTGGAGGTCCGTAGGGGCCGGCTGGACCGCGGACCCAAGACGTTGAAGAAGTGTGCGGGCCATCAGTGTCCGCCAGCCCAGCCCCGTCTTGTAGATGATCCTGCAGATACTCCGGGCCGAGGCGTTGCCTTCGTAGCGGCGGACAAACCGGTAGGTGTTGCGCACCGAGCCGAGGAGGCTCTGGCTTGATTCGCCGACTACGTTGCCACCGTGTTGGATGTAGTCCTGCAGCACAAGGTCTTCGATCCTGACGCCGTCCCCAGCCACGGCGCAAAGAGCGAGCCAATGATCGTGGTACTGGGAGGGTGCGGCCAGCGACGGAAAGGGCAGCGCCAGTTCAAGGACTTCACGTCGGAAGGCGCACAGCGAACCTGTCACCTGGTTGTTGGCGAAGAGGTCAGCTGCGCCCACATTTTTCCGGTCGGTCAGCCTGCCTTGGCTCGGATCAGGGTCTGCCATCGAAGTTTCCGGTGACACCACCCGTGCCTGGCAGGTTACAAGCGCAGCATCATCCAGGTACGGGAGCAACTTGGTGAGCTTTTGCGGATACCAATAGTCATCCTGGTCGCTCAGGGCAACCCAGCGGGCCTCTGAGGGCACCGCTTCCAGCGCGCGCTCAAAATTATGATGGAATCCAACCCTGGTGTCGTAGCCGAGAACTCGGAAGCGGTCATCGTCGCCGCAGGTGCGCTTCACAATGTCCTGAACGCGCCCGTAGTTGCCGTCAGCAGAGATGAGGCAAACGAACTCTTTGTGGGTCTGGGCCTGGATGGACAGAAGTTGGCGCGCAAACATGGTTTCGTCCGGCTCGTAGGCAGCCAGTGCCACGGCTCCGTAGGAGCCGGCGTAGGAACGACCGGCCGGTACGGAGGGCAGGGGAGGCTTACCAGTCATTGGGCGCGCAGCTTTCTGCTAAGGGCAACGCCGAAGGCGCGGAGCAGCATGATCCTTGCCCGGACAATAACGGAGATTGGGCGCCGTGATTTGGGGGTGGTGTTTTGTTCGTGCAACCGGCGCGCCACCGTGGCCGGTTCCACGTGGGCCATTTCCCGGTTGAGGTTCGCCACAATGGCTATCCACTGGTCGTGGGTTTCCGTCAAAAACGATGGGAAAGGCAAAATGAGCTTTTTCGCGTCGGAGCGGAAGGCCATGGTGCAGCCGTAGTAAGGCCTTATGCCAATCCAGGTGGTAACGAGGTTCGCAATCCACCTTCCGCTGTCGGCTTCCCGAAGTTGCACTTTCTGCAGTTTGTTGGCCGGCCCACCAAATACGGTGAAGTTGCTTGCCGCGAACGCCTTGGTTTGCAAGGACTTGAGGAGATTGTCCAACCGTCCCGGGAGCCAGACGTCGTCTTGATCCGAGAGCATGATGTACGCGCCCCTGCTGGCAGCGATGGCTTTCTCAAAGCTGGCCACGTAGCCACGGTTTTCTCGGCTGGGAAGGAGATTGATACGTGGGTCATCGATGCTGCGGACCACGTCGGTCGTTGCGTCCTTCGAGGCATCATCGACGATGATCAGCTCATCGTTCACGGCGAGTTGGTCGAGAATGGACGCGATCTGCTCCGCTACGTAGTCCTCGCCATTGTAGGTCGCCATGCATACAGATACCCTGACGTTTTCAGTGGTGCTCATGCGCTGATCCGCTTCTGCAGGGCAGGATCGATTTTCCCAAGGCGCCCGGTCCACCCATCCCAGCAACCCCGTGCCAATGCGTAGACCTGCCCTTTGCGGTTGGCGCCATACAGGAGCCTGAAGATGTCGCTTTCCAATTGGAAGCGGAGCCGGCGAACGAGCCAGCCCGGAAAGCGTGCACCGTATTGGCGCCACAAGTAGATGCTGTTTCGGGTTATGTAATACACGCGGAACGGAGCGTGCGAGTGGACATGCCGCTTGATGCCCAGGACTGTGACATGCCAGCCGAAAAGCATCATTGGCTGCGCGTGCCCCAGGGAATGGGTCATGTTGCAGCCCTTTCCAATCAGGGTTGCAAGTCCGTGTGAGCGAACGCGGAGATTGAACTCTGAGTCCACGCAGTCGATAAAAAGCCTTTCGTCCATCATGCCAACGGCCTTGAGCGTGGAGACCGGAATCAGCGCACCCGACTGCAGCGGATCGAAGGCCTCGGGAAACTCTGCCTTGCGGCTGAGCAGGGGAACATTGAGTCCGTTGTGCGATTGGGCGCTGATGAGCCCGGGCTGGATTCCCCTGGCCCTGGCGTCAGCGAGGGTTTCCAGCGCCGCAGCTATGTAGCCCGGGTCGAGGGCGGAATCCTGGTCCAAAGTCACCACGAATTCAGGGGACCATTTCTCGAGCGCCAGGTTGATGCCGGCGTTGAGTGCCGCGGCAATGCCAGAATTCTCGGGCATGCGGATTACGGTGCAGCCCATGGCCTCGAGCTCCTGCAATGCAGTGCTGGACCGATCCACGTCGGAACCATCGTCCACCACTACGGTCTGCGCTACCTGCTTGTTGAGCTGCAGGACTCGCTCCGGCAGGTCCTCGGGCGGATGGAATGCGGAAATAATGGCCACCACTCGGGCGTCATTCTGGCGCGTCACGTCTCACTGTTCCTTTTCGCTTATCCGGATTGACCGACCCGCAGGCGAGGGGACTGTCAGGCAGCACGCCCAAGTCTATCGTTGGCTCGTAGAGCCCTTCCATTCGCCCCCGGTGACCGTGGTCTGTCCAGACGCCCGACGAGGGTGGCCAGCGGTGACGGGGTAGCATTATCGGGGTGCTCATTACCGGGCAGACAGATCCCACCTGTGTTGATTCAAGAAAAGGACCTACCTGGCACATGGCCATTGACGTATTGCTGCCCTACTACGGGGATGTCGACCTGATGAAACTTGCGGCTCAGAGTGTCATGAGCCAGCAGTTCGAGGACTGGCGCCTGATCGTGGTGGATGACGGGTTTCCGAGCCCGGAACCCCAGCGGTGGTTCGAATCCATCACTGACCCCCGGGTGACGTACCAGAAGAACGAGAAGAACCTGGGTGCCAACGGCAATTACCGTAAGGCGCTTGAGTTGGCTGAAGCCCCCATTGTCGTGGTCATGGGCGCTGACGACATTATGCTGCCGAACTATCTTGCCGTCGTGTCCAAGGCGTTCGAGACTTTTCCGCAGGCCAGCGTGGTCCAGCCCGGGGTGCAGGTTATTGACGAGAGGGGACGGGCATGCTCGCCCCTGGTCGACATCGTGAAAAAGGTCTACGCGCCAAACACCAAAGAAGCCGTTCTCCTGCAGGGCGAACAGATGGCAACCAGCCTGGTGCGGGCGGACTGGGCTTACTTCCCGTCCCTCGCTTGGCGGACGGACGTCATTCGGCGCATCGGCTTCACGGAAGGGCTCCACGTCGTACAGGATCTTGCCCTCCTGCTGGACATTGCCGCCGAAAATGGATCGATGGTAGTGGACCCCACCCTCGCATTCCTTTACCGGCGCCATTCCGCGTCAGACTCATCGGTGAAGGCCCTCGACGGACGGCGCTTTGACGAAGAGCGGGCTTTCTTTGAGGTTCAGGCGCGCCGCTTCCGCGAGCTTGGCTGGCAACGAACGGCTCGCGCGGCAGCTTTCCATACAACGTCCCGCCTCAATGCTGCCACCCTGGTGGCCCGCTCACTGGCTATCGGGAAAACGGACTCGCTGCCGCGGCTGCTGAAGCACGTCGTTTCCTAGCAGGCTCCAACTACACCAAGGGGGCTTCCGGCCTAAGCCGGAAGCCCCCTTGGTGTTTTAAAGATTCGTTTCGGGCGGTTTCCCCGCGCCGCGAACATCGCTGCCGTGTCCTGGTTCGTCCCGCGTCCCGCGCGTCTCCAGTTCCTGCACCTTGAGGCGGAGAATCCCCACTTCCTCAGCGAGGACTCGAATTTCGTCTTCTGCCTGGGACTGCTCGAAGGACAGATGGAGGCAGACCAGGACGAGCAGCAGAAGCGCCATCGCAAAGAGCAGGTTGGAAGGTACCCGTACGCCAAGCACTCCACTGGCCCAGAACAGCAACTGCGGGAAGGCAACGAGGACCAGCACTCCGATGCCAATGATGATCCACAGCACGGCATACTTTTCCCGCAGGTGGCGCCGGCGAAGCATCTCAAAGATGATGAGCAGAATGACCAGCACAAAGATAAAGCCAACGAGGGTGGCCATGTGAACTCCTAGTTGGATGACGGTACGTTCTTCTTGCGCGTCAGGGCGAAGAGAAGGGCAAAAGCTGACCTGCCCAAATAGATTGCAGCCTTAATCGGGTCATGGCTTGGCGTTCCACCCTGCCTTTCCCTCATGGAGACTCCAACCTGGCGCACCGTGCAGCCGGACCGGATCGCAACTACAAGCGAATCGATGGTATCGCCAAGGTACTCGGCCGGGTAATGGTCCACATATTGCCTGATTGTTTTCGCGTTGGCAGCGCGGAATCCTGAGGTGACATCCGTGAGCTGTGTCCCGGCGATCTTCGAGATGGTCCACGCAAGGACATTCATGGCCCATTTACGAGGGCCGTGGACCGTGTAGTTCCCTTTGTCCGCGAAGCGTGCACCAATAACGATGTCAGCATCTTGAAGGCCATCAAGGACGGCCTTGATATCCCTTGGATCGTGTTGTCCATCCGAGTCGACCTGGATGACTTGGTCATACCCGTGCATCTTCGCGTACTTGAACCCGGTCCGCATGGCACCACCAACTCCCATATTAAAAGGGAGCTGTACAACCAGCGCGCCTGCGTCGCGGGCCACCTGTGCCGTGTTGTCGCGGGAACCATCGTCCACAACCAGGACATCACAGGCGGGACCGAACTCAAAGACCTCCCTGATGGTATTGCCGATGGCCTCGGACTCGTTCCACGCCGGCATGATGACCAGCGTGCGCTGCGCCTGCTCTGCCGGTGTCATGCCTTATCGTTTTCCAACTTGAGGTATGTTGCCAGCCGCTCGCCGGCGTCCGCTACGTCGAAGCCCGTTGAGCGTGCCTTAGCCAGATTAAGGGTGCTCAGAAGTGGCCGGGGAGCGGCTGCTTTGCCCTTGAAGTACTCGGCGGTCGTGATGCCTGTGACATCACCGCGGGCTGCTCCCGAATGCTCGTAGACGTCTGCGGCAATATCCGCCCAACTCTTCGCGGGCCCGTCATTGCTGAAGTTGTACGTTCCGTAGTCGGCGCGCCCCTCAAGCAGGTGCCTGATGAAGGCTGCAATGTCTTCGGTGAAACTCAGTCTGCCCATTTGGTCGTTGACGACCGAGGGCTTGACGCCGTTGCGGGCCAGTTTGGCCATGGTGCGGACAAAGTTGTTGCCTTCACCGATAACCCAGCTGGTCCGGACGATGTAATGGCGCGGAACAACACTGACCACCGCGTCCCCGGCTGCCTTGGTTTGACCATAGACGCCCAGGGGAGTGAGTGGTTCGTCCTCGTCGTGGTCTTCGCGGCTTCCGTCGAAGACATAGTCCGAGGAGACGTGCACCAAGGTGAGGTCATGCTCGACGGCGGTGCGGGCCAGGTTGGCTACCGCGGTGACGTTGATGGCCCACGCCGCAGCCCGGCCTTCCTCGGATTCGGCAGCGTCCACGGCGGTGTATGCAGCGGCGTTGACGATGGTGGAGTAGTTCTTCCAGTTCCGGTTCGCGAAGGTGTCCGCGTTGGTGAGGTCAAACTCACCGCGCCCGGCGAACTCAACAGTAGTGTCGCCGTCGTACTGTGTGCGCAGTGCCTTGCCCAACTGCCCATCCGCGCCGACCACCAGAATCTTCTTCGACGGCATCGGCGCGACGTCGGCCAGCCGGGGGTGGGCCCTGTCCTTGTCGGAAAGTTCGGCCCGGTCGAGCGGGATCGGCCACTTGATGGCAGCTGTCTCGTCGGCAAGGTTCAGGAAGGTGTATTGTCCCTGGGCGTCGGCGGACCAGTGGTCGTTCACGAGGTAGGTGTACGCCGTGTTGTCTTCCAGGGTTTGGAAGGCGTTGCCGACGCCGCGCGGGATGAAAATGGCCTGGCTGGCGTCGAGTTCAGCCGTGAACACGGCGCCAAACGAGGGCCCTTCACGAAGATCGACCCAGGCTCCAAAGATGCGGCCCGTGGCCACCGAGATGAATTTGTCCCACGGCTCGGCGTGGATACCGCGGGTGGTTCCCGCCTTCTCGTTGTAGGAAATGTTGTTCTGGACGGGCCGGAAATCCGGCAGCCCGAGGGCCACCATTTTTTCCCGCTGCCAGTTCTCCTTGAACCAGCCCCGGTTGTCGCCGTGGACCGGAAGGTCATAGAGGACGACGCCGGGAATGGGAGTTTCGTGGCCGGCAAGCTTTTTTGAGAACTCCAGAGACATGGACTACTGGCCCTGTTCCTTGTACTTGGCTTCAGTGGCAGCTTTTTGTGGGCGCCACCATTGTTCGTTGTTTCGGTACCAGGCGATGGTGTCTTCGATGCCGGCGTCGAAGTTGGAGAACTGTGGCTCCCAGCCGAGTTCGTTGCGGAGCTTGGTGGAGTCGATGGCGTACCGGAGGTCGTGGCCTGGACGGTCCACCACATGGTCGTACGCGTCGGGGGACTGGCCCATATGCTTGAGGATCAATTCGACGACGTCTTTGTTGTTCTTCTCGCCGTCGGCACCGATCAGGTAGGTCTCACCGATGGTTCCCTTGGCGATGATGGCCAGGACTGCGGAGGAGTGGTCGTTGGCGTGGATCCAGTCGCGGACGTTCTCGCCCTTGCCGTACAGCTTGGGTCGGATTCCGTCGATCACGTTGGTGATCTGCCGGGGAATGAACTTTTCCACGTGCTGGTACGGCCCGTAGTTGTTCGAGCAGTTGCTGATGGTGGCCTGCAGCCCGAATGAGCGCACCCAGGCACGGACCAGCAGGTCGGAGCCGGCTTTCGTGGAGGAGTACGGGCTGGAGGGGTTGTAGGGGGTCTGCTCGGTGAACCGCTCGGGATCGTCCAGTTCCAGGTCGCCGTAAACCTCGTCGGTGGAGATGTGGTGGAAGCGCTTGTTGTGCTTGCGTGCAGCCTCGATCAGCGTGTAAGTGCCGATGATGTTGGTGTCCAGGAAGGGGCGGGGGTCATGCAGCGAGTTGTCGTTGTGCGACTCGGCAGCGTAGTGGACAACGACGTCGGCGTCGGCGACCAGCCCGTCCACGATGCCGGCATCGGCAATGTCGCCCTTAACGAAGCTGAAGCGGTCCTCCGGAAGGCCGCGCAGCGACTCGAGGTTCCCCGCGTAGGTCAGCTTGTCCAGAACAGTGACATGATCTTCAGTGTTTTCGATAACGTAGTGGACAAAGTTTGAGCCGATAAAGCCGGCTCCGCCGGTCACGAGAAGTCGCTGCATAATTCCCTAGACTACCGGATTTGCTGCTGCCCTTAGCGAAGGGAAAGATGGGGGCATGCGCGGAATAATACTTGCCGGCGGAACCGGCTCCAGGCTTCATCCCATCACACTGGGTGTCAGCAAGCAGTTGGTACCGGTTTACGACAAGCCAATGATCTACTACCCGCTTTCGACGTTGATCCTTGCGGGTATCCGGGACATCCTCATCATCACCACGCCTCACGACGCGGAGCAGTTTGAACGCCTGCTGGGAGACGGTTCCCGCTTTGGCGTCTCCATCACCTATAAGCAGCAGCCTTCGCCGGATGGGTTGGCCCAGGCGTTCGTACTCGGTGCCGACCACATTGGCGACGACAGCGTTGCATTGGTGCTGGGCGACAATATCTTCTACGGGCAGGGCATGGGAACCCAGTTGCGCCGGTTCAAGACCATCGACGGCGGCGCTGTCTTTGGGTACTGGGTCAAGGATCCTTCCGCCTACGGTGTGGTTGAGTTCGACGACAACGGCAAAGCGCTCTCACTGGAGGAGAAGCCGGCGGCTCCTAAGAGTCATTACGCCGTTCCCGGACTCTATTTCTATGACAATGATGTAGTTGATATTGCCAAGAATCTGAAGCCTTCTGCCCGCGGGGAGCTGGAAATCACCGACGTCAACCGGGTTTACCTTGAGGCCGAAAAGCTCCAGGTGGAGATACTGCCGCGCGGAACCGCATGGCTTGATACCGGCACTTTCAATGACCTGAACGACGCATCAAATTTCATTCGGACCGTCGAGAACCGGCAGGGCCTGAAGATCGGTGCCCCGGAAGAGATCTCCTGGCGCCTCGGTTTCCTGACCGACGACGAGCTCCGGGAACGCGCCGAGCCCTTGGTCAAGAGCGGCTATGGGGCGTACCTTCTGGAGCTCCTCGCTGAGAAGTAGTCCTGGGGCTTGGACACGAATAAGGGGCGTGCAGCCGCTGCTGCTTCACCCCCTATTCGTTTCCTAGTAAGACAAGGTACGGCATCCCAACTGCGAGTTGTACGCAGCAAATATTGAGACCGCAATGCCGTAAGTGCAGACGCGGTATTGGCCCCGGGCGGTGATGGGGACCAATGTCGAATAGCCGTGGTCACCCACTGTCTGCAGGGCGCTGTTGACATCCGGCCGCTTCAAATTCGCGGTGAACGCGTAGCCTTTTGTGCTGCCGTCCGGATAGGTGACGTAGGCATGCACAGGATTGGATATGCCGGGCAACGCAGGATCGAGGGTCCAGCCTTGCGCTACAACGGCAGCCTGTCCGTTGGACACCTGAATGCCGGCGCTGTCGAGGAACCCCATGGTGGGCGGCGTAGAACTGACGGTCAAGTTCCTGCAACCAAGCAAGGTGGGCCCGTTGGAGACGGGCGCCACGCCCGCGGCCTGGACACAGACCGAGTAGGTGCCGGTTGCGGTGATGGGAAGCCCGGCTTGGAAACCATGATCACCCACTGTCCCCAGCGCGGAGTTCACGTCCGGCCTTTTCAGGTTTGCCGTGACGTTTACAGGCGCAGGAGTCGTCAGGGTTGTTCCATCTTTGGCGGAAACGTACACGTTGACAGGAATGCTCGTGGCGGGCTGGGTGGGATCCAAAGCCCAACCGGTGACCTGAAGGGCCGCAGAGTTGGCCGTCTGGATTATGGATAGGGTGTCGTAACTTCCGATGGGCGATGGATTCGCGTCGATACTTACAGTCCTGCACTCCAAAGGAGTGTTTGCATTCTGGCCTATCGCATATGCGCAGACCTTGTAAGACCCTGGAGCTGTTACGGGTACCTGATAGTCGAAACCGTGGTTCGAACCCAGGCCCGTCGCTGATTGCACGTCTGGCCGGGAGGTGTTGGCCGTCATGCGGTAACCGGTAGTTGTCCCATTCGGTGCCGTTACGTAGGCGTCTGCGTACGACGATGCGGATGGATTGGCCTGGTCGACTGCCCACCCTTTGAGTTGCAATGTGACTTTGTCAGCCGCAACGACCTTTGTGAGGCTGTCAAAGCTGCCTACAGGCACCCCGATCCCTGTAGCGGTGACGCTCTTGCAGCCAAGGGGCGTATTGCCGAAAGTGCCAATCGAATAGGCGCATGCGGTGTATGTGCCTGATTGGGTAATAGGGACAGATCCGTCGAAACCGTGGTTGGGTCCGTAGCCCAGGGCTTGGTCGACATCGGGTCTGTAGGCATTGGCCGTCCATGCATACCCGGTGGTGGTGCCACCCGGCGACGTGACGTACACGTGTGTCTGGTTCGCGGCGGCGGTGTTTGCAAGATCAACCGACCAGCCACGCGCACGTAGCGAAAACTGGGTTCCGCTGCCTGTTATCGACAGGGAATCAAAGCTTCCCGTGGGAAGCGCGGACCCTGCCAGCCGCTGCAGTGACGGGTAGTCACCGTTCCAGACGTTCGAGTCGCCCGCGAACGGTCCAGTGCTGCTGTACTGCCAAATGCTGTAGGTGCTCCAACTGCCTGTCGGAATCGGCCCGGCATCGTTGGTAGGCGCACCCGGGTAAGCGGCCACCCACAGCGGATAGTCACCGAAGCCTGACGGGCTGCCCAGGCACTGGTTCCACCAGTTTGTGTTTGTGTAGATTGCCGGAAGCCGGCCGGTCAACGACTTCATGGTGTTACCAAAGTCCTGGACCCAGGAGGTCAGCTGCTCGGGCGTCATGTTGTAGCAAGTATTTCCGAAGTAGAAACCGTTGATGGTGCGGCCCGCGTACGGATTGAACTCGAAGTCTAGGACGGGAGGCATGGTGTAACCGTCGGCTGACCAGCCACCTCCGTTCGCTACGAAGTACCGTGCCTGGTCGGCTCCCGACGACCAGTTCGGGATCGCGAAGTGGTACGCGCCGCGAATCATTCCGACATCCCGCGAGCCTTGGTACTGCGCGCTGAATTGGTCGTTTGTCATGTAATTGCCCTCGCTGGCCTTTACATATGCAAATCTCGCACCCATGTTCCACTGCTGCTGCCAGTCGACGTTAGGCTGGTAGCCACTGACATCGAGTCCTTGGACCCCGAATGTCGGCATCCAGGTTCCTTCGGTAGAGAGCGACTCCATGCTCGGGCTTTTTGTGGCGGGAGTATTTGAGGAGGCTGTCACCCTGGCGGAGCGTTGGCCCATTTCAGCGCCGCGGCCGACTGCTTCTGCCATCGTTTGCGATGCCGACGCGGACGGAGTCCGGGCGGACGGAGCTGACGGGGTGGGCGCGGGCACCGGCGTGGACGTGCCAGCGGTAACGGAAGGACTGGGGCTGGGGGTCGCGGCGGCCGCATTACCCGGCACGGCACTTTGATTTGATGACGGCGAGGGAGAGGGCGTGGACTCTACTGCGGCGGCAAACCCCGTAAGACCTGGACCCGTCAGCAGGGAGGTGGCGAGTACGACGGTCGCGATAAATTTCAGGGCTTGGTGACGGGACTGAGACAGGTTCCGCTTCATATGTGCTCCGGAGACAAACAAGCGCTCCACTGAGCGCTCATTCTTGATTGCTGCTCAGGTGCTTCCCCCCAGGGAAGGCACGTGGGACAGGTGGTGGCGACAATTAACGCGCTCACCATAGCATCGCGGAGTGCCATGTAACCAGTGGTTCTGATGTTGCCCATGTGACTCATGTAGCCCAAGAGCTGCGCTCACGGCAGGAAAACTGGGCTCGGAACATGCCATACCGGGAAATGCGTTCCAAAAAGAAAGCGCAGAAATGGTGGTCCATACCTGCCCAGCTGCAGTTCAGGCGCGGGATTTCTCCAGTGGCGCTACCTTGTTCTTGAAAATCCATTCCCTGTAAAGGAAATAGTTCCAAACTGTGGTGAGCACGGTAGAGGTTCCCTTGCCGATTATGTAATACCACCCCAGGGCGTCAAATCCGGTGACGATGAAGTCGCTGACAACGACATTGAAAACCACTAGGGAGATGTACTTTGCGGCACTAATACCGTGATGATTGGTGGCCTGGAAGGTGAAGATGCGCTGCAGAAAGTAGTTGAAGACCAGACTTACTAGGAAAGCGATTGGAGTCGCTATGACGAGATCTACGCCCACTACCTCGTGAAGGAGTACAAGAAGCCCCAAATCTAAAGCAAACGAGAGCCCGCCCACGAAGAGGAATCTGAGCACGGAGTTCTGGTACAACTTTTGGGCCCGAGTGCGCAGGACACTACTTTTTCCGCGTGTTCTGCTGGTTGGTGTTGTGGTTCTTGAAAATCGCACGCGCCCTGGTGCCCTCCCCGGCATAACGGAGACTCCAGACGTTCTGAGCTGACCTCCTAGTAACATCAAATTATCATGCCGAGAACTCAATCAAAACGACTCGCCCTCCCGGGGCCAGCCCCTGCCGGTCGCCCGGAACGCCCTTCTTCCGCCAAAGTGCTGATTGTCGCCTGGCTATTGATCGGACTGCTGGGCACTGTATGGTGCTTCGCTTCCCCCCTGATGTCGGCCCCTGACGAGCCGGCCCACACGGTGAAGGCTGCGGCAGTGGCACGGGGGCAGTTCACTGGCAGCTCCACCGGTGTTCAAGGTGAGCGTCTGGCGGTTCAAGTCCCGGGCTACATCGCAAAATTGGAAAGCAATCTCTGCTTCGCGCACCATCCGGAAGTGACGGCAAACTGTGCCTTGCCCATTAATGCCGCCGACAGGGGGACAACAACCGCGTTTACCTCAGCAGGTAACTACAATCCCGTGTACTACGGGATTGTAGGGTTGGCAAGCCGTGGATTGAGCGGCGCAACGGCTCTCTATGCCATGCGGCTGGTAAGCACTTGGGTGTGCGCCTTCTTCCTTGCCACAATATTTTGGGCAGCCTCCAGTCTTCGGCGCTTCGTCTGGCCTTCGCTCGCGGCAGCCGTCGCCATAACGCCCGCGGTCCTCTTCCTGTCGGCGAGCATCAATCCCACTGCCTTGGAAATCAGCACGGCTGCCAGCGTCTTTATGTGCCTTTGCTCTTTGCTGGAGCGCAGCCGCGCGCTGCAAGACTCGCATGCGAAGATCTGGTGCGTGGCTGCTGCGGGGGCACTTCTTGCCAACACACGCCCGGTCTCATTGCTGTGGCTGGCTGTTGTGGTAGCTGCCGCCGTCCTCGCCTACGACCTGCAAGCGTTCGGGCGGGTCTTCCGATATCGTCCAGGCTGGGTTCCCGTGGCCGTCTTGGGGCTGGCTTGCGTGTTTGCGCTTGGCTGGGTTGTCAGCTCCAACAGCTTTGACAGCCTTTTGGCCGGCACTCCCGTCCCCAGCGACGTGGCGGCAGTCACAATGGCAGACCGCACCTTTATCTACGTTCCCGAATACGTGGGGGTCCTTGGCTGGTTGGATACACCTCCGCCACCTGCCGTGGTGTATGCGTGGGTTCTGGCCATGGGCGTTGTTCTGATAGTCGGCATGACCGCCAGACCCCTGCGGGCAAGATGGTCTGTAGCTTTGCTGACTGTGGTTGTACTGGTGGCGCCGGTGGCGTTGCAAGCGTCGTCAAGCGAGAAAGTGGGATGGATCTGGCAGGGGCGCTACATCCTGGCGGTGCTGGTGGCCCTGCTCCTGGCGTGTGGAGTCGCGGGACGTTTCGCTCCATTCCGAAGGT
This sequence comes from Pseudarthrobacter sp. 05T312, assembly GCF_056396685.1. Taxonomy (NCBI): domain Bacteria; kingdom Bacillati; phylum Actinomycetota; class Actinomycetes; order Micrococcales; family Micrococcaceae; genus Pseudarthrobacter; species Pseudarthrobacter sp. 05T312. The sequence goes on from NZ_JBFTLY010000001.1 coordinate 780,775, forward strand.
CCTCGCGTACTTTGTCCATAGTCAGGTGGAGTCTCGTGGTGGGGGCGCTTGCCCACACATATCTTCTGCTTGAAGGCTTGAGGCGATACACCGTTGGGAATATGGAAGGTCATGTGAACTGGACAGAAATGTTCGCGCCCCACTGGCAGCCGCCGTTTTCCTGGCAAGCACTGGCGGTCGCTTACGTCGCCGTTCTGGCTGCGGCCGGATACTCACTCTACCGCTTGCTGACATCGTCGCCGGGCGGGACTGGTCCAAGGAGCCGCCAGAGCGTGGTTTGAGCCAGAGTATCCGCGAGGAAAGGCAACGGGCCTGAGTAGCGGCCAAAGGACCGCGAACAGCTCGTTGGGATAAAGACCAATACACTGCCCCTTAAGAAGCACCATTATGTTGTCCACAAGTGGGCTCCAAGACTTGTTGCGGCGGCACCGTCTCCTTAGGCTGTAACCCAGTCGCACTGCCTCCGCTGGGGGCGGCAGTTGTATGGGGGAACATATGGACGCGCTGGGAATTGTCGAGGACGAAGTCCGCGAACTTATCCGCCGCCGCGGGCTGGACCCGCTAAGGCAGGCCAACGAGGTCCGGCGGTTGGTTGAAGCAGCAGTAACGGACTATGACGAACGGGCCCTGATGGGACCTTTGCCGCCCATTGGCCCTCTCGATGCAGCCCGCCGGTTTCTCTTCGATGCTGTTGCAGGTTTCGGTGTGCTTCAACCACTGCTGGATGACATTTCGATCGAGGAAATCTGGCTCAACGCGCCCAACGAAATTTATGTTGCGCGCAATGGCGAGTCTGAGCTGACATCGCTGAGCCTCACGGAGCAGCAGGTGCGCGGCCTCGTGGAACGTATGCTCAAGAGCTCCGGCAGGAGGCTCGACATGTCCTCTCCGTTCGTCGATGCCGCGCTGCCGGACGGTTCGAGGCTGCACGTGGTTATCCCCGACGTCACCCGCCGTCACTGGGCAGTGAACATCCGCAAGTTCGTGGTGAAAGCCAGCCGCCTGGAACATCTCGTGGAGTTGGGGACGCTGACGCCGCAGGCAGCACGCTTTCTCGGCGCGGCGGTGTCCAGCGGCCTCAACATCCTGGTATCGGGAGCAACCCAGGCCGGCAAAACCACCATGCTGAATTGTTTGGCCGCCAGCATCGGAAGCCGCGAACGTGTCATCACCGTCGAGGAAATCTTCGAACTGCAGTTTCCCCTCCGGGACGTGGTGGGGCTCCAGTGCCGTCAACCGAACCTCGAGGGTGAGGGAGAAATTCCGCTCCGCCGCCTGGTAAAGGAAGCACTTCGGATGCGTCCGGACCGGCTGGTTGTGGGGGAGGTGCGCGAAGCGGAGAGCCTGGACATGCTTATCGCCCTGAACTCCGGGCTTCCGGGAATGTGTACGGTGCACGCGAATTCGGCTCATGACGCAGTTACCAAGATCTGCACGCTACCGCTGCTGGCGGGAGAGAACATCTCAAGTGCGTTCGTTGTGCCAACAGTCGCTTCGTGCATCGATCTGGTAGTTCACTGCAGCAGGAGCGCTGACGGACGCCGGCAAGTCACCCAGATCCTGTCGTTGGGCCGCCGGGTGGAGAACGGCATCATCGAGTCGTCCTTGGTGTTTTGTTTGGAAAATGGCGTTCTGCAGCCACGAGCCAACGCCATGCCTTCGGCGGAGAAATTCTCAAGGGCGGGCTTCGACGTCGCCGCACTGCTGGACCCGCGATGATCTCGGCGTTGGTGGGAACCGTGGCCGGGGTTGGGCTCTTCCTGATCTGGTGGTCCTGCTGGGAAATGCCGGACCGCGGAAACAGGCAGCGGAACCCGGGACGCCTGGCTGACCTCCTGGCTGCCGCTGGGGTAGATAAAGTGTCCGTGCGCAGTCTGGCCGGGACTTGTCTTGGGCTTGGAATTTTCGTCGCCCTTGTCTTTTACGCGGTCAGCCGTTCCTGGCCGATCGCGGGATGCTTTGGACTCTTCGGCATGTGGCTGCCCATCACCATCCTGCGATGGCGCGCAAGGAAGAGGACAGCGATGCTCCGTCAACTGTGGCCCGACGTCGTCGATCACCTCCGTTCCGCGATCCGCGCAGGGCTGCCCTTGCCCGAGGCCCTGATCCAGCTGGGAGAGAAGGGGCCAGAGGAGTTGCGGCCCATTTTCCGCGAATTTGGTGCCGACTACCGCGCCGGCGGCCAGTTTGATGGGTCCCTGAGCAAGCTGAAAAAGCGGCTGGCCGACCCCGTGGCTGACCGTATTATCGAAGCGCTGCGGCTCACACGGGAAGTGGGCGGCTCCGACCTGGGAAAGCTCTTGGGAACACTGGCCGAGTTCCTGCGGGAAAGCGCCCGGACCCGCAGTGAGCTCGAGGCGCGGCAATCCTGGACGATTAACGCTGCCCGGCTCGCGGTCGCCGCACCGTGGATCGTGATGATCCTGCTCGCCACCAGACCGGAAGCCATCCAGGCCTACAACACGCCGACAGGGGCAGCAGTGCTGGTCGGGGGCCTTGTGGTCTCGCTGGTTTGCTACACGGCCATGCTGAGGATCGGTGCCTTGCCGCAGGATGAAAGAGTGCTCCGGTGATCTTCCTTTCCCCCGCGGCTGTGATGTGCGGAATGGGGCTCGGCCTCGGATTATGGCTGGTGATCTTTCGGTCACCTCCGATGCGCCCCATGACGCTGTCTGACCGGATTGAACCCCAGCTGAAGTCACAGAACCTGGAGTCGCGACTTCTCCGCGCCGGCGAGCAGAACCTGACACCGTTTGGACCGCTTGAACGCATCCTCCGTCCCGTATTCCGGGATTGGTTATCCGCGCTCGGAAAGCTCAACCCTTCGCCAGGCGCCACAGCCCGGCGCCTGGCGCAGGCGGGAATCAATAAAGCACCCATCGACTTCCGCGCGGAGCAGTTGCTATGGGCGGCCGCCGGCTTCGTTTTGTCCCTGACCATCATCATCGTTGGTGCCGCAGCGGGCAGGTTCAGCCCCCTCCTCGCGGCTGTCGTGATCATCGGCAGCGCCGGAGCGGGGTTTGTGCTGCGGGACTACTGGCTCGGCGTCCAGGTCCGCAGGCGGGAAACACGAATGATGGCAGAATTTCCCAGCTTGGCGGAACTGATGGCCCTCGCGGTGGGAGCAGGGGAGAGCGCGACCGGCGCTTTGGACAGGGTCTGCAGGAGCGCCAAGGGTGAACTGTCCAGGGAATTCTCGAAAATCCTTGCTGAGACAAGGGCCGGCAAACCCCTCGTCCTGGCGTTGCAGGAGTTCTCAGCGCGAACCGACTTGGCGCCGCTGGTCAGGTTCGTCGACGGAATCGTCGTGGCGGTGGAACGAGGGACACCCCTCGCGGACGTGCTCCGCGCCCAAGCGCAGGACGTACGAGATTCAGCGAAGCGCGACCTCATGGAAGCTGCAGGTAAGAAGGAGATTGCCATGATGGTCCCGCTTGTATTCGGAGTACTTCCCTTGACCGTGGTATTTGCCGTTTTCCCCGGTCTCGCAGCGATCAACCTCGGATTCTGATGAAGCGGAAAAGCCCCTCGACCGCACCCAGCAACAGCTGCACACGCCCTCAACGAAACAGGAATAGGACGCAACGATGAAAACCATGGGAATCCGCTTCGGGATGCTGCTTCTTGGCCTCGCGGCTATGTTGCAACTTCAGATGATCCGGACGGTTAGTCCGTATCGGCTACAGGCCGGAAAGTTCGACGGCGGACGGCTTGGCCGCCAGGAACCCCCGGCAAGCCTTGGCGACAGCACTGAACGCGGGGACGTACCAGGCTGGGTAATGATCACCCTTATGTCCGCGGTGTTGGTGGCAGCCCTTTTGGCGCTCGCGGGTCCCGCCCTGGAAGCCATGTTCAACCAGGCGATGGACAAGGTAGGAAACTGAACCATGGGGAGGTCCGCTCCCCGGCCGCAGGAGCAGCACGGTCTTGCCCGGGCAGCCGAGCAGGGTTCAGCCGTTGTGGACTTTGTCCTGGTGGGTGGGCTGCTGACGATGTTCTTCCTGGCGATACTCCAACTGACCCTGGTCCTGCACGTCAGAAATACACTCATCGACGCCGCCGCATCCGGGGCGAGATACGGGACCCTCGCGGACCGCAACGGCAAGGATGCTGAAGAACGGACACGCGGGCTCATCAGCACGGCCCTCAACCAGGGCTTCGCGGAGCAGGTCAGTGCCAAGGAAGTGAATTTCCAAGGGATGCGCACCCTGGAGGTCACGGTCCGGGCCCCAATGCCTGTCATTGGTCTTATCGGACCCAGGGACGTGCTGGAGGTGAAGGGGCATGCTGCTGTCCAGCCCTGAACCACCCGGTTTCAACAGAACGCCCCGTTCAAACCCGGTACCGCACTCCGCGCCGCGGCCCCGCTTACGGAGCCGCCTTGCTGAAGTACTTTGCCGGGAAAAGCCGGAGGACATCATCCAGTGCCCGTATCCTGCGCGCAGTGCGGAACGACCTCAGCATGGCCCGGACCGTGAGCAGGGAAGCGCGGTGGTCGAGTTTACGTTCCTTGCACTCCTGCTGATGGTCCCGCTGGTGTATTTCGTCATAACCGTCGGGCAGATCCAGGGAGGATCCTTCGCCGTCGTGGGCGCCGCGGACCAGGCAGCCAAGGTCTACGTAGCCCAACCCGATGCCGGCAGTGCCCAGGCTGCTGCGGAGCAGGCGGTGGCACTGGCACTCTCCGATTTCGGCCACCAGGCGGGCCGGGCAACTATGAGCACCCTCTGCAGCCCGGCCGACTGCCAGGCCGCGGGCAGCACTGTAACGGTGACCGTCAACCTCAGCGTGCCCCTGCCTTTCATGCCTTTTGCCGACAGGTTGTCCGCCACCGAGGTGCAGGCTTCTTCTTCCCAGCTCGTGGGGCGTTACCGATGAACCGCCCGGAGCCAGACCAGGATGGCCAGTTGATGGTCATGATCCTCGGCTACGTGCTCCTCGCGCTTCTGGTGGCGACGGTGGTCATCGGCATTTCCTCCGTTTATCTGGAGCACAAACGCCTGCTGTCCCTGGCGGACGGGGCCTCGCTTGCCGCTGCCGACAGCTACACCCTCGGCGAAGTCTCAACGCAGGGCGGCAGCCCCTCTGCTGTCCTCAACCCGGCACGCGTCCGGAACGTGGCAGCAGACTTTGTTGCAAGGAGCCCCGCTTCGCAGCGTTTCTCCAGCCTTGCGGTCACCGGGGCGACGGGAACGCCGGACGGGTCCACCGCCGTCGTTGTCCTCACGGCCGCCGTCCACCCGCCAGTGGTGAACTTCCTCATTCCTGACGGGATTCCCATTGAGGCAACGTCAACGGCGCGCTCGAGGTTGACCCGGTAGGACGCCGGGAAAGGCAGGATTCGGCAATAGCGTAGGCTTAAACCACCATGGCCAATATTGACTTTTCCGCTGAAATCCGTGCGCTGCGCGCCACCTACGAGTCCATCGAACGCGTCACCGACGTGGAGGCGCTCAAGGAAGACATCGCCGAACTCAGCGAGCGGGCGGGGGAACCGAACCTCTGGGACGATCCCGCGGCCGCGCAAAAAGTCACCTCCAGGCTCTCGCACCGGCAGTCCGAACTGGAACGCCTCACCAACCTCGAGTCCCGGATCGACGACCTTGAGGTTCTGGTGGAGCTTGGCCAGGACGAAGACGACGCCGACTCGATGGGGGAGGCCGCCGCCGAACTTGAGTCCATCAAAAAGGCACTCAAGGACCTGGAAGTAGTCACCCTGCTGTCCGGCGAGTACGACGAACGCGAAGCCGTAGTTTCCATTCGGGCCGGCGCGGGCGGTGTGGATGCCGCAGACTTTGCCGAAATGCTCATGCGGATGTACCTGCGTTGGGCTGAGCGGCACGGGTACCCCACCACTGTCATGGACACCTCCTACGCCGAGGAAGCCGGACTGAAGTCGGCCACTTTCGAGGTTAAGGCTCCGTTTGCCTACGGCACGCTCAGCGTGGAAGCCGGCACCCACCGCCTTGTCAGGATCAGCCCGTTCGACAACCAGGGTCGCCGGCAGACGTCATTCGCGGCCGTTGAAGTCATCCCGCTGATTGAGCAGACGGATTCCATCGAGATCCCGGACAACGAAATCCGCGTGGATGTCTTCCGTTCATCCGGTCCTGGCGGCCAGTCGGTCAACACCACTGACTCGGCGGTCCGCCTCACCCACATCCCCACCGGCACCGTGGTCTCCATGCAGAATGAGAAATCGCAGCTGCAGAACCGCGCAGCTGCCATGCGCGTGCTGCAGTCCCGCCTCCTGCTGCTGAAGAAGGAACAGGAGGACGCGGAAAAGAAGGCGCTGGCCGGCGACGTCAAGGCCTCCTGGGGCGACCAGATGCGCTCTTATGTCCTGAACCCGTACCAAATGGTGAAGGACCTGCGCACCGAACACGAGGTGGGCAACACGTCGGCGGTGTTCGACGGCGAGATTGACGATTTCATTGACGCGGGCATCCGCTGGCGCACGGATAACCGTAACGCCGAAAAGTAGGATGCCTTCCTGGAGGGCCGTCGGGTGATGCGGCGACACGCCCCCGAAAGCCCGCCCAACCGCCGCCGATTCTGCGTATAGTCAAGGGGCCGGGGCCCTACTTTCCCCCAAACGAAAAACCCGTGCACCGGCTGCAGAACTGGGCTGCATCAGACGGATGAGCCATGCCCTGCAGGGTACTTAGGGCCATGATCCGATTCGAAAATGTCACCAAGGTTTACGACCAGAAAGCCCGACCGGCACTGGATTCCATTGACCTTGAGATCGACCGCGGCGAATTCGCCTTCCTCGTTGGCGCCTCAGGGTCCGGCAAATCCACTTTCCTCCGGCTGGTGTTGAAGGAAGACCGCGCCACCTCCGGTGCGGTGTACGTCGCTGGCCAAAACGTCGCCAAAATTTCCAGCTGGCGGGTTCCGCGCCTCCGCCGCGGCATCGGCGTCGTCTTCCAGGACTTCCGCCTCCTGCCGCAGAAGAACGTGTTCGCCAACGTCGCGTTCGCCATGCAGGTCATCGGCAAGAGCCGCAGCGTGATCCGCGATACAGTCCCCGAGGTCCTTAAGACAGTCGGGCTCGAAGGCAAGGAACACCGCATGCCGCACGAGCTGTCCGGCGGCGAGCAGCAGCGCGTTGCCATTGCGCGCGCCGTAGTCAACCGGCCCGGGATCCTCCTCGCAGACGAGCCGACGGGAAACCTCGATCCCACCACCTCCATGGGAATCATGGGCGTTCTGGACAAGATCAACCAGAATGGAACCACCGTGGTGATGGCCACCCACGACGACGACATCGTCAACGAAATGCGCAAGCGCGTGGTGGAACTCAAGAACGGCGTGGTGATCCGCGACGAAGCCAAGGCCCTTTACACCTCGATGATTCCCGTCGTCGGCCAGTCCCGGCGCCTGAAGGACGCCAGCGGCAGGGAAGCTCCCGACGGCGGCCTGCCGGGCAACGGCGCTGAAGGCGAGGCCCAGCGGTGAGGCTCGCATTCATTCTTTCCGAGATTGGCAGCGGCCTGCGCCGGAACCTTTCCATGGTGGTATCGGTCATCCTGGTGACCTTCGTGTCCCTCACGTTCGTAGGTGCGGCGGGCATGCTGCAAATGCAGATCAACCAGATGAAGGGCTACTGGTACGACAAGGTCCAGGTGGCCATCTTCCTCTGCAGCGACGGGTCCACTGCGCCCGGCTGCGCTTCCGGGCCTGTGACCCCCGAACAGCAGCAGGGCCTGAACGCACTCCTGGAATCCCCGGCTGTGGCGCAGTACATCAACGACTTCCAGTTCGAGTCCAAGGATGAGGCCTACAAGCACTTCAAGGACCAGTTCTCCAATTCGCCCATCGTGGATTCCGTGACCCCGGACCAGCTGCCGGCTTCGTTCCGGATCAACATGAAGGACCCGGAGAAGTACCAAATCATCAGCGAGACGTTCTCCTCACAGCCCGGCGTGGAGACGGTCATCGACCAGCGACAGCTGCTGGAACGCCTCTTCTCGGTGATGAACGGGGCATCCCTGGTGGCAGTGGGCATCGCGGGAGTCATGATCGTCTGCGCGATCCTGCTTATTGCCACCACGATCAGGCTCTCCGCCTTCAGCAGGCGCCGGGAGACCGGCATCATGCGGCTCGTGGGTGCATCCAAAACTGTCATCCAGCTGCCGTTCATCCTCGAAGGCGTCATTGCTGCAGTAATCGGCGCGGCCTTGGCGTCGGGCACCCTGTGGGCCGTAGCGCAGTTCTTCCTGGGCGACTACATGTCCCGCCAATACCCGGATACGGCCTTCATTTCGTCCGGCCAGACCCTCATCCTCGCACCGGCGCTGCTGGTCCTTGGCGCATCCTTGGCAGGAATTTCGTCCCTCTTGACCCTTCGTAGATATTTGCGCGTTTAGGCTGTGCACACCGACCAAGGAATGCCCATGAACGATACTGATCAAACCGCGACCCGGGCCCGGCGAAGCCGGGGACGGTCAGCTGCCCGCCGTTTGGGGCTCGTCAGCGGCGTGCTCACCGTCATCCTTTCCGCAGGCATGGCCGTGGCCACCCCCGTGGCGTTCGCAGACGACCTCGAAGACCGGAAAGCCGCGCTCGAGGCCGAAGCAGCCCGCGTCCAGGCGTCCCTTGAGTTTGTCGATTCCCGAATCGCAAAGGCCGCCGGCGACCTGGTGATCTACCAGGGCCAGCTCCCGGGGGCACAGCAAGCGCTGCTTGACGCGCAGGGCCGCGTGGCCAGCGCAGTCAAAGAATCGGAAGCACTCGCTGCACGCGTCGACATGGCGCAGCAAAACAAAGCCAAGATCACCCAGCAGCTGGAAACCGACAAGCAGAAGATTGCGGATACCAAGAAGCTGATCGGCCAGATCGCGACCCAGGCCTACAAATCCGGCGGCGTCCCCTCCAACCTGTCGCTCTTTTTCGGGTCCAACGGCGGGGGCAGCCTCACCGACACCATGGACTTGGCGGACCAGGCCATGCGCAGCCAGAACGCCGCCATGGACAAGCTGAGCCAGCAGAACGCGACCAACGTGAACTCGGAAGCCCGGCTTCAGGCTGTGGAAGCGGAAATCAAGGACCTCAAGGCCAAAGCTGACGCCGCGCTTGAACGGGAGAAGGCTGCACGCGACGAGGCAGCGGCCAAAAAGGCCCAGGTGGACCAGCTGATTGCCGACACCACCCGTCTCGACGCTGAACTCCAGGCCGCCAAACCCGGAATCCAGGCGCAACTGGCGGGCGTCCAGGCCAACCAGAACCAAGTGGCCAATGAAATTGCCGAACGCGACCGCAAGGCCCGCGAGGCATGGGAAGCGGAACAGCGCCGGCAGGCTGCCGCTGCTGCCGCCGCCGCTGCCGCCGCAGCCGCGGCAGCGAACCGCCCGGCCCCGCCCGTCCAGCCTTACGTCCCGCCGGCAGCCGGTTCGCCGTCGGCCTTTGGACTTCGCCATCCCTTCGACGGCAGCATCCCCATCACCTCCGGCTTTGGATACCGGACCACTCCGCCGGGAACAATCGACTTCTACGGCACGGGCGGGTACATGCACACCGGCATCGACTTCGGCGCGGCCTGCGGCACTCCCGTGTACGCGGCGGCCGCCGGGGAAGTCTTCAGCTCAGGGTGGAACTCCGCCGACGGCGGTGGGTGGCGTGTCAAGATCGACCACGGCATGGTGCAGGGCAACACCCTCACCACCATCTACTACCACAACTCCAGCATCGTGGTCTCGAACGGCCAAAGGGTCTCGCAGGGGCAGCTCATCGCCTACTCGGGCAGTACCGGTAACTCCACGGGCTGCCACGCCCACTTCGAGACCTGGCTCAACGGCCAGGCCGTCGACCCCATGGGGCTGCTGTAGGCAGCAACCGCCTGCCGTAGACTGGTATAGCTCCGGCGCCACTGGCCGGACCGTCCAACCTGAACCTGAGGAGTTTTCCCGTGCCGAAAGAAAGTGGCCGTAAGGTGGTGGCCACCAACCGCAAGGCCCGGCATGACTATCACGTGCTGGACACCTACGAGGCCGGCATCGCGCTGATGGGCACCGAAGTGAAGTCCCTGCGCGAGGGGCACGCCTCCATGGTGGACGGATTCTGCACTTTTTATAACGACGAACTGTGGATGGAAGCGATCCACATCCCCGAATACAACCAGGGGAGCTGGACCAACCATGCCGCCAGGCGGCGTCGCAAGCTGCTGCTGCACCGCGAGGAACTCATCAAGATCTCGCGCAAAGTCCAGGAGGCCGGGTACACGGTGGTTCCGCTGCAGCTCTACTTCGTCGACGGCCGGGCCAAGGTGGAAATCGCCGTCGCCCGGGGCAAGCGGGAGTACGACAAGCGGCAGACCCTGCGCGAGCAGCAGGACAACCGTGAGGCGCAGCGCGAGATGCGGGAGCGCAACCGGCGCCGGTAGGAATTATTCCGGGCGGGTATGCGTTAGTATGGGTAGTCCGGCAGGCTTGCCAGCCGGTTTGGTAACAAAATACGGGGATGATCGGTTTCGACGATGTTAGTCGCGACAGGTGAAGCGGGCCGAGGATGCAGATTTATCTCGTAAACGCTGTCTGCAAACCAATAAGTGCCAATTCTAAGCGCACTGACTTCGCTCTTGCTGCCTAAGCAGTAAGACAGTCCGTCAGCCCGAGGTTGCTATCGCCCCGGATCCTGGCGTCATTTAGATAGCCACTGCTGTTTGCTCCCGTCATCGGAGCAAACGGGACTTTTAGGTGACTGGGCCCGGATCAGCCAGCTGTTTGCAGCATGGCTGGGGCCGAGAAATTCCGACGCAAACTGCGCCCGGAGAAGCCCTGACAACACGACATCGGACGGGGGTTCAATTCCCCCCATCTCCACCCCTGTGGTGGCTCGAGACATCCTTCACGGATGGGTCGAGTCATCGAAAAACACCCCGGTCCTCGGACCGGGGTGTTTTTTATTTCCTGTCGTGCGGCCGGGACGAGGAGGAGGACTACTGTATGGCCTCGTTGAATCTTTGCGCGACCACGGGAATGAGTGAGCGGATGTAGCTTCGTGCGGCATGGTCGTAGTCGGCGTAAACCTGCAGACCGCCGATTACTGCGTAGCAGGACTGGTTGTCGCAGAATTGGTCCGACATGTCGAGGACCTTCACATTGGGTTTACCCATGCCGCGGGCGGCGTCGGCGATCGGGTCGGGCTGCAGAGCGTCAGTTCGCGAATTAGCACAGTTGGTCGGGCTTAGCTGGTTGAGTGCGACGCAGTCGGGGCTGCTGTGGTGCAGCGTCAAAGGGGGGTCCCGAAAGACGAGGACCCGCGTCCCGGACGCTGTCCATGCCCGGAACCGCTGGACTACCGCGTCGTTGTACTGGTCCAATTGAGGACGGCCCGTTCCGTCATCAATTGTTTCACCCGCACCAAACGATGAGGCAAAGACCATATCGGGTTTCTCGCTGACAATCCGTTCTGTGACCTGTTTGCTCCAGGACAGGCATCGCTGTTGCGAGTGGGGGTCGTTTGCAGGGGTCCCCATGAAGGCAACGCGCTTCACGTCTACGTACGGACAACCTCCGACGAGGGATTCCTTTAGCTTCCACTTATGGAGCCGCGCGAGTTCGTATATGGCGCCTTTCCATTGTTCTGCATGGGAGTCGCCGATAAGCCAGACAATAGCTTCAGGCTGTGCTCCGCCGGTGAAGTCGCATTCCGTCAGGATCTTTTGGTCTTCGAAGGTTATGGGGTCAGCCGCGGGGTGACATTCTGGGGCGTCAAACCGCGGTGCTTCGTTTGGTCCCACATTCGCGACTTTGGCAGCACCGAAGGGGTCTGGGCAATTATTGCGTGCGTCAAGGCTCCTTGCCCCGTAGCAAGGGCCGCCGGAAAGTTCCTGGAGCTTCGCTGCTTCGGCTTCTTGTGCCTTGCCGAAGCCCAGCAAGAGACCACCGCACAATGCCCAGACGACTGCCATCGCCACAGCCGTGGAGCCAATCACGCGGAGCGGTTTGGCCGAGGGGAGGAGCTTGGTGCGGCCCGGGTCCTCAACCAACTTCTTTGATGCGTAGGCCAGCCCAACTGCCAGTACCAGGACGACGATCTTGTTGCCCGTCCACAGCGAGTGCCCCAGGACCGCCGGAGCCAACACGATCAAAGGCCAGTGCCACAGATAAAGAGAATAAGAAACGTCGCCCAGCAACTGCACGGGCTTGACCGAAAGTATCTGGTTTGGGGACCAGACCGGACCGTTGGGTCCCGCCGCGATCACGAGCAGAGTCCCGGTGACTGGAACGATCGCCGCAAAGCCCGGAAAGAGAGTCTGCTCGCTGAAGGAGAGGGCGGCGAAGGCTATCAAGCCGTAACCGAGCCACTGTGCGCCCCCTGACAAAGCCAAGTGCAGGCTCGGCAGCTTAAGACGCAGAATGCCCAACGCGTGGGCACCACCGATTGCCACCAAAGCCCCTGCCCCGAATTCCCATACTCGTGCAGGCGTTACGAAATATGCCGGGCTCTTGTTGGTATAGGTAAACCAGACACAGAAAGACAAAGCCAGGGCGCTGATGACGGCGACACCGAGTGCAAGGAATGCCTGGCGACGAAGCCGTAAGCGTGCTGCGGCCAGGAACAGCCCGACCAACAGCAGCGGCCAGAGCAGGTAGAACTGCTCTTCCACGGACAGGGACCAGTAGTGCTGCACTGTTGAAGCGAGCTCGTTATGTGCGGAATAGTCCACAGACTTCGCGGCCAGAACCCAGTTTTCAAAATAGGAAACAGATGCGGCGGTTTCCTGGGCTATGGAGACCCAGCGCGAGAAAGGCAGCAGGGCCCATGCAGCCAACAGCGATGCGACGGCCACTAGGGTTGCGGCCGGCAGCAACCTCTTGATCCGCCGGGCGTAAAACTTTCCGAGATGGATCCGGTTCGAGCGCTCAAGTTCCCCGAGCAGATGCTTGGTGATGAGGTACCCCGAGATCACGAAGAAAACATCTACGCCGATGTAACCGCCGGGAAGTCTTAGTGGCCATAGGTGATTGAGGACGACGAGTCCTACGGCCAGCGCACGCAGCGCCTGAATGTCCTTACGGGTGGCGTTGACCGCAGCTGTCCGCCGCAGGTCCGCCCGGGATAGCAAGACCTGTCCAGCCACTCGTACTCCTCAGGAATCTTCAATTAACGAACGCCGCCGACGTGATGGCATGCCCAGCTTCCTGGGGGTGTGCTTTTCTCATTCGGAATGAGGCGCCGCGCGGGAAAACCGCTGACATTACCCGAAAATTACACGACTGTACTTTATCACCGTCTACGACCGCGGTTGATCTGCGGGCGGGGTGCCACATCCTGCCCTGAACCGAGGCTCCGTCGCGAATGCCGGCCGGGCCTAAGTACTCTAGCGGGGCGGGCGGTTCCGGCTTTATCGTCATGGCATGCACAACGACCCGGCGCAATTGCCCACTGAAGTCCTGGACGCCGCAACGTGCTGGGACCTCCTCCACGGTGTGTCCGTCGGCCACCTGGCGGTGCTGGTGGACGGATACCCGGAAGTTTTCCCCATCAACTACAAAGTGGACCAGGAGTCAGTTGTCTTCCGCACCGGGGAAGGAACCAAGCTTCGGGCCGCCGGGGGACCACTCGCCGTCGCGCTCGAAGCAGACGGCCACGACGACTCCAAAGCCTGGAGCGTGCTGGTCAAAGGCAAGGCAGTCATCCTGGAGCCCACCCAGGAGCTCCTAAGGGGAGCCGCCCTGACGCTGTTTCCCTGGCAGGCCGGCGAAAAGGACCATTTCGTCCGCATTGTCCCCACGTCCGTCAGCGGCCGGCGCTTCGCCATCACGCCGCCGCTGACATGGTGGAACCATGTCGGAGACACTGCAGCCAAGGACACAGCGTAAGCACCGGGGCCCATCGGCCCTTTGCTGAACGCCTGGTTGCTGGTAGCACTTGACCTATGATTGCGTCGCCCACCGCCGCTGCTGCTGCCAAGCCACCCTTTGACGCCGTCATTTTCGATCTGGACGGGGTGGTCACCAACACGGCGCTGGTCCACCAGGCGGCGTGGAAGGACGCGTTCGCCCGGATCCTGAAGGACCCGAGGATTCCGCCGGGCGGGGACCGAGCGCCGCTCAGCAGGGCCGACTACCTCACCTATATCGACGGCATGCCGCGTGAGGAAGGAGTGGTGCGGTTCCTGGCTGCCAGGGGAGTGCCCCTGGAGAAGGGGGAGGAAACAGATGACGCTGGAGCCTGGACCGGATTCGGCCTGGACCGGTGGAAAAATGAGCTGTTCCTGGAACACCTCCGGCGTGACGGCGTCCAAAGCTACCCCGGAACCCTGCAACTGCTGCACCGGCTCACCGAGGCTGCGGTGCCCATGGCCGTGGTTACCTCAAGCCGGAACGCGGCATTGGTCCTGGAAACAGCGGGCATCCAGGATCTCTTCACCGTCGTCATGGACGGGACGACGGCGGCCGGGCTGGGGTTGCAGGGGAAGCCGGCCCCGGATGTCTTCCTGGCTGCCGCAGCCAGGCTTGGCGTCACTCCGCCACACGCGGTGGTGATTGAGGATTCCGCCGCCGGTGTCGAGGCCGGCCGGCGTGGCGGTTTTGGGCTGGTGGTGGGAATAGACCGGGCCGGGAACCGCAGGCAGCTTGAGGCCGCGGGTGCGGACACTGTCCTCAACGACGTGGGGGAGCTTGACCTGGGCCAGGTGATCGGCAATGCGTGGCACCTGGTGTTCGAGGGTTTTGACGCCTGGCACGAGGGACACCGGGAAGCCTTGACCACGCTTGGCAACGGGTACCTGGGCGTCCGTGGAGCGGCCCCCGAGGGCGGCCCGTACAGCTACGCAGGCATGTACCTTGCCGGTATCTACAACCGGGTCAGGGCGAAGTCCGCCGACGAGATGCTGTTGGAAGAACATATGGTCAACGCGCCCAACTGCCTTCCGCTCGACCTGCGCCTGGCCGGGCAGGAATGGTGGTCTGCGGGCGGGCTGTCCGTCGTGCGCGAGCGCAGGGTCCTTGACCTCAAAAGGGCGGTGCTGGAGCGAAGGCTGTTGCTGGAGGGCGCTGACGGGCGGCGCCTGGAGGTGGTGCAGATCCGGTTCGCATCCATGGCGGAGCCCCACCTGCTGGTCCTGCAGACGGCGATCACCGCATTGGGCTGGAGCGGCCTGGTGGAGGTCCGCAGCGGAATCGACGCCGGAGTCCGCAACGCGAACCTCCCTGAACGTGCCCAAGGCTCCGACGTCCACTTGGCCGACAAGACGGCCCCGCAGGATCGGGACCGTGCCGTGCCCCCTGACGGAACCTCCGTCGTCGAGGTTGAAACCACCCAAAGCCTCATCCGCATCGCGGCGGCCTACCGGACGCAGGTGTCCCCGGCAGCCCACGGAATTACCGAAGGCGTGAGCGGCGCCTTCCATTTCCAAAAGCTGGCGGTCCCCCTCGAAGCCGGCACAACGGCGCGGATCACTAAATCAGTGGCGGTGGTGACGTCCCGCGACCGCGCCATCTCCTCGCCCGAGACTGGGGCCCGTGCGGTGCTCGAGCGCGCGGCCGGGGATTTCGATGCGCTGCTCGCCGCCCACGAGGAAGCCTGGCGGCGCGAGCTCCGTCCGTTCCTGGTGGAAATTGACGCCCCGGTGCCTGTGCGCATGGTCCTCAACCTGCATATCTTCCATCTGCTGCAGACGTTGACCCACCACACGGCCGAATTGGATGCCGGCGTGACTGCACGCGGACTCCATGGCGAGGGCTACCGCGGCCACGTCTTTTGGGATGAGCTGTTTGTCCTCCCGGTGCTCACCTCACGGACTCCGGATGTTGCCCGCTCGGCACTCGACTACCGGTGGCGCAGGCTGCCCGCGGCCCGGCAGGCCGCATCAGCTAAGGGGCTGGCAGGGGCAGAGTTCCCTTGGCAAAGCGGCAGCGACGGGACCGAGGAAACCCCCAAATGGCTGTTCAACGACCGGTCCGGCAGGTGGGTGAAGGACCATTCGCACCTCCAGGTCCACTCCGGCCTGGCCGTCGCCTTCAACGCATGGCAGTACTTCCAGGCCACCGGGGATAAGATCTGGCTCCTGCAGAAGGGTGCTGAGCTGGTGATCGAAGTGGCGCGGTTCTTCCGCTCCCTGGCTGAGTACGACGAGAAGGGCGGCAGGTACCACGTGCGGGGCGTGGTGGGACCGGATGAATACCACACGGGCTACCCGGACCGCGACAAACCGGGCCTGGACGACAACGCCTACACGAACGTCATGGCCGCCTGGGTTTGCTCGCAGGCAGCAGGCATCCTCTCATTCCTGCACGGCAGCGGGCGTGCAGGAATGATGGAACGCCTTGGTGTCTCCGACGACGAAGCAGCCGGGTGGGCGCACATGGGGACCGCGATGTACGTCCCTTTCCACAGCGACGGCGTCATCAGCCAGTTTGCCGGCTACGGGGAGTTGCAGGAACTCGACTGGGAACATTACCGGGACACCTACGGCGACATTGAACGGTTGGACCTGATCCTTGAGGCCGAAGATGACGCCACCAACCGCTATAAGCTGGCGAAGCAGGCGGATGTCCTGATGCTCCCGTACCTCCTGGGACACGAGGGGCTGATCGCCGCACTCCGGCGGCTGAAGTACGGCTTCTCCCAGGAGCAGCTCAACCAGACCATCGAGTATTACCTGGCCCGGACGGCCCACGGCTCCACGTTGAGCCGGGTCGCGCACGCATCTGTCCTGGCGGGCCTGGACGCGGACCGGGCATGGGACAGCTTCCGGGAAGCGCTCGACGCCGACCTCGACGATACGCAGCACGGCACCACGCGCACGGGTATCCATTTGGGCGCCATGGGCGGCACGATCGACGTGGTGCAGCGCAGCTTCGCCGGGTTGCGGTTCAGCGGGGACACTATCCTGTTCGCTCCCAACCTGCCGACGGGACTTCGCGCCGTTGCCTTCGAGGTCCTGTACCGTGGGCACCGTCTTCGGGTCAACCTCAAGGACGGGCACATGAGCATCGCCTCCGCGTCCGGTGACGCCGGTCCCATCACGGTGCGCGTTTCCGGCACGGACGTGGTCCTTCCGCCCGGCCAGACCCGGTACTTTCCCCTGCCCCAACGGAGTCCGGGGGTGGCGGCATCATGAAGCGGCTGGGAATCCTCACCAGCGGAGGAGACTGCCCCGGCGTCAATGCGGTCATCCGGGGAGCCGTGCTAGGCGGAGACGTGGCGCACGGGTACGAATTCCTGGGGTTCCGCGACGGGTGGCGTGGTGTCCTGGAGCAGGACGCCGTACCTTTGCCCCGAACCAGCGTCCGCGGTATCTCCCGCCTCGGCGGCACCATCCTGGGCACCTCCAGGACCAACCCGTTGGTCGGGAAGGGGATCGACGGCGTCCGTGCCTCCTTCCGCCGGAACGGCCTTGACGGCCTGATCGCCATCGGGGGAGAGGGGACCCTCGCGGCAGCCCGGGAATTGTGCGGGCAGGGCATCAACGTGGTGGGTGTGCCAAAGACCATCGACAACGATCTCGGCGCCACGGATTACACATTCGGTTTTGATTCGGCGGTCCAGACCGCCACCGAGGCCATAGACCGCCTGCGGACCACCGGGGAGTCGCACCACCGGTGCATGGTCGCCGAAGTCATGGGCCGCAATGCCGGCTGGATTGCGCTCCATGCGGGGATGGCCTCCGGCGCGCACGCCATCCTGGTCCCCGAGCATCCTGTTTCACTGGACCAGGTCTGTTCGTGGGTAGTCTCCGCCCGCGACCGTGGGAGGGCCCCCCTTGTGGTGGTGGCGGAGGCCTTCGCGCCCGAGGGACATCCTGCCCCCTACGCTCCCCGCGGCCTCGACACCTTCGGGCGGCCACGCCTGGGCGGCATCGGTCTGCTGCTCGAGGGGGAACTGCAGCTGAGGACCGGCATCGAAACCCGGGCCACGGTCCTGGGCCACATCCAGCGCGGTGGTGAACCCACAGCCTTCGACCGGGTCCTCGCCACCAGGCTGGGCCTTGCCGCCGTCGAGTCCGCAGCGGCAGGAAGGTGGGGCACCATGGTGTCGCTCCGCGGCACCGAGATTGTCAACGTTGGCCTGGATGAAGCGCTGGGGACGCTGAAAGTAGTGCCGGAGTCACGGTACCAGGAGGCCGCGGTCTTGTTCGGTTAACTGTCGTCCTCCGGCCGGATCCGCAGGACGGCCGAACCAGTGATCCGGTCGGCGGCCAGGTCTTCCAGTGCCTTGTCCGCGGCCTCGAACGGGTAGGCGGTGGTGGTGAGGGCCAGGGAAAGCCTTGCTGCCAGCTTGAGGAATTCACGCCCGTCGGCCCTGGTGTTGGCGGTCACGCTGCGCACCTGGCGTTCGTAGAAGAGTTCCCTGCCGTAATCCAGGGCCGGGATTTCGCTCAGGTGGATCCCCGCAATGGCCAAAGTCCCGCCACGGTCCAGCGCACGCAGCGCGACCGGGACCAGGCTGCCCACCGGGGCAAAGAGGATGGCGGAGTCGAGTGGTACCGGCGGCGTATCGTCGGCGTCCCCTGCGTACACAGCTCCCAGCTCCAGTGCGAGCGCCCGTGCGCCATCGGACCGCGTCATCACGAACACGGAGGCACCCTGTTTGACGGCAAGCTGGGCGGTGATGTGCGCGGAGCTGCCAAAACCATAGATGCCCAGGCGGCCGCCAACGGGCAGGGCCGCGCGCTTCAGGGCCCGGTATCCGATGATTCCCGAGCACAGCAGCGGCGCGGCCTGTTCGTCGGTGAAGACAGCCGGCACCGGGTAGGCGAAATCCTCCGCGACAACCAGTTGTTCGGCATAGCCTCCATCCCTGTCCCAGCCCGTGAACACCGGTGACGTGCACAGATTCTCGTCGCCGCGGCGGCAGTAGCCACAGCTGCCACAAACTCCGCCCAGCCAGGCAACGCCAACCCTGTCGCCTGCCGTGAAACGGGAACAGTCCGGTCCGGTTTCGACGACGGTTCCGACAGCTTCGTGCCCCGGGACCACGTGGGGGCGCCGCGGGGAGAGGTCACCTTCGGCGAGATGGAGGTCGGTGCGGCACACACCGCAGACGGTCACGTCCACCAGTATCTCGTGGGCCGCCGGCCTGGGAGCTGCACGGATCCCCTGGACCAAGGGGCGGCTGGACATGGGGCCCGGCTCGCCTACCCACCATGACCGCACTGAATCCTCCGCCTGGAACCTGGGCTCCTGCACCGGCCGCTCAGGGCCTACTCGAGCCCCGCCCGGGTTGCCTCGTCCAGCGGTGCCTGCCACAGCAGCGGGGCGTTCATCGTGAAGCGCCTGCCGGACACCGACTCCGGTGTGATGCGGATGAAGTGCTCCTGGCCCACGCCCTGCCAGGGAAACAAGGCGCGCCGGATGTCATCCAGGTCGGGTCCGGTGGGCGTTGTCTCGGCAGCCTTGCCCTTAACGACGACGCTCCAGGCAAGCCCGAACTGGGAGCTGACGGCGTCTGCTTCCAGGGCCACCGTGGCATCCGACTGGATGGCCTGCTGCTTGGTACCGGCCCCGGTGCGGAAAACCAGCGTGTCACCATCAACCTTGAAGTTGACGGGAAACACATCGGGATGGCCGTCGGCGATGACGGCGAGCCGTCCCACCCCGGTTTGGCCCAAGAGGTCCCAGCACTCTTCAGGATCGAGGATTTCCGGCACGGGTACGTTAGATTTGTCAGTCATAGGGCACAGCGTAGGCAACTCTTCGGCATCGGAAAAGGGCACAAAGGCCCGGCAGGAAACGGGAGGGGACTCCGCCTGGCCTAGAGCCAGTCCGCGGAGAAGTCCACCGGCGGCCACCACCGTGTCCGGGACCTGACAGCGAAACGGCGTCCGGTGAGGTCCGTGGGGGTCAGTGCCACCAGGTGGTCCTTGATCCCGGGCTCCCACGGCTCGCGGTCGGCATCGGCGTCCGGGAGCGTCATCCGGGTCTCATCGAATGCTTCCGGCCTGCCCTTGGCCACCACGCTCCAGACTTCCGTGGCGTAAGGGTTCAGTCCGTCCACCTCGAGTGCCGCGACTGCTCCGCTGAGCAGTGCCCGCAGCTTGGTGCCGGGCGCGGTACGGAACACCAGCGACTCTCCGGCAACGGAAAAGTTGACCGGAAAGATCTCGGGAACGTCGCCATTGATGACTGCCAGCCGGCCGATGTATGAGGACCGAAGGTACCGCCAGCATTCATCGGGATTCAGCAGTTCTGTTCGAGACCCACCAGCGGAATCAGTCATGCTACCGATCCTAGGGCCTGGAGTGCGGGTGTGCACGGATGGGGCGTTCACCCAAGGCGTAGCCGGGACGGGACTGGAAACAGGCCGCCCACCGTTGATTCCCGTAAGGGCCCCAGAGGGCACGGAACAGCCGGAAGCGGCACTCAAAGCCGGAGGTGCGCCATGGACCAGGCGCAGGTACCAATGCCAGCGGACAACGACGATGTGCTGGACTCGTACTCACAGACAGTGATGCGGGTGGCAGCCGCCGTGACGCCCCACGTGGCAGCAATCGAGATGACGGCGCAGCGCCGCAATGGCCGGGCCCGGGTGGGCGCGGGTTCCGCCGTCCTCTTTACGGAGGACGGTTACCTGCTCACCAATTCACACGTGGTGGCGGGCACTCGGCACGGCTTTGCGGTCTTCGGTGACGGCAGCAGGATGGAGCTGGAACTCGTTGGCGCGGACCCCTTGTCCGACCTTGCGGTGGTGCACGGTTCGCGGCCGCGGATCCGGCCCGCGGAGTTCGGCGCGGCGGAGTCCCTCCGCGTCGGGCAGCTGGTGGTGGCCGTGGGCAACCCGCTGGGCCTGGCCGGCTCGGTGACCGCGGGCGTGGTCAGCGGGCTGGGCAGGGCCATTCCGGTCTGGTCGGGCGGTAACCGGCGGGTCATCGAGGATGTCATCCAGACCGACGCGGCACTAAACCCCGGAAACTCCGGCGGTGCCCTGGCGGACACCCACGCCAGGATCGTAGGCATCAACACGGCCGTGGCCGGAGCCGGCCTGGGATTGGCAATACCGATCAACGCGACCACGCGCAGGATCATCTCGGCGCTTTTGTCAGACGGAAGGGTGCGCCGCGCGTACCTGGGCCTGGTGAGCACCCCGATGCAGCTCGGATCCAGCGCCGTGATCCGCACCGGACTGCGCGAAGGTCTCCGCGTCGTTGAGGTTCTGCCCGGTTCGCCGGCAGACAAGGCAGGCCTGTCGGCAGGGGACGTCATCGTCACAGCCGGCGGCCGCCCGGTCAGCAACGCCGAAAGCCTGCAGCGCCTGCTGTTCGCCGATGCCATCGGACAGCCGCTCGACCTGGCCGTGCTGCGTGATGGCACGGAACGCCACCTGACGGCTGTCCCGGAGGAAATGACGGCCAACGGCGCTGGCTAAGGCTCGACGCCGGCCCCGGCACCAGGGGCGGGCACGTCCGGATGGCTAGGGGCTGACCTGAGGTGCTTTTACGTCAGCGATGCCTACGAAACGCGTTCCCACGCCGTCGTACTCGCTGCGAACGCAGCCCGGACGCACGGCGGGAACCTCGGACGGCGCGTGGTGCCCGCACACCACGTAGGTGAAGTCCGGCCACCACTTCTTGGGCCGGGCCGCCTCCTCGTACCCGCACACGGCGCACTCCAGGTGCACCCAAACAGGCCGTTTGCCGGTGCGGTTGGCCCGTGACTGCACCAGCCAGGGCGGGGGATTGTCCAGGAGGTTACGGAGCTCGGCCTCGGACATCCACTTCGGCAGGCCATGGCGCTGCGCCATCTCAAGGGGAACATCCAGGGTTATTGCTGCGTCGCGTCTGCTGATCATCACCTTCCACGATACGGGAGGCGGCCAAATCGACGGTGAGGGGTGGCCTAGCTTCCCAGGATGCAGCCCGGGTGCGGTGTTTCGGTGGAGAGCCACAACGCGGAGGCGATCTCATCTGCAAGGTCGAAGTCGCGGGTGCCGCCGGGACCGGCGATGCGCACCATCAATGCACCACCGAACGGGCGCCGTCCCAAAACCTCGACCTCGGCGTCGAGATCGATGTCCTGCGCAGCGAGATACCGCAGGAGCTCCGGATTGTCATCGCTGATGCGGGTGATTTTGCCGCTGTGCCCCTGATCCAGCCCGGCAAGCAGGTGGGCGCTGGGCATCAGCACCTGGCCGTCCGCGGTGGGAATGGGATCGCCGTGCGGGTCCCGTTCCGGGTTTCCGAGCTTGGCGGCGACGCGTTCGATGAACGTGTCCGAGACCGCGTGCTCCAGCTGTTCGGCTTCATCGTGGACCTCGTCCCAGCTGTAGCCAAGACGCTGGACGAGGTAGGTCTCGATGAGCCGGTGGCGCCGGACCATGGACAGGGCCAGGCGCAGGCCGGACTCGGTCAGGGTGACGGCACTGTAGGGCTTGTGGTCCACCAGCCCCTGGTCCTTCAGTTTGCGGACCATCTCCGACACGGAGGAGTTCGCCACGCCCAGCCGCTGTGCGAGCTGGGAGGAAGTGATGGGCTTGTCCTGCCATTCGGTGAATGAATAGATGACCTTGACGTAGTCCTCGATCGAGGAGGAGGGTGCGCTGGTCTTCACAGGTCCAAGCCTACCGGTTTGGCTGGTCGGGCAGGGTGCGTTGACCGGGTCAGGCCTTGGTGGCGCGCCAGGCCAGTGTCAGGTAGGGGAGGTCGAGTTCCTGCCCCGGAGCGTGGGCCAGGTGTTCGTGCAGGTACCAGTCCAGGTTGGCAAGAACCTTCACCCGCGTCGCTTCACCGGCCCGCAGGTAGTAGCTGCGCGATTTGGTGAGCTCCATCAAGTCACCGGTGGTCACCCTGTCCTGCCAGTGGGTGACGTGACCTTCGAGCCCGTGGAATTCGGGCCCGACGACGGGCTTGTGGCCGGGCCGGTAGACATCGCCGGCGTGCATGATCCGGGAGAGCCGGTGCACCCAGGGGACGGAGGTGTCCAGCTGGTTCCAGACCAGGCCCAGGCTTCCGTGCGGGCGCAGGACGCGCGCCAGCTCGGTGCTCGCTGCTAGGGGATCGCACCAGTGCCACGCCTGGGCAACGGTGACGACGTCGAAGGCAGCGTCGGGAAGGCCTGTCGCCTCGGCCGTCCCCGGTGCAGCCGTGGCGGCGGGGCAGTGGGCCGTCAGCTGGGCGAGCATGTCCGCGGAAGGGTCGACGGCGGTGACGTCCAGTCCCATGGCCAGCAGCAGCGCGGTGAACTTTCCGGTACCTGCGCCGACGTCCAGGGCGTCATGGGCTCCGGCCGGTACCAGCCACCGCGCGGATTCGGCCGGATAGCCGGGCCGGACGCGCTGGTAGTGGCGGCCGCCGTCCTGGAAGCTCTGCCCGAGCTCCGTGCGCCGGCCGTGATCAAGCCTGGGGCCACCCCGAACCACGCGTGGCCTCCTTCTGGTGCTGCCTGCGGATGTCCTTCGAATTTACCGCATGACCGGCATCAGCAGGCAGTCGCTGCCCCGCGGCCTAGTCGTCGAGGCAGGGGGCTGCGCCGGCCGTCCCGGGGGTATTGGGTGCCCAGTGCGGGTAGGTGCGGAAGTCGTTGGCGGGCACCCAGCGGCCAGCATCCACCACGTAGTCCCATCCCAGTCCCTTGCTGCGCAAAGCCCGGATACCGGCAAGGAGGCGTTCGGCATCCTCCAGCCGCGAGCCCACGCCGAAACTCGCCCGGAGGGAGCCGGAAGGCAGGCCCAGGCGCTTCAGCAGGGGATGGGCGCAGAAGCGTCCGTCGCGCAGGCCCACCCCGTGCTCTGCGGAAAGGTAAGCGGCCACCAGTCCTGCGTCGTAGCCCTCCACCGAGAAGTTGACCACGCCGATGGTGTCCGTTTCCGGGTTGGTGTCCTTGAAGATCTGGTGGACGGTGACGCCGTCGATGTCCTGCAGGCCCTCCACCAGGAAGGAACGGATGGCGGATTCGTGGGCGTGCCACCGGTCCTGGTCGAGTTCGGCGATGACCTGGGTGGCGCGGGCCAGGGTGGCGGCGCCGAGGACGTTCGGCGAGCCCCCCTCGTGGCGGGCCGGGCCAGTGGCCCAGCTGACGCCGTCGAGCCGTGCTTCCTTGACGGCGCCGCCGCCGGCGAGGTGGGGGACGCCGCTGTCCAGCCAGTCGGGACGGCCCACCAGGACACCCGCGCCGAACGGCGCGTACAGCTTGTGGCCGGAAAAGGCGAGGTAGTCGACGTCGTCCGCGCTGATGTCCACCCGGCGGTGCGGCGCGAGCTGGGCCGCGTCCACCACGATCCGCGCGCCGTGCTGGTGGGCCAGCGCGGCCAGGGCGCGGATGGGAAGAATCTCGCCGGTGACGTTGGAGGCGCCGGTAACGGCCAGCAGGCTGACGCCGCCCTGCTCCAGTTCGGTCCGGACGGCGTCAAGGGTGCCGGTGATGGTGTCGGCGGCAACGATGCTGCGGTGCGGAACGCCCTGCCATGGCAGGAGGTTGGCATGGTGTTCGATGTCCAGGTAGAGGACTTCGCCGTCATGCCGGCCGCCGGTGGCAGGCAGGCAGCCGGCCAGGAGGTTCAGTGAGTCGGTGGTGTTGCGGGTGAAAATGACCGAATCATCCTGCCGGCCGCCCACGAAGTCCCGGACAATGCTGCGGGCGTTCTCGTAAACGGACGTGCTGATTTGGGACGCGTAGCCGGCACCGCGGTGGACACTGGCGTAGTAGGGCAGGATCTCGTTCAGGTAGGCGGAGACCACGGAGAGCGCCGGAGCCGATGCGCCGTAGTCAAGGTTCGCGTACCGGATGTGGCCCCCGGAAATCAGCGGTGCCTGGATTTCGGCGCCTGTGACGGCAGCGAGGGGACGGCGGGCAGCGGCGTGGCGATCGCCGGGAGTGCCGGATCCGGCAATGGCGGGCTGGGGGGAGACGGTGGCAGTTGTCACAGAGACCTCACTTGGATACAGGACTCCGGCATAGGGAATCCGCGCTTGCCGCATCCACTCCGGACCGGCCTGGTCGTCACCCGGGGCACCCCGCCGCGAATGGAGGGTTGCCGGCCAGCAAACCGGGGTTTTGCGCTGGCACTCGTGACCTGCATAAAAGCGTAGGACATGGGGCGGCCAGGATTGAAGCCGCGGCAATTGTTAAGGGCTTTGTTACGCAATATCGAATAAACGACGCCGGACACCCCCGTCTGGAGGTGTCCGGCGTCGCAATATTCGCCTAAGGGGCAGAACCGTGGCAGTTACAGCAGATCGTCCAGATACGGGTTGAGGCGGTGCAGCACCTCGGAGTGCAGGATCGAGTTGGTGGCCAGTGCGTTCCCTCCGAACGGTCCGTCTTCGCCTTCCAGGGAGGTGAACCGGCCGCCCGCCTCAACCACGATCGGCACCAGCGCAGCCATGTCGTAGAGGTTGAGCTCCGGTTCGCAGGCGATGTCCACGGAGCCCTCTGCCACCATGCAGTAGGACCAGAAGTCGCCATAGGCCCGGGTACGCCAGACGTCCTCGGTCAGCCCGAGGAACTCGTTGAGGTTTCCGCGTTCCTTCCAGCCGCTGAGGCTTGAGTAGGAGAGGGAAGCGTCGGAGAGGGTCGAGACGTTGGACACGCGGAGGCGGGTGGCAGCGGCCAGGGACCTGCCCATGTACGCGCCCATGCCCTTTGCCGCCCACCAGCGCTTGCCGAGGGCCGGTGCGCTGACCACGCCCACCACGGGTTCGCCTTCGTCCACCAGGGCGATCAGCGTGGCCCAGACCGGCACCCCGCGGACAAAATTCTTGGTCCCGTCGATGGGATCGATGATCCAGCGCCGCGAACCGTGCCCGGTGCTGCCGAATTCCTCGCCGAGGACGGCATCGCGGGGCCGGGAACGGGAGAGCTGGCCCCGGATGGCTTCCTCGGCTGCCTTGTCGGCGTCGGTGACGGGCGTCAGGTCCGGCTTGGTCTCAACGTGGAGGTCAAGGGCCTTGAAGCGGCTCATGGTCTGGTCATCCACGGAGTCGGCCAGGACATGGGCCAGGCGCAGGTCATCGTTGTAGCTCGAAGCGGGTTGGATCATGGTTACAAACTACCGTCTGCGGACGCATCTGCCGGGAGAACGCGTCAGTTGACGCTGCCAAGCTCCTTGGTTTCCTGCGCTTCCATGCGCGGATCAGCCCCAAGCAGGCGCCGGAGCGATGCGAGGCGTGCCGGGCCCGTGGGACCTGCGTGGCCGCCCGCCACCCAGTCATCGAGCCCGCAGTCCACCGCCGTTGCAGTGTGCTTGCAGCCGCGTTCACAGTTTTCGATCCCGGGGGAGAGGTCCGGGAATGAGCGCAGGATCCGGTCCGGGTCCACGTGCGCCAGTCCGAAGGATCGGATACCGGGGGTGTCGATGATCCAGCTGCCGGCCGGCGCGTCAGCCAGGCGCAGGGCCAGGGCTGACGACGACGTGTGGCGGCCACGCCCCGTGACCGCATTCACTCCGCCCGTCGCCCGCTCGGCGCCGGTCAGGGCGTTCACCATGGTGGACTTTCCCACACCGGAGTGCCCGAGCATCACGGTGACCTTGCCGTCGAGGTGGGCGCGAAGGGCTGCCACCGCGGCGCTGTCCAGCCGGGCGGAGAGGCCGTCGTCGGACCGTGCATCGATTCCGGACGCCTGCGCGTCCGCTGTCCGGCTGATGATTACCGGAAATTCCAAGTGCGTGTAATTGGACAGCAACCCGGCCGGGTCCTTGACGTCGGCCTTGGTGACCAGCAGGATCGGTTCGATCCCGGCGTCGTAGGCTGCCACGAGGGCGCGGTCGATGAACCCGGTGCGGGGCTCCGGGTTGGCGGCCGCCACCACGATTACCAGCTGGTCTGCGTTGGCCACCACGGCCCGCTCGATGGGGTCGGTGTCGTCGGCGCTACGGCGCAGGAGGGTGTGGCGGTCCTGGATTTTCACCAGGCGGGCAAGCGTGTCCGGCGCGCCGGACACGTCGCCCACAAGCGAGACGAAGTCACCGGCGACAACCGGTGACCGGCGGAGTTCGCGGGCACGCGCTGCGATGACGATGCGCTCGTTGTCCGAGTCCTCGCCCACCACTGCCGTGTACCGGCCACGGTCAACCGTAATGATCCGCCCGGTCTCGGCGTCGTCGTGGCTGGGCCGGTCCTTGGTGCGCGGGCGGGAACCTTTCTTGCTGGGGCGGATCCGGACGTCGGATTCGTCCCAGGAGTCAGTGCTCCGCGCCACTGCCACGCCCTTCCGGCCGCGGTGCCCCGGGAGCGGACTGGGCCAGCATGCCGGCCCACAGCTGCGGGAAGTCGGGCATGGTCTTGGCGGTAGTGGCGATGTCCTCCACCTGGACGCCGCTTACCGAGAGACCCAGGATTGCCCCGGCGGTGGCCATGCGGTGGTCGGCGTAGCTGTGGACGACGCCGGCGTGCAGCGGCGCGGGCCGGATGACCAGGCCGTCGCTGGTTTCCTCGGCGTCGCCGCCGAGCCGGTTGATTTCCGCGACCAGGGCCGCGAGCCGGTCAGTCTCATGCCCGCGAAGGTGGGCGATCCCGCTGAGCCGGGAAGGCCCCGTGGCAAGGGCGCAGAGTGCCGCGACCGTAGGAGCCAACTCGCTGGTGTCGGCAAAGTCGCCGCCCTTGATTTCGGGGCCGCCGGTGACGGTCAGGATTCCGTCCTCAAGGGTGACCGTGGCTCCCATCCGGGCGAGGATCCCGCGCCAGAGGTCGCCCACCTGCTGCGTTTCCGTGGGCCAGTTGGGGATGCGGACCGTGCCCTGCGAGGCCAGGGCCGCTGCCAGGAAGGGCCCGGCGTTGGAGAGGTCCTGTTCGATTCTTTGGTCGAAGGCCCGGATGGGTCCGGGCGCCACCACCCAGTGGTTGGGGACCGAATCGTCCACGGACACGCCGGCGCCGCGGAGGACGGCCACCGTCATGTTGATGTGGTCCAGGCTTGGCACCGGCTTCCCGACGTGCTCAAGGTGCAGGCCGTCGTCGAACCTTGCTCCCACCAGCAGGAGGGCGGAGACAAACTGCGAGGAGGCGCTGGCATCAATCACCAGGTGACCGCCCCGGACTGCGCCGGTCCCTTCCACCACGAATGGAAGGGACGACGGCGTGGCCCCGTCCTCGGCGGAAACCGCGACGCCCAAGGCTTTGAGGGCCTCGATGATGGTCCCCATCGGACGCTTCCGGGCGTGCGGGTCGCCGTCGAAGACGCTGGCGCCGCTGCGGAGCGCCGCAAGCGGTGGGACGAACCGCATGACGGTGCCGGCCAGCCCGCAGTCGATCCTGGGGGTGGATGGAACCGCTGACGCCGGGATCGGAACAACCTCCAGGTCAGGCCCAAAGTCGCCGTCGCCGGGCACTTCGGTGATGGTGGCGCCGAGCTGCCTCAGCGCATCGATCATCAGCGCGGAGTCCCTGGAGTGCAGGGGCGCCCGAAGACGCGATGGTCCGTCCGCGAGGGCGGCCAGGACCAGGTACCTGTTGGTCAGGGACTTCGATCCGGGGACCGTCACGGTTGCATTGACGGGCCGGGACGCAAAAGGCGCGGCCCAGTACTGGACAGGTGTTCCGGATTCCCGGGTGGCAGCTGCTGCGGTCATTCGTGCCTAGGCTCCCGCGGCGTTTTCGACGGCGCGGCGTACAGCCTTGTCCGCCTTGTTCAGCTTCTTGGTGGTGGTCCTGCGGGCGTCGGCGGCCAGGTGCGAGGCGTTCCGTCGCGCGTCGGCGGCAAGGTGCTCGGCGCGCCAGGCCAGCCCGGGCTTGCCGGCCGTATCCACGGAGGCGAGCAGGGCACCCCCGCTCAGGGAAAGGTTCTTGAGCAGCTGGTTCCTGCGGTTTTCGCGCCCCTCCTTGCTGCTGATGTCCGCGCTGCGCCATTCCACAAAGGTGTTCAGGAGGGAGACGACGGTGAGCAGGCCGGCGGAGAGCCGGGAAAACTTGCCAAGGCCGAACAGGACACCGGCGCCCACCTGGGTACCGCCGATGACGCGGGCCAGGGTCTTCTCGCTCGTCTGGAAGGGAAGCGAGGCTGCAGCCTTGCGCAGAAGCGGCGAGAGCTGCTGGGCGGTGTCATCGGAGTTCTTGAGCTTGTCCAGTCCGGCAAGAACAAAACTGGAGGCGAGCATAGGCCTGGCGAGCGTGCGGACAAAGGACATGGATTTCCTCCTGGATGGACGAGCCGCGGCGAGCGGCGGAGTCGGTCCTAGTCTTGCACTTTTGGGGAATATTTGCCCGCGGGAGGCGGTTATGTCGACTGGGTCCGCGAGGCGGGCCCTGGCGATCATTCACCCGATACAGAGCGGAGTTGGGCCTTGCGGAAGGTGTTGGACGGAACCAGGCAGGCGGGACCGGTGGAAGTGGACAAGCTTGCCGCCGAGCCGCCGGAGTACGGCATGCCCCCGGCGGCCCGCCTGACAGTAGACTTGAAGGCAATGAGTACCCTGGATCCGGCCGTCGCGGCCATGTATGAGGCGTCCCCCGGCGAAGTGAACGGCAGGGCAGGCGCAGCGCCGCTTCCCGCCGGCCAGGCAGCGGCCGAATCACCGGCCCCGGCGGGGGATGCTGAGGACAGCACCCTGGACGTTTCCGCAGAGACGGTGGAACAGCGTCGCCTGCGCTTTGAGCGTGACGCCATGCAGTACGTAGACCAGCTCTACTCCGCTGCGATGCGGATGGCGCGTAACCCGTCCGACGCGGAGGACCTCGTCCAGGAGGCCTACACCAAGGCTTTTTCGGCCTTCCACCAATACAAGCCGGGCACGAACCTCAAAGCGTGGCTCTACCGGATCCTGACGAATACGTACATCAACCTGTACCGCAAGCGGCAGCGCGAGCCGCTGCAGTCGAATTCGGACACCATCGAGGACTGGCAATTGGCCCGGGCCGAGTCGCACACGTCGAGCGGACTGCGTTCGGCCGAGGCAGAAGCACTGGACCACCTTCCGGATTCGGACGTCAAGCGGGCGCTCCAGGACATCCCGGAAGAGTTCCGGCTGGCGGTCTACTTCGCTGATGTGGAGGGCTTCGCCTACAAGGAAATCTCAGACATCATGAATACGCCCATCGGCACTGTGATGTCCCGGCTCCACCGCGGCCGGCGAATGTTGCGGGACATGCTCGCGGAGTACGCCGCCGAGCGAGGATTCAAAACGGCCGCTGATGCGTCGGATGCGGCAGGAAGCAAAACACAGGAGAACAGGAAATGAGCGACTGCCAGGGATTGGGCGACTGCGACGATACCCGGATGCAACGCATCTATGAGTACCTCGACGGGGCACTGACCCGCGAGGATATTACCGAAATCAAGAACCATCTCGATGACTGCCCTGAATGCACGGAGCAGTACGACCTCGAATGCGTCATCCGCAACATGGTCAAGCGTTCCTGCAAGGAGTCCGCCCCGGACAACCTGAAGAACGCAATCCTGGACCGGATCCACGCCATCCGTCCCGTCGAGGCGTAGTACCGACGCCCCTGCCCGCCAGGGCCGCAAACAGCAAAGGACCCCGGAAGCCGATTGGCTTGCGGGGTCCTTCGCTTGAACCGTAGTTCCTGGCATGTGCCTAGGTGTTGGGGCGCTTCCCGTGGTTCGCGCCGCCACGCTTACGGTCACGACGCTTGCGTGCACGCTTGCTCATAGCTGGCCTCCTTAATGTTGTACTCAAAAGAGCTGCCCTCAAGTCTCCCACATGATCCGGCGCCCCGCGAACC
Organism: Pseudarthrobacter sp. 05T312; assembly: GCF_056396685.1. NCBI lineage: Bacteria > Bacillati > Actinomycetota > Actinomycetes > Micrococcales > Micrococcaceae > Pseudarthrobacter > Pseudarthrobacter sp. 05T312. The sequence continues at coordinate 811,340 of NZ_JBFTLY010000001.1, forward strand.
GGGAAACATCGGATGACCTGCGGCAGGGCCGCCCGAGCGCTTTCATCGACCCTGCCGGGGCACGGGTAGGATGTGCGGCCCGCGGGGCCTCAGCGTTCCGCGTCCCCCTCGGTGCCAACGGGGCCCGGAGCGTGCATGATGGTGGTCTTGCCGGACAGCGAATTGGTCCGGACGAGCATCAACTGCATGTCAGGGCCTGCAATGGTTTCCACCTTGCCGTTGGTGGGGAGGCACTGGCTGCCGTCCAGGATGACCGCACCGCCCGCGGACTTCGCCACGATGTCAACGCCAACGTCCGCAGGCAGGGTTATGGCCAGGTCTCCGGACACGGAATTGGAGCCGAAATCCTGGGTGTAACCGAGCAGGTTGAATTCCAGGTGCCCGCTGACGGTATTGGTGCGCACGTGCGTGAAATGGCCGGAGGCGGTGACCTCGCCGGAGATGCTTTTGGCAGTCAGGACGCCCTGGTGGTTCCTGACTGACACCTGGCCACTGACGGTATTGACCTGCAGCTCTCCCGAGGTGTTCTCCGCCGTGACCGCACCGGAGACGGTGTTGAGCCGGACGAGGGCAGAAATGCCGGACGCCAGGCCCCCGCCGCTCACCGTCCCGGCTTCCACTTCCACTCCACGGGGAATTGCCACCGTGACCGCCACGGAATTGTCGCTGTTGTGGTTGACCGTCTCCATGAGGTTCTTGAACCAGCCCTGGGCGCCGTGAAGTTGGTGCCGCACTTCCAGCCGGCCACCGTTCAGGGACACCGCCACGGGGTCACCATGGACCTCGGAGAACTGGAGCCGGACCGAGGGGTCGTCGTGTTCGGTGATGGTGAAGCTGCCCCTGACCAGGCCCAGCTTCAGCGATGTCACGGCGTCGACGTCAATGCTCTGCGGGCCTGTGACGGTCCAGTTGCCTCCGGGCATGGTCCCCTCCAAAAAGCGACATATCGCGTTGATCCTCCAACGTAGCGCCGCCGGGCGGAAGGGTCAAAAACAGGTCCAGAAAGGGCTACTGGGGGGCGTCCATGCCCAGCCACTGGAACCAGCCGCGGTGCAGTACCAGCCAGGCCATGAGGCCGTACCCTGCCTGCCCGGGCGTGCCTCCGTTTGCCGCCAGGTCCTGGCGCCACTGCTCGTGGTTGAGCAGGGGGGAGAAGGTGTCGACGTAGAGGTGCTTGCGGCGCGTGGTCACATCCGCGAAGGCCGTGTTCAGTTCGTCCAGCCGGCGGTTCTGCGCGGGGTCGAGCGTTGGGGGAGGACCCACAACGAACACCTCGATACGGTTCTGGGAAGCCGAGTCCAGGATGTTGGCCAGGTTCAGGCGGCTCCTCGCAGTGGACAGGCCGAACTCGATGTCACGCCCCGATAGGCCGATCACCAGCCGGTTCTCCGCCTGCGGGCTGAAGCGCCTCCCGGCCTCGTCCAGCCACCGTGCAGCCAAACCTTCAGTACCTTCCTGCGGGCAGGGGAGGGCGTAGCTTTCCAGCAGCATGCCGTCCTGGGGAGTGCGGGCCAGGACGCGGCCCAGCCAGCCAAGGGCCCGGGGATCGCCCAGTCCGGCCAGCAGTTCGTCTCCTACAGCTGCGATCCGCAGCTTCCTGTCTTCCACGCGTTCCTCTTTACTTCGGTACGGGTTACTTCGATGTGGCCGCGGCCATCGTCGCCGCCGCTGTGCGGTGGCTCGGGGAGGCGCTGTCAGTCCATTAAACAGAACTGCCCGGCCGGAGTCTGGTATTTCGACTCCGGCCGGGCAGCCTTACTGCTTACTTCCGGGCAAATGCCTGCTTCAGGAGGACATCCTGCTCGGCGGCGTGGCGCTTCATGGAACCGGCTGCCGTGGAGGCCGAGGCCGGCCGCGATACCAGGCGAACGCGGCGGTCGAGCGCTTCGGGCAGGTGCAGGCCCATGAACGGCCAGGGTCCCTGGTTGGCGGGCTCATCCTGGGCCCAGACCACTTCGGCGTTGGGGTACTTGGCAAGCTCCGCTTCGATCTCGGCGTGCGGCAGCGGGTAAAGCTGCTCCACGCGGACGATCGCAGTGGTCTTGTCGCCGGTCTTCTGCCGCGTGGACAGGAGATCGTAGTACAGGCGGCCGGAGACCAGAAGTACGCGTTCGACGGCGGTGGCCGGCAACTGCTCGTGGTCACCGATGACAGGGCGGAACGTGCCGTTGGTGAAGTCCTCGACGGAGGAAGCGGCCGCCTTCAGGCGCAGGAGCTGCTTGGGCGTGAAGATGATCAGCGGCTTGCGCGGACGGCTGTACGCCTGGCGGCGCAGCAGGTGGAAGTGCGAGGCCGCCGTGGTCGGGTTGGCCACGATCATGTTGTCCTCTGCACACAGCTGCAGGAACCGCTCGATCCTCGCAGAGGAGTGGTCCGGGCCCTGCCCTTCGTAGCCGTGGGGGAGCATCAGGACCAGCGAGGAGCGCTGTCCCCACTTCTGCTCGGCCGAGGAGATGAATTCGTCGATGATGGTCTGCGCACCGTTGACGAAGTCACCGAACTGGGCTTCCCAGAGGACCAGGGCGTCCGGGCGTTCCACGGAGTAGCCGTATTCGAAGCCCATGGCGGCGTATTCGGACAGCAGCGAGTCGTAGATCCACAGCTTGGCCTGGTCGTCCGAAAGGTTGCCCAGGGGCAGCCATTCCTTGCCGTTGGCGCGGTCGTGGAAGACGGCGTGGCGCTGCACGAAGGTGCCGCGCCGCGAGTCCTGGCCGGCGATGCGCACGGGGACGCCTTCCATGATCAGCGAACCAAAGGCCGCGATCTCGCCGAAGCCCCAGTCGATGCCGCCTTCGCGGGACATCTGTTCGCGCTTGTCCAGCAGCTGCTTGAGCTTGGGGTGGACCGTGAAGCCCTCGGGGATCTCGACGTGCGCCTTGCCGATGCGGGCCAGGGTCTCGGCGCTGATGGCCGTTGAGGCCGGAGCGCTGACGCTGGAATCGGACTGCTGGGCCTTGGGCCGTTCGATATCGGACACGGCGGCGGAGTCCGCGGTGACGATCGGGATGGGTGACGTCTGCGCAGCGTGCGTCTCGGCAAAGACCCGCTCCAGCCGTTCCTGGTAGTCGCGGAGCAGCTGCTCGGCTTCTTCCTCGGTGATGTCGCCACGGCCAATGAGGGACTCGGTGTACAGCTTGCGGACGGAGCGCTTGGCTTCGATCAGGTTGTACATCAGCGGCTGGGTCATCGAGGGGTCGTCGCCCTCGTTGTGGCCGCGGCGGCGGTAGCACACCATGTCGATGACAACGTCCTTGTGGAAGCGCTGCCGGAACTCGTAGGCCAGCTGCCCGATGCGGACAACAGCCTCGGGGTCGTCGCCGTTCACATGGAACACCGGCGCCTGGATCATCTTGGCCACGTCCGTGGAGTACGTGGAGGACCGCGACGATGACGGGGCGGTGGTGAAGCCCACCTGGTTGTTGACCACGATGTGGATGGTTCCACCCGTGCGGTAGCCGCGTAGCTGGGACAGGTTGAGGGTTTCAGCCACAACGCCCTGGCCGGCGAAGGCGGCGTCGCCGTGGACCATGATGGGCAGGACGGGGAACGATTCGCCCTGGTCCAGCCGGTCCTGCTTGGCGCGGACGATGCCTTCGAGGACGGAGTCCACTGCTTCAAGGTGCGACGGGTTGGCGGCGAGGTAGACCTTGGTCTCCTTGCCGTTGTCCGACGTGAAGGTGCCTTCGGTGCCCAGGTGGTACTTGACGTCGCCCGAGCCCTGGACGGAGCGCGGATCCTGGGTGCCCTCGAATTCGCGGAACACCTGGGCGTAGGTCTTGCCGGCGATGTTCGTCAGGACGTTGAGGCGGCCGCGGTGGGCCATGCCGATTGCGACCTCGTCCAGGCCGTCGTCGGCGGCGTCGGACATGATGGCGTCCAGCAGCGGGATCAGCGATTCCCCGCCCTCGAGGGAGAAGCGCTTCTGGCCCACGAACTTGGTCTGCAGGAAGGTCTCGAAGGCCTCCGCCGCGTTCAGCTTGGAGACGATCCGTAGCTGTTCCTCGCGGCTGGGCTTGGAGTAGGCGTGCTCCAGCTGGTCCTGGAACCACTTGCGCTCGGCAGGCTCCTGGATGTGCATGTACTCGATGCCCGTGGTGCGGCAGTAGGCATCACGCAGGACGCCAAGGATGTCGCGGAACTTCAGCATCGGCTTGCCGCCGAACCCGCCGGTGGGCCATTCACGGTCCAGGTCCCAGAGGGTCAGGCCGTAGGTGAGGACGTCGAGGTCGGGGTGCTTGCGCTGGACGTACTCCAGCGGGTCGGTGTCCGCCATGAGGTGGCCGCGCACGCGGAACGAGTGGATCAGCTGCTGGATCCGGGCCACCTTGTTGATCTCGTCGGCCGGATCCACCTGCAGGTCGGGGCTCCAGCGGACAGGCTCGTAGGGGATCCGGAGAGCTTCGAAGATCTCGTCGTAGAAGTTCTGCGCGCCCAGCAGCAGCTGGTGGACCAGCTTGAGGAACTCGCCGCTGCCCGCACCCTGGATGACGCGGTGGTCGTAGGTCGAGGTGAGGGTCAGGACCTTGCTGATGGCGTTCTGGGCGATGATCTTTTCGCTGGCGCCCTGGAATTCTGCGGGGTAGTCAAGGGCGCCGACGCCGATGATCGCAGCCTGGCCCTTGGAAAGGCGCGGTACCGAGTGCACGGTGCCGATGCCGCCCGGGTTGGTCAGGGACACTGTGGTGCCCTGGTGGTCCTCGGCGGTGAGCTTGCCGTTGCGCGCCCGCTTGATCAGGTCCTCGTAGGTGTGCCAGAACTCGGCGAAGTTGAGGGTCTCGGCCTTCTTGATGTTCGGGACCATGAGCAGCCGGGTGCCGTCGGGCTTGGGCATGTCGATGGCGATGCCGAAGTTGACGTGGGCGGGCTGGACCGCGACGGGCTTGCCGTCCACCTCGTCGTAGTACACGTTCATGGACGGGAACTGGGACAGGGCCCGGATCACGGCGTAGCCGATGAGGTGCGTGAAGGAAACCTTGCCGCCGCGGGCACGGGCGAGGTTGGAGTTGATGACCACCCGGTTGTCGATGAGGAGCTTGGCGGGGATAGCCCGGACGCTGGTGGCGGTGGGCACCTGCAGGCTGGTGACCATGTTGGTGGCGATGGCCTTTGCCGGTCCACGAAGGACGGAGACGACGTCTTCCTCGGGCGCGGTGGGCGCCTTGACGTTCTTGGGCAGCTGGGCCGGAATGGGCTGCGAACCGGTGCCGGCCTCAGTCTTCTTGCCGCCGTCGCGCGCTTCCGTGGCGGGGGCCTTCTTGACAGGGGCGGGGGCTGCTGCCGGTGCGGCAGGCGCCGGGGCAGCGGCGGCGGCCGGCGCAGCGGGGGCCGGGGCCGGCGACGATGCCGGCGCGGCGGGAGCCTGCTTTACGACGGGGAGTTCCCGGGTGGGAGGGTTGGCGACATGCGCGGAATTTCCATTGGAAGAAGAACCGTTGCCCGAGTCGAAGGATTCAAACAGCGGCCACCACTTGGCATCCACGGCGTTCTTGTCCTGCTGGTACTGCTCGTACAGTTCGTCCACGAGCCACTCGTTTCCGCCAAATTCCTCTGGTAGACGGTGGCTTGGCTGCTCTGGCACTTGAAATACGCCTCTTCCATGAGTTTGATTTCTCTTTGGCCCCCCGGTGCTTCAGCACTACGTTCGAACCAGTCTCTGTCCGCTGAACCCGGACCTCTGCAAGTCTAGTGAGCATTCCGTGTTAACTGCCAATAAGGGTGACTCAAATCATGAAGTGACGAACCAAGGCCCAAATGTGGCGGCCGGCGGGGCGTGCAGGACAGGCGTCGGAGGGGTCTTCGGGGCAGGCGGAATGGGCGCTTCCGGCCCTTTTCGCGGCGCCCGGCCGGGGGTCGCTCCTGTAGACTGAAACTCTTATGGACAGTAAATCTAGGTGCCGGCCTGGGCGCTGTCAGCGGAGCTCGAAGAGCAGCGCCGCGCAGTCCGCCCCCAGAGCCGGCAAACCCCGACAACGCGCCCATCACCAGCCCACGGCCCAGCTTGCCGCAACCCGCACGGACCAGGCGTCGGTATCCGCCGATCATCCTCCGCCGGGACGAAACAGTCTTTCCACCCCAAGGCCGGCCACGTTTCCGGCGACCTCCCCGCCCCAGGCGGGATGCTGAATGGAGTGGCTCCTTCTTGCAGCAGGCCTGCTGCTGATCGCCGGCACCGGATTCTTCGTGGCCGTCGAGTTCTCCCTCATCGCCCTGGACCAGGCCACTGTCCAGCGCGCCATTGACGACGGCGACACGGGCGCGGTGCCTTTGCTCACCTGCCTCAAGTCCCTGTCAACCCAGCTGTCCAGCTGCCAGCTTGGCATCACGCTGACCACTCTGCTCACCGGCTATGTCATGGAACCCTCGGTGGGCCGGCTCCTTCGGGCGCCGCTGGGCGCCGTCGGGCTTCCCGACGTCGCCGTGGAATCCGTGTCCCTGATCCTGGCCATGGTGGTGGCAACGCTGCTGTCCATGCTCCTGGGCGAGCTGGTGCCGAAAAACATGGCCATCGCCCTCGCGTTTCCCGTAGGCCGGGCGCTGGCCGGCCCCCAGCTTGTTTTCACCACCATCTTCAAGCCGGCCATCCTGGTGCTCAACGGATTCTCCAACAAGGTGCTGCACGTCTTCGGGCTGGAAGCCAAAGAGGAGATTTCCGGGGCACGGACGCCGGCGGAGCTGGCCTCGCTGGTCCGCAGGTCCGCCGCCATGGGAACGCTCGACGCGGGGACGGCGAACTTCATTGCCCGCACCCTGAATTTCTCCACCCGGACGGCTGCGGACGTCATGACGCCCCGGATCAGGCTGGAGACGATCGACGCCGACCAGCCCGTCTCCGACATCGTGGATGCTGCCCGCAGGACCGGCTACTCGCGCTTCCCCGTCATCGGCGAGTCGGCTGATGACATCCGCGGCCTGGTCCACGTCAAGAAGGCGGTGGCCGTTCCCTGGGACCGCCGGCAGAACCTTGAAGCGGGCGCCATCATGACAGAGGTGCTCCGCGTGCCCGAAACCATCCATCTGGACGCACTGCTGGCTGAGCTGCGGGAGGGAAACCTGCAGCTTGCCGTCGTGCTGGACGAATACGGGGGAACCGCCGGCATCGCCACCCTGGAGGACCTGGTGGAGGAAATTGTCGGCGAAGTGGCGGACGAACACGACAAAGTCCGCCCGGGGCTCCTGCAAAGCGCCTCCGGAGACTGGTACTTCCCGGGGCTCCTGCGTCCCGATGAATTGTCCGAACAGATTCCCGGCCTCAGCGTTCCCGACGAAGCCGCCTATGAAACCGTGGGCGGCTACGTCATGAGCAAGCTCGGCAGGATCGGGGCCGTGGGCGACACTGTCCCGGTGAACGGCGGCACGCTCAGCGTTACCAGGATGGACGGCCGCAGGATCGACCGCATCTGTTTCCATCCCGCCGGCGAACCCGCTGCGCAGGACACCGACGCCGGGAGCAAGCCATGAGCGACTGGGCGGGAATACTGTGGCTGGGCGTCCTTCTGCTGGGCAACGCCTTCTTCGTGGCGGCCGAGTTCGCCATCATGTCCGCGCGGCGCAGCCAGATCGAACCCCTGGCCGATACCGGCTCGAAGCGCGCCCAGACCACCCTGCGCGCCATGGAAAACGTGTCCCTGATGCTGGCCTGTGCACAGCTGGGCATCACGGTCTGTTCGCTGCTGATCCTGCTGGTGGCCGAGCCTGCCATCCACCACCTGCTGGCCGTCCCCATCGAAACGGTGGGCCTGCCCGCGGAAGCGGCTGATGTTGCAGCCTTCGCCGTGGCCCTGATGCTGGTGACCTTCCTGCACGTCACCTTCGGCGAAATGGTCCCCAAGAACATCTCGGTGTCCGTGGCGGACAAGGCAGCACTCTTCCTCGCGCCACCGCTGCTGTTCATCTCACGGCTGGTGCATCCCGTGATCTCGGTCCTGAACTGGTCAGCCAACCACATCCTCAAACTGATGCGGATCGAACCCAAGGACGAAGTCACCTCCTCCTTCACCCTCGAGGAGGTCCAGTCGATCGTCCAGGAATCCACCCGCCACGGGCTGGTGGACGACGACGCGGGCCTCATTACCGGAGCGCTCGAGTTCTCGGAGCACACCGCGGAGGACATCATGGTCCCGATCGGAAACCTGGTCATGCTGGGCGCCTCCACCACGCCCGTGGAGTTCGAGAAGGCCGTGAGCCGTACGGGTTTCTCCCGGTTCCCCATGCTGGATGATGAGGACATGCTGTACGGCTACCTCCATGTCAAGGACGTGCTGTCCATCCCGGAGTCCGCCTACGAGCTGCCCATCGCGGAGAGCCGCGTCCGGTCGCTGGCAAACCTCGCGCTGGGCGACGAGATCGAAAACGCCATGTCCGTCATGCAGCGAACGGGTTCCCACCTGGCGCGCGTGATTGGGCCGGACGGCACGACCCGCGGGGTCCTGTTCCTCGAGGACGTGATCGAGCAACTGGTCGGCGAAATCCGGGATGCAACGCAGGCCACCGGCATCCGCCGGCTGGGACAGCCGAACGGCAACTGAGGTTCGGGGCATCCCTGCCGTCAGGCAAGGGGTGCCCCGACTCGGGCCGGGCAGAAGCGGTCATTGAACCTAAATAGGAATCATTCGCATTTAGGTATAGGCTGGCAGTGTTGTCCTCCCCATCCTGCGTGAACTGAGGTTTTCCGTGCGCCGTCCAGCCGCTGCCAGCTCTTTCGTTGCCGCCCTCGCGGGTTTAGGCCTCCTGCTCAGTGCCTGCAGCCCCCAGCCCCCGCAAACCGCTGACCCGGCACAGGGGATCGCTGTGGTGGCGTCGACCAACGTCTACGGTGACATCGCCCGGACCATCGGCGGGGACAAGGTCAAGGTGACCGCCATCATCAACAATGCAGGCCAGGATCCGCACTCCTACGAGGCAACCGCCCAGGACCGGCTGGCGGTGTCCAAAGCCAGGCTTGTCATTGAAAACGGCGGGGGATACGACGACTTCATCCACACCCTGGTGGAGGCCAGCAAGCTCGACACCGCCTCGGTGCTGACCGCCGTCGACGTTTCCGGCCTTGCCCATCCCGACGACACCGCCACGTCAGCGCAGCCGGCCGCTACGGCCGCCACCGGCGCGCACGATGGCCACGACCACGGTGACCTCAACGAGCACGTCTGGTACAGCCTTCCTGCGATGGAGCGGCTGGCAGACGGCATCGCCGGCAAGCTTGCCGCCCTGGACCCCGGCTCTGCCGCAACCTTCACCGCCAACGCGGACGCCTTCAAGTCTTCCCTGTCTGCCCTGCACGGCCAGCTCGATGCCATGAAGGCCTCCCGCGGCGGGGGCAAGGTGGCAGTCACCGAGCCGGTACCGCTGTACCTGCTGGCGGACGCCGGGCTGGACAACGCGACGCCTGCGCAGTACACGGCGGCCATTGAGGAGGGCGCCGACGTTCCTCCCGCCATCCTGAAGGAAGCCACGGACCTGGTGGGATCCAAAGCAGTCCGCCTGCTGGCCTACAACGCCCAGACGGAGGGTCCCCAGACCGAAGCGCTGAAGAAAGCAGCAGAGAACGCCGGAGTCCCCGTCGTGGACTTCACCGAGACGCTGCCCGAAGGCAAGACCTACCTGCAGTGGATGACGGACAATGTGAACAACATCGGCAAGGTTCTGGAGACAAACAGGTGAAATCCGTCGTCAGCCTCAAAGGGGCGTGCCTCAAGTTCGGCCAGCGCACGCTCTGGGAGGACCTCGACCTCGACATCAGGCCCGGCGAGTTCTTCGCCGTGCTGGGCCCCAACGGCAGTGGCAAGACCAGCTTCCTGAAGGTCCTGCTGGGCCTGCAGAAGCTGCACGCGGGCGAAGCGGCACTGGGCGGACGCCCCGTGGAGCGCGGCAGCAGCCTGATCGGCTACATACCCCAGCAGAAAGCCTTTGCCCCCGACACGCCCATGCGGGCCCGGGACCTGGTGGCACTCGGAGTGGACGGCCACCGCTGGGGTATCCGGCTCTCGTCGGCCAAGACCAACCGGCAGGTGGACCAGCTCCTTGAGCTTGTGGGAGCCTCCGACTACGCCAACGTCCCGGTAGGACAGCTTTCCGGCGGCGAGCAGCAGCGGCTTCGCGTGGCGCAGGCCCTGGCCACCGATCCCCAGGTTTTGCTCTGCGACGAGCCGCTGCTGTCCCTGGACCTGCACCACCAGCAGGCAGTGAGCGCCCTGATCAGCAAGCAAAGCCGGGAACACAACAGCGCCGTCGTTTTCGTTACCCACGAAATCAATCCGATCATCGAATACGTGGACCGGGTCCTCTACCTGGCGGGGGGACGGTTCCGCGTCGGGGCGCCCGACGAGGTCATGACCACCGAAGTCCTCTCCGACCTCTATGGCAGCCACGTGGAGGTGATCCGCGCCAACGGCCGGCTCGTCGTGGTCGGCCTGCCCGATGCCACCACCCACCACCACCACGCGGAGGCGGACACGATGGCAGGGGAGGTGGCGTAATGGACGCCGACAGCATCCTGGGGGCCATCTTCAACTTCGACAACTACGGCGAACTGCTGGTCCTGGTCCAGAACTCCATCTGGGCGGGGGCCATCCTGGGGCTCCTTGGCGGGCTGGTGGGCACTTTCGTGATGAAGCGTGACCTTGCCTTCGCCGTCCACGGCATCTCCGAGCTCTCCTTCGCGGGAGCTGCGTTCGCCCTGCTGGTCGGGGCGGACGTGGTCTTCGGCTCGCTGGTGGGGTCCGTGGCGGCCGCGCTGCTGCTGGGGCTGATGGGGGTCCGGGCACGGGACAAGAACTCAATCATCGGGGTCATCATGCCGTTCGGGCTGGGCCTGGGAATCCTGTTCCTGTCCCTGTACCAGGGCCGCGCCGCGAACAAGTTCGGCCTGCTGACCGGGCAAATCGTCTCCGTGGACACAGTCCAGCTGCAGGCACTCGCCGGGACGGCCGTCGTCGTCATGCTTGTGCTGGTGGCCATCTGGCGTCCGCTGAACTTCGCCAGCGTGGATCCCGAACTCGCCGAGGCCCGGGGAGTACCCGTCCGCAGCCTGGCGATCGTGTTCATGATCATCCTGGGCGTCAGCGTGGCCCTGTCCATCCAGGTGGTGGGCGCCCTGCTGGTGCTCGCCCTGCTCATCACTCCTGCGGCCGCTGCGCTCCGGGTCACTTCCTCCCCGGCGGTGGCGGTGGTCCTCAGCGTGGTCTTCGCCGTGTCCGCGACGGTGGGTGGAATCCTGCTGGCCCTTGGCGGCCGGATTCCCATCAGCCCCTATGTCACCACGTTGTCGTTCCTGATCTATGTGGTGTGCCGCACCATCGGATCCCTGCGCGAGGCCCGCGGCCTCAACGGGCGTGTGCTTACAGCTTCCCGGCAGCCTTAAGGACGGTGCAGTCCGGGCACAGCCCAAAAATTTCCACGGTGTGGTCCACTTCAGTAAATCCGTGCTCGGCAGCGGTGCGCACAGCCCACGTCTCTACGGCAGGGGCTTCGACTTCAACCGCTTTTCCGCAGTTCCTGCACAGCAGGTGGTGGTGGTGTGCGGTCACCGCACAGCGACGGTAGACAGCCTCGCCGTCTCCGTTGCGCAGCACGTCGACAAGGCCCTCATCCGCGAGGGACTGCAGGATCCGGTACGCAGTGGCGAGTGAAACGGACACGCCCTGGTTCTGCAGGATCCGGTAGAGCTCCTGCGTGCTGACAAAGTCATCCAGGCGGTCCAGGGCAGCACTGACGGCTTTGCGCTGCTTGGTGACTCGCTGTTCCTTGCCGCCTCCCGCCGGGGACGGGGCGGCGGAATCAGCCTTGACGCCGTTCGGCATGGACGAACTCGCTTCCTTGGGGGCAAACATCAAGATTACCAGCCTGGACTTCGTGGACAGCGTTCCGGGACGGACCCTAGGCTGGCGTCTATGAAGCTGACCAAATACACCCACGCCTGTGTCCGGCTCGAGAAGGAGGGCGGGGTCCTGGTCCTCGATCCAGGCACCTTTTCCGAGACCGCAGAGGCGCTGTCCGGAGCGCAGGCTGTCCTGGTAACCCACGAACACGCCGACCATCTGGACACCAAAGCCGTGGTGGAAGCCCTTCACGGCAACCCGGACCTTGAGCTCCACGCTCCCGCGGGCGTGGCACAGCAATTGCGCCAGGATGCTCCCGGCGCCGCGGACCGCATCCACGCGGTTGATCCGGGATCCTCGTTCCAAGCGGCCGGCTTCGACATCCGCAGCTTTGGCGGCCAGCATGCCCTGATCCACCCGCAAATTCCCATGGTGGCCAACATCGGTTTCCTGGTGGACCAGAATGTCTACCACCCGGGTGATTCCTTCGTCATCCCGGACGGCATCACGGTCCAGACACTCCTGGTGCCGCTGCATGCGCCGTGGAGCAAGTCCGCCGAAGTCGTGGACTTCGTGATCGGGGTACGGGCGCCCCGGGCTTTCCAGATCCACGACGGGCTGCTCAACGACAACGGCCTGGGAATCGTTGAAGGACACGTCAAGCGGATCGGGGCCAAGTACGGCACAGAGTACCGGCACCTGGCACCACGCGAGTCCGTGGAGGTCTAGCCGGTCCACTCCCCGGTCTCCAGGAAGCGGTCGATTACTGCTTCATGTGGCGCCGGATCCAGCCCCTGGGAAGCCAGCCAGTCCTGGTTCCAGTAGTTGCCCGCATAGCGTTCGCCGCCGTCGCACATCAACGACACGATGCTTCCCCGCCGGCCTTCCGACAGCATGCCGGATATTGTCTGCCACACACCCCACAGGTTGGTGCCGGTGGACGGCCCGGCGTGCAGTCCGGCATAGGAACGCAGGTGCCGCATCGCGGCTACCGACGCCGCATCCGGTACCTGGACCATCCTGTCGATGACGGTGGGAATGAAACTGGGCTCCATCCGTGCCCGGCCGATGCCTTCGATCCGGGACGGCAGGCCGGTGGGCTTTCCGGCTGATTCCCCCAGCCAACCGGGGTAGAACGCGGAGTTTTCCGGGTCCACCACCAGCAGCCTGGTGGGATGGCTGTGGTAGCGCAGGTACCTGCCGATCGTGGCGCTCGTTCCGCCTGTGCCGGCCCCCACCACGATCCACTCGGGCACCGGGTGCGGCTCCAGGCCCAGCTGGCCGAAGATCGATTCAGCGATGTTGTTGTTGCCGCGCCAGTCCGTCGCCCGTTCGGCGTAGGTGAACTGATCCATGTAATGCCCGTTGCAGGTGGCTGCCACGTCTTCGGCCGCCGCGTATACGTCGGAGGCGTTTTCCACGAGCAAACACGAGCCGCCGAACTGTTCGATCAGTGCGATCTTCTCCGGGCTGGTGGTGCGCGCCATGACGGCGATGAACGGGAGCCCCAGCAGCTGGGCGAAGTACGCCTCCGAAACGGCGGTACTTCCGCTGGAGGCTTCCACGATGGTGGTGTCCGCCCTGATCCAGCCGTTGACCAGGCCGAACAGGAACAGCGACCTGGCCAGCCGGTGCTTGAGGCTGCCGGACCGGTGCGTGGACTCGTCCTTGAGGTACAGCTGGATGCCCCAATGCTCCGGCAGCGCCACCGAGTAGAGATGGGTGTCCGCGGAACGGTTGTTCTCCGCCGTGATGGTGCGGATGGCCCGGTCCGCCCAGTCCCGGTCCGTTCCGCCGCTGCCCGTGCCGGTGCTGCCCTCGATCTTCACCGCACCAGCCTACCCGCGCAGCCGGACTGCCCGTCTAGAGTTGGACCGGTGCCTGCGCCGGCAGGTGGCCCCGGATCCCGCAGAAGGAGCTCCATGAATCCGCTGATTGACGTCCCCGGCCTCGAAGCCAGGCTCGCCGCCGGGCACCGGACGGTGCTGCTGGATGTGCGCTGGGCGCTGGGCGACCCGCATGGGCACGACCACTATCTCGCGGAGCACCTGCCGGGCGCCGTGTTCGTTGACCTGGCCACAGAGCTTTCGGATCCGGCCGTGCCGGACCGGGGGCGGCACCCGCTTCCGTCCCGCGACCGTTTCCAGGAGTCGGCCCGCCGGTGGGGCCTGCGGAATGGTGACGTCGTGGTCGCCTACGATGACAGCGGCAACATGGCGGCGGCCAGGGCCTGGTGGATGCTGCGCGACGCCGGACTGGCGGAGGTCTACCTGCTCGACGGCGGCCTGGGCGCGTGGCGTGCCGCAGGCTTGCCGTTCGAGGAGGGACCGGTCCATCCTGTTCCCGGCGACGTGGAATTGGGCAGCGGGCAGATGCCCATAATCGACGGCGGTGCTGCCGCCACCTGGCCGCAGGGCGGCCTGTTGCTCGACGCGAGGGCGGGGGAGCGGTACCGGGGCGAGGTAGAACCCGTCGACCCCCGTGCCGGCCACATCCCCGGGGCCCTCAGCGCTCCGACCGCCGCGAACGTTGATGCTTCCGGGCGGTTCCTTCCGCCGGCGGAGCTGCGGAAGAGATTCGAATCCCTGGGGGTCCAGGACAGCCGGCCGGCAGCTGTCTACTGCGGCTCCGGCGTCACGGCCGCGCACGAGGTGGCCGCGCTGGAACTGGCCGGGTTCTCCGCTGCCCTCTACCCGGGCTCCTTCTCGGAGTGGTCCAACCGCCCGGAACTTCCGGTAGCCACGGGTCCGGAACCGGGGGACGGCCCGGACCCGGGTGGAAACTCCGGTGGCGCCGGGGGTAGCGTCGCACTATGACACCAGGACGTCCCGTACCACCGCCCCTTGCCAATCCCATCCCACCCGCGCCCGCAGAAGGCGAAGCCGGAACGCGCGCTGCCGCCTACGGCGCGGTGTCCGGCGACAGCGGGCTGGTGCCGCTGACAGTCGCACGGCGTGCCCCCAAGCCGGACGACGTGGAGATCGCCATCGAGTTCTGCGGGCTTTGCCACTCGGACGTGCACGCCACCCGTGGAGAGTGGGGCGGCCAGGCTTACCCGTTGGTCCCCGGCCACGAAATCGTGGGAACGGTCAGCAGGACCGGTTCGAACGTCACCGACTTCGCCGTGGGCGACCGCGTCGGCGTTGGCTGCATGGTGGACTCCTGCCGGGAATGTGAGAGTTGCCTGGACGGCCTTGAGCAGTACTGCGAAAACGGCATGACGGGCACTTACGGTGCAAAGGACCGGCGGAACGGCGACGCCACCACCCAGGGCGGCTATTCGTCGTCCATCGTCGTGGACCGCCGCTACGTCCTCCGTGTCCCGGACTCGCTGGACCCTGCCGCCGTCGCGCCCCTGCTGTGCGCCGGCGTCACCACCTTCTCGCCGCTGCGGCATTTCGACGTCGAAGAAGGCGACGTGGTCGGCGTCGTGGGGCTGGGCGGGCTGGGCCACATGGCCGTCAAGCTGGCCAAGGCCATGGGTGCCAAGGTGGTGGTGTTCACCACCTCCGATTCGAAGGTTGCGGCCGCCCTGGAACTTGGGGCCGACGATGTTGTCCTGTCCCGGGACGAGGCAGCCATGGCCGCCGCGAACCGCACCATCGACCTCATTATCGACACCGTGGCGGCCCCCCACGACCTGAACCCCTTCTTCCGCACCCTCCGCGTGGACGGAGCCCTCTTCCAGCTGGGGCTGCCCTCCGACGCCATGCCGCCGGTCAACCCGGGTGCATTGATCCGGCGCCGCATCGCCTACGCGGGATCACTGATTGGCGGCATAGCCGAAACCCAGGAAATGCTCGACTTCTGCGCTGAGCACGGCGTGGTTGCCGACATCGAGATGGTGGCCGCCGGCCAGCTGAATGCGGCCTACGACCGGATGGTCGCCGGGGACGTCAAGTACCGTTTCGTGCTGGACACCAGCACGCTGCAGGCAGCAGCCGGGGAGGCAGACGCATGAGCACGCTGTTCACCAAAATCCTTAAGGGCGAAATCCCCGGCCGGTTCGTCTGGCGCGAGGACGACGTCGCGGCCTTCCTGACCACCGGCCCGCTCGCCGACGGCCACACCCTGGTGGTCCCCACCGAAGAAGTGGACCGCTGGACCGACGCGTCGCCGGAAACCCTTGCCAGGGTCATGGAAGTGGCGCGGCGGATCGGCGCGGTCCAAGTGGAGACGTTCGGCGCCAGGCGTGCCGGCCTGATCGTAGCGGGCTACGAAGTCAACCACCTGCATGTACACGTGTGGCCATCGCAAAGCATGGCCGATTTCGACTTCGGCTCGGCGGACCAGAACCCGGACCCCGCCGTGCTGGACGCCAACGCCGAAAAGCTGCGCGAAGGGCTCCGTGCCGCCGGCTACGGCGAATCCGTTCCGGCAGCCTGACGGCGGGTTGCTGCGGCGTGCCCGGCTCCAGCCGGCCGGGCACGCAGGGCGGCGCACGCGAGGGCGCCGCTCAGGCCGGGGCCAATGCCTTGTTGAGCACGGTCCGGATGCGCTTCTCGGATACGGAGTAGGCCGTTCCGAGCTCGACGGCGAAGAGGCTGACACGGAGCTCCTCGAGCATCCAGCGCACCTGGGTTAACTCCCGTCCGGCACGCCGGCCGGGCAGCAGGGCGGACACCGCATCGTCGTAATCGTCCTCGAGCCGCTGCACCACCGCCATATTCAGGGCATCGCGCTGGACGTTTCCGGGCAGGCGCTCCAGCCGCTTCTCAATGGCTGCAAGATACCGCGGCAGCTGGCTGAGCTGGGCGTAGCCCGTGCGTGCCACAAAACCTGGATAGACGAGCTGCTCCAACTGGCTCTTGACGTCGTTGAGCGCACTTATCAGGGCGAGGCTTGTGCTGCCCTTGAGCTGCTTTTCGATCCGCCGGGTACTGGCCAGGATGCGCTCGACGACGGCGGTGACAGAGAAGACCGTATCGATCAGTTCCGCGCGCACCACCTCATACAGCGCATCGAAGGACTTGCGGTCCCAGGGGAGTTCCGCGGGCGTGAGCTTGTCGATGGCCGCCAGGGCACAGTCGGCGATCAGGGCTGTCACCGAGCCATGCGGGTTCTGGCTGAACGTGAGCTTCTCGGTATTGCTCAGGTGCTCCAGGACGTAACGGTCCGGCGCCGGAACACGCAGTGCCAACAGCCTGATTACACCGCCGCGCATGGCGTCGAGCTGTTCCCCTGCTGTCTGGAATACGCGCAGGGACACCGACGTGCCCTGGTCCACCAGCGCCGGATATCCGGTGACGGTATGGCCCTTGACCATGCTGCTCACTTGGCGCTCAACAGTACCCACGGTCCATTCGGTCAAGCCGTCACGCTCCACGAATCCTGCGCTGCCCGGCACTTCGCTGCCCCGCTGGCCGGCCGGTGATCCGGCGTCGGACGCCTTGCTGTTGCGGCGCTGCCCGTTAGGGGCGGCGCCGGGCGCAGCGGAGGCCGGGGTGGCGCCAAGCGATTCGGCGATGGCACGCCGGGTGGCGGGGGCGAGCTGCTCCTGGAGGCCGACGAGGTCCTTGCCTTCGCCCAGGACCTTGCCCGTGCTGTCCACCACCTTGAAACTGACACGCAGGTGCGGGGGAACGGCCTCCCAGTTCCAGGAGCCGGGTGGAATGACCGCCCCGCGGATCCGCCGCAACGCCAGTTCCAGCGAAGGTTCGAGTTCGTCCGTGGCGGGATCGAAATCGGACTCGAGCACGGCAACGGCCTGCCGGGCAACATCGGGCGCCGGAACGAAGTTCTTCCGGACCTGCTTGGGCAGCGACTTGATCAGGGCGGTGACCAGCTCCACCCGCTGGCCGGGGATCAGCCACCGGAACGGGGCGTCATCGAGCTGGTTGAGGAACAGGACCGGCACTTCGGCAGTGACGCCGTCGGACGGATCCGGTGCGGACCCCGGCGCCACGGGATGGAACTCATAGGTCAGCGGAAGCTCGAAGCCTTTGTGCAGCCAGGTCTTCGGATAGGCCGAATCATCGAGGTCGTCCGCGTCGTCGCTCAGGAGCAGCGACTTGTCGTAATCCAGGAGGTCCGGGTTCTCCCGGCGGGCGTCCTTCCACCACTTGTCGAAGTGCCGTTCGGAGACAACATCGGGGCCGATCCTGGCGTCGTAGAACTCGAACAGGGTTTCGTCATCCACCAGCAGGTCCCGCCGGCGCATGCGGGCCTCGAGTTCCTCCACCTCGTGCAGGAGCGCCCGGTTGCGGTGGAAGAACTTGTGGTGGGTGCGCCAGTCGCCTTCCACCAGGGCATGCCTGATGAACAGCTCACGGGCAACCACCGGATCCACCCGGCCGTAATTGATCCGCCGCTGGGCGATGATCGGAACGCCGTAGAGGGTGACCTTTTCGTAGGCCATGACTGCACCCTGCTTGGTGGACCAGTGCGGTTCGCTGTAAGTGCGCTTGACCAGGTCCGGGGCCACCTGTTCAGCCCAGACCGGATCGAATTTGGCCGCCACCCTGGCCCACAGCCGGCTGGTCTCCACCAGCTCGGCTGCCATGACAAACGTGGGGGACTTCTTGAACAGCGCCGATCCGGGGAAGATCGCGAACCGGCTGCCGCGGGCGCCGGCGTATTCGCGCTTGCGCTCGTCCAGGATGCCGATGTGGCTCAGGAGCCCGGAGAGCAGGCTGATGTGGATGCCGTCGTTGTTGCCCACGGGATCCGCCAGGCGCTTGTTGTCCAGCGTGATCCCCAGCGGGCGTGCGAGCTGGCGGAGCTGCGTGAACAGGTCCTGCCATTCCCGCACCCGCAGGTAGTTGATGAACTCGGCGCGGCACAGCCGGCGGAAAGCCGAGGACGACAGCTCCTGCTGTTTCTCCTGCAGGTAGTTCCAGAGATTGAGGTAACCCGTGAAGTCCGAGTTTTCGTCCCGGAAGCGGTTGTGCTTTTCCGCAGCCAGTTGCTGCTTGTCGGTGGGCCGTTCCCGCGGGTCCTGGATGGTGAGCGCGGCGGCCAGCACCATGACTTCGCGGACGCAGCCGCGTTTTCCCGCTTCCACGATCATGCGGCCCAGGCGGGGATCCACGGGGAGCTGGGCAAGTTTCTGTCCGACGGCGGTCAGTCCGCCGCCCGTCGGCGCGCCCCGGCCGCCGGCTGCATCAGCCTTGGCGCCGGTGCCGTGGGCGCGTGGGGGAGCCAGGGCGCCAAGCTCGCGGAGGAGGGTGACGCCGTCGTTGATGGCGCGGGTTTCCGGCGGCTCGACGAAGGGGAAGTCCTCAACGTCCTTGGGCCCCCTGGCCACGCCCATGGCGGTCATCTGGAGGATGACGGCGGCGAGGTTGGTCCGCAGGATCTCCGGGTCGGTGAACCGGGGCCGGGACTCGAAGTCTTCCTCGGAGTAGAGGCGGATGGCGATGCCGTCGGAAACACGGCCGCAGCGGCCCGAACGCTGGTTGGCCGATGCCTGCGAGACCCGCTCGATGGGCAGGCGCTGGACCTTGGTGCGGTGTGAGTACCGGGAAATGCGGGCGGTTCCGGTATCGATGACGTACTTGATGCCCGGAACCGTCAGCGACGTTTCCGCCACGTTGGTGGCCAGCACGATCCGGCGCTTGCTGCCGGGATGGAACACCTTGTGCTGCTCCTGCAGGCTCAGGCGCGCAAAGAGGGGAAGGATCTCGGTGTTTGCCAGCCTGCGGTTGGACTGGATGCGGGCCTGCAATGCTTCCGCGGCGTCCCGGATTTCGCGCTCGCCGGAGAAGAACACCAGAATGTCGCCCGGCGCTTCGGCGGCAAGCTCGTCAACGGCATCGCAGACGGCGTCCAGCGGATCCCGGTCTTCCTCAAGTTCATCGTCCGAGGCGTCTTCTTCGTCCTCTCTCGGCTGCGAGAGGGGGCGGTAGCGGATTTCCACCGGGTAGGTCCGGCCGGACACCTCAACAATGGGGGCCGGGTCCTCCGGGGTGCCGAAGTGCTTGGCGAACCGTTCGGGATCAATGGTGGCCGAGGTGATGATGACCTTCAGGTCGGGCCGCTGGGGGAGGATCCGCTTGAGGTAGCCGAGGATGAAGTCGATGTTGAGGCTGCGTTCATGGGCCTCGTCGATGATGATGGTGCTGTATTTCCGCAGCAGCTTGTCCCGCTGGATCTCGGCGAGCAGGATGCCGTCGGTCATCAGTTTGACCTTGGTCGCCTTGCTGACCTCGCCCGTGAAACGGACCTGGAAGCCTACTTCCTGGCCGATCTCGACGCCGAGCTCCTCCGCGATGCGCTCGGCTACCGTCCGCGCTGCGAGCCGGCGCGGCTGGGTGTGCCCGATGAGGCCCTTCTCGCCCAGCCCCAGTTCCAGGCACATCTTGGGGATCTGGGTGGTCTTTCCGGAGCCGGTCTCGCCGGCGATTATGGTCACCTGGTTGGCGGCAATGGCGGCCATCAGGTCCTCGCGGCGCTCGGAAACCGGCAGCTCGGCGGGATAGGAGATATGAAAAGTCATGGCTGCAGACAGTCTACTGCCGTGAGGAACCGCCCCATTCGGTTCCGGGACGCCGGCCGCCCTTAGGCAGCGCCACCAGGGTCCGCGCCGGGAAGCGGTCCGCCGGCTTCCTCCGCGGCGGCCCGCGCGGTGTCAACCAGGATGCGCCAGGGGCCGGTGAGGGCTTGTTCGGGCAGGGCAGCCCTGCGCTGCCCCGCAGTGATGGAGTAGATGAAGCGGTCCGGCTGGGGTGCCTCGAAGGCCGCCGCGGCTGCCCGTGGGGTGCTGGGAACCGCGTCCCACGGGCAAGCCTCGACGATGGGCTGCCACTGGCTGAGGTCATTGTCCGTCCGGGCGTCCACTGTCCATACGCGCGTGATCGCCGCGATCCCGCCCGTGCGCTCCACCTTGATCTTCATGGCCTGGCCCCTGGGCTTCCTTCCGGGCCCGGAGCCAATGGAAGGGGCGCCGGGGCAACGGTTTAAACCTTGACCTTTACAGTTTCCCACGCTGCGCCGACGGCGTCATGCTCCGGGGACCCGGAACCGAAGAGGTCCGTGGCGGCGCGCACCGTGGCACGGGCGAAAACGCCGAAGGTCGCCCCCTGTGGCAGGGAACCGCTGGTCAGGGTCTCGTACCAGATGCGGCCCGGTGCCTCCCACGCGTAACCCCCCAGCGCGTCCGCCACCAGGTAGAAGGCGCGGTTGGGGATGCCCGAGTTAATGTGGACCCCGCCGTTGTCTGCGCTGGTCCGAACGTAGGAGTCCATGGAGTCAGGCTGCGGGTCTTTGCCCAGAACGTCGTCGTCGTATGCGGTACCCGGCGCTTTCATGGACCGCAGCGCCTGTCCCTGGACCTTCGGCGTGAAGAGGCCTTCCCCGATCAGCCAGCTGGCCTGCGCTGCCGGCTGGTTCTTCACGTACTGCTCAACGAGCGCGCCAAAGACGTCGGACATGGATTCGTTGAGCGCGCCGGCCTGGTTCCGGTAGGCAAGCCCGGCTGAGTACTGGGTGACGCCGTGGGCCAGTTCGTGCCCTATGACGCTCAGGGACTTGGTGAACCGTTCGAAGACATCTCCGTCGCCGTCACCAAAGACCATCTGGCTGCCATTCCAGAAGGCATTGTCGTACAGCCTGCCGAAGTGGACCGTCGCGTCGAGCTTCAGTCCGCGGCCGTCCACTGAATCACGGCCGAAGGCGTCGGCATAGAGCCGGTGCGTGGATCCGAGCCCGTCATAGGCTTCGTCGGTTGCGGCATCCCCCGTGGCGGGTCCGCCTTCCTTGCGGACAAGGTTGCCCGGGAGGGTTTCCCCGCCGCCGGCATCGTAGATGGCCCGCTTGACCGGCCCCGGCTTCTCCTGGAGCAGCCCGGGCGGAAGGGCCGGAACAGCGTGTGAACGGGCCGCCTGGAACGATTCGACCTGGATCAGTGCTTTCCTGGCGGCGCTGGCCGCTGAAGTGAACTCCGGCGCATCCTGCCGCGCCAGCCGGCGCAACATGTACGGCGGAACGATTGAACAGAACGGAACGTGCATGGCGTACCCCCCTCATCTAGGTGAAACCAGCCTAAGAGCGGGCACCGACATTCTTAGTGACGCCACCGCCTGGAATTCAGCAGCCTGCAACGGGCTGCAGCGGGCTGCGCTGGGTACGGTAGGCGCATGGCTGAAACCGAAAAGCGAACCAAGTCCAGTTCCACCCTGCTGACGGTCATCATCGCCTTCGTGGCAAATGTGCTGGTGGCCGCGGCAAAGTCGGTGGCAGCCGTCCTCTCCGGCTCGGCTTCGATGGCGGCGGAGGCGGCCCACTCCTGGGCGGACACGGGCAACCAGGTGTTCCTGTTTTTTGCGGAACGGAGGTCCGCCCGGCCCCGGGACAAGAGCCACCCCATGGGATACGGCCGCGAAGCCTACGTCTGGTCCATGTTCGCCGCGTTCGGTCTCTTTACCGCAGGGGCGGTGGTGTCCATCATGCACGGCATCCAGGAAATCATTGCCCCGGAGCCGGCAGCCGATTTCATGGTGGCCTACATCGTCCTGGCGGTGGCCTTCGTCTTCGAGGGAGTGTCCTTCATCCAGGCGTTTCGCCAAACCCGGAAAGCGGCCCACGAACTGGAACGGCACACCCTCGAACAAGTCCTCATCAGCTCCGATCCCACCCTGCGCGCCGTCTTCGCCGAGGATGCCGCCGCACTGATCGGCCTCGTGGTGGCGTTCGTTGGCGTGTTCCTGCACCAGGTCACCGGCTCGCCGCTGCCCGACGCGATAGGTTCGATCGTCGTCGGCGTGTTGCTCGCCGTCGTCGCCGTGGTCCTGATTGACCGGAACCGGCGCTTCCTGGTGGGCCAGGGCGTCACCCCCGATATTGAGCGTTCCATGGCGCGGCGGGTGCTGGAGCACCGGGACATCGCACGGCTGACGTACCTGCACCTGGAGTTCGTTGGCCCGCGCAAGTTGTACCTCGTGGCGGCAGTGGACCTGGAGGGGGACCATCCGGAGCATGAGGTGGCGGTGGCCCTGCGCAGGATCGAGAGGGAGCTGGAGGACCACGCAACGGTTGAAGAAGCCGTGCTGACCCTGGCGACCCTTGATGAGCCGGCACTGAAATTCTGACCCGGTTTCCCGGGGAGAACCGGCGCAGGGCGGGGGCCCCGGGAAACGAAAAACCCCCGCCGCTTCAAGAAGCGGCGGGGGTTTCCTTGTGCCCTCGATAGGATTCGAACCTACGACCTTCTGCTCCGGAGGCAGACGCTCTATCCCCTGAGCTACGAGGGCAATTTTCGGGATATCCTGCCGTTCCCGGCGGGACGTCCTAGAGCTTAGCAGGAAGGTGGCCCGCAAGGGAAAACAGGCGCAGGGGCATGTCCGCGAAGGCTGCTGGAATGGCCTCAGTAGCCGGCGAAGGAGTCGCTTCTTACCCTGCGCGCGCCGGCGCGCCGGGCCGCCCGGCGGAGGGATGCGACGCTTGCGGGGGAGCCCGAGACGTAAACCTCCCGGCGGCCAATGTCCGGGACCAGTGCCGCAAGCGCCTTTCCATCCACCCGGCCGGGCGCGCCGTGCACCCCCGTTGAAGCGGAGGCCAGGCCCGACGGCGGTTGGGAGCCGTCCGCAAGTAACACCATTACCCGAAGGCCGGAGGACCGGAGTTCGTCCGCATACGGCACTTCGTCCGCACTCCTGGCCAGGAGCAGCAGGACGGCATCCCGCTCCCGCAAGGCGCCGGAGGACAGGTGGGACACGAATGGCGTGATGCCGATGCCTGCGGCGATGAGCAGCACCGGCCGGCGGGGATCCCGCGGCAGGACGAAGTCGCCGCCCACCGCCGTGGCCGTCACCTGGTCACCAGGCCGCAGCCCCAGGAGCGCCTCCTTGGCCGCAGACACCGGACCGGCTGTGCGGACGCCAAAAGACACCAGGCGCGCGCCAGGGGAACCGGTCAGGCTGAACACGCGGCGCCGGCCTTTCCCATCCGGCCTGGCGTGCGGGAGGTCCAGCTCCATGTACTGTCCGGGGAGGAAATGCACCGGCCTGGCGGGCTCGAACGAGAACTCGGCCGTGGTGGGCGTCAGCGGGCGGCTTCCGGCGAACCGGAGCTTCACGGCCCCGCGCTGGCCGGCCAGGAAGGCCAGCAGGTTGCCCGCCAGCAGCGCCGCCTCGGGGGAGTTCGCCACTGTACCCAGGTTCCACGGGACCGCGAAGAGCACTCCCACCACAACGGCAAGGACCAGCTGTTGGCGCCGCCGCGGCGGCAATGTGAGGGGTTCGGTCAGCATGAAGCCCACGAAGAAGAGCACTGGGCGCTGCGCGAGGGCCTGCCAGAGGCCCATCCCGGCCGTCATGCCGGAGCGAAGCAGCTCAACGTTGATGATCGCGGTCGCAACGACAGTGAATACGGCTGCCATCAACAGCTTGCGGGTCCGGTGCAGGACCAGCAGCACGCCCGGCACCAGCAGCCAGAGCATGGCCGGTGTCGCTGCCCACCACGTCGCAATGTTCAGCCCGGTCAAGCCGGTGGCGAAGGCGCCGGCCGCGGCGGGATTGAAGATGTGCCGTCCGCGCCACGCCAATGCGTACTTCGACGCCGAGGCCAGGACGCACGCCAGCGCCACCCCCGCCAGGTCCATCGGCTGCAGGGAGGGCCAGAACAGGAAATACAGCAGCAGTCCGGTGATCAGGGAGGACTCCGTGTGGGGATTCACGCTGAAGAGCGCCGCCAGCGCCCGGTTGGTGGCCCAGGTCAACCCCAGGCACAGTGCCAGGTGTGCCAGCATCTCCGGGACGCCGAACGTCAGCCAGCCCAGCATGTTGAGCAGCAGGCTGTACGTGGCAAGCGCTGCCAGGACCAGGAGGATCAGCCGGTACATGGTGAACCTGCCCACGGCGGTGCCTATCCGTCCCGTCAGGGAGGGAGCCGGGCCGGTTTGGGGTGTGTCCACGGGGCTCATGAGAACAGCTTCCCTTCAAATTCGGCCGAGTAGGTTGCGCTGCCGTCGGAAAAGACTGTCAGCCAGGAAAAATCGAACGCCTCTCCGAGCACGGCGCCCGGAACGAAGAAGAGGGCAGTGGCGAGGGCATCGGCAACCATGGCTGTCTCCGCCAGCGCCCAGGTGGCGACGGCGGTCCGCACCGGCTGCCCGGTGGTTCCGTCCAGCACGTGGTGCAGTCCGTCGCCCCAGGCACGCCGGTTGGCGGCCGACGCGCACAGCGCCCGGTCCTGCAGGTCCACCACGCCGATGGCCTGTGCCGGGTTGTAGGGGTGTTCAAGCCCTACACTGACGGGTCCGACGCCCCTTGCCAGCAGGTCGCCGCCGGCATCGACTACGAACGCGCCAATCCCTGCAGCCTCCAGTTCCCGGGCCAGCAGGTCCACCAGCAGGCCCTTGCCGGCCGCACCGATGTCGAGCACCACGGGGGCGCTGGCGTCCAGCACCGTTCCGGCCCAGCTGAGCACCGATTCCCAGGGCGGAGCCGGGAGCGGCGGCCCTGCTGCCCGGAGGGAGTACGCCGCGTCATACCCCAGTCGCTCCAGGCTCCCGCCTATGAGGGGTGTCATGGCGCCGTTCGTCAGGTCGTAAAGCTGCCGGTACAGCCCACCCAGTGGCGCGGCCTCCGCCGGGAAGGAGTAGCGTCCGGGCCGCCGGGCCATGGCTGCAACGCGGGAGTCGGCGCGGAAACGGGACCACTCGCCGTCGAACCTTTCCACCCTGCCCAGGACCCGTGTCCGCACGGCTGCGGGCAAGGGGAGGGGAGTGGTGATGTGCCAGTCAGTACCGATCCCCTGGAACGAAAAGTCTTCCCGGTCTGTCGCGGGCACCGCCTAGGTGTATTGACCTGAGAGGTTGGTGACGCGGCTGGCCGGTGGCTGACCTTTGAGTGAGGTGTGACCTCGATGATGATTGTAGTGATGGAGCCAGCCAGCGAAAGCGGCAACACGCTCGGCCTCTGATCTGTAAGGACGGGCGTA